>DASXPB010000001.1:0-4819 GCA_036493875.1 Thermoanaerobaculia bacterium
ACCGCTCGACACCTCTCTGTTCGACCACGTCAGGCCGCCGTCTCTCGAGACCCACAGAGTCGAAAACGGAACGGTGCCAATGAACACCATGCCGCTGGGCTCGGGGTAGAACGAGACGGCGAGCTGATTGTCGACGATCGCGTAGAGCGTGTCGGTGTCCCCGCTCGGGTCCACGGCCAGGCGGACGACACAGGCTCGCTGCAAACCGGACTCGTGCCAGCTCGCGGCGCCGTCGTCGGAACGATAGATGCCGTTGCAGGTCGCGGCATACACGCCGCTGCGGCCGCCGGCGATCGCCGTGACCATGCCGACGTCGGCCGGCCCGACCGGAGCCCACGACGTCGTGGCTCGCGTGGCGCGCGGCAATCCTACGGCGGAAGCGAGGAAGAGAGCCAGGAATCGGGGAAGGCCTCGGGAGATCCTGCGCATGACGGTCGGGCCTCCTCGAGATCGCGCCGCGAAGCGGGGTGTTCGCAGCCCTCGACTCGCTGCATCCCATCGATCGACCTCGAGCCCGCGGCCCTCGACACGCTCTGGCGCGGCGCGTTCGCCCACGCGATCGAGGTGGCCGACGTCCTTCAGCCTCGGTCCGGGGCCGCTACCAAGCCGCAAATTTGAGGATCTCACTTCGGCCCTCCCTTCGTCGATGCGTCTTTCGGCCGGTGGATCAGATCCTCAGTAGTCCCATTGGCCGGCGCCGCTGTCGATGGGAAAGGCGGACGTGTCGGCCGCGCCGCAGAGCGGTCCCGGGCTCTCGTACGTGCGAGTGGTGCCGGTCATTGAATCGACCGCCGTCAGCGTGTAGTCGATGTGGGTCAGACCCGTATGGAAGAACCAGAACCCGCCGGAGACCGCCCGGCCGTCGATCATCTTGACGACGACCTCGGGGAATAGCGGGTCTCCCGTCAGCTCCGGAAAGCTGAAATATCCGAATCGGTCGGTTTGCGGGACGGCATGGCCGGCCATGATCTGGTCGGTCCGCGGGTTACGCGCCGCGAGGGTGACCGAGAAACGGGACCCGAGGAGCGAGAGAGCCTCTGCGGCCGGTGCGTCCGCGGCCCGCGGCATGCTCGCGGGATCGGCCGTCGCAGAGGATGGACTCGTCCCGCCGCAGAGCGGCTGGTCGTTGCTGGAGTACACGTCCACTCCTCCGGTGGCCGAGTCCGTCACGGTGAAGACGAAGGGAAGCGTCGTAAGGCTCGAGTAGTAGATCGAGGCACCCTGGCCGATGGCTCCGTCTCCCACCACCTTGAGGACGACCTCGGGCAATTCGGCATCGCCGGTTGCGAACGGGAGGCTGAAGTAGCCCGACCGGCCGCTCAGAAGACGCGCCGTACCCGGGCTGTAGGGGTTGCCCAAAGACGGGGCCGGGACCATGCCAGCCTGTGCTCCGCGCCGTGCGTAGAGGTCCACCGCGAAGCGGCCGTCCGCGAGGCAGAGCCGAGTCGACGAGGCGGCACAGGGCTGGGTCGCGAGGTCGAGCTCGAAGACGCCGCCGCCGGTCGTGCCGAGGTGGAGCTGCCCGCCGTCCGGCGAGATGAGGAGCGGTCCGGTGCCTAGCGATCCCAGGCCTGCGGAGAACGGATGCCAGGTCCGCGCGCCGTCGACCGTCCGATACACGCCCAGATCGGTCGAGGCGTACAGCCGGCCGGGCCGGACGGGGTCGGCGACGAGGGAAGTCACGCGTCCGAAGTCGGGAGGCGCGGGAGGCTCTTCCCAGGTTGCGCCGTTGTCGGCGGTGTGAAAGACGCCATTGGACTGCGTTCCGACATACAGCGCGCCATCCTGAGAGCGGTCGAGCGCGATCGCGGTCACTGCGCTCGAGAAGTTCTCGTTGTTCTTGGTGAAAGTCGCGCCAGCGTCCACGCTGACGAAGATGGAACCGCCCTCCGGATAGCCGTAGTAGCCCGACTCGATGTCGTAGTAGGACCCCGCGTAGACCGTACCCGGCCGGCGGTCGTCGAAGACCAGGCTGTAGACCTCCTGACTGATGGATGCGGAGTCCCAGGTTCGCGCTCCATCGTCGCTTCGGAACAGGCCCCCGGCGCCGGCCACCCAGACCCGCCCCGGCGAGCCGGGATCGACGGCCAGCGCGTCGGCGGCGGGAGTCGGGGGAGTGGAATGCGTCCAGTCCGCACCGCCGTCCTCCGAGCGATAGACGTCGGAATCGGCTGCGTACAGGGTCGAGGGATTGTCTGGGTCGATCGCGAGGGCGTACGCAAACAGCGGGTTTCCGGGGCCGCCCGCCAGCGACCAGGACATGCCCGCGTCCGCCGATCGGAAGAGACCGGCCTCGGCGAGGCCGCTGCCCGAGGCCCAAACCGTGGAGGGATCGGCCGGATCGAGCGCGAGAGCGGAAATGTTCGAGGCCTGGAGCCCGGCGCTCGCGGGCGTCCAGCTGTCGCCGCGATCCTGGCTGCGAAAGATGCCGATGGACGTACCGGCGAGGACCAGAGATCCGGAAGCGTCGGAGACGAGGGCGCCCACATCGCCGCGGGATCCGAGCTCGTCTAAGAGGGCCCACGTCGCGCCCTGATCGTGACTGACGTACACGCCCCCGGGGGAGGGGGCGAGAATGCGCACGGCTTCGCCCGGGCCGTCGCCAGGGACCTCGACGATGAGAAACGGGTTCGCGGGGAAGTCCGAGCAGGTCCAGGTCGCCGCGGAATCGGCGCTTCGGCAGAAGACCTGGGGTCCCCCGGCATAGACAACGTTGGGAGAGGCGCTTCCGCCCAACAGGTACACCTCATGCGAGGGCGTTTGGAACACCGTCCAGGTCGCTCCGCCGTCCGTGCTGCGGTAGAAGTGGTAGATATCGCTGCCTGCGTCGGACTCCTCGAAGCTCAGGATGTAGATCGCGTTCCCGGCGAAGACCATGGACAAGGCCGGCTTGCCGGTCGGTGTGGTCGAGAGCCGATGCCAGCTCGCTCCGGCATCTGCCGAGATCCAGATCGACCCGTCCGCCGATACGGCGTAGAGATTCGAGAGGTGCCGGGGATCGATGGCCGCCAGGGTCACGGGAGGAAGGCCCGGGGCCCGAACCCAGGTCTCCCCCTCGTCCGTCGACTGGTAGAGACCTCCCACGGCCGAATTCCTGACGAAGAGCAGCGCCAGAACGACGGCCGCACCGGGGCGTGTCCGGACGCTCAAAACCTCCTCGCCCGCCAGGCCCGACAGGGCCCAGCTCGCGCCGCCGTCGCGGGATCGAAAGACGCCGTTGGGCGTGGCGGCGTAGGCGACGCCGTCCCCGATGGCGAGGTCGAAGACGTAGCCGACGCCCGTGGGCCCGTGCGAAGTCCAGACGTTCTCCTGGGCTGCGGCGATGCCCGCCAACGCGGTCAGCAGGAGTGCAGCGATCGGCAGGACGCGGCGGCGAGATCTCATGGCGTGCTCCCTTCGACTCTCGTGTACGCCTCGGTCCAGTGACCGGCAATCCAAGTTTCGATCAGCGATTCGTCAGGAAGCGGACAGCTCGCCGCCGGCGCGAGGCGTGCCTCGAGCTCTTCGAGACGGACGCCGTCGTCGGGATCCAGGACATGGGCGCCGCGGGGCTGACCTCGTCCTCGTTCGAGATGGCGGGCCGCGCCGGCAGCGGCGTCGAGATCGATCTGTCGAAGGTGCCGGTCCGCGAGACCGGGATGACGCCCTACGAGATCATGCTCTCCGAGTCGCAGGAGCGCATGCTCCTGGTCGCGCGCCGCGACCGCCTCGAGAAGGCGCTCGCGATCTTCCACAAGTGGGAGCTCGACGCCGTCGAGATCGGGCGCGTCACGGACTCCGGCCGCGTCGTCCTCTTCTTCGAGGGGCGCATCGTCGCCGACCTGCCGGCCGCGCCGCTCTCGGACCGCGCGCCGGTCTACGACCGGCCCCGGGCCGCGCCGCCGGCCGTGCCGTCCCCGAAGTGGCGCGACGAGCCCGAGCCTTCGGACCATGGGGCCGCGCTGAGGCAGCTTCTCGCGAGCCCCAACGTCGCCGAGAAGAGCTGGATCTGGCGACAGTACGACCACATGGTGCAGACGAACACGGTCGAGCGCCCCGGGGGGGACGCGGCGGTGATCCGCGTCAAGGGCACGAAGAAGGGCGTCGCGATGAAGAGCGACGTCAACCCGTTCTTCTGCCAGGCCGACCCGTACAAGGGCGGCGCGATCGCGGTCGCCGAGGCCGCGCGCTCGGTCGCGTGCGTGGGCGCGCGCCCGCTCGCGATCACCGACTGTCTCAATTTCGGCAATCCCGAGAAGCCGGAGGTCATGGCGCAGTTCGAGGCCGCGGTGCGCGGGATCACGGACGCCTGCCGTGCTCTCGACGTGCCCGTCGTGTCAGGGAACGTCTCCTTCTACAACGAGACGGCCGGCCGGGCGATCCCGCCCACGCCGACCGTCGGGATGGTCGGGCTGCTCGACGACGTCTCCCGGCACGTCCGCCTGCCGTTCCGGAGGGCCGGCGACCGCATCGCGCTTCTCGGCACGACGCACGACGAGCTGGGCGCGTCCGAGTTCCTCCGGACGGTTCGGGGGCGAGATGAGGGTCCGTGCCCCGAGGTGGACCTCGCGGCCGAGAGGCGGCTCGTCGAGCTCCTCGTGGCGCTCGCGGAGGCGAGCCGGCTCGCGTCAGCCCACGACGTCTCCGACGGCGGCCTCGCCGTTGCGCTCGCGGAGTGCGCGATGCAGGGCGACGTCGGCGCGGACGTCGCGCTCGATTCGGACATCCGCGTCTCCTCGCTCCTCTTCGGCGAGTCCACCGGGCGCGCGCTCGTCAGCTTCGCGCCGGAGAACGAGTCCGCGGTCCGCGCCGCGGCGGAGCAGGGCGGCGTGCCCTTCGC
>DASXPB010000002.1:0-11059 GCA_036493875.1 Thermoanaerobaculia bacterium
CGAACGGCCGTACTCGGCCTCGTATCCGGAGCTCTTCACCTGGACTTCCTCGATGAACTCCTGCGAAAGCGCCTTGCCCTGGAACCCCTTGATGACGTTCGTCGTGTTGACGCCGTCCACCAGGTAGGAGTTCTCGACCGAGGTCGCTCCGTAGATCGTCCAACCGCCGCCCGTCGGGTTCGACGAACCGCCGCGGCCCTGGGTCTCCGACTGGTCGGTGTTCACGCCCGGCTGGATCGCAACGACCGTCGAGTAGTTGCGGCCGATCGGAAGTTTCTGCGCGACCTCCTGGCGGACGTTGGTACCGGACTCGGCCGAAGTCGTGTCGACCACCGGCGCCTCACCCGTGACGACCAGCTCCTCCTTCGCGGAGACCTGGAGCTGCATCTGCACGTTGATGGCGGAATCCAGCTTCACGGTGGCGAGCTTCTCGACCGTGGTGAAGCCGGACAGGCTGCCCTTGATCTTGTAGGACCCGGGGGGCAGCGAAATGAACCGGAACGTGCCGTCGTTGCCCGTCACGCTGACGCGTGTCCCCTGCAGCGAGGGGCTCGTGGCCTCGACGGTGACTCCCGGCAAGGGGCGACCATCGGTACCCGCCACCGTCCCGCTGATCTCGCCGGTCGTCTGCGCGAATGCGACCGGAGCGATCAGGAGAAGGCAGACCGATAGCGCCAGGCTAAATCGGAAAACTGACTTCATCCCTTCCTCCTTATGTTGGAACTCGTTTGCTGAATCTGTGAGTCTTCTCACGTCGGTCCGTACACAGAGCAATGTCACTGCCAAGATTCACCGAAGTTTTGCCGAACTCTAACTAATTGGCCCGACTGAGGAAAGCAGAAAATGATGGACGGAAAGGCCAGTAGGAAGTACCGATGGCTTGGATAGGAGTACGGTTTATTGGATAACCGACCGGTCAGTCAGTAATCCCCTCGACGCGATCGGAGACTACGAGCTCGTCAGCTCTCGTCGGACCGGACGACCGCGAGCAGTACGCCCCCGTCGACGGCGGCGCCTGGCTGCACACCGATCCGCCGCACGGTTCCCGCGCTCGTACAGCGGATCTCGTTCTGCATCTTCATCGCCTCGAGGACCAGGATGAGCGCGCCGGCCTCGACCCGCTGCCCTTCGGAGGCCTGTATCTCGACGACGCGGCCCGGCATCAGCGCTCGGATCTCCTCTTCCGCCGCCTCCCCCGTCCGATCCTCCCGGGCATGCGCGACGCGATCCCGCAGCGGGTCGGCCAGGCTGATCTTCCGGCGCGACGACCCCGTGACGACCTCGACCTCTCCTCCGCGAAGGGCACCGGCGCCGCCGCCATCGAGGGCAAGCCGCACGCGGCCGCAGACCTGGCGCCCGTCGTCGAACAGGAGCGAGAGCCGGCCGTCCGGCAGCCGCGAGGCCTCGGCGATCCTCGTGCGGCCGCTGCCGTCGATGAAGCGGCACCGGGAGCCGTCGAGCTCGAGGAGGAGCTCCTCCGGACCATCGGCCCCGCGGTGAATGAAGCGAAGGCGGCGCAACGGTTCGGCTCCTCAGTCCCTCAGGGCCTCGCGCCGCGCGGCCCGCATCCACGGAGAAGGCTCACCGGCGCCGTTGTCCGATGCCGAGGACTCTCTCGCCTCGGCCAGCGCCAGCGCGGCCGCGGCCAGACGGACCTCGTCGGGAGTCTCGAGGTCCCCTCCCAGGAGACCGCCGGCGAGTCGCCGGTCGAGCCACTGCACGTCGAACTCGGCGCGCGCGAAGTCGGCGTCGCCGCAGAGCGCGCGGAAGAGAGGCAGCGTGGTGTCGACGCCCGCGACCTCGTAGTCGGCGAGCGCGCGGCGGAGGCGGGAGAGCGCGGTGGTCCGGTCCGGGCCGTGCACGATGAGCTTTCCGAGCATCGGGTCGTAGTCGATGGGCACCGCGGAGCCGGCCTCGACGCCGACGTCGTTGCGGATCCCGGGTCCCTCCGGGAGCCTCAGCGCGGCGATGCGGCCCGGGGACGGCGCGAACCCGCGCCGCGCGTCCTCGGCATAGATGCGGCACTCGATCGCGTGGCCCCGCGGCGTCAGCCGCCCCGGGTCGAAGGGAAGCGGCTCGCCGAGCGCGATGCGGATCATGGCCGCGGCGAGGTCGACTCCCCACACCTCCTCGGTGACGGGGTGCTCCACCTGCAGGCGCGTGTTCATCTCCAGGAAGTAGAAGGCACCGTCCGGCGCCAGCAGGAACTCGACGGTGCCGCAGGAGGTGTAGTCGACCGCGCGCGCCGCGGCGACCGCCGCGGCAAACAG
Source organism: Thermoanaerobaculia bacterium (assembly GCA_036493875.1). Classification (GTDB taxonomy): domain Bacteria; phylum Acidobacteriota; class Thermoanaerobaculia; order UBA5066; family Gp7-AA6; genus DAHUXD01. The sequence continues at coordinate 2,271 of DASXPB010000002.1, forward strand.
GCGGCCGCGCAGCGCCTCGTCGACCGCGGGAGACGGGCACTCCTCGACGACCTTCTGATGGCGGCGCTGGATGCTGCACTCGCGCTCGCCGACCGCGAAGATCCCCTGGCGCGGGTGGCCCACGACCTGGACCTCGATGTGGCGCGGCCGCTCGATACGCTTCTCGGCGTAGACGGCGCCGTCGCCGAAGGCGGACTGGGCCTCGGCGCTCACGCGGGTGAAGGCGGCCTCGAGGTCTTCCGCCCTCTCGACCGTCCTCATGCCCTTGCCGCCGCCCCCCGCGGACGCCTTGAGCAGGACCGGGTAGCCCGCGCGGGCCGCGAACTCCGAGAGCTCCGCCGCGCCCCCGGCGGGTTGGGCCGTGCCCGGGACGATCGGAACCCCGGCCTTCTCCATGAGGCGCCGGCTGCCGGTCTTGGATCCCATCGCGGAGATGGCCTCGGGAGTCGGGCCGACGAAGGTCCTCCCCGCCTCTCCCACGGCCCGCGCGAAGGCGGCGTTCTCGGCCAGGAACCCGTAGCCCGGGTGAATCAGGCGGGCGTCGGTCTTGCGTGCGGCCTCCAGGAGCGCCGGAATCGAGAGGTAGCTCTCGCGCGCCGGCGCCGGGCCGAGGCGCACGGCGTAGTCCGCCTGGGTGACGTGAGGCGCGTCGCGGTCCGCGTCGGAGAAGACCGCGACGGTCTCGATCCCGAGGTCCCGGCACGCGCGGAAGATCCGAACCGCGATCTCGCCGCGGTTGGCGACCAGAAGTCGCATCGGTCAGAGCGGGATGTTCCCGTGCTTCTTCTTCGGGAGGCTCGCCCGCTTGCCGCGCAGCCTCGCGAACGCGTCGATCAGGCGCGCCCGAGTCTCGGACGGCTCGATGATGTCGTCGACGTAACCCCGCCGCGCCGCGATGTACGGGGTCGCGAAATTGCGGACGTACTCGTCCACCTTCTGCGCCCGGGCCTCGGGAGGAGCATCGGCGAGCTCCCGGCGGTACAGGATGTTGACGGCGCCCTCTGGGCCCATGACGGCGATCTCGGCGGTCGGATAGGCGAAGTTGAAGTCCGTCGCGATGTCCTTCGACAGCATCACGCAGTAGGCGCCGCCGTAAGCCTTGCGGGTGATCACGGAGACCTTCGGCACCGTCGCCTCGGCGAAGGCGAAGAGGAGCTTCGCCCCGTGGCGGATGATCCCGCCGTACTCCTGCTTCGTGCCGGGCAGGAAGCCGGGGACGTCTTCGAAGACGAGGAGCGGCACGTTGAACGCGTCGCAGAACCGGACGAACCGCGCGCCCTTGACCGACGCATCGATGTCGAGGACTCCGGCGAGGTGCATCGGCTGGTTCGCGACGACGCCGACGACCTGGCCCGACAGCCGGACGAAGCCCACCAGGATGTTGCGCGCGAAATCCGCGTGCACCTCGAAGAAGACGCCCTCGTCGGCGACGCGCCGCACCAGATCCCCCATGTCGTACGGCCGGTTGGCCTCCTCGGGAATGAAGCCGTTCAGATCCGCGCTGTCCCGAAGCGGCTCCCGGGGCTCGCGCCGCGGCGGCTCGTCCAGGTTGTTCGCGGGCAGGAACGAGAGGAGGTCGCGGATCCCGGCGAGGACGGCCGCGTCGTTGGCGCGCACGAAGTGGGCCACGCCGGAGACCGCGGAGTGGGTGCGTGCGCCGCCGAGATCCTCCTTCGTGACCTCTTCGTGCGTCACCGTCTTGATGACGTCGGGCCCGGTCACGAACAGGTAGGAGGTCTTCTCGGTCATGAACACGAAGTCGGTGATCGCCGGCGAATACACGGCGCCGCCGGCGCACGGTCCAAGGATCGCCGAGATCTGCGGCACGACGCCGGAGGCGCGCGTGTTGCGGAGGAACACCTTGGAGTAGCCGGCCAGCGAGACGACGCCCTCCTGGATGCGGGCTCCGCCGGAGTCGTTCAGGCCGATGATCGGCGCGCCGTTCTCGACCGCCAGGTCCATGACCTTGCAGATCTTGTCGGCGTTGGATTCCGACAGCGAGCCGCCGAAGACCGTGAAGTCCTGCGCGAAGACGTAGACCGGGCGCCCCGCGATCGTGCCCGATCCGCAGACGACGCCGTCGCCGGGAATCGAGATCTTCTCCATGCCGAAGTCCCGGCACCGGTGCACGACGAAGGGGTCGAGCTCCAGAAACGACCCGGGGTCGAGCAGAAGGTCCACGCGCTCGTGGGCGGTGAGCTTGCCCTCGGCATGCTGGCGCGCGACGCGCTCGGGCCCGCCGCCCTCGAGACGCGTCTCGCGCAGGGCCTCGAGGTCGGCGATCCGCTTCTCGAGAGTCATGAGGGTCTCTGGTCGGAAACCAGAAACCTCTTCACAGCACGATCCCCCGTTGTTCCGCCAGCTTGCGGCGGATCCGCCGGAAGAGCTCGTGCCCGTCCACGCGGCCCGCGGCGATCTCCTGGCGCGCCCCGTCCATCATGCGGCGGGCCTCCTCGTCGAGCGTTCGCTCCTTCTCGGATTCCGCTTCGAGGGTGGCGAGCACGGCGGCGCGCAGGGCGCCGGGCGCCTTTTCGGCGAACAGCTTGCGCGCGGCGAGGCCCCGCGCCGTCTTGCCGGCGACAAAGTCCTTCCGCGTGTCGGCGAGGCCCATGATCGGTCCGGATGTTATTACACTGCACCCGCGTGCACTGGGACGAAGCGGGGATCTCGCGCTGGCTGGAGCCGCTCGCGTCGCGCGCCGGCGAGCTGGTCGAGGTCTTCGGGGAGTCTCTCCGGGAGACGTCGCTGTCGTGGCGCGACGGCGAGGTCCGCGAGCTGGCGGTCCGCCGCGAGGACGGCGTCGGCGCACGCTGGCGATCCGGCTCCGAGGAACGCTTCGTGTTCGCTCCGGGCGTCGGCGAGGACTCCGTCCGCGAGGCCGTGCGGTCCCTGCGCGCGGCCGCGGGACGCTCCGCGCTTCCGATCCGGCCGGCGCGCGGCCACGGCGAGGAGGAGGCGCCCGCACCCGAGGCCGACCGGTGGGTGCGCCGCCTGCTCGGCACCTTCTCGCGGCACGCTCCGCGGCACCGGTTCCGGTTCCGCCTGCGCACGACCGAGCGCCGCGTCGTCTCGCCGGGGCGCGCGAGCGCCGTCTCGCAAAGACGCCTGATCTCCCTCGAGGGCGTCTTCACGGCGGCCTCTCGGTTGGGCGACGAGGAGCGCGGGTTCGCGTTCCACTCCCCCGACTCGGAGACCACGGCCGACGAGCTGCGCGCCGCGCTCACCGCCGCCGCGGCCCCCCGGGATCGTCCCGGGCCGGCGCCCGAAGGAGAGCACGACGTGGTCCTCGCGGAGGGCTGCGCCGCGGTGCTCTTCCACGAGATCCTCTCCCATCCCTTGGAGGCGGGAGGCGACGGCTCGCCGCTCGACGCCCTTGCGGGAGCGCGCGTGGCGCCCGCGGAGCTCGACGTGTCCGACGACCCGCGCCGCCTGGACCTCTTCGGCGGATACGAGGCCGACGACGAGGGGACGGTCCCTCGCGCGGTCCGGCTCGCCCATGCGGGCGTGCTCGCGGGACGCCTGACGGACCGCGCGCACGGCGGCGTCTCGGGCTCGACCGGACACGGCCGGCGCGCCGGCGCGTCCGAGCCGCCGCTGCCCCGCGGATCCAACGTCGTGGTGGCGGGAGGGTCGGCGACGCCGGACGAGATGGCACGCAGGCTCCACGCGGGACTCTGGATCGAGGAATTCCGCGGCGGCTCCGTCGACCTTTCCGCGGGCAGCTTCCGCCTCCACTTTCCGCGGGCACGACGCGTACGCAGGGGCGCGCTCTCGGACGAGCTCGGCCCGGGATGGATCGCGGGCTCCATGATCGACACGCTGCGCCGCATCGAGCCCGTCGTGTCGCGCCGGGTGCGGGTCTGCCGCGCGCTCGGTTGGTGCGCCCGGGAAGGGCAGGTCGTGCCGGTTCAGGGCGAGTCCCCCGACGTACTGATCCGCCGGGTCGCGGTCAAGGCCGGGCTATGACGCCGCCGGATGCGGGCGACGCCTTCGACGCTCTGCGCGATGCGCTGGAGCGCCGGGCGCCCGGCGCGTGGGAGCTGTATCGCAAGTCCGCCGAGTCCGAAGAGCTCGACTCGACCCCCGCGCTGCGCCGCCGTGCATCGCGCCGCGAGGTGGGCTGGGCCGCGCGCTGGTCGGAGGCCGGCAGCCTGCGGTTCGTGGCCGCGACCAGCCCGGAGGAGCTCCGGCTCGCCCTGGACCAGGCGGCGGCGATACCGGCGGCACCCGAGGATCCGCCGGAGTGGCCGCGCCAGCCGGCGGCGACGCGGCTGTCCGCAGCCGCGGCCGCGGCCCCTCCCGGGCCGGCGTCCCATCGCGCCGAACCTCCCGAGCTCTTCGGCACTCTCGCGAACGCGCTCTCCGCCGCGTCGCGCGGGGAGGCGAGGCTGGCCCGACTCTCCGTGCGCCGGGGCCGCGTCGACGAGCGCATCGGGAACGCGGCCGGCCTCGACGTGGCGCAGTCACAGACGTTCCTGGACGGGCTCGCGACGGCCTCCGCACGCCGCGGAGCGCGAGCACACGAGTCTCGAGTGCCGTTTCGCTGGGACTCCTCGCAGGAGCCGGAGGTGGACGCGCTCGCCCTCGCTCGTCGCCTGGCGGACGCGGCGACGCTGCCGCTGGCGGACCGCCCGACGCCCTTCGCGAGCGGACAGTGGCTCCTCGATCCCGGAGTCGCGGCGGCGCTCCTCGCGGCCCTCGCCCCGGCGTTGCGCGGAAGGAGGTCTCCGCGCCGGCCAGCAGCGGGACCGGCGCCGGCTCCGATCCGCATCGCGGACGACGCAACCCGCGACGCGCCCTACGACGGGGAGGGCGTGCCCAGCCGGAGGATCGTCCTCTTCGACGGCGGGGAGTGGACGGGGCGCCTCGAGGATCTGCGCTCCGCCAAGCGCTCGGGACGCCCGCCCACCGGACACGGCGTGCGGTCGTCCTTTCGCACGCCCCCGCGCGCTTCGCCGCGACGGCTCTTCTTCGAGGCGACCGATCCCTCGCCCGCGACCACGCTGCTCGCGCGCGTGAAGCGCGGGCTCTTCGCCTCCGCCCTGACGGCGCCCGCGCGCGTCGACCTCGAGCGGGACCGCTACGAGATCGAGTTCACCGGGATCTCGGTGATCGGCGGCCGGGCCCAGAGCGAGGTCGGCGGCGCGATGGCGACCGGACGCGTCTCGGAGCTGCTGCGGCGCACGGTCGGCGCCGCCGAGGATCTCCAGTTCTTCGCGCTGCCGTTCCTGGTCGGGTCGCCGACGCTCCTGATCGAGAGGACGAGCTTCGAGTAGCCGGGCGGGGACGAGCCCCGCCCCTACGAGGGCTCTTCCTCGGCCGGCGGCGCCGGGCTCGGCTCGGGCATCGACTCCTGCGGCGGTTCGGGCTCCCCGGAGGGCGGCGGCGTCAGCTCGACCGGCGGCGGGGGCGGCGGCAGGCTCGACCCCGGCGGGGCCGCCACGAGCGGCGTCCCGCCTCGCGGCGCGGGTGCCGCGGCGCGTCCGCGAGCCGGCTGTGCACTCGTACCCGGCCGCGGCGCCATGCGCGCGGGCGCGTGTCCGCGGCCGGGGCCCGGTCCCGTCGGCGGCGCCTCGACGACTCCGGCCGAGTCGGAGGGGCCGACGTTGCGCGGCTCCGCGGCGGCGTCGGACTCCTCGCCCGAGGCTTCCTGCGAGCTGACGGGCCGGTCGATGGGCACGGCGCGGAACCGGTTCTCCTCGACGTAGACCGAATCCTTGACCATCGTCGCCGATGCCACGTCCCGATCGTAGTTGGCGAGCGAGGCGCGATAGATCAGCTCCGAGTCGACGACCAGGGGATTGCGCCGCGGATCCCGCATCGACGGATCGATCCGCATCGCGGTGGCGTACTCCGTGATCGCCTCGTCGAGGCGCTCGGCCTTCTCGTACATGCGGCCGAGCCGGAAGTGCGCCGGCGGGAAGCCGTGCTTGCGGTCGATCGCCTTCTGGTACGCCGAGGTCGCCTGGCCGAACTTGCCCTCGGTCTCCCGGAGCAGCCCCAGGTTGTACAGCGAGATGAAGTTGGTCTTGTCGAGCTTCGCCGCCAGCTCGTACTGCTCCGCGGCCTCGTGCGGGAAGTGCCGCGCGGCGAGAAGATTTCCCATGTCGTTGTGGAGCGACGCGTCGTTCGGCGCGCCGGCGATCCGCTGCTCCTGCTCGAGGATCTGCTCGTCGAGCTTGTTTCCCGGCGAGAGGTACTTCCGATAGAAGGGCACGGCCGGTTTCTTCTCGTCCGCCGCTGGCGCGGCGGAGATCGCCGACGCCCCGGCGGCGCAGGAGAGCAAGGCGACCCCGACGATCTTCAGCCTCAGCCGCAGCCACACCCGAACGGTCATGGATTCCCCTTTGGTTTCTTCTTCGCGACCAGCCGGACACGGCCGTCGCGCTCGGCCACGTCGAAAACGATGTCCCCCTCGCCCAGGCGTTCCCGGACCTTCCGCCGCTCCCGCTCGAGGCCCTCGAGGAACCCCTCCAGACGATACCCGCTCACGTCCTCTCCCCGGGCCTTTTTCGCAGCCACGTAGCGGTCGAAGAGCTGCCGCTCCGTGTCCTGTCGCACGGAGTCCGGCGAGGCGGCGCCTCGCCCCTCTTCTACGGAGCCGGCGCGTCCGCCGTTGGGCCGCCCCGGGTCCGTCCGGGCCGCCGCCCCGTCTCCGAAGTGCCCGTAGAGCCCCGGCCGGCGCCCGGACTCCTTCTCGCCCTGGAGGCGATCCCAGCGCTCGATGAGGATCGCGTAGCGCCCCTGCAACGTGGTGAAACGGTAGCGCTCCGCGGCGGGAAGCGAGTCCAGGGCATTGAGGCGGCGGAACATCTCTTCCAGGGCCTTCCGGTTCTGGATGGGCGGCTTGGCCGAGGAGCCGTAGAGAAAGGCGTCGTACTCGGCGTTGAGCCGCCGGAGGGCCTCCTCGAGCATCCGGAGGTCGCGATCGAGATTGGGACTGGAGCTGCTCAGACAACCCCCGGCGCGCCCTCGCGGTGAGGCCGATTCTCCATGGCGCTCCCCTATAGTAAAGGAACCGTGACGCCGCCGGCCCCGCCGCTGCATCCCCCTTCGATGGACGCGCTGCTGCATGAGCCCTCCGCCGCCCCCCTCCTGCGGCGTTTCGGCCGCGAGGCGCTCAAGGAGGAGCTTCGACGCGCGATCTCCGGCGGCCGGACCGACCCCGCCGGCCTGATCGAGGCCGCGGGCGAGGCGCTCGCGGAACGGTTCGCGCCGTCCCTGGTCCGTGTCGTCAATGCCACCGGCGTGCTCCTGCACACCAACCTCGGGCGCGCGCCGCTGCCCGCGGACGCCCGCGCGGCCGTCGACGCCGTCGCGGAGGGCTACAGCACGCTCGAGTTCGACCCCTCGGAGGGCGGGCGGGGGCGGCGGCAGGACCACGTGCGGTTCCTGGCCCAGGATGTCTTCGGCTGCGAGGAGGCGCTCGCGGTCAACAACAACGCCTCCGCGGTCCTGCTCGCGCTCGCGGCGCTCGCGCGGGGACGCGAGGTCCTGGTCTCGCGAGGCGAACTCGTCGCGATCGGCGGGTCGTTCCAGATCCCGGAGATCCTCGAGGCGTCCGGCGCGAAGCTGCGCGAGGTCGGGACGACCAACCGCACCACGGTGGAGGACTACCGGCGCGCCCTCGGGCCCGAAGTCGCGCTGATCCTCTCGGTGCATCCCTCCAACTACGAGATCCGGGGATACGTGCGGCGCCCCTCCGCGGCGGAGCTCTCCGCGCTCGCGCGCGAGGCGCGCATCCCCTGGATCCACGACCAGGGAACCGGCTGCGTCGTTCCCCTCGACGAGTTCGGGGTCGCCGAGGAGGCCACGGTGGCGCAGTGCCTGGCGTCGGGCGCCGACCTCGTCAGCTTCTCGTGCGACAAGCTCTTCTCGGGGCCGCAGGCGGGACTGCTCGTCGGGAGCCGGGAGCTGGTCGCGCGCGCCGCCGTGCACCCCGTGGCCCGCGCCGTCCGGCCCGACAAGCTCGCGCTGGCGGCGCTCGCCGCCACGCTCCGTGCGTGGAAGACCGGTGCGTGGCGGGAGTTTCCAATCTACCGCGCCGCGTCGGCGCCCCTCGCGGAGCTCGAGGAGCGCGGGCGGCGCCTTCTCCAGCGCCTGCCCGCGATGGGTTCGGGGGCAGGAACGGTTGCGGAGGGACTCGCCGCGGAGATCGAACCTTCGCAGGCCGCGTTCGGCGGAGGGACGAGCCCCGAGAAGCTCTTCCCGTCGCGCGCGCTCGCCCTCCGGAGCACGGCGCGCTCGGCCGATGCCCTCGCGGCCGTCCTGCGCGACGCGTCTCCGCCGGTCGTCGGCCGCGTGGAGCGCGGCCGGGTGCTCCTCGATCTGCGATCGATCCTGCCCGAGGAGGACGCGCTGGTCGCGACGGCGCTCACCGCACTCGCGGCGCTGGCGGCGGGAGACTCCGCCGCGAAGGCGCGCTGACGCGCAACCCGCGTGCGATAATCGCTCCCATGCCGGACGATTCGAGGGCGTCGGCGAAGCGGCTCCGGATGCAGACCGTCCGGGCGCTCTGGCCGCTTCTCCTCCTGCTCCTTCTCTTCGCGTGGCGCTCGACCGCGTGCAAGAAGAAGGAGGAGCAGCCCGCCGGTGCCGGGAAGAAGGGCGCGCGGCCCCACATCACCTACCACTACCCGACGCCGCAGCCGACCTACACGTTCCGGCCGGGCATCACCCCGAACATCCTGGCGGAATAGTGCGAGTCGAGCGCCGCCTGGCGCGTCGGCCTAGAGGTCCTCGAGGCCGTGCTCGCGGAGCTTGGCCTCGAACCGGCGCGCCGAGAGTCC
>DASXPB010000003.1:0-56725 GCA_036493875.1 Thermoanaerobaculia bacterium
GAGCATTCGCGTCGGCACCTCCGGCTGGAACTACCCCCACTGGCGCGGCCGGTTCTATCCGAAGGGCCTGTCCGAGAAGCGCTGGCTCTCGTACCTCGCGGAGCGCCTGCCGACCGTCGAGGTCAACGGGACCTTCTACTCGCTGACCCGTCCCTCGGCCTGCGACGCGTGGCGCGCCGCCGTCCCGGACGGATTCGTCTTCGCGATCAAGGGCAGCCGCTACATCACGCACATGCTCAAGCTCCGGAGCTTCCGCGCGCCGCTCGCCAACTTCTTCGCATCGGGCATCCTGCGCCTCGGCAAGACGCTCGGGCCGATCCTCTGGCAGCTGCCCCCGCAGCTGCGCTTCGATCGGGCACGCACCGACGCCTTCCTCTCGGCCCTGCCGGACGACGTGGGGGCCGCCGAACGCTGGGCCCGGCGCCACGACGCGCGGACCACCGGCCGCGCGGCGCTGACGGCGCCGGATGGACGCGACCGGCCCCTCCGGTACGCCCTCGAGGTCCGCCACGAGAGCTGGCTCTCCGACGAGGCGGCGGCGGCGCTCGCCCGTCGCGACGTCGCGCTCGTCGCCGCGGACACGGCCGGGAAGCACCCGTTCTCGCTGCGGCGCACGTCGCGACGGCTCGCCTACGTCCGGCTCCACGGCGCCCGCCGGCTCTACGAGGGCGCCTACACCGACGACGAGCTGGACGGATGGGCGGCGCGCTGCCGGGAGTGGGCGGCGGAGGGAGCGGACGTGTACGTCTACTTCGACAACGACCGCGACGCCCAGGCGGCACGAGACGCGCTGCGGCTACAATCCTTCCTGCGCGGGGACGCTCGGGGAGAGCCGACCGAGAACGCTGACGCGACGCCGGCTCCCCGCCCGCCGCCACCGCACTTCGGATTCCGCCGCGGTCGCCGACGACCGCCGGAGGAACGCCCGGCTCAGCCCGGCGACGCCAGCTCGCCGCGTGCGCGTCGCTCGAGCGGGAGGAGCCGCGCGTAGATCGCGGCATGCACCGGAGTCTCGACGCCGGCCTCGGCACCCAGCCGGACGACCGCGCCGTTCCAGGCCTCGAGCTCCGACGGCCTGCCGTCCGCGATGTCACGCTGCAGCGACGAAGTGCCCTCCGGCGCGAGCGTGTCGATGAACGCCATGGCCTTCTCGACGGATTCCTCCGGCAATGCGACGCCGCGCGCTCGCCCGACGGCCAGGATCTCCTCCATGGCGCCGCGGACCCGGGCACGAATCGCCGGATCCGAACGGAGCAGACCCATCGGCTTCTGCTCGACCGCGCCGACGCCCCCGATCGAGACGACCATCAGGAATTTCTGCCACAGCGCGACGTGGACGTCCGGCGGAATCGCCGCCTGGATCCCGGCGGATCGAAGCGTCCGCAGCAGCTCGGCGGCGCGCTCGCTCGGAGACGCGTCGAGCTCGCCGAAGTCCACCGTGTGCACCCGCCCGACGCTCTGGATGCGGCCGGGCGCCACTACGAAGGAGAACGTGCGGCACATCCCGGCCATCACGCGCTCCCGGCCCAGGACCGTGGTGAGCTGGTCGGCGGCCTCGACGCCGTTCTGGAGGGGCACGACGTACGTCTCCGGCCCGAGCAGCGGTCCCATGGACCGCGCGGCCTGCTCGACCTGCCAGGCCTTGACGCAGAGCAGAATCGCATCCACGGGACCGGCCTCGGCCGGACTCTCGACGGCGGCCGCCGGGCGCACGCGGATTTCCTCCTCCGGCGTCTCGAGGACCAGGCCGTCTCGCCGGATGGCTCCCAGGTGCGAGCCGCGGGCGAGAAACACCATCTCCTCGCCGGCCCGAGCCAGGAAGGCTCCGAACCGCCCTCCCACGCCGCCGACGCCGAAGACGGCGATGCGCATCAGGAGCGGCGTCCCTCGCTCACTGGAAATCCCGCGGGATCGTCTGGTCCCACGACTTCTCCCGCATTAGCTTCCCGTTCTCGAAGACCTTCCGTGAGCCCTGGTAGCGGAAGCTCGCCCGGTCGCTCGAGAAGACCACGACGCTCTCCCACCGTAGCTTGCGACCGGTGCCCGTCACGTCGACCTCGGTCGAGTACTCGCCCCGCACGGACGTCTTCTCGGGATGCCCGTCCTCCGCCTGGTGGGTGAACCTCTCGCTGTAGCGCTGCTCGCCCCACGGAAAGCGGTGAGAGCTCGTGTTCGTCGCCACGACCGTGGCCTTGCCGGTGCGCGGGTTGCGGTCGATCGAGGAGATCTCCCCGTACGCCGACGGCGTCTGCACGCCGCGCTCCTCGTACCCGGGGAGGGCCGGTTCCTTCTCCGGGATCGGCTCGTAGCTCGGTGCCGACGGATTCGAGCCCGCCGAGCCGCTCGGGACGACGGGAAGCAGGAGCCGCGAGCCGTCGGGACCCAGGACGAGCGACGTCGTCGTCAGGTCCGGCGTGGGCCAGAGCATCGGCCACTGGGCGTTCGAGACCGAGAGCCGGATGCGGTGGCCCTTCGGAAACACCCAGGAGGTGAAGTGCATCTCGATCTCGAGCGGGAACGCGTTCCCCGGCTCGATCGCCTTCGGCTCCCGGGCCGAGACCCGCTGGGCGCCGTTGCGCCCGGCGCCGGTCACCTGCGTGACCGTGCCGTCCGGCGCGACGTCGTTCAGGCGCGCGTACCAGTCGATGAGCGGCACGTCGGCCGAGACCCGGAGCAGCGCCTTCGGCAGGCCCAGGATCTCGACGTCCTGCTCGAGAGGAGGGGTGTCGTAGACGAGACTGTAGGCGTCGGTCGGACGCTGGTCCGGCGCGACGTCGCCCCACCACAGGACCGGGCCGCCGGCCTCCACGCCGGTCGTGGGCACGTAGCGGAGCCGGTCCACCGCGGCGGCGCCCGGAGCGTCGCCGAGCGTGTGGTCGTCCTTCGGACGGAACACGCGGTCCCGGATCCGCGCGATCGGCCAGCCGTCCTCGTAACGCCAGCGGCCCGGCGCCGTCTCGAGATACGGGCCCGGCGGGTGCCAGTCTCGGACGTACACGGCGAGACGCGGCTCCTTCAGGATCCCCGTGTCGCGCCCCCGGAGGAACTGGTCGAACCAGCGCACCGCCTCGTTGCGCCAGTCGAACCCCGGCTTGGGGTAGGGCTCGTCGGGATACGTGTGGTCCCACGCGCCGACGATCGCCTTGACCGGCGACTTCACGTGCTCGAGAATCCGCGGAATGCTGTCCCGATAGCCGTCGTACCACCCGCCGATCAGGAACACCGGAATCCGGATGGACTCGTAGCGCGCCTTCAGCGCGGTGCGGTCCCAGAACGGGCCATCCCGCTGCTGCGCCTTGTAGGTCAGCATCCAGGGCGGCCGATCGAAGCGGTCCGCGAAGTAGCGCGCGTCGAGGACGTACCCCGGCGCTCCGGGCATCGCGTTGGCGAGGTCCTGGCTCATCTCCCACGTGTCCACGTGCATGATCCCGTCCATGTAGTGCACGTCGTCGTGGTACAGGTCGTCGGTGGCGTCCACGGCGATGATCGCCTTGAGCGCCGGGGGATTGCGCATCGCCATGTGGATGGAGTTGAAGCCTCCCCACGAGATGCCGAACATCCCGACGCTCCCGTTGGAGAAGGGCTGCGCGGCCAGCCACGCGATGACCTCATCGCCGTCGCGCTGCTCGATCTCGCTGTACTCGTAGGGAATGAGCGTGCCCTCGCTGTTGCCCGTCCCGCGGATGTCCACGCGCGCGACGACGAAGCCGTGACGCACGAAGTACGCGTAGAGGGGGAAGCTCCCGCCCCGGGATTCGGTCTTGCGGTACGGCAGGTACTCGAGCAGGACCGGGAACGGGCCCGCGCCTTCGGGCCGCCACAGATCCGCCGCCAGCCGGACACCGTCCTTCATCGGGATCCGGACCTCCTGGGGCTGGACGGCCCGGAGCGCGCACGCGGACAGGAGCGCGCCGATGGCGGTCAGGACGACCCGTTTCATCGCGGTCATCGTTTCCCGACGTCCGGAACGACCGGCAGCACGATCCGCGACGCGTTCGCCGCATCGTGGTGGATCCGGATCACCGCCTTGCGCGTTTTCGCCGAGGAGGTCTCGGACTCCCCGGTCTGGAGGTTCCGCGAGAAGTCCGGCATGAAGCTGCCGCAGAGGATCACGCGGATCCGGTGGCCCTTCGCGAAGAGATTCCCCGTCCGCAGGTTCGGCAGGCGCAGGACGGCGACCTCCCCGGGGGCGAGCGGCTTCCGCGGCTTGCCGCTCTCGCGCCAGGACGCGCGCAGGACGTCGGTGCCCGGGCTCGACAGGTTCCACGCCGTGCCGTTCGGCTCCACGTCCTCGAGCTTCACCCACAGGTCGAGGTCGGGCGCGTCGGAGGAGACCGCGATCTCCGTCTCGATCGGGCCGACGACGCGCAGAGGCTCCGCGAGCGGCTCGGTCTGGAAGACGGCGACGTCCTTGCGCTCCGCGAGCGCCCGATAGTCGTGGGCGCCGGCCTTGTCGGCGTAGGCGTTGAGGACCGGGTCGGCGGGGTCCGACTCGAAGGCCGTGGGCTCGCCGCCGCCGGAGCCTCCCGTCGTCGGCGCCTCGAGCAGGAGCCCGCCCCCGGCCGCAAAGTAGAGCGAGAGCGGCTTCGTGCCGGGCAGCGGAAAGGTGGCGCCCGAGCGCCACGCGTTCTCCCCCATCACGAAGGCCCTCACCGGGGGCTCCGCGTCGAGTCCGTTTCCGATGCCGCGAACGTAGCGGTCCATGAAGCGGAGGATCTCGCCCTCGTAGTCGAGCCGGGCCTGAGGTCCGAAGACGCGCTCGCCGGCGTGGTCGGAGCTCACGCCGCCATGGACCCAGGGGCCGAGGATGAGCCGCGTCCGCGAATCCTTCTCGCCCGCGCGCGCGGCCAGGAGGCCCTCGAAGTTCGTGATCGCGCCCTCGGGCCCGTAGGCCTCGTCGTGCCAGCCGGAGATGCCGAGGACCGCCGCACGGACCCCGGCATATCGGCCGCGGAGCTCCGCCCAGTCCCACCACGCGTCTTCCGGGGGGTGCGCCAGCCAGTCGAAATAGAAGGGCGCCTCGGCGCGCAGCTCGGGCAATTCCGAGAGCGGCAGGCGGAAGGGCAGGATCGCGCCCCACTTCGTCCGCCACGCCGCTCCGGCCTCGCGCCCGGTTCGCGGTCCCGGAAGGTTCCCCCTGACCCGCGCGTCCGGCGCGATGTTGTCCCAGATCCACGAGATCCAGGAGAGGTCCCACGTCCCGCCCGCATAGAAGAAGTTGCGCGGCGAGGAGAACGTCATCGCGGGGACCATCGCCTTCAGGTGCGGCGGCGACTCCACGGCGGCCAGCCACTGTACGGCCGCCGGATAGGACAGGCCGAACGTGCCGACCTCGCCGCTGGACCACGGCTGCGCGGCCGCCCATTCGATCGTGTCGTAGCCGTCGGGACCCTCGTTGCGGTAAGGAACGTATTCCCCTCCCGAGGCGTAACGCCCGCGCACGTCCTGGAGGACCACCGCGTACCCGCGCCTGAGAGCCTGGCGGACGAGCTCGCTCTCCTCTCCCCGGCTGCGGTCGTAGGGCGTGCGGAGGATGAGCGTCGGGAACTTGCCCGACGCCGCCGGGCGCAACACGTCCGCCTGCAGGACGACGCCGTCGCGCATGGGCACCGGGAGCTCGCGCAGGATGGATGGAGGCGGCGGCGGGGGTGTCCGATCCGGCGGCTCCTGCCCCGTCAGCGAGAGCCATCCGCCGAGGAGCAGCGCGAGCGGCGTCACGAGGCGGGCGTCCTCACGGGGGCCGGCGTCGGGGGCGGGCCGGAGAGCAACGTCGCAGGACGATCCGAACCCGACGAGGACGGCGCGGGCATCGGGATGCGGTAGATCGACACCCGCGACTTCTGCCGCAGGTCCTTGACCCAGCGTGCGACTTCCTCGTCGAGCGCCCGCTCCGACGAGCGCTTGCGCATCTCGTCGGCGACGCCCTCGAACGGCGCCGCCGTCTGCCCGGCGGCGGCCTGCTCGGGGACGTAGCGTTTCTCGTACTCCTCGCGCGCCTGCTGCTCGTCGGCGAACGCGATCGGCGCGAAGCGCTCCCGCAGGTAGCGCGCGATGACGAGCTGCCGCTCGAGGGATGCGCGGACCTCCTCGGTCGTGAGCCCGGCTTGCGCGAATTCCGCCGCCGGATCCTTGCCCTCCGCCTTGAGCCGGTCGCGCAGGCGCGTCATGGCCTCCTCGATCTGGGCCGCGTCCGGGGGCGCCGGACCGAACCGCGAGGCGTCCTCGTACTCCAGGTGCTGGTCGATCATCGCGTCGAGCACGCGCGCGCGGAAGGCCTCCGGGCTCTCCCCCGCCTCCGGCGTCATGGCCGAGACCACCATCGCCTTGCGGACCTCGCTCTCCGGGATCGCGGTGTCGTTGACGGTCGCGGCGATGCGATCGACGACCTCGGCGTGCAGGGCGTCCGCCGCGACGATCTTTGTGCACGCGGCGTCAGGCGCCGC
The DNA here is from genome assembly GCA_036493875.1 of Thermoanaerobaculia bacterium. Classification (GTDB taxonomy): domain Bacteria; phylum Acidobacteriota; class Thermoanaerobaculia; order UBA5066; family Gp7-AA6; genus DAHUXD01. The sequence goes on from DASXPB010000003.1 coordinate 6,444, forward strand.
GATCTCGGCGACCCCGGCGGCCGCCAGGGCGATCACGCACACCCCGAGCACAGGGAGAGGGAGGCGCATCCGCGAATCATACGTGAGCGCCCGTGCTATTTTTCCGATCCCGATGACCGACGCCCGGCCCGGCCAGCTCCTTGTCGTCGGCACGCCGATCGGCAACCTCGACGACTTCTCCCCGCGCGGACAGCGGGCCCTCGCCGAGGCGACGACCATCTTCTGCGAGGACACGCGAGTCACCGCCAAGCTGGCGGCGCGTTTCGGCTTCACCGCGCGCCGGATCTCGTGCCCCGGTCCGCGCGAGGAGTCGCGGATCGCGGAGCTGCTCGAGCGGCTCCGCGCCGGCGAGACCGTGGCGATCGCCACCGACGCCGGGATGCCTACGCTCTCGGATCCGGGCGCCCGCCTCGTCGAGGCCGCGGTGACCGCGGGTTTTCCCGTGCGCGTCGTGCCCGGCCCGTCCGCGCCGGCGGCCGCGCTCGCGGTCTCTGGGCTGCCCGCGGTGCCGCACGTCTTCCTCGGGTTCCTGCCGGCGCGCCGAGGCGAGCGAGCGCGGTTCCTCGAGTCGCTGCGCGACCGCCCCGAGACGCTGCTCTGGTTCGAGGCGCCGCACCGGCTGGTCGAGTCTCTGGACGACGCGGCCCGCGCGCTCGGCGGCCGGCGCGCCTGCGTGGCGCGCGAGCTCACGAAGCTGCACGAGGAGGCGCGGCAGGGGACCCTGCCCGACCTCGCCCGGGAGTTTCGCGCGCGCGGCCAGGTCCGCGGCGAGATCACGATCGTCGTCGAGGGCCGGACGGGCGCGGCGGCTGAGCAACGGGTTCCGAGCGCCGACGACGTCGACGACCGCATCCGCGAGGCCCTCGCGGCCGGCTCCGCCGTCAAGGCGCTGTCCCGAGAAATCGCACGCCGCACCGGGCGGCCCACCCGGGAGATCTACGCGCGGGCGCTTGCGCTGCGCGATGACGAGCCGAAGCGAAGGAAGCCGTGACGGAACCGGCCTCGATCGTCCGCGTCGAGCGGCTGAGCAAGATCTTCCGCACCCATCGGCGACGCGAGGGCCTCGCCGCCGCGCTGCGCTCGCTGGTCCGCCGCACCACGACCGAGACGGCCGCCGTGGCCGACGTGACCTTCGCGATCCGCCCGGGCGAGATGGTCGGCTACATCGGGGCCAACGGCGCCGGCAAGTCCACGACGATCAAGATGCTCACCGGCATCCTCACCCCAACCTCCGGGGAGGTCTCCTGCAACGGCTTCGTGCCGTACCGCGACCGCACGCGCTACGTCGCCACGATCGGCGTCGTCTTCGGCCAGCGCACGCAGCTGTGGTGGGACATCGCCGTCGTCGAGTCCTTCCGCCTACTGAAGGAGATCTACGGACTGACCGAGGCGCAGTACGCCGAGCGAATGGCCCTCTTCGACCGCGTCCTGGGGCTCAAGGCCTACCTCCATCAGCCGGTGCGCAAGCTTTCGCTGGGCGAGCGGATGCGCTGCGACCTCGCCGCCTCGCTGCTGCACCGCCCGCCCCTGCTCTTCCTGGACGAGCCCACCATCGGCCTCGACATCGTGGCCAAGGCCAACGTCCGGGAATTCCTCATGGAGATCAATCGCCAGGAGGGCACGACCGTGCTCCTCACGACGCACGACCTGGCCGACATCGAGACGCTCTGCCGGCGCGTCATCGTGATCGACCACGGGAGGCTCCTCTTCGACGGCGACCTCGACGAGCTGCGCGACCGGATCCTGCCCGTGACCTCCATCGTCTTCGACGTCAAGCGCGCGCCCGAGCCGGCGGAGCTGACGTTCCTGGGATTCTCGGCGCGGGAGGTCGGGCTGCACCGCTACCGCGTCGACGTCGACCGCCGCGCGACGGCGCCTGCCACCGTGGTCAAGGAGATCGTGAACCGCTTCGAGGTCACCGACCTCACGATCGAGGAGCCGGAGGTCGAGGAGGTCGTCAAGCGGATCTACAAGGACGGTGTCGCGTGAGCGCAGCGTGGGAGCGGATCTCGTGAGCGAGGCCGCCTCCTCCTGGCGCGCATCGGCCCCGCCGGCCGTCTCCCCCTGGCGGGCGGCCGCCTCCTTCGCGCGCATCGGCTTCCTGAACATGCTCGCGTTCCGCGCGCGCTACTACGTGGGCGTCCTGACCTATCTCTTCAACGTCTCCGTCTACTACTTCCTCTGGCGCGCCGTCTTCCACGCCGGCGGCCACGGCCCCCAGGGGGTCGGGGGCCTGTCGCTCGACGACATGGTGACCTACGTCGCGGTGGGATGGGCGATCCGCTCCTTCTACTTCAACGAGATCGATCGCGAGATGGGCACCCAGGTCCAGGAGGGCAAGCTCGCGATGAACCTCATCCGCCCCGTGGACTTCCAGACGGTCATGATCGCGGACGCCGCCGGGCAATCGGCGTTCCGGGCGGTCCTGTTCACCGTGCCGATCTCCATCGTTCTCGCCCTGATCTTCCCGCTGAAGCCCCCCGCCTCGCTCGCCGGCGCGCTGATGTTCCTCTGGTCGGCGGTGATGGCGTTCTTCCTGGTGGCCGCGATCAATTTCCTCGTCGGGCTGATCGCGATCCGCAGCAAGTCGATCCTGGGGATCCTGCGGGCCAAGTACCTGCTGCTCGAGCTCGTGTCCGGACTGCTCATCCCGACGACGCTTTTCCCCGAGCCGCTTCGCACGCTGCTCCTCGCCTCGCCGTTTCCCCACATCAACTACACCCCCGCGGCGCTCTACCTGGGCAAGGCGACGGGAGGCGAGGCGGCGCGGCTCCTGGCCCTCCAGGCCGGCTGGACGGCGGCGCTGCTGCTGCTCGGGCACTGGGCGTGGAAGAGGTCGCAGAGGCGGATCACGATTCAGGGCGGTTAGGAAGAATTTAGATTTTAGATTGAAGAAGCTGAGCCAGAGTCTCGTTCGGCATGCGCGGCTGTTCGCGCTTTATTTCTCGCAGTACGCGAAGGCGCGGCTCGAGTACCGGCTGGACTTCTTCTCGAGCGTCTTCTCGTCGTTCCTAGGAACCGCCGCCTCGTTCGGGTTTCTCCTGATCGTGTTCTCGCGGGTGCCGGCGGTCTCGGGCTGGTCCTTCGACGAGATGGTCTTCCTCTACGGCTTCTCGCTCATTCCGCTCGGCGTCTTCAACGTCCTGTCCTGGAACCTCTACCTGTTCGCGGACCGCTACCTGATCGAAGGGCGCTTCGACCGCGTGCTGGTACGGCCCGTCGACTCGGTGTTCCAGGTCCTCTTCGAGGCGTTCCGCCTGGAGGCGCTCCAGGAGACGGTTACGGGCGTCGCGGCGGTGGTGTGGGCGTCGCACCGCCTGCACCTGTCCTTCTCCGCGCTCGACCTCTTCCTCTTCGTCCTCTGGGCGATCTTCGGCGCGACGATCTACCTCGCGATCTTCATCGGCCTGACCGCGACCTCGTTCTGGATCGAGGACCGCATCGGCGTCGTCCCGCCCGTCTTCAACCTCATGCAGTTCGGGCGGTATCCCCTGACCATCTACGACGGCTGGATCCGCTTCACGCTCTCCTTCGTGGTTCCCTTCGCGTTCGCGTCGTTCTACCCGGTCGTCCGTTTCCTGAAGCGCGGCGAGTTCGCGAAGGAGTTCTGGGCGGTGCCTCTGGTCGCCGCCCTCACTCTGTCACTGGCGCTCGCGGTCTGGCACGAGGGCGTCAAGCGGTACCACTCGACGGGGTCGTAGGCCCCGGCGGCTCGGGCTCCGGTATGAGTACGGCGGCGACTTCCGGAAGCGGCGGGCCGGCGACGACGGGGACCGGAACCGCGACGGCGAGCGGGACCTGCGGATCCGAATCGCGGCGCCCCGCGAGGAGCGCGATTCCCGCGACGACGAGAAGCACGACCGCGAGCGCGCCCGCGGCGCGGTCGCCGGCGGCGGGCTGGCTGAGCAGCTCGAGCGCCCCGCGGCCCCCGAGAGCGAAGAGACCGAAGAGAACCCAGGCCGCGGCGTGGTCGCGCAGCAGGACGAAGGCGCAGATCCCCATCCAGGCCGCAATCAGGACCGACGGGGCGTACTCCGAGACGAACGCCCCGGGGGTCGAGAGAGTCGTCGGGAGCAGCGCCGCCGCGATCGCGAGCAGCCCCAGGATGCGTCCCGCGGAGCTCCGGAAGAAGGTCTGGCGCGCGGCCAGCGCGACGACGGCGGCGGGAAGGGCCAGCGCGAAGGTGCCGCGGGCGGTGCTCCAGAGGACCTCGACCGCGGGCACCACGTACTGGAGGCTCCCCGGGAGCGTCGGGTCCGGATCGTACAGGGCCGGAACGCGCGAGGAGACGAGGTGGAAGACGTGCTCCAGTCCGGCCATGCCGGCGGCCGCGATCGCGGCGCGCGCCACCGCGTCCCGGAGCGACCCTCGCCGCCGCAGCGCCCATTCCCAGCCCGGCCGTGCCGCCGCGAGCAGCGGGAAGCCGAGCGCGGCGACGAGCAGGACTCCCAGCCAACCGATCGAGAGTGAGATCGTGATGCCCACTCGGAACAGCGACATCGGCCGTTGGGTGTCGTAGCCGCGGTAGAGGTACGGAATCGTGTTCGCCAGGCCGGCGGCCGCCAGGATCGCCGTCCAGAGCAGCGGGCGCACGATCTGCCTCCAGCGGAACTCGGCGCTCCGGACGACGCGCAGGAAGAGGATCACCGCGACGCCGACCAGCGCGCCCGCGGCCAGAAGCTTCACCGCGATGAGGAGCACGTCCGCGACCGAGCTCTTGCGGTGCGCGCGCACGTACTCCTCGGGGATCCGGATGGTCGGCAGCATCGCGGCGAGCTTGCCGCCGTGGAAGACGGCCGTCAGGCGGGGATGCGCGTCGCCGATCCCGGGGTCGGCGGCCTGGAGGACGACGGTCGTGTCGGTGCGCTTCGGCCGGTTCTCCGTGCCGACCTCCATGACCGCGTAGCGGTGTGCCGGGTAGCCCAGCTTCTCCGCCGCGGCGAGCGCGCGGCTGCGGGCGGCCTCTTCGGAGGGCGGCGGCGACCCGGGCGCATCCTCGGCGATGGGATGGACGAACGTCACGACGCGCGCGCGCCGCGCGTCGATCAGGACCTTCCACTCCTCCTTCTTCTCGACCTGGTAGAACCGGACGACCCAGTAGGACGGCGGCAGCTCCCTCGAGGCGAGACGCGCGAGGGCCGGTACCCCGCCCTTCTCGACCACGTAGCGCGCGGCGTCCTCCGAGAAACCGGGGATCCCGGCCTCGTCCTGGGGTTTCGCCTGCCGCGTCTGCTCGTCGTCCGCGAATCCCGTGCCCTGGTAGGCGACGCGGCGCCAGATCGAGGGATCCACTCCGTTCGCGCGCAGGAACTTCTCGCCCAGGCGGAGCGCCGTCTCGCGGCCGGTGGCGTCCTCGCCGAGCGGGGGCTCGGGCGGCTCCGGGGCGAGAACGCTCGCGAGGAGGACGATGGCCACCGCGGCGAGCACGGCGCGCGCGCCCCGCGGCAGGGGACGGACCGACGGCACCGCCGTCTCGGGAAGCGCCGTCCCGGGCGGCGCCGGGACGAAGCCGACGTCGCCGTTCGTGAGCCCGTCGGCCCGCAGGAAGCCTCCGCGGCGCAGCGCGAGGACTCCCGAGACGAGCAGCGGCAGGAGCAGGATCCCCGACGCGATCGCCCCGGAGACCACGTAATACGCGTTTCCGGAGCGCAGCAGCAGCAGCGCCGTGTAGATCGCGTCCACGGTGAAGTGCCAGATCAAAAGCGGCACGACGCCGAAGCGCAGCATCAGGAAGCCGATGAGCACGCCCGCGGTGCCGACCTCGAGGCCCCGGATGAAGAACGGCTGGTTCGGATAGGTCGAGTGCCCGAAGCCCCAGATGTACGCGGGGATCACGACCGCGAGCCAGCGGCTCGCGCCCAGCCGGTCCAGGAACGAGATCGAGAACATCCGGCTGATGCCCTCCTCCGAGACGGCCGGCAGGAACCCGATGAAGAGCACGGTCGCCCACGGGACGGCGGTGTTCAGCATGTCGCTGTAGGGCACGTCCGCGGGCGCCCAGGCCCCGAAGCGCCCGGCGACGACGTAGAAGACCGCCTGATACGCGAAGAAGAACGCCGCGAGCGCGTAGCCCAGGAGCACGGCCCTGAAGAAGCCCTTCGTCTGGATGCCGCGCGCCGTGAAGGCTCGCGAGAGGGCGGGATGCTGCGGGAACCGCTCGCGGTAGATGGGCTCGGCCGAGGCCACGACGATGGCGATGCCGGCGCCCGTGGCGACCGCCCCGAGGATGCCGAACACGACCGTCCGAGTCAGGAAGGACGAGAGCGGGCTGGCGGTGTCGTAGCCCCAGAGCGTCAGGGGCAGCTCGTTCAACGCGGACGCGAGCGAGAGGACGAACCCGATCGCGCCGAACGCCCCGACTAGCCGCCAGGGCACGTCCTTGAGCGCGATCTTCGAGACGAGCACGCCGAGCATCGCGAGGATCGTGACGAAGAGGCCGAAGGTCGCCACCTGGCCGGCGGCCTCGTTCTTGGACCGCAGGCGCTCGTAGTCGCGGGACCACGCCTCCGGGACGTGCACGAACTCCTGGTAGGCGGTCAGCCGGCCGCCCGAGACGGTCGTGGTGTACCGCAGCGCCGCGTCGGCGAAGCGGACGCCGGTCCTCTCGTCGACGAAGGTCCAGTCGGTGCGGTGGGGCCGCGACGTCGGCGTCGCCTCGATCGGCTTCAACGCGGACTCCGGAACGCCCCGCGAGGAGAAGAACGCGAGCACCACGGCCCGCGCCTCGGCCTGCGACAGCTTCTCGCCCGGCGCGTCCTCCTTGAGGACGGAGCGGAACCCGATCAGCTCGCCGAGCGGCGAGAACGCGGCGCGCTCCTCCTCCTGCACGCCGGAGCGGAACCAGCGCATCCGCCACTGCCAGATCTTCGCGTCGCGCCCATAGATCCGGCTGGCGCGCTCGAGGCCGAGCTCGCGCTCGAGGTAGACCTTCGCGGTGTCGTCGACCTCGAACTGTCCGGCGAAGCGCATCCCCGCGACGCTCGTCCCGCGCTTCGCGAGGTACTCCTCGGCCAGCTTCCGGGCCTGCTCGCGGTTGACGCGGAACTCGATCGACGCTTCGGGGAAGGCGCGCCGGAAGAGAACGGCCGTGATTCCCGCTCCCACGGCGATGACCAGGAGGCAGGCGAGAAGGAATCGGACGTCTTTTCGGTCGAGTCTCTCCGTAGCCATAGCCATCGCCATCGGCGCCATACCCCCGAATCCCGAGTCCGGATGCTAGCCCGCGAGCACGCTCCCGCCGTTGACGTTCAGGACCTCGCCCTGGACGTGCCGGGCGAGGTCGGAGACGAGGAAGAGGATCGGGCCGGCGACGTCCGAGGGCGAGGCGACGCGGCCGACCGGGATCTCCCGCTCGATCTCGCTCCGGCGCGCCGGCTGTCCGAGCGTCCCGGCCGCCATGTCGGTGTCGACCCATCCGGGCGCGACGCAGTTGACGCGCACGCCGCGCGGCCCGAGCTCCTCGGCGAGCGACTTCGTGTAGGAGATCAGCGCGCCCTTCGACGAGGCATAGGCGGAGTGGCGCGCCTCGCCCCGCTGACCGGCGGTGGAGGAGACGAAGACGATCGAGCCGCCGTGCCGCATGAGGTGCGGGACCGCGGCGTCGGTCACGAGGTAGGCGCCGCGGAGGTTGACGGCGTAGGTCCGGTCCCACACCTCGAGGTCGCCGCGGCCCGCCACGTCCTCCTCCCAGATGCCCGCGTTGTTGACGAGGATGTCGAGCCTCTCCCACGCCGAGACCACGTCGCGCACGAGCTGGCGCGCCTGGTCGGGCTGCGAGACGTCGCCCGCCACCGCCATGGCCTCGCCGCCGGCGGCGCGGATCTCGCGGACGGCGCCGTTCGCCGCGGCCTCGTCGCGCCGGTAGTTGATCGCCACCCGGGCGCCGGCGGCCGCCAGCAGGTCCGCCACCGCCCGGCCGATCCCCCGGGAACCCCCTGTGATCAGGGCAGTTCGAGGCGTCAGATCGATCGTGAAACGGTCGGCCAAGCTGGTGCGTATATTAGGTCAGACACGCGACCCTCCCACAAAAGACAGGGCGGCGACCGCGATTTCGCGGCGCCGTCCCCCGCAATTTGTCGTGGTCGCGAGCCCCTCAATAGGAACAGCCTGTCATCCCGAGGACCCCGAGCGAAGCGAGGGGGACGAGGGATCCCGTGCTTTCTGAGATTCTGACGATCGAGTCCGGGATCCCTCGCTCCGCTCGGGATGACGGCCTTGCACCCTCGGATCAGCCGTCAGTTGCCCGCAATGAGCTCCCCGACGTACGCCGTCAGCGTCTCGAGGACCGGCGCCGAGTCCTTCAGCTTGACGTCGACCTCCGCCGCGCGCGCCAGGGCCCGGGCGAGCTGCGGCGCGGTGTAGCGGGAGGAGCGCTGGGCGGCGCGGTAGAGGGCGAAGGGGTGCACCGACTTGCCCGTCGAGGTCTCGAATGGCGAGCGGCCGAACGGCGTGGCGGGCGTCATGAGCCGGGGCAGCAGGCGCACCTGGAAGGTCGAGTAGCTCATCTGCGCGTCGAAGCCGCCGGCGCCGCCGCCCTCGTCCAGGCGCGCCCGGATGAGCAGCATGCGCCGCACCTCGCTCGTCAGCATCCCCAGGAACTTGGCCGGCCAGTCCCTGTCGGTCTCGACCGTCATGTCGCCGGCCGAGACCCCCCGGCCCTCCTCGAAGAGCCGCTCGAGGCGCGCGAGCGCGTCCTTCGCCTCTCGCCGGCCGACCGCCTCGAAGAACTCGTAGATGTCCTCCGAGGCCTCGTCCTGCACGTTCGTATCGACATCCGCGGCGCGGATCCGGCCGCCCTTCCCCGCCCACTCCAGCAGTTTCTCGAGCTCCGAGGCGAAGGACGCGGGCTTCGCGTCGGTGCGCCGGAGGAGCCGCTCGATGGCGGCGGGCTCCAGGACGACCTCACGCTCCTTCGCGCGGGCCGCGCCCAGGCGCCGGAGCGCCGGCTCGGCCTCTTCGCCGACGGACGCCAGCAGGAGGAGCCCGCGCTTCTCGATCTCCTTGACCAGGTCGACCCCGGAGGGCGGCTTGATCGCCGTCAGCAGCGCGACTGTCCCGTCGTTGTGTTCCCGGGCCAGAACCGCGCGCAGCGCCGCCTTCAGGACGGCCCCCGCGCCCGCGCTCTCGGGCGGCAGCTCCTTCAGGATCTCGGCGAGCAGCGGCGCCTCGTCCTTCCGCCGGGTCTTGCGCGCCGCGGCCTCGGCGTTCTCGTCGGGGTTTCCCGACGAGGGCAGGTCGAGCGCCGCCAGGAGCGCCCGCGCGGCCTTGAACGCGGCCCGCCGGCCGGCCGGCGTCCCGGTCTCCCAGGCCTCGACCGCGTCCTTCAGGAGATCGGCGGGCTTGTCCGTGCCCACGATCCGCGAGACGTCGAGCTGGACCAGCCGCCTCGGCGAGAAGAGCGAGCGGTTGAGGAGCGCGTCGGAAATCGCCTCCGCGGGCGCGTCGTCCTCGAAGACGAGGACCTCGGTGTCGCCGTCGGAGAGAGCCTCGCGCGCCCGCGTCACCGCCTCCTCCACGAAGAACTCGACGTCCCCGGCGATCAGGATCGCCGCGGGCGCGTCGGCGAAGGAGGGGACGGCCTTCTCCGAGAACGGGGCCTTCGGCACGTGCCGGAGTCTATCGTCTAGCGGAGCGGCAGGAGGAGCGGCCGGCGGGCGTCCAGCGGCCGCCCGAAGATGCCGGTCGCCATTCCGTAGAGATGCGTCGCCGAGGGGTCGAGCGTGAGCTGGCGGAGGCCGCCCAGCAGGCCGGCATTGAACGGGACCCACGTGGCGCCGCCGTCCCCGCTGCGAAGCACCGTCGCTCCGACAGTGATGAAAAGCTCCGAGGAGCGCATCGGGTTGATCGCGATCGAGGACACGACGGTCACGTCCGGGACCGTGGGAGCGGTCGGGATCGGCTGCCATGTCACTCCCGCGTCCGTGCTGCGAAAAAGGCCGGCGTAGGAGCTGGCATAGACCGTCGTCGGCACGCTGGGGTCGATTTCGAGCGCGAAGATGGTGTCCTGGACCGACGTCAGTTCCCAGGTCGCTCCCGAGTCGGGACTGCGGAAGAGACCGGGTGTCGCACCGAAATACACGATGCCCGATCCGCTCGGATCCACCGCGACGAGGGCGTTGCCGTCGTCGCTGAGCGTCGGGCCGATCTCGGTCCAGTCTCCTCCGCCGTCGTCCGTGCGGAAAAGCCGCCCGTACACCGTTCCGGCGTAAAGCCGCCCACCGACCGTTGGATCGGCCGCCAGCGAATTGATACAGCGGTCGTTCTCCACCAGACCGCCGCTGACCGACACCCAGGTGTCCCCTCCGTCGGTGCTTCGAGACACACCACTGCAGTACGTCGCCTCGTAGAGCTTGCCGGAGTCGAATGGGTCCAGGAGGAGGTCCTGGACGTAGTAGGGAGTCCCGGCGTGCCGCACCCAGTGACTGCCGCCGTCCTCGGATGTAAAGACTGTGGATTCGGCCGGATAGAAGCCGGTGTTGGCCGCCGCGTAGATCGTGGGCGGTGCCGCGGGGTCGGCCGACGACGGACCGATCGCGAGGGCGTTGATTGCCAAGGCTTGCAATCCGTCATCCACGAGACTCCACGTCGTGCCGGCGTCGATACTCTTCGAGATGCCGTCGGAGGGCCCCGCGACCCCGTAGAAGAGGCGGCCGCCCGAGGCGTAGAGCGTCAGGGGTTGGACGGGGTCGATCGCGATTCGTTGCCGGCGCTTCTCGTCGACGAGATTCCAGGTCGACCCGCCGTCGAAGGTTCGAAACAGACCGGCGGCCGTGGTCGCGATGAGAACCGACGGGTCAGACGGTGCGACTGCGACCGCGGCGACCGAGAGCGCGTCTCCGGTGAGCCCACCGCTGATCGAATCCCAGCTGGTTCCGTGGTCGCGGCTCCGAAACACGCCCGCGCTCGTTCCGACGCAGAGGCTTCCCGGATCGGCCGCCGACTGCGCGGGGGGCGCCGCCGAGCCCGAGCCCGGGAGACCAGGCACCGGATTCCAGGTTGTCCCGGCGTCGAGGCTTCTATAGAGCGTCCCCGCGACGAGATTGTTGGCCAGCCCGAATCCGAAGAGGGCATAGACCGTCGAGGGACTCGCCGCGTCGACGAGAACCGAGATCGCGCCTTGCCCCTCGAGCGCGAGCACGCTTTGCCAGCTCGACCCTCCGTCGACGCTCTTGTAGACCTCCCCAGTCTGGGGCAGCCCATGGGCGCTGTCCGTCGCCGCCGTCCCCGCGTAGAGCGTGTCGGAGGAGGCGGGGTCCACGGTCAGGGCGGTCGCGACATACGGGAACCCGTAAAGGTTCTTGCGAACGATCTGACCGATCGGCATCCAGGCTCGCCCTCCGTCGGTGCTCTTGAAGTCACGGCTGCCGTCGCCGCCCTCGGCGGAGAAATAGATGGTGGACGGACGCTGGGGATCCAGGGCGAACGACTCCACCGTCGCCGGGAGCCCTCGGGTGATCGCCACCCAGGACTCGCCTCCGTCGGAACTCTTGAATATGCCGGCCGCGCTCGCGTAGAGGGTCAGCGGATCCGTCGGATCGATCGTGAGCTGCCAGACGAATCCTCCGTCGGGGCCGTGACTGGTCCATCCGCCGGCGGGCACGACCGGGCCGCGCGGCTGGCCGGCCAGGAGCAGGCCTGCGAGCAGAAGCGGGATCATCGCTCCACATTCCTGAAGAGGGCGAGAGCCCCCGGACCCGAAAGAATCATCGCTGTCCGAGTATACGAACAGAAGAAAGCCCCCGTCGGGGAGCCCGACGGGGGCCAGTGAGCAAAGGAACTCGAAGGCTGGGTTAGGGGCTACGGACTAGTTCTGGAGCATCCCCTTCTCGGAGAGCTCCTGGCAGTCCAGGCAGTAGGGCGCCCAGGGCACGGCGTTGAGCCGCTTCTCGGTCTTGGGGTTCCCGCAACTCTGGCAGAAGCCGTAAGTGCCCAACTCGATACGCGCCAGAGCCTCGTCGATCTGCAGGAGGGTCGTCCGCTCGCCGTCGGTCAACGAATACAGGAACTCGCGGGTATACGAGGAGACCGCCTTGTCGGCGATGTCCTGAGTGGATTCCTCGGTCGTCTCTTCCTCCGCGCTGCGGGTCTTGGCGATCTCGGCGGAGAGCGAGTTCTTCTTCTCTTCGAGAAGGCGGCGGTATTTCTCCGTCTCCTTCTTGGTCATCCGGACGGCCTTGGCCGCTGTCGATGGCATTGAGTCGTTCTCCTTTTCTCAGGCCGCCTCTTCGAAGTCCGAGGCGGTCGTTTTGAGATCCGCGATGATAACCGATTCCCGTCGGGAGTCCAGCAGGTTTCATGCCGAAGGCCGTGCGCCCGGTTACTTCTTGCCTCTTTCCCAGAGGAATTTTCGCGACACGCCCAGACGTTTCGCTGCCAGCGAGCGATTGCCGCCCGCGCGACGTAAAGTCTCGACGATATAAGCGTCCGAGAGCTGGCGCAGCGTCCAGCGGCTCTCGACCGCGGTCGCGAGCAGCGACTCCGGCGCCCCGAGCGCGCCCAGAGGCAGGTCGGCTTCTCCGATCTCCGCGGAGTCCGCGGTCAGCACGGCCTTCTCCACGGCGTGCAACAGCTCGCGGACGTTGCCGGGCCAGTGGTGGCGCAGGAGCGTCGCCTCGGCTTCGCGGCTCAGGCGGCGCGCCGGGCGATGGTAGGAGCGTGCCGCGCGCCGCACGAACGCGCGGGCGAGCAGGAGGATGTCCTCCTGCCGTTCGCATAGACGCGGCAGGCGGATCGACACGACGTCGATCCGATAAAAGAGGTCGTCGCGAAAGGTCCCCTGCTCCACGAGCGTGGCGAGGTCGCGACGCGACGACACGATCAGCCGCGCGCGCAGCGGATGGACCGCCGAGCCCGCCAGCCGCCGGAAGTTCCTCTCCTGCAGGACCCGCAGGAACTTCGCCTGCGCCGCCGGCGAGAGCGACGAGACCTCGTCCAGGTACACCGTCCCGTCCTCGGCCACCTCGAGCAGGCCCTTCTTCGCCGCGATCGCCCCGGTGAACGCTCCCCGCTCGTGGCCGAAGAGCTCGCTCTCGAAGAGGTCATCGGAGAGGTTGGCGGCGTCGACCCGTACGAAGGGACGCGAGGCGCGCTGGGAGACGTCGTGGATCGCGCGCGCCAGCCGGTCCTTGCCCGTGCCGCTCTCGCCGAGGATCAGGATGGTGGACGGGAGATCGGCAGCCCGCTCGAGCGCCTCGACCTCGCGGGCGAGGGTGCGGTTTCTCGTCTTGAAGTGGGCTTTGAGGCCCCCACGTCCGCTTTTCACCATGGGTTGCCCACTTCTCGGCCGTTTACTCTCGTACGGCGGCGTCGAGCCGCCGCTTCAAACGCCCGTCCCTACGCTCCCGAGAAAATTCCCGTCTCGTTCGGCGCGTCGCCCCAGAGCCGCTCGAGGGCGTAGAACTTCCGCGCCTCCTCCTGGAAGACGTGGAAGACGACGTCGCCGTAGTCCATCAGGATCCAGCGGGCGGTCTGCATGCCCTCCACCGACGACGCGGGGCCCAGCTTCTCCGCGATGGCGTCGGCGATGGCGCGGGCCTGTCGGTCGGAGGCCGCCGTCGAGAGGACGAAGTAGTCGGCCATCGTGGTCAGATCGGTGAGATTGAAGACGAGAACCGCGGCGGCCTTGCGATCGAGGGCCGCCGTCAAACCTTCGCGGACCTTGTCTTGGGACGAGAACGCGGGTCTCTTCAACTTTGATGGCCGCCCTCTGGCGGACGGTTCGTCCCCGGGTGCGAGCTGTAGAGGCCCTGTTTCGTGATGTACTCCGCGACCGGCATCGGAACCTTCCCTGCAATACTCCTGCCTTCCGCCAGGTCGTTCCGGATCGCCGTCGCCGAGATTTTAACCGATCCGGCGTCGAAAACGGTCAGCCGATCCGCGAGCCCGGGCAATTCAGGAATCCGCACGTTCGCGCCCGCGAAGGGCTCGCGCTGAAACGCCGCGACGCGGGCGAGCCGGAGGATCTCGCCGGTGTCCTTCCAGCGCGCGAAGTCCGCGAGCGTATCGGTCCCCATCAGCAGCCACAGCTCGTCGCCCGGGTGTCGCGCCAGGATCGAGCGCAGCGTGTCGACCGTGTAGGAAGGCGGCTCGCGGTCCAGCTCCTCGAGGTCGATCGTCCAGTCGGGGCGCCCGGAGATCGCGAGGGCCACCATGGCGACCCGGTGGCGCGGGTCGGTCGGCCGGCTCTGCTTGTGCGGCGAGAGGCGAGCCGGCACGTAGAGCACGCGCCTTAACTGGAACTTCATGGCCGCCGCCTCGACAGGCAAGACGTGTCCGTTGTGAACCGGGTCGAAGGTTCCGCCAAAGACGCCGATGCGCATGCGCAAGGTTAGTCGATGCTCGGCGTGTTTTCGTAGGGGCGGACCTCGCGGCCGCCCGGGCGGGGTCGAGCCCCGCCCCTACACATCGGACGCGGGCGTGCTCACTGCCGGCGCCTCCGCGATCTCGTGGAAGAAGTAGCCGACGAGCTCCTTGAGTCCCTTCCCCGAGACGGCCGACACCTCCAGGAACGGCAGCCCACGCCGTTTCGCCGCGCGCCGGATCGAGGCGAGCCGCTCCGGCGCCGAGACCGCGTCGCACTTCGAGGCGACCAGGACTCTCGGGCGCCGCGCGACCTCGGGCGAGAACTGCTCGAGCTCCGCCTCGATCGTCGCCACGTCCGTCTCCGCATCGCCCTCGGAGGACGCGTCGACGAGGTGGCAGAGCAGCCGGCAGCGCTCGACATGCTTCAGGAACCGAAGGCCGAGCCCGGCGCCGCGGTGCGCACCCTCGATCAGGCCGGGGATGTCGGCGACGACGAGCGTGCGCCGGTCGTGCGACGTGACGACGCCGAGGTGCGGCACGAGCGTCGTGAACGGATAGTCGGCGATCTTGGGCTTGGCGGCGGAGATCGCGGAGATCAGCGTGGACTTGCCCGCGTTCGGGAAGCCGATGATCGCGACGTCGGCCAGCAGCTTCAGCTCGATCGAGAGACGGCGCTCCTCGCCCGGAAGCCCCGGCTTCGCGAACCGCGGCGCCTGACGCGTCGGCGTCGCGAAGTGCTGGTTTCCCCAGCCGCCGTTGCCGCCCTGCGTCAGGAGGACGCGCTCCCCCGACGTGACCAGATCCGCGAGCTTCTCTCCGCTGTCGGCGTCGGTCACCACCGATCCGAGCGGGAGATGCACCTCGACGTCCTCTCCGCTCTTCCCGTGCCGGTTGGATCCCATGCCGTGCTGCCCGCGGCCGGCCCGGTAGGTGTTCTGGTGCCGCAGGTGGTAGAGCGTGTTGTACGAGGGGTCGGCCACCGCCCACACGGAGCCGCCGTGGCCGCCGTCGCCGCCGCTGGGACCGCCGCGCTCGACGAACTTCTCCCGCCGGAACGCAATGCAGCCGTTGCCGCCGTCGCCGGCCTTGACGTGGATCTCCGCCGTGTCGATGAACATGAGCTAGATGGCTTAGGGGCGGCCCTGGCGGCCGCCCGCGGGCGGGGGCAAGCCCCGCCCCTACGAGGCGACGGGCTCGATCGAGATCTGGCGGCCGAGGCGGCCCTTGTCGTTGTAGCGCACGACACCGGCAATCTTCGCGAACAGGGTGTCGTCCTTGCCGCGGCCGACGTTGACGCCGGGAACGAACTTCGTCCCGCGCTGGCGCACGAGGATCGTTCCGCCCGTCACGGTCTGACCGCCGAACGCCTTGACGCCGAGCCGCTGCGAGTTCGAGTCGCGGCCGTTGCGAGAAGAGCCCTGTCCTTTTTTGTGTGCCATGGCGGGGTCGTCCTAGCCTTCGATCGCTTCGATCCTCACCTGGAGCACCGTCTGTCGGTGGCCCTTGGTGCGGCGGTACTGCTTGGTACGCTTCTTCTTGAAAACGAGGACCTTGCGCGTCCGGACGGTCCCGAGGACCTTGGCCTGGACCGTGACGCCCTTGAGGGCCTCGGCGCCGGTCCGGATGCCCTTGCCGTCGCCCTCGGAGACCAGGATGACGCTTGCGCCCGAGAGGGCGAGCGTCTCGCCCTTGGCGATCTTCTCCCCGGCCGGCTTCTCGATCCGGACCACGTCGCCCGCGGCGACCTTCAGCTGCTTTCCGCCGGTGGCGACGATGGCGTACATGGAGCGGGGCATCTTACGGGTTATTGGCGGAAAGTCAAGAGCCCTAAAGCCGTCATCCCGAGGCGGTTAGGAAGCGCCGTCATCCCGAGGAGCGGCGCGACGAGGGATCCCGCGCGTTATGGCCGTTCGGCGGTCAGTGACGGGATCCCTCGCATCGCTCAGGACGACGGCATGCCTCTCGGGATGACGGGCGACGCGACCACGCGTCGCCGGTCACTCTTCGTCGATCGTGTTCGGGAGCTCGTCCTTGTCGTCCTTCGCCCGCGGGAAGTGCCGGGCGAGCTCCTCTCCCAGCAGGCCGACCCCCAGGATCACGCCCTCGGTGAACTGCTCCTTGCGGAAGTGCGCCTCCATCACGCTCGCCACTCCCTTCCAGAACTCGTCGCCGGCCTTGGCGTGGATGCCCTCGTCGCCCAGGATCCGGAACTTCCGCGCGCGAGGCGCGATGTAGATGAGAACGCCGTTGCGGTGCTCGGTCTTGGCCATGCCGAGCAGGTGGAAGCGGCGCAGCGCGCGCAGGTCGAGGTCCTCGGGGATGCGCCGGGTGACGTGCACTCGCAGCTCGGCCGAGGTGCGGCCCTCCGCCGCCGAGATCGCCTCGACGATGCGCTCCGAGTCGAACTTGGAGAAGAAGCTCGCCATTCTGAATCCCTACCAGCTCCCGGAGGAGCCGCCCCCGCCGAACGAGCCGCCGCCGCCCGAGAATCCTCCGCCGGAGAAGCCGCCTCCGCCTCCCCAGCCGCCGCCTCCGAATCCGCCGCCTCCCCAGCCTCCCGTGTTCCACCAGCCGCGGCCGCCGTGGGAGCGGCCGCTCCGCAGGTTGCGGCGCGCGATGAGCGGGAACACGACGAAGATCATGAGGAGGACGATCGCCGGCCCGATGCAGGTCGAGACCGTGCCGCTCCGGCCGCGCTGGCGCTCGTTGACCGTCTTGCCGGATCCCTTGTACTCCCCCTTGATCGCCGCCATCATCGCCGTCATGCCGGCCTCGATGCCGCCGGCAAAGTCGCCGCTACGGAACCGCGGCAGGATCTCCTCCTCCTGGATCCGGTGCGCCAGAGCGTCGGGCAGGGCTCCCTCCAGGCCGTACCCAACCTCGATGCGCATCTTCCGGTCCTCGGTGAAGACGAACAGGATGACGGCGTTGTCGATCTTCTTCTGGCCGGGACCCCACTTCTGCGCGGCGCGGACGGTGAAGTCCTCGAGGGTGAACCCTTCCGGGATCTTTCGGTCGACCCAGACGAGGAGCTGGTCGGAGGTGTCGCGCTCGAACTGCTCGAGCCTCGCGTTGAGCGCTTCCGCGCGGCCGGAGCCGAGGACGCCGGCGCGGTCGGTGACGTACCGCGTCGGCTTCTCGGGGACGAGCTCGTCGTAGCGGTCGGCGAGTGCGCCGCCGGCGATGAGGAGAACCAGGACCGCGAGAGCCGTCCTCCGCGCCGCCGCGCTCACGTCTTCCGCCTACCCGCTTCCGTTCGGCGCCTCCGGCCTTCCGCTACTTCGCCGGAGCCGCGGTGGGCGCCGGGTTATTGAAGTTGAACTGCACCTTGGGCGCCTGTTCCGCACCGGGCGTCGTCGCCTTGAAGTACGGCCTCTCCTTGAAGCTGAAGAAGCCCGCGATCAGGTTCGTCGGGAATCGCTTCAGGACCGTGTTGTAGCTCTGGGCGGACTCGTTGAAGCGCTGGCGCGCGACCGTGATGCGGTTCTCCGTTCCCTCCAGCTGGGCCTGCAGGTCGCGGAAGTTCTGGTTGGCCTTCAGCTCCGGATAGCGCTCGGACACGACCAGGAGCCGCTGCAGCGCCGAGCCCAGCTGATCCTGCGCGGCCTGGTAGCGGGCCAGGGACTCCGCGTCCGTGGGAGCCTTTCCGGGCGTGACGGTCGCGCGGCCGACCGAGGCGCGCGCCTCGGTCACGGCGGTCAGCGTCTCCTTCTCGAAGTTCGCGGCGCCCTGCACCGTCGAGACGAGATTCGGGACGAGGTCGGCCCGCCGCTGGTACTGATTCTCGACCTCGGACCAGGAGCGATCGACGTCCTGACCCAGCGTGACCAGCCGGTTGTACGTGCCCGCGAAACTGATCCCCACGATGACGGCCAGGACAACCAGAATGGCGACGCACCCAAGAGCGAGCTTTCCCATACGTCCTCCTCCTCAAGCCCCAGTCTGTTCGCGGCGAATCGGGGAAGCGGGATTCTATCGAACCCCCCGGAAGACCGCGCGAAACGAGCTAATCCAGCTTTTCCAGGACCTTCGGGGGAAGCAAGGCGCGCAGGCTGCCCGCGCCGGCCCCGCTCCAGAGGACCCGCGCGACCGCCGCCTTCTTCAGCGGGATCTCGAGCCCCGGCCGTCCCGCGACCAGGCGCCCCAGCAGCGCGCCGAGGTGGGGCTCGTGGCCCACGAGGAGGACGGACTCCACGCCCTCCGCCACGACCTCCCCGAGGATCTCGGAGGGGTCCCGGTCGGGCTCGAGCGCCCGCGTCTCCCGGATCTTGCCGGAGAGCTTCAGAGCCTCCGCCGCGGACTCCGCGGTCTGGCGGGCCCGCCAGTAGGGCGAGGTCAGGACCAGCTCGATCTTGGGCTCGAGGGCGGCGAGGCCGCGGCCGACCTCGCGCGCACGCCGGTGGCCGTCCTCGGTCAGCGTCCGGTCGGCGTCCTTGCCCGAGGCCGCCCGATCCTCCGCGGCCGCGTGCCGCAGCAGCCAGATCTCCATGCCTCGACAAGTGTACCCGCTGAGCTGTCATCCCGAGCGGAGCTCTCCTCGGAATGACACGCCGCCCCTTGAACTATCCTTACTTTACTCATGGCTCTCAAGACGGGCGAACACGTCGGTCCCTACGAGATCCTCGCTCCCCTCGCCAAGGGCGGCATGGGAGAGATCTATCGCGCGCGCGACAACCGGCTGCGGCGTGAGGTCGCGCTCAAGATGCTGCCCGACGCCTCCGCGCACGACGCCGACAGCCTGAGGCGGTTCGACCGCGAGACCCACGCCGTCGCCGCGTTGAACCACCCCAACATCCTGGCCATCCACGACTCGGGGACCCATCACTCGATCCCGTACGCGGTCACCGAGCTCCTCCAGGGCGAGAGCCTCGAGGATCGCCTGAAGTCGGGCCCGCTCAACCCGCACAAGGCGGTGGACATCGCCTGCCAGGTCGCGGACGGGCTCGCCGCGGCGCACGCGCAGGGAATCATCCACCGCGACATCAAGCCGGACAACATCTTCCTCACCAACGAGGGCCGCGCGAAGGTCCTCGACTTCGGCATCGCGCGCATCGAGCGGCCAGTCTCCGCGGGCGACATGAGCCACACCGGCCGCGGCCGCCAGACCAGCTCGACGTTCCTGGTCGGGACCGCGGGATACATGTCGCCCGAGCAGGTGCGGGGAAAGCCCATCGACGCGCGGACGGACATCTTCTCGCTCGGGGCCACGTTCTACGAGATGCTCGCCGGGCGCCGGGCCTTCACCCGCGAGACGCCGGTCGAGACGCTGGGCTCCGTGCTCCACGACGATCCGCACAAGCACCCCGAGGCCGAGAAGATCCCGGACGAGCTGCGCGGCTTCGTCTACCGGTGCCTCGAGAAGGATCCGGCGGACCGCTACCAGTCGGCGCGCGACCTCCTCCTCGACCTGCGCGCCCACCAGGCCGAGGTAACCCAGGGCGCCGCGTCCCGCGTGCGCTTCCGCTCGGAGCCGCCCTGGAAGCATCGGCGGACGCGCCTGATGCTCCGGACGCTGATGGGCATCCTCCTCCTGGTCGTCGGGTTCTGGGCGGGCTCCTGCTGGCAGCAGGAACGGCACCTGGGGGCCCCCCGGACGCCCTCGGGGGCCGGGCAATAGCTTTCTCGGGTGGCCCGCCCCTCGACGGGCTCGCGGCTTGCTGCGGTGCCCGCCGCTCGACAGGCTCGCGGCTTGCTGCGGTGCCCGCCGCTCGACAGGCTCGCGGCTACGCCGAGGCGAGGCCCGCGTCGATGTCGCCGTCGGCCGCGACGACGGGCAGCCCCACGGTCGTGGGCTTGGGAACGGGAATCGGCGCCGCGCAGCAGGCGTCTTTGCACGCATCGTAGAGCGTGCGGCGCTGGACGGGCGTGTAGCCGGCGTCGGCGATCAGCCGGCGCATCTCGTCCTGCGTCATCCGGTTGCGCGCGCCCGCGGCGTAGACGACGTTCTCCTCGATCATGATCGAGCCGAGGTCGTCCGCGCCGAAGGAGAGCGACACCTGACCGATCTTCGGGCCCTGCGTGACCCAGGAGCCCTGCACGTGACGGATGTTGTCGAAGAAGAGCCGCGACACGGCCAGCGTCTTCAGGTACTCGAACCCGCCGGCCTCCTCGACCTTGCCGTCGAGATCGGTGTTCTCCTTCTGGAACGTCCACGGGATCCACGCGGTGAAGCCGCCGGTGCGATCCTGGAGATCGCGGACGACCTGCAGGTGCTCGACGCGCTGCGCGTAGGTCTCCCCGACGCCGAACATCATGGTGGCCGTGGTCCGCATCCCGAGCGCGTGCGCGGACTCGTGGACGTCGACCCACTTCTCGGTCGGTGCCTTGGTGAGCGACCAGATGCGCTTGCGGACCGAGTCCTCCAGGATCTCGGCGCCGCCGCCCGGGATCGATTGCAGGCCCGCATCCCGCAAACGGGCGATGACGTCGCGCATCGGCCACTTGGTGATCTTCTGCAGGAAGTAGACCTCGGGCGCCGAGAGCGCGTGGAGGTGGATGGTCGGAAAGGTCGACCGGATGTAGCGGAACATCTCCTCGTAGAAGGAGAACGGCAAGCCCGCGTGGACCCCGCCCTGGAGCAGCACGCCCGTGCCTCCGAGGTCGATCGTCTCCTGGATCTTCTGGCCGATCTGCTCGTGGGTCAGGGTGTACGCCTCGGGATGCTCGGCCGACGGCCGGTAGAACGCGCAGAACTGGCAGCGGTAGACGCAGACGTTGGTGTAGTTGATGTTGCGGTCGACGATGTAGGTCGCCACGGCCGCGTCGTTCCAGCGGTTGCGGACGGCGTTCGCCGCCGCACCGAGGGCCAGCAGGTTCCCCTCCTCGAGCAGGGTGACGGCGTCGGAAGGGCTCAGCCGCTGTCCCCCGAGGACGCGGTCGAGGATGGCGTCGGTGGCTTCCTTCATCCGCTCATTCTAGGCGAGGCGACCGTCTCGTGGATGAGGGTGTATCGTCGAAGCATTCGGCTCCCCGACAGGAGGCAACCATGAAGACACTCCGGAGCCCGATTCTTCGTCTGCTCCTCCTCTTGGCCTTCCTGGCTCATCCCTCCCGTTCCCACGCTGCGATCCCACAGCTCCTCACGGATACGCACCAGACCGGGGACCGGCCTCCCGAGAGCCGCGCCACCATCATGCGGCAACGGCCGGTCCTGGTGAACGTCGCCGCCCTCCGTGACCCGAACAGCAACGGCCACCTGCTCCTTCAGCTGTTCGGGAAAGAGGTCGAGCTCGTCCGCAAGGATCTCGAGAGCCCCCGGCCAGACGCCCTGATTTGGCACGGCCAGGTCGCGGGCCAGCCCGGCGGCTTCGCGGTTCTTACGCTCGTCCACGACGTGCTCATCGGACACATCGTGACGCAGACCGGGTACCTGACCGAGTTCTACGAGATTCGATACCGGGGGGACGGCGTCCACACGCTGGTGCAGCTCGATCAGTCGCGATTCGCGAAAGATCGCGTCACGGCCGAGGAACCCGAAGTGATGAAGAAGAAGGCGAAGAAGACGAAGGCGACCCCGACCGCAGAGGACGCGAGAGACGTACGCCCGACCTGCAAGAGCGACCCGGCGTCGGACATCGACCTTCTGGCGCTCTACACTCCTGCCGCCCTGTCTGGAGCCGGAGGCAAGGACGCGATCGAGGCCACGATCCTTACGTCCGTCTACGATACGAACCTCTCCTACATCAACAGCGGGATCGTCCAGCGCCTCCGCCTCGTGCAGATGGAAGAAGTGCAATACACCGAGGTGGACGACGAGACCGACAAGCACGCGCTCACGGATCCGTCCGACGGCATCCTCGACCAGGTCAAGCCCCTCCGCGACACCTATTCCGCCGACGTCGTCGCGCTCTTCGAGGAATACCCTGACCACTACCCGGTATGCGGGAACTCGTACGTCATGAAGGACGCCATAAACGATTACGAAATCCTGGCGTACGCCATCATCGTGCGCAACTGCGCGCTGAGCTACTACACGCTCGCCCATGAGCTCGGCCACATCATGGGAGCACGGCACGACTGGTTTCAGGATTCGACGAACCTGTCGCCGTATTCCTACAATCACGGGTACGTCGCCATCGCGGACAAACCGCAGCGCCATGCCTACCAGACAATCATGGCCTACGACGACCTGTGCACTAAGAAGAAGATCCCGCCCGAACTCTGCCCCAGGATGCTCTATTGGTCGAACCCGGCTACGACCTATCCGCCGGGCGATCCCGATGCTGTCTCCCTGGGAGTCGGACCCCCCGAAACCGAGAAGGCCGACAATCACCTGACCCTCAACACGACCGCGCCGATCGTCGCCAATTTCCGCTGCAGCTCGCGCGGAACCAACAACGTCTGGATGAAGGACACGTGGGACGACACCGGCGATGAGCCCGATCCACGCACGGCCGGCGAGGACATCTCGATGTCGCCCTACATCTGGGTTCGCCGGTCCCAAGACGTGAACCTGCTCCATCAGCACGAGCATGAAGACCCCGCGGCCGGCGTGCCCAACTGGATCTACGTGAAGCTTCAGAACGGAGGAACTACCGCCAACGGAGACCTGGAGATCTACGGGAGCAACGCGTCGCCCTCGCCGGTGTGGCCCACCGACTGGAAGCGCCTCGGCACGGTCCCAGTCTCGTCCCTCGCGAAGAACTCCGTCCAGGTCGTCCCGCTTCCGTGGACGCCGTCCACGGAGGGGCCGTACAGCCTCCTCGCCCGCTGGGTCTCTTCCGCGGACCCGATGGCCTCTCCCGAGACGGCCGACACCGCGAAGAACGTCCGCGACAACAACAACCTCGTCTGGCGGAAACTCACGGTGGTCGCCGGCGGTCCCTAACGGACCGACCTCGAGCCCGAGTTCAGTGATCGCGCGAGGGACCGCGCCGGTTTGCCCGCTCCACAGAGGTAGACCGGGAACTCCCTCACTCCGTCGAGGCCGATCAGCGCCTCGATGTAGCTGTCCTGCAGGGCGACCGTCGTGAAAGGCCCGAGGCCTCTCGAGGTGGCCAACAGGCAGAACGTCTGCGCCAGATGGCCGGCATCGAGCCAGACGTCCCTGTAGGCATTCTCCTGGCCGTATTTCCAGAGCGATCGGGTGAAAACCGCCGTCAAGACGCACAAGAAAGCGGCCCTACCGACCCACCGCTGACCCGAGGCCGCCCGAACGGCGGCGGAGCTGAGGTTGCCGGACCGCAGACGCCGCAGCTCATCCGCGGCGACATCGTAGTGGTAGAGGCCCGGCGGGAGGCTCCGAACGTTCCAGGCGAGCACGTAACACTCGATCGGGTGCAGCGCGCCGGCGGACGGGCTGGTTTTCGTGGCGTAGAGGCCGAACTCGCCCGCGTCGATCCAACCCGTTCGCCCCCAGGTCCGGCCGATCGCGGCCGCGAAATCCTCGAACTCGACCGGCTCCCGCGTGAATTCGCGGACGGTCCGGCGATGACCGAGGACGTCATCGAGGTCGGTCCCGCACCCGCCGCGCTTCTTCGAGAGAAGCGGCCGTCTCACCGAGGCCGGATACCGCTTGAAGCGGGCGGGCCTCGGATGTACCGCGATCTGGGTCCGAAAGGCCTCCTCGGACTTTGCCGGGTCGGCGATGTACGTCATGTCGCGCGACGCCACGTGATAAAGCGCCGAGGCGAGATTCCCCTTCCAGGCTCGGATGCGTGATCCTCTTCGACGCCCCTCGTCCGCTGGCAGGAGCAACCGAAGGCGCCGCAGAGCGCGAATGGCCGCGAGAACGGACCCGGCCTCGTACTCGGAAAGGGCGTTGACGACGCTCGCTGGAGTACGAGGCCGAGAGAAACGATCCAGAATGAAAAGAACCTCGGGCGTCGCGTCGACGCCCGATTTGCCGGCGAGATCCTTCACGATCAGACCCTTCGCGTCCCAATAGACCAGCAGGTCAGAGCTCCGGACGAGGCGCGCGGACGACATTCGTCTGGCCATAACGCGCATCTCCAGCGGTTTGTTCAACCGGCGTTACTTCGCCTTCTTAGGCTTAGGCGCCGATCGGAAAATGCCCGGCCTTATCTCGCAGTGCGAGCCGCGAGTCTGACACTCACCCGAAGTGACACTGAATGGCACCGGTATCTTCACTAACCTCTTGCGTTCCTTCTTCGTCTTCTTGGGCGTCTTCTTGGTCTTCTTCTTGGCCGCCATGAATCCTCCTATTCGAAGCCGACCGGCGAGGTCGGCTCACTCAAACCCGGTGGCAACGTAGAGACCCGAGGAGAAGCGATCGAACGAGTAGGCCTGGAGGGACGCCTCCCCATCCAGGGCGACCGCGAGGAGGGTATCGTTCGCGTACTCCTCACCCAGGTCGAGGGGTTTTCTCCAGTGCTCTGCCCCGCTTCTGGAATCGATCGCGATCAACTGCCGATCGTCGGTAACGCCATAGATCTCCGACCCCTGCGCATCCCAGCGCATGTAGATCAGAGCCGGTCCGGATCCCAGATCCAGAATCTTCCGGCCCGTCCCGCCCTCCATCGGATACAGGTAGAGGGTGCCCGGCGCGTTTGCGCCCCGGCAGACGAACGAGGTCGCGGCCGGGTCGGCCATGGGGAGATCGCAGCCCGTCGCGCCGAGCGACCGCGCGTTTGACCCGTCGGTGTCCATTCGCCAGACCTCGCTCGTGCCTTCCATCGAACGCATGGCCAAAATGGTCCGGGGACTGGCGAAGGAGGGCATCGAGAACGCGGCGTCGGAATTCGTCAATTGCCGCGTCGCTCCCGTCTCGGTAGAAAGCAGAATCAGCTGCTGCGACCCGGAGAGCAGCGGCGTGACGGCAATGATGGACCGCCCGTCGGGGGAGAATCGTGGAAAGCCTCCGCTTCCCAGCCGCACGGCCTCGCCTCCCTCGAAAGGGCGCATCCAGATCCCCTGCGTTTTCTCGGTCGCTCCCGCGTCGGTGAAGAGCAGGTTCTTGCCGTCCGGGGAGATGTCGGAGATCATCGAAGAACCCAGCCAGGTGAGGTCGCGCACAGCGGCGCCGGGCCGACGAACCACGACCTCGGTTCCACCCGAATTCGACACCGCGAGGCAGCGGTCGCCCGTCGGCGAGACGTCCTGAAGCACGAAGAAGTCCGGGAACGACTGCAAGTGGCGGAGGGTTCCGGACGCCGTCACCGTCCAGAGCGAGCTGTTGTACATCGCGCCACGAGAGCCCGTGAACCAGATCACGCCGCGCCGCGCGTTCCACCCCAGTCCGACGCAACGTTCGAAGCGGGGCGTCAACGCCTTCGATCCGGATCCGTCCGTTCCGACGATGCGGACCTCGCCCCCGTCGTCGTATCGCGAAGGGTGGTGGATGAACGCGACCCGATCCCCCGTGGGCGAGAAGCGAACATAGGAGATCCCTCCGGAGGTCCGGAAGACGGTCCGCACGAGGCTCCCGTCGGGCCGCCGGATCTCGACCAGACGCTCCGGTCCGCTGTCTCGGGCGACCGCCAGGAGCCGGCCAGGCTCGGTCCAGTCCGCCCACCCCGCGCTCTGGAGAATTGGTCGGGGCTTTCCTCCGAGCGTCGGACGCCAGGCCAGGGTGCCCTGCGCGTTGATGGCTGCGCGCGACGGCCCCAGGAGCACCAGGACCTGGGATCCGTCTCCCGTGAACCCCATCGGGAGCTGCTCCTCGGATTCCAGAGCACGCTCGTTGCCTGGATAGTCCGGGCTCGCCAGGTAGGAGCGCGTTGGCCCGGCCTCCCACGAGCCTGTGTAGAGGATCGTTCCCGACTTCGGCACAAAGAGCGAGCGATAGACGATGCCCCTCCGGAACGTTAGCCGGCGAAAGTCGGGCTCCGGCCGTGGTTTCCACGCCCGCGTCAGAAGCATCGCCGCCGCGGCGCCGAGGACCAGGAGCCCGGCCGCCACGGCCGCCCCCCACCCGCGTCGCCGCGGAGGCGGCGACGGCTCTACCCCCATCCGGGACTTGCTCTCGAGGGCGTGGCCGCGAAGGTTCTGGAGATCGCGGGCCAGGTCACGCGTCGAGACGTAGCGTTGGCCCGGCGACTTGGCGAGGCATCGCTCGACGATCCAGCAGACGGGATCGGGAGCGCCGGGGTTGGACTCGGCGATCGGGAGTGGATCGTCGCGCAGGATCGCGGACATCACGTCCGCGGACGACGCGGCCCGGAACGGCCGGTTCCCGGTCAGCATCTCGTAGAAGATGCAGCCGAGCGAGAACTGGTCCGACGCGGTCGTCGCGGGCTCGCCCCGCACCTGCTCCGGGGACATGTAGCCGACCGTTCCCATCACGGTACCCGGAGAGGTCTCGGTGTCGTCCCTCGTCGGCGCAGACGAGGAGCCGCCATCCTGCACGCCCCGCAGCTTGGCCAGGCCAAAGTCCAGGATCTTGACGTGATCGTCGCCGCTGACCATGACGTTCGACGGCTTCAGGTCGCGGTGGACGATCCCGCCTTCGTGCGCGCGGGCGAGGCCGTCCGCCAGCTGGGACGCGATTTCGAGGAACCGTTTCGTCGGTAGGCGGCTCCCGGCGAGGATCTCGTTGAGCGGCTGGCCCTCCGACAGCTCCATCGCGAGATAGCGAATGGGGCGCGTTTCGCCCGGGACCGTCGCCTCGCCGACTTCGTAGACCACCACGATGTTGGGATGGTTCAGCGAGGAGGCAGCGCGGGCCTCTCCCTCGAAGCGGCGCACGCGCTCCGGGTCCAAGGCAGCGTCCTCCCGGAGGATCTTGAGCGCGACGTCTCGTCCGAGACGGCTGTCGCGGGCCCGGTAGACCTCGCCCATCCCGCCGCGGCCCAGGGGCGCGAGGATCCCGTACGCGCCGAAGGTCATACCCGGCTTCAGGATCACGTCGACCTCGGTTCCAGGGGCCGAGTCGTCATGAGAAAGCGGCCCGCCCGTGCCGCTCGAATCCCGCTGTTTTCGGGCACTATACAGCGCCTGGGAAGAAGGGAATCCCCGCGCGGAATGCCCGCGCTGCGCGGCGGCCGAGTCTCGAGGTGGCGGCGGGTGGCTGCTGGCTGGTCGTCTAGCGGCGCCCGACCGCTCGCGCGACGGCCGCGACCTCCGCCGCCGTCTCGGCCAGCGCCGCCGGGGTCAGGGACTGCGGCCCGTCCGACAGCGCCCGCTCGGGATGCGGGTGCACCTCGATGAGGAGCCCGTCCGCGCCCGCCGCGACGGCGGCACGGGCCATCGCCGGAACGAACGCCGCGTGCCCCGTCCCGTGGCTCGGGTCGACGATCACCGGCAGGTGCGACCATTGCTTGAGCACCGCCACGGCGGAGAGGTCGAGCGTGTTCCGGGTCGCGCGCTCGAAGGTGCGGATCCCGCGCTCGCAGAGGATCACGCGGCGGTTGCCGCTCGCCAGGATGTACTCCGCGGCCATCAGGAGCTCCTCGAGGGTCGAGGAGAGGCCGCGCTTCAGAAGGATCGGCTTCGTGCTCTTTCCGCAGGCCTGGAGCAGGTTGAAGTTCTGCATGTTCCGGGCGCCGATCTGGAGGCAGTCCGCGTAGCGCTCCACGAGCGGCACCGCCTCCGGCGTCATGACCTCGGTCACCACGGGGAGGCCGGTCGCCTCGCGCGCGCGGGCCAGCAGCCGCAGCCCCTCCTCGCCGAGGCCCTGGAAGGCGTACGGGCTCGTGCGGGGCTTGAACGCGCCGCCCCGCAGGAGTCGCGCGCCGCTCTGCTTCACGGAGACGGCGACCTCCTCGAGCTGCTCCCAACTCTCGACCGCGCAGGGGCCGGCGGCGATCACGACCTCGGGGCCGCCGACCGCGACCCGCGCCTCCCCGACCTCCACGACCGTGGACGAGCCGACGAACTCCCGGGAGGCGAGCTTGAAGGGTTTCAGGATGCGGACGCACTCGGCCACTCCGGGCAGCGTCTCGAACATGCCGGCTTCCGCGGCACGCCGGTCGTCGCCGACCACGCCGACGATCGTGCGCTCCGACCCCTTCGAGAGGTGCGGCGTGAACCCGAGCTCCCGGATTCGCGAGACGACGCCTTCGATCTCGGCCTCCGAGGCGCGGGCGCTCATCACGACGATCATGGGCGCGCAAGGATACCCGACCGCGGGCGGGTTTCGGCCGGCCTTAACCCGAGACGAGGAAACCGGAAACGACGAGCGCCGCCGCGACGGCGACGGCCGCCCAGAGCCGCTCCCCGGTGAGGCGCGCGAGCGCTACCGCCGTACCCGAGTACGCCAGGATCGCGAGGTCGACGTCGTGCCGCGTTCCCCCGTAAGGGTAGACCGCGAGAAGGCCGCCCGCCGCGGCCAGGGCGAAGGGAATCGTCAGCAGAATCGCGACCGGGAGCCGCCGGACCGCGAGCCAGGCGACGCCGCCCGCGAAGAGGACCAGCGCGACGCCGCCTCCCGCCTTCGTCGAGAAGAAGTACTGGAAGAGTGAGAGCGTGCGCCGCGCCAGGAACGCGATCGCCCCCTGCCCCGGGTGCCGGAAGGCCTCCTCGAGCCAGGTCCCCTGGACCTCCTGCTCGAGCGGGCTGCCGCGCAGATGAACGATGTGCGTCGCGTAGAAGAATGCCGCGAGCGCAACGAGGGCGGCCTGGCCCGCCATCCAGTGGACGACGAAGGAGCGCGGCGTCGTCGCCGGGACGAACCGGCGCGGCGCGGACGCTTCCGCCATCAGACGCACGGAAGCGTACACAAACGCCGCGGCCAGGAACCGGAAGGCCGAGTAGTGGGAGGAGAGTGCGACCGCGCCGAGGCCGGTGAAGAGCCAGAGCATGCGGATGGACCGCGCCGCGAAGGCCTCCTCCAGGGCCCAGAGGGCCGACGCGATCGCCCAGAGAAGAAGCGCATAGCCGCGCAGCTCCGAGGAGACGACGACCACCGAGGGGAAGAACGCGAGACAGGCGAGCGTGACGAGGCCGCTGGAGCGGCCGAGCGCTGCGGCCGCCCAACGCCACGCCGACCACAGGAAGGCGGTTCCGAAGGCCACCGGGAGCAGGCGCAGCGCCCAGTCGGAGTGCGCGAAGTGCCGCCAGCCGCGCAACAGGACGTAGAAGAGCGGCGGATGCGCGTTGGTCAGGCTCTCCCGATACGTGTCGGCGAGGGTCGCGGCCGACGCGATGCGGATGTGGAGCACCTCGTCCGGCTGGAGGAAGGGCGCGTTCGCGGCGCGCAGCCGCGCGAGCAGGCCGAGGACGACGAACAGGAGCGCCACTGCGTGGGCATTGGCCGCGAGCCAACGCTCGACCGGCGGCGCCTCGCTCACTCCCGGCGGCGCCTTCACGAGGCGGGCGCGTACTCCATGGGCCGCTGCCGCTCGAGGAGCCCCTCCTCCACCGCCAGGCGGTAGAAGAGAGCGAGCCCCTCGAGGTCCCCGGCGTCGAGCTCGTAGTGGAGCGCGTGACGCAGGTAGTCGCCCACGACGGCCTCGGAGAGACCCGACTCGGCCGCCTCCGCGCGCACGATGTCGTCGAAGCGCCGGCGGCCGGCCTCCCACGACCCGCGCAGAATCGCGGCGACGTCGCGCGCCTCGGAACCGCCGCGGACCGCCCAGAACGCGAAGACGAACGGATGCCCGGAGAAGGACCGCCAGAGCGCCGCGAGGTCGAGGACGACGTGGCCGTTCAGCCGGGTCTTGAGGGCCGGGTCGCCGATGATGAGCCGCGCGTCGGCATCCTTTCCGGCCGGGCCAACCGACCCCTCCCGGTAGGCCGGATCCAGGCCGTACACGCGCTTCAGGAGGATGCGCGTCAGCGCCGCGGAGGTCCGCGACGCGGGGTCCAGCGAGACCGAGCGGATCCGCTCGCGCGACACGTCCGAGACGAGAAGCACGGAGCGGACCTCGGAGGAGGCCGCGATGCCCAGACCCGCGACGGCCTGAAGCCCGGGGATCCGCTGGTACTCGATCGAGGGGATCAGGCCGGCGTCGACCTCGCCCGCGGCGAGCCGCGCGGCGCAGGCGGACGGCGTGTCACGCAGGATCTCGACGCCCGGAGGAGGCTCGTGGAGGAGGCCCCAGGTCAGGGGGCGCGCGTTGAGGAAGTCGACGACGGAGATGCGGAGCGTTGTCGGCATTGCGGTGACGCTCCGAAATTATCCGTCATCCCGAGCGCAGCGAGGGATCCCGTCCTGGAAAAGCTGGG
Source organism: Thermoanaerobaculia bacterium (assembly GCA_036493875.1). GTDB lineage: Bacteria > Acidobacteriota > Thermoanaerobaculia > UBA5066 > Gp7-AA6 > DAHUXD01. The sequence goes on from DASXPB010000003.1 coordinate 36,810, forward strand.
TCCCTCGGGCTTCGCCCTCAGGATGACCGCGCGGTCAGCCCTGGGACATCAGATTCAGGAACTCGCTGTTCTGCTTCGTCTTCTCGAGCTTCTCGGTCAAGAGCTCCATCGCCTCGACGGTCGACAGCGGGTTCAGGACCTTGCGCAGCACCCAGACGCGGTTGAGCTCCTGCTTGTCCATCAGCAGCTCTTCCTTGCGCGTTCCGGACTTGTTGATGTCGATCGCGGGGAAGACGCGCTTGTCGACGAGCTTGCGGTCGAGGTGCACCTCCATGTTGCCGGTGCCCTTGAACTCCTCGAAGATGACGTCGTCCATGCGCGAGCCCGTGTCGATCAGGGCCGTCGCCATGATCGTCAGCGAGCCGCCCTCCTCGACGTTGCGCGCGGCGCCGAAGAATCGCTTGGGCCGCTGCAGGGCGTTGGAGTCCACGCCGCCCGACAGGACCTTCCCCGACGGCGGCACGATCGCGTTGTAGGCGCGGGCGAGGCGCGTGATCGAGTCGAGCAGGATCACGACGTCGCGCTTGTGCTCGACCAGACGCTTGGCCTTCTCGATGACCATCTCGGCCACCTGGACGTGGCGCGCGGCGGGCTCGTCGAAGGTCGAGGAGATGACCTCGCCCTTCACCGAGCGCTGCATGTCGGTGACCTCCTCGGGACGCTCGTCGATCAGGAGCACGATGAGCGTGACCTCGGGGTGGTTCGTCGAGATCGAGTTCGCGAGCGATTGCAGCACCATCGTCTTGCCCGTGCGAGGCGCCGCGACGATCAGGCCGCGCTGGCCCTTGCCGACCGGAGACACCAGGTCGAGCACGCGCGAGGTCATGTTCGGCGTCTCGAGGCGGATCCGGTCCTGGGGATACAGAGGCGTCAGGTTGTCGAAGAAGATCTTCTCGCGCGCGATGTCGGGGTGCTCGAAGTTGACCGCCTCGACCTTGATCAGCGCGAAGTACCGCTCCCCCTCCTTGGGGGGACGGATCTGCCCCGACACCGTGTCGCCGGTGCGCAGGTCGAACTTGCGGATCTGGGAGGGCGAGACGTAGATGTCGTCGGGGCCCGGCAGGTAGTTGTACTCGGGCGCGCGCAGGAAGCCGAAGCCGTCGGGCAGGCACTCGAGCACGCCCTCGGAAAAGATCAGACCCTTCTTCTCGGTCTGAGCCTGCAGGATCTTGAAGATGAGGTCCTGCTTGCGCATCCCGGTCGCGTTCTCGACTTCCAGGTCCTTGGCGATCTTCAGGAGCTGCGGGATCTTGATCTCGTGGAGCGCGCGAATGTCGAGCGTGTCGCCGTGCTCGATGGCCGCTTCCTCTCCGGTCGTGTCGGGGATGCCCTCGGGGGGAGCCTCGAGCGTCTCGACGTCGGAGTCGTTGGTACCTTTTCGTCTGGCCATGTTCAATGTCCTCTACTGTGATGCGTCGGCGGATGGCGCCGGGAAGGGTCTAGGCCGGGAGACCGGGATTATGACAAAACCCGGAGGCGGGCGTCGGGCGGCCCTCAGTTGGCGACGATTCCCCCCTCGGCGGGTTTCGGTTCCGATTCAATGGCCGTGGAGGCCGGGCGGGGACCCTCCAGGGCGATCTTGATCACTTCATCCATGGTGTTGACGAGGTGGAATTCCATCTCGCCCCGGATCTCCTCGGGCAGGTCGTCGAGATCCTTGTCGTTCTCGCTGGACACGATGATTGTCCGGATCCCGGCGCGATAGGCCGCCAGGATCTTGTCCTTGATCCCGCCCACGGGCAGCACCTTGCCGCGCAGGGTGATCTCTCCGGTCATCGCCACGTCCTTGAGCACCGGGATCTTGGTCACCGCCGAGAAGAGCGACACGGCCATGGTGATGCCGGCGGAGGGACCGTCCTTGGGGATGGCGCCCTCGGGCACGTGGATGTGGATGTCGAACTTCTCGTGGAAGTTGGGATCGGCGTCGTACATCTCGGCGCGGCTGCGCACGTAGGAGACGGCCGCGCGCGCCGACTCCTGCATGACGTCCCCGAGCGATCCGGTCAGGGTCAGGTTCCCCTTGCCCTTCAGCAGGCTCGTCTCGGTCATGAGGATCTCGCCGCCGGCCTCGGTCCACGCGAGGCCCGTGGCGATGCCGACCTCCGAGGTCTCGCCCTTGCGGCGATTGCGGAACCGCGTCTTCCCCAGGAAGTCCTTGAGGTTCTCGGGCGTCACCCGGACCGGCGTCTCGGCCTTCTTCTGGACGATCCTGCGGGCCACCTTGCGGCAGACGCCGCCGATCTCGCGCTCCAGATTCCGGACCCCGGCCTCGCGGGTATAGCTCGTGATGATCGCGAGCACCGTGTCGTCGGCCATCTCGATCTGTTCGGGCTTGAGGCCGTTGGCCTCGCGCTGCTTCGGCACCAGGAACTGGCGCGCGATCGCGACCTTCTCGTTGGGCGTGTAGCCGGAGAGCGGGATCAGCTCCATCCGGTCCTTCAACGCCGGGGGGATCGGGTCGGCGATGTTGGCCGTGGCGATGAACATGACCTTCGACAGGTCGTACTCGACGTCCAGGTAGTGATCGACGAACGTGTGATTCTGCTCGGGGTCGAGGACCTCGAGAAGCGCCGACGCCGGGTCGCCCCGGAAGTCCGACGACATCTTGTCGACCTCATCGAGCAGGAAGACGGGGTTGACGGTGCCCGCCTTCTTCATCATCTGGATGATCTGGCCGGGGAAGGCGCCGATGTACGTGCGCCGGTGGCCCCGGATCTCGGCCTCGTCGCGGACCCCGCCCAGGGAGAGGCGGACGAACTGCCGGTTGAGCGAGCGGGCGATCGAGCGCGCGAGCGAGGTCTTCCCCACCCCGGGCGGTCCGACGAAGCAGATGATCGAGCCCTTCGTCTTCTGGACGAGCTGGCGCACCGCCAGGAACTCGAGGATGCGCTCCTTGACCTTCTCGAGCCCGAAGTGATCGTCGTTCAGGATCTTCTCGGCCCGCGTCAGGTCCTTGCTCTCGCGCGAGGCCTTCTTCCAGGGAACCCCCACGAGCCACTCAATGTAGTTGCGGGACACCGTCGCCTCGGCGGACACGGGAGGCATCGCCTCCAGACGCCGGAGCTCCTGGTCGGCCTTCTCGCGGACTTCCTTGGGCATCCCCGAGGACTCGACCTTCTTCTTGAGGTCCTCGACCTCGTCGGTGCGGTCGTCCTTGCGCCCGAGCTCCTGATGGATGGCCTTGATCTTCTCGTTGAGGTAGTACTCCTTCTGGGCCTTCTCCATCTGCTTCTTGACCTTGTTGTTGATCCGGCGGTCGATGTTGACCTTATCGATCTCGACCTCCAGCAGGTCCTGGAGCTTCTGGAGACGCTCGTACGGAGACTCGGCCTCGAGCAGGAGCTGCTTCTCGGCCGTCGTGACGGCGAGGTGCGCCGACAGCGTGTCGGCGAAGCGCTCCGGGTCGTCGATCTTGAGCGACGCCGCGAGGCCCTCGAAGGCCAGGTGGTGCGAGAGCTTGGCGTATTGCTCGAACAACGCCAGCACCTTGGCCATGTAGTCCTTGAGGCCCTCGGCGTCGGCGGGCTTGACCGCGAGCAGCTCGACGCGCACCGCAAGGAACTCCCCGCGGCGCTCGAACGCCAGGATCCGGCCGCGACGCACACCCTCGACCATCACCTTGATGTGGCCGTTGGGGAGCTTCAGCGACTGCGCGACGGTGGCGACCACGCCGACGTCGTAGATGTCCTCGGGCTTGGGCTCGTCGAGCTGAGGATCCTTCTGCGCCGCCAGGAAGAGGCGCTTGGTCGGCGTCGCGAGGGCCGCCTCGAGCGCGCGAATCGAGGATTCGCGCCCCACGACGAACGGCTGCATCATGTGGGGGAAGACGACCATGTCGCGCAGCGGGACGAGCGGCAGGCTCTCCAGCCCCGGGTTGGTCTGATCGGCGGCTTTCATAAGGGTGACGTCCTTTGGCTCCCCCGCTCGTCGCGATGCGGGGCGCGGGCTCTGACTGAGCCCTTTACCCCGCCTTGCGTAGGATCGTGATCGGGTTGGTGTGGTGCTTGACGACGTCGCGGGTGATGACGCACTCCTCGATGTCGTCGTCCGACGGGATCTGATACATCACATCGAGCATCAGGTCTTCGATGATGATCTTGAGTCCTCGCGCGCCAACGTTGCGCGCGAGGGCCTCTTCCGCGATGGCCTCGATGGCGTCGTCCGTGAAACGCAGCTGGACGTTCTCGAATTCCAGCATGGTCTGGTACTGCTTGACGAGCGAGTTCTTGGGCTCCCGGAGGATCTCGACGAGCGCCGGCTGGTCCAGCTCGGAGAGCGTCGCCACGACCGGCAGCCGCCCGACGAACTCCGGAATCATGCCGTACTTGATGAGGTCCTCGGGGTGGACCTTCTCGAGCAGCACGCTCTGGCGCTTCTCCTTCTTCGACACGATCCGGGCGCCGAAGCCCATCGTCTTCTCGGTCATGCGGCGGTTGATGATCTCCTCGAGGCCCACGAAGGCGCCGCCGCACAGGAAGAGGATGTTCGTCGTGTCGATCTGGATGAACTCCTGATGGGGGTGCTTGCGCCCGCCCTGCGGCGGGACGTTGGCCACGGTGCCCTCCAGGATCTTCAGGAGCGCCTGCTGGACGCCCTCGCCCGAAACGTCGCGGGTGATCGACGGGTTCTCGCCCTTGCGGGCGATCTTGTCGACCTCGTCGATGTAGACGATTCCGCGCTCGGTCTTCTCCTTGTCGTTGCCCGCCGCCTGGTAGAGCTTCAGGATGATGTTCTCGACGTCCTCGCCGACGTAGCCGGCCTCGGTCAGCGTCGTCGCGTCGACGATCGTGAAGGGCACCGAGAGCAGCTTGGCCAGGGTCTGGGCCAGGAGGGTCTTGCCCGTCCCGGTCGGGCCGATCAGCAGGATGTTGGACTTCTGGAGCTCGACGTCGAGCTTGCGGTTCTTCTCGAGGTAGTCGATGCGCTTGTAGTGGTTGTAGACCGCCACGGCCAGCTTCTTCTTGGCCTGGTCCTGGCCGATGACGTAGCCGTCCAGGAACTCCTTGATCTCTTTCGGCTTCGGAAGCTTGGTCTCGGGGGCCTGCGTCTCGAGGACCCGGTCCTCGGCGATGATGTCGAGACAGATGTCGACGCACTCGTCGCAGATGTAGACCGTCGGGCCCGCGATGAGCTTCTTGACGTCGCGCTGGCTCTTGTTACAGAACGAGCAGCGCAGGACATCGCCGTTCCCGGTTTTCTTCGACATTCAGCCTCCGGAGGGATGCGAGAATTCTAGGATTGCGCCTCCCCCCCAGTCAACTAATCTGCCCGGCGCGTTCAATTTAGCACACCCTTCTTCCGAGGTAACGTGCGCCGGATCAGCGTATTCCGAAAGGGGACGACAGTGGAAGACCGTCGGCGGCAGCGGACGACCCGGAGTCTCCAACCTTCTGGATTACGCCGGAAAACGGAAACGGGATTCGCGTCCCGCAGACCGTTCCCGCCCTCCTAGCCCGCGGCCTTCAGCGAGGACTCGTCGCGGCGGTGGTAGATCGCGTCCACCAGGCCGTATTTCTTGGCGTCCTCGGCCTCGAGGATGTAGTCGCGGTCGGTGTCCTTGGCGATCTTCTCGACCGCCTGGCCCGTGTGCTCGGCAAGGATCGCGTTGAGACGCTCACGCATCTTGAGGAGGTCCTTCGCGTGGATCTCGATGTCGGCGGCCTGGCCCTGCAACCCGTACCCGAGGGGCTGGTGGATCAGGAATCGCGAGTTCGGCAGCGCGAAGCGCTTCCCCCTCGCCCCGGCCGCCATCAGGACGGCCGCCATCGACGCCGCCTGGCCGACGCAGATCGTCGACACGTCGTTCTTGACGTACTGCATCGTGTCGTAGATCGCCATCCCGGCCGAGATGACCCCGCCGGGGGAGTTGATGTAGAAGGCGATGTCCTTCTCCGAGTTCTCGGACTCGAGAAACAACATCTGCGCGATGATGAGGTTGGCGATCGTGTCGTCGACCGGCTGCCCCAGAAAGATGATGTTGTCCTTGAGGAGCCTCGAATAGATGTCGTAGGCCCGCTCACCGCGACTCGTCTGCTCGATCACCATCGGAACCAGGACCATGCCGCCCCCTTCGTGGTCGTCGTCTTCTTCCAAACCGGGACCCCTGGAACTCATTTCACTTCCTTCGGCATTCCCGAGGGTAGCACCTTGGCGCCGGCAATCAAGAGGTCGACCGCCTTCGCCAGGCGCAGCTCGTCGCGCAGGGCGTCGATCCCGCCGGCCTTCGCCATCTGCTCCCGCAGGACCGCCGGCTCGACTCCCCTCTGCGCCGCCGCGCGCTTGAACTCGACTTCGAGCTCCGTGTCGCTGACCGCGATCCCTTCCTTCTCGGCGATCGCGTCGAGGAGCAGGTATTCGCGGACGCGCTTCTCGGCGCCGGGGCGCGCCTCCTCCGCCAGCTTGGCCCAGTCCTCTTTCTGAGGATCGATGCCGTTCGCCGCCAGGTAACGCGCGTAGTCGCGCAGCGCCGAGGTCGTCTCGGACTCGGCGAGGACCTCCGGCACCGGGACCTCACCCCGCGAGAGCAGAGTCTCCAGGATCGTGCGCCGGAACTGCCTCCGCCGCTCCCCTTCCTTCTCGAGACGCAGCCGCGTCCGCACCTTCTCGCGCAGGAGGGGCACGGTGTCCCCTTCCGTGACGGCCGCCGCGAACTGATCGTCCACCGCCGGCAGACGCTTCTCCTTGAGGGCGGCGAGGGTGACCTGGTAGTCGACCGTCTTGCCCTTGAACTCCTCGTTGGGGAAGTCGTCCGGGAAGGTCTTGCGGAAGCTCCTCGTCTCGCCCACGGCGGACCCGCGCAGCGCGTCGTTGATCTCCGGCATGGAGTCGGGGTGCCCGACCTCGAGCGTGATCTTCTCGTCCCGGAACGTCCTCGGCGTCTGTCCAGGCGCCAGGATCTCGACGAAGGAGCCGGCGATGTCCGCCACCGCGAAGTCGCCCTTGGCCGCCGGCCGGCCCTCGATCGGGTGGAACTCCGCGTGCGCCTCGCGGATCCGGTCGATGACCCCGTCGATCTCCTCCTCCGACGGGTCGACCGGCTGATCCGGGACCGGAATCCCCTGGTACTCGCCGGGGTCGACGCGCGGCTTGAGCTCGAGACGGGCGGAGAAGCGGATCGCGCCCGGCGGGTCCCACTTCAGGTCCTCGATATGCGGCCGTCCGATGACCGCGAGCGAGCGCTCCTCGATCGCCGAGCTGAGCGCGTCGGGCAGGAGCGCCTCGAGCACGTCCTCGCGGATCTTTTCCCCGAATCGCTTCTGCACGACGCTCGCCGGAGCGTGCCCCTTGCGGAATCCGGGAAGGGCGGCCTGACGCACGTAGTTGCGGGTGACCGCGCCGAAGGCCTTCTCGACTTCGTCGGCGGGAACCTCGATCTCCAGGGTCGTCCGTGTGGCGGACTCCTCCTTGGCGGCCAGAATCGTCATGAGGGCCGGAAGTCTATCCGAGAGGAGGTCAGTCGCGCGCGAGGACTCGCGTCTCGCGGACGCCCTGCGGGGCGATCACCGGCGCGTCGCGGGCCGTGGCGCGGGCGTACGCGCTCGCGACGTCCAGTCGCCCCCAGCCGAAGACCGGATTGGGGACGGAGGATCCGAGGTAGGGAAAGCAGTCGAGGTCGGTCGTGAGGGGCACCGCCGAGCGCTCGAGCAGCTCCTCCGTCCCGCTCACGTCCCCGCGCAGGCCCGGGAGCGCCGACCAGAGGAGCGCGATCGCCCCGGCGACCTCCGGCGCCGAGCCGGAAGTGCCCGAGAACCGCGCGATGTACTTTCCGTGGAGCGCCGAGGTTCGGAGGTCGACGCCTGGGGCCGTCATGTCGGGCTTCAGGCGGTACGAGCCGTCGCTGCTGACCGGACCGACGCCGGAGAAGACCGCGATCGTGTCGTCGAGGTTGGTCGCGCCGATCGCGAAGGCGCCGGGCGCGACCGAGGGCGCTCGCGAGATCGTGTAGCACTGCGCAAATGTGTTGCCGGCGGAGAACGACATCGCGATGCCCGCCGCGCGCATCGCGTCGACCGTCGCGTTGAGCATGTCGGGGTCCGTGCAGCCCTCCTCGGGAGGACAGCCCCACGAGTTGTTGATGACGTCCGGAGCGAGCTCCGGGCGCGGATTCTGGTTCTGCAGATCCGTCGGCGCCAGGAACCACTCGAAGCACTCGATGTAGCGCGCCGGGGTGCCGATTCCGATGTCCATGTTGCGGCACCCGATGAGACGGGCGCCCGGCGCGGCGCCGATCGTGCCGGTCTCGTCCTGGCCGACGGCCAGCCCGGACGTGCCCGTGCCGTGGCCCTGATCGTCGCAGGGCTCCGGAGAATCGGTTCCGCATGCGTTGAGGGTCTTGTTCTCGTGGACCGCATCGTGCCAGTTGTAATCGTGCGTGGCGCTCGAGGTCGCCTCGTCCCACCCTCTGTAGTGCTCCTTCAGCGCGGGGTGCGTCCACTCGAAGCCCGTGTCGGCCACTCCGATGACGATCCCCTCGCCGGTGATGCCGCGGTCCCAAAGCGCGGGCGCGCCGATCAGCGCGAGGTTGGGCCCGACGTCGCCGGCGCCGCGGGGCGCCGCGAGCGGCTCCTCCTCGGTCGGAACGCGCCGGAGCGCCGAGGGGCGGTTCGGGGACAGGCGGAGGACGTCGGCCCGGCGCGCGATCCAGGCGGCCTCGCCCGCATCGGCGTCGACTTCGACCTCGAGCAGGTTGACCAGGAAGTGCGGTCGATACCGGATGCCCCGTCGCTCGAGCTCGCGCCGCAGCGGCGCCTGCGTGGCGTCCGCCTGCGCGCGCAGCGCCTCGTACACGAACCGCCGGCGCTCGAGCCGATCGGCGATGCCGGCCGCGCCCGACAGATCAGCCTGCTCGCGCATGACGACGAGCAGCGAGGCTGGAGCCTCGATTAGCACCGATTCGTGCGGCCGCGCGACGGCCGGGGGAACGAACGAGAGGAGGAGGAGGGCGAGAACCGGCAACGTCTTTCGGTGCCAGGGGCTAGCGCTGCATCTTGAGCGCCAGGCTCAGGCTCGCCCCCATTGTCTTGAGCGGTTCCCCCAGCGTGTGCGACACCATGCGCACGCAGCCGAGCGAGCAACCGCTCTCGCACGGCTTGTGGCGGTTGTTCGCGCGAAGCTCGCGGGGCGTCATCTGCTCGAGCGGGAACGCGTACTCGCGCTGCTGCGCGCACCACTGCACGTTGCCCCTGGCGTTGACGTAGAGGAATTTGAAGCCCGCGAGACACTTCCAGGGCCGGGAGAAATCGCCGGCCAGCATCTCCTTCAGGTGGTCCGGATAGAAGTTGACGCCCTCGAAGATCCCGTACTTCGCCAGCAGGTCGATGAACTTCTGTCCCCGGATCGCGATCTGCCCGCCCGGCCCGTGCATGATCGACACGCCGAACGCGAACGGCAGATCCGCGAGCTGCGCCCGGAACTCGTCGTACTGCGCATAGGTGTCGTCGTTCAGGACGGTCTGGATCTCGACCTTGAACTTCGCCTCCTTCGCCAGGAGCTTCAGCCGCGGCATCACCGACTTGAGCGTCTTGTAGGTCCCCGGCACCGGAGCGACCGCGTCCACGGAGACCTGCATGAAGTCGAGGCCCGCCTCGTTCAGATCGTGGATGCCCTTCTCGCTCAGCAGGAACGCGTTGGTGATGATCGTGGCGAGATTGGTCCCGCCGCGTTTGCTCTTGACGTGGCGGATGAGCTCGGCAATGTCCGGATGCATGAGCGGCTCGCCGCCCAGGAAGTCGTAGACCTGGACGCCCAGCTCGTCGAGCTTGTCGACCCGCCGCTTGAGCTCCGCGATCGGGATCTTGGGGGCGCCCGGAGCGTACTCGTCGCAGTAGGAGCAGGTGAGGTTGCAGTCGTCGGTGACCACGACCTGTGCGTACATGGCCCGGGAGTCCACGACCCTCTTGGCGCCGGTCAGAACAAATCGAAGGCCCAGTCCCACGCTTCCATTCTTACACCGGTTGCGCCCACAGGACTCCTGACCGAGGCGCTGTTCACCACGTTCGCCCGGAGCGCAGCGAGGGTCCAGGCGAGAGGTCGAGCCCAACAGGGCGAGCCGCTCGCCGGTGCGTCAGCAGGACCCGAGCGAAGCGAAGGGCGACGTATGGTGCGAGAGGAGGGATTTGAACCCTCAAGGGAGTTACCCCACGGGATCCTAAGTCCCGCGCGTCTGCCAGTTCCGCCACTCTCGCGGCCCTCGAAATGGTAGGCGGAAGGTCGGCGGGATTCAAACCCGAAGGGCTCTGAACTTCCGCGCGGCCGCTTCGTCCCTTCCGGTTCGCGATTCGACCCATCTCCATTGTCGATGTTGCTCATGGGTGATTTGGTCGCGCCGATTCGCCATTTCTTCCCAAACGGAGGCCTCCCATGACGCGATGCGCATCGGTCCGTGCGCGGGTTCTCCTCACCGGCGCCTCGATCCTGCTCCTCTCCCGCTTCGGAACCGCTTCAACGGTTCGGGCCTCGACGGCTCAGAAACGGACGTCCGGCGGCCAGACCGTGGTGGTCACCGGCGTCGTCCGCGACGCGAGCGGCGGCGGCTGGGCCCTCTATGCCCGAGTCGACGTCGGCCCGGCGGGCGCGCCCGAGGCGACCGCCTTCACCGATCCGGCGACCGGTGCCTATGCGGTAACGGTCGACGGCGCCGAGATGCATCACTTCACCGTCCAGGCCGTGTCGAACGGCTACGCGCCAGTGGAGGCCGACGTTCCCACTCCGGGAGACACGGTCCGGGACTTCGACCTCTCCGCCGACCTTCAGGCGTGCACCGCGCCGGGATACGTCGGACCTGCTCAGACAGACTTCTCCGCCGGCGTGCTGCCCATCGGCTGGTCGCTCAAGTTCGTCGGCACGCCGTGGGAAGTTCTCGAGGGTCCCGACCCGTGCGGCGGCTACGACAGGAACCTGACGGGAGGAACGGGTCCGTTCGCGGTCGTCAGCTTCTGCGACCACGCGATCTCCGACACGCAGCTGCGGACGCCGACGATCGACCTCTCGCAGGCGGCCTCCGCCGAGATCCACTGGAACAACGATTACGCCGACCTGGACTCGATCGCCGACGTGGACGTCAGCACCGACGGCGGCTCGCACTGGACCAACGTCTGGGAACGCTCCGGCATCGACGAACGCGGGCCCGGAGTGCAGACGGTCGACCTCACGGCGGTCGCGGCCGGGCAGCCCAGCGTCCAGGCCCGCTTCCGGTATCAAACGTTCTTCTCGTTCTGGTGGCAGGTCGACAACGTCTTTCTGGGCGAGCCGGGCACGAGCTGCCAGGTCCGGCCGGGCGGGCTCGTCGTCGGGACCGTCCGGGACGCCAACACGGGAGGCGCGCTGAACGCGGCGGCGGTGGCCATCCTGCCTGACGGAGCGGTGGCGCATACGTTCGCGACCCCGGACGATCCCAACCCGAATCAGGACGACGGCCTCTACATCCTCTTCGCACCGGCCGGCGACCAGAGCCTCGAAGCCACCCACCCGCGGTACGCCTCGGCGGACGCGACCGTTCCGGTCGTCGCGCACGGCGCCGTGCGGCAGGACTTCGCGCTCGCCGCCGGCAGCCTCGCGGCGACGCCGCGGCCGGTCGACGCGCGGGTCCTTCCGGGCGAGACGGTCCAGCAGGTCCTGACGCTCTCGAACGGTGGCGCGTTCGCCGCGGGCTACACGATCGGCGAGGTCGACGTGCCGCTCCTCCCCAGCTCTCCTCCCGCCACGTTCGCGTCCCGAGAGGCCCTCGACCGAAACCTCGCGCGCCTGCGCGCGCCCGCGGGGCTCGCAACCCGTTTCGACGCGTCGAGCGCGCTCCGACTCCCGCCGCTCGGCGGTGCACTGCGAAACCTTCCCACGCTTCCGGCCGGACGCGTGATCGGCTCGTTCTCGAGCGGGGTCGCCGGGGCCTGGGGAATCGCGTTCGACACCGACGCGAGCGACCTCTGGTTGTCGAACATTGCCGCCAACAACGGCGACAACCGCGACTACCGCCTCCTGCCGGACGGCACGTTCACCGGCGACACCATCGACGAGAACGGCGCGATCGGCGTCTTCGCGGCCGACGGGGCGTACAACCCGCTCACGAAAACGCTCTGGAGGGTCGATGCCGTCGGCATCGGCAGCTCCTGCATCTTCGAGCTGGACCCCGCCGCGCTCACGGTGACGGGCAACCGGATCTGCCCCGAGACCGGCACCTCCGAGCGAGGGCTCGCCTACGACCCCACCACCGACACCTATTACATCGGCTCCTGGAACGACGGCGCGATCAAGCGCTTCTCCTCGGACGGGACGCTGCTCGAGTCCGCCATCGTCAACGAGCCGATCTCCGGCCTCGCGTACAACCCGACGACCCGCCACCTCTTCACGCTGGTCAACATCGCCGACCAGGGACACAACGTGATCGTCTACGACACCGCAAACGCCTACGCCATCGTGGGCGCGTTCCCGATCACCGACGCGAGCGGCGCCGACGTGCTGGTCGACGGCGCCCCCGCCGGCCTCGACGCCGACTGCGACGGGAACCTCTGGGTCGTGGACCAGGTCCACCAGACGATCCTCCAGGCCGTCTCGGGCGAGCGCGGCTGGTGCCCCAACGACATCGCGTGGCTGACGACCGACCCGGCGTCCGGCACGGTCGATCCGGAAGCGCCGCTCCCGGTGACGCTGACGTTCGACTCCGCCGGGCTCTTCGCCGGCCTGCACCAGGCCCAGCTCCAGTTCCGGACCGACACGCCGTATTCGGTCGCGCCGGTCGGCGTTGACTTCACGGTCCGGTTCCGCGACGTGGCGGAGAACGATCCCGCCGGAACCGACCCCTACGCGCCCTTCGTCTACGGCGCGGCCGGCGCGCAGATCATGCCGGGCTGCGACCAGAACGGTTTCCTCTTCTGCCCCAACGAGGCGACGAGCGGAACGTCCGGCCTGGTGATCCGCGCCGACATGGCCGCCTACGTCTGGAAGGCGGTCCACGGCGCCTTCGCTCCGCCGCCGGTCTACACGGGGATCTTCACCGACGTGAACCCGTTCGACCGCAACGCCGACTACATCCAGGGGGTCTACGACGACGGCATCACCGCCGGCTGCCAGCTCCCCGGCGAGCCGCTCCGCTTCTGCCCGCAGCAGACGATCCCGCGAGGACAGATGGCGGTCTTCATCGAGAAAGGGAAGCGGGGGGCGGCCTTCGTACCGCCGCCCTGCACCGGCGTCTTCGGCGACGTCTCGTGCCCGCCGATCCCGTCGGACCCGTACGGGGACTGGGTCGAGCTGCTCTGGTCGGACGGAATCACCGCGGGATGCCAGGCGGACCCGACGCTCTTCTGCCCCGGCCTCGCCATCCCGAACGAGCAGATGGCGGTTTTCCTGGTGAGGGCTTTCTCGATCCCTTTTCTGCCCTAGAGCAAAAACGAGAGGCGCCCCGCGAGGGGCGCCTCCCTTTCGATTCGACAGGCGCGCGGCTCAGTTGGGCTGGGTCTGCGCGTCGTGCTTCTGGTCGTAGATCTGCTTCGAGAGCTTGTCCTGCTGCTGGTTCACGAGCTTCTTGTCGCCGGGGGTCAGCTTGCCGCCGTCGAGCTTGCGCATGTCGCGGGTCTCCTGATTGAGAGCGGTCTCCTTGCCCTCGATGCGGCCCGCCTCGCGCGACGTCAGCTCGCCGCTCTGGATTCCCTGACCGATCCGATCCTGCTGGTTCTCCTTGCGCTGGCCGATCTCGGTCTTCGGCGAGGCGTTCTGCGTCTGCGCGTCGTGCTTCTGGCTGTAGATGCCGCGCGAGAGCTGGTTCTGCTGATGATTGACGATCGCCTTGTCCTTGTTGGTCAGGGTGCCGCCGTTCAGCTGCTTCATGTCCTTGACCTCGTGGTTCAGCGCCGACTCCTTGCGTTCGATCCGGCCCGTCTCACGAGCGGTCAGCTGTCCGCTCTTCACTCCCTGCGCGACCCGGTCCTGTTGATTCTCGGCGCGCTTCTTGATCCTCCCGGCCTCTGCTGGGGACGGGACCATCAAGACGAACGCGAGCGCAACGCTCGCCGCCACCCATCCGATGTTCCGTTTCTGAATCATGAGTCACCTCCATCAAGCACAGACGACTGCGCGGACGGAGGGATTACAAGGGAGTGCCGGCTCGAGGGTCTAGGGCATCGCGGTGCCCCAGAAGTACTTCTCGAAGAAGGGAGCGTAGTCCTTCTTCGTCAGGTACTGGAGCAGACCGGCGACGTGCCTGGTCGTGCCGAACTTCCACGCGAACGACTTCTGGTACGACTTCAGAAACGTCAGGAACGTCTCGTCGCCGAGCTCCTTGTGGAGCGCGGCGAGGAGGATCGGGCCCTTGTCGTAGAGGAGGCCGGTGCGGATGTCGAACCCCGTCACGGGGTCCCAGACGCGATTCGCGAGGGGAATCGGCGCGTACTCGTTGGCATAGTCGGCGCGGCGCTTCCACTGCTTGTAGAGCGACGTGTAGATCGCTTCCGTGCGATGGGTCTTCAGGAACAGCGCCGCGCAGTACTCCGCGAAGGACTCCTCCAGCCACTGCTCCTCGGCGCTCGGAGACTTGACGACGTGTCCCCAGTACTGGTGCGCGATCTCGTGGGCGAAGCGCTCGTTGATTCCCTGCGAGAAGATCTGATTCATGTCGCCGAGAAGCGGATTGAAGGCCTCGCTCGTGATGAACATGACTCCCGGCGGCGCCTGGCCGAATCCGTAGTCGTTGATCTCGAGGATGTTGTATTCGGGGAACGGGAACGGCCCGAGGAACTGCTCGTAATACCCGATCACCAGCTCCGCGAGGTCGGTGAGCTGCTTGACGCCTCGCGGGTTGCTCATCGCGTAGGTCGCGACACGAATCGTCACGCCGCTGCGGACCTCCTCGTGGACGTCGTACTTGCCGGCGAGCACGACCGCGCCCTGGATCGGGTGGTCGAACTTCGTCTCGAGGACGTTCTCGTCCCCCTGGGATTCGCGGCGGACCGTGACGCCCGAGACGAACGGCACGAACGGCTTCTTGACGCGGACGAGCGCGTGGAGGGTGTAGTACTGCTCGCACAGGCGCGGCTGGGGGAACCAGGGCCAGATTCCGAGCTGCCAGTAGTTGTCGCCGCCGGGACGCACCAGGAAATCGCCGTCGATCTCGAAGCGCAGTTTGACCGGCCTCTCCGGCGGCGCGGGCTCGGGCAATTGCACCAGCAGCTCGTTGTTGCGGTGGTCGTACTCCAGCGCGCGGCCCTTTTCGTCGGTGACCTTCCGCACGCGCTCCGAGCGGGCGGCGACGCTCGCCCCCGCCTCGGCGTAGGCCACGCTGTCGAGGTCGAACCCCAGCACGCTCCGCGGTCCGCCCATCGGCACGATGGTCTCCTGCACGGAGAGCTTGACGTCGTTGCCGGCCGAGGCGGCCAGCTCGAGGTCCACGTCCGTCACGAGGAAGCGCGGCGTCGGAGGATCGCGACGGTCCCGACCGACCGGGCTGCGCGCGAGCGTGACGGGCCAGAGGTACTTCCGGAACTCGGACTCCTGCGACTGGCTCGTGTGGAGAACCGAGATCCCCTCGGAGGGATTCTCGGAGCCCTCGAGGCGGTACACCAGATCCTCCTTCCCGCCGTCCATCTCGGCCCACACGAGCGGAGCGGTCTCGCCGTTGAGCCGCTGCACCGCGAACGCGTAGGACGGCGGCGCCCAGTGAACCCGCCCGAACTTCTCGCGCTGACTCCGGAACGAGCCCGCCAGCGACGCCGCGGCCGCTCCGGTTCCGGCTCCCGGCTCCTCGCCGCTCGCCAGCCAGAGGACACGCTTGAAGGAGCTCCGAAGGCGCATACCCTTGTCGGTCTTCTCCGCGGCAAGGCTCGAGGCCTTCCGGGTGTTGAACGCGACCACGGGCGCCTCGACGGGGTCCACCGAGACGTACTCCATCGTCCCGTCGCCCTCGAAGAAGAGGCCGACCACCTCGTCGCCCGCTCGAACCGGCGCCGCCCGCCCCGACTTGAGCGTGCACTGGAAGTGAGCGGAGGACAGCGTCCGGTCCGCGACGGCGGTCGCGTCGCCGACCTGGAGGTGATCGAAGCGCTCGAGCGTCGCGGCGAGACCCGTCGTACCCCCCGCGTCCGCGGCCGGGAGGACCGCCGGGAGGGCCAGGGCGAGGAGGGCGGCCGCCGCCCGGGCGGCCCTCGGAATCCCCATGCCGCATTGTAGGCGCAGGGCGGGACTAGAATCCGCGGTGATTCCCATGACACTTCCGAGCGGCACCCGTTTGGGGACCTACGAGGTCGTCGAGCTGCTGGGCTCTGGAGGGATGGGCGACGTCTATCGGGCGCGCGACCTCAAGCTGGGACGCGAGGTCGCGATCAAGGTGCTCCCGGAGGAGTTCGCCAGGGACTCCAGCCGCGTCGCGCGGTTCGAGCGCGAGGCCCGGATGCTCGCCGCCGTCAATCACGCCGCGATCGCCGCGATCTACGGCGCCGAGGAGGACGGCCCCTACCGGTACATCGTCATGGAGCTCGTGGAGGGCGACACGCTGGCCGAGCGGCTGACCTCCGGACGGATGCGGGTTCCCGACGCGCTGCGCGTCGCCCTCCAGGTCGCCGAGGCGCTCGAGGTCGCGCACGAGAAGGGCGTCATCCATCGCGACCTGAAGCCTGCGAACATCAAGATCACTCCCGAGAATCGGGTCAAGGTTCTCGACTTCGGCCTGGCCAAGGCCATGGAGCGGCCCTACTCGGGCGACACGTCGCGGACGCCGACGCTCGTCATGGGCGACTCGCGACCCGGCGACATCGTCGGGACGCCCGAGTTCATGAGCCCGGAGCAGGCACGCGGCAAAGAGACCGACCGCCGCACGGACATCTGGGCGTTCGGCTGCCTCCTCTACGAGATGCTGTCGGGCAAGCGCGCGTTCACGGGCGAGACCGTGCCCGACGCCATGGCCGCGATCCTCCATCACGACCCCGACTGGTCGGCCCTCCCGCCGCGCGTCCCGGAGCGGGTGCGCGAGCTTCTGCGCAAGTGCCTGGAGAAGGACGCCGGCCGCCGGCTGCGCGACGCCGGGGACGCGCGGCTCGAGATCGAGTCCGCGCTCGCCGAGATGTCGGCGTCCGGAGTCGGCCCGGGACCGCGTGTCGCGAGCCCCGCCGGACGGAGGGTCACACTGGCGCTGGTCGTGGCGGCCGCGCTCGTGCTGGCGATCTTCCTCGTCTTCCGCCGCGGCGGACCGGCGCGGGTGCCGGCAGGTGTCCGACAGCTCGCCGTCCTCCCCTTCCGGAACCTGACGGGCACCACCCAGGGCGACCTCATGGGACTTGCGATGGTCGACACGGTCAGCGCCCGCCTGGCCAACGTCCCGGGCCTGCAGGTCGTCACGCCCCGCGCCGCGATCGAGGCGAGCGCCTCCAACGCGAGCATGGCGAGCGTGGCGAGACGCCTCGGTGCGGACACCGTTCTCTCCGGCTCGCTGCAACAGGAGAACGACCAGTATCGGATCACCTACTGGCTGATCGATCAGAACGGCAAGCAGCTCGGCGTCAACACGATCGACGGCCCACAGCTCTTTCCTCTGCAGGACCGTCTGGCCGCCGGCGTCGTCCACGACCTGAATCTGCGGCCCGGCACGCGCCGCACTCCCACCCCGTCGGGGCTCGATACGGCCGCGGAGCAGGAGCGCTACCTGGAGGCGATCGGCCTCCTGCAGCGCTACGACAAGCGCGAGGGCGTCGAGCGCGCCGTGCAGATCCTGGAGAAGCTCTCCGAGGAGAAGCCCAACTCCGCCCTGGTCAAGGCGGCGCTCGGCCGGGCGAGTCTGATGCTGTTCGACTTCAGCCACGAACCGGAGTGGGCGAACCGGGCGATCGCCTCGAGCAAGGCCGCGCGGGCGCTGGACCCCTCGCTCCCGGAGGTCGACATCACGGAGGGCTACACGCTCCTTGCCACCGGAAATCCGGAGCAGGCCGTGGCGGTCTTCAGCCAGACACTGGCCGCGAACCCGGGCACGGTGGAGGCCCTGCTGGGACTCGGCCAGGCGCAGAGCCGGCTCGGGAACCGCGCCGCGGCCGAAGCGGCCCTTCTCAAAGCGGCCGCGCTCCAGCCGACGTTCTCGACCGCCAATTACCTAGGCGCCTTCTATGCGGACTCCGGCCAGTTGGACAAGGCCGCGCAGCAGTTCCGCAAGATGCTGCAGCTTTGGCCCGACAGCCCGCGGGCGCTCAGCAACCTCGGAGGGGTCCTGATGAACGCGTGCGACTCGGCGGCCGCGCTCGAGAGCCTCAAGAAGGCTGCCGCCCTCAAGCCGGAGGACCCGTATCTCGCCTCCAATCTGGGCATGACTCAGCTCTGGACGGGCCATGCCACGGACGCCGTTGCATCGCTCGAGCGCGCAGTGAAAGACTCGCCGAACGACTATCAGATGTGGGCCAATTTGGGTGATGCCTACCGCGGCGCGGGACAGGAACCGCGCTCGCGGGAGGCCTACGACCGCGCGATCGCCCTGGGGCGCGAGGCGCTTCGGGTCAACCCGAAGGAGGCGAGCGCGCTCTCGGCGATCGCCACCGCTCTCGCCCGAACCGGCCGCGTCGCGGAGGGGCGGTCCCGCATGCAGGAGGCGCTCGCACTCGACTCCGCCGACGCGAACATCCTGTCGGATGCCGCCGTCGTCGCGGTGCTCGACGCGCGCAAGGGCGACGCGCTGAACTTCCTGCGCCGCGCCGTCGCGGCCGGCTATTGCCGGACGACCATCGCGCGGCAGCCCGAGTTCGCGTCGCTCAGGGACGACGCCGACTTCCGATCGATCATCGCCGCGCCGCGCGCCGCGGCCGGCTCGTGAAGGAGGAGTCCATGGATGCCAGCAGGAGGTCGTTCCTTCCCCTCGGCTTCTTCACCCTCGTCGCCCTGCTTGTCGGTTTCCTCCTCGCGCGGCTCATTCCCACGAAGGGGGGACCAGCCCCTAACAATCAGTTCATCAAGGTCGGTCCGCGGGCCGATCAGATCAGCGGAGACGTCGAGCCGGCTATATCCCGATACGCGGGCCACGAGGCCACGTGGAAGTCGACGTCGGGCAAGCCCCTGAGGATCTTCTTCAAGAAGAGCGAGCTTCCCTCCGATCTGAAGGGCAACAAGCTTCCCCCCTTCGAGTCCATGGACGATGCCGGCGACCGCTGGGAGGTAAAGATCCTGGCTGCCGATCCGGCGTGGCGCTTTTCGGGACCCATCAACCCGAAACTCGAGCTGTCGCAGGATCCGAAGGTTGGGTTGGAGTTCAAGTACTGGCAGTACCTCCAGGATGCCAATCCTCCGGAGGCGGACGGCAAGATCATCATCAAGTGGTGAGGTAAACACCAGCGTGGGTGCCGCGCCGCGTTCCGCGGCCGGCAGGCGAGGAGGGCATCATGAGGAACAACGGGTCACGGTGGCTCTGGCTTCTCCTGGTCGTCGTCGTGGCGGTCCTGCTGATCCTGTTCCTTCGCCACCGGCCTGGGGGCGACGGGAATGGAGAGCCGACACCCCCACCAGTCGAGACGGTCGTCGTCGTCGGGAGCCCAACCGTTACGCCAGTTCCGCCGACGCCAACGTGCGTGCCGTTCGGAATGGGTGGCGGATCAAACAAGAACGTCACCGTCGGACCAGACATCGCGGTGTGCAATCCGGACTGTCTCTCGATGGGCTCCACCGAGACGGTGACCTGGACGGGCAATACGGGAGGCACGAACGGGATCGAACTGCTGATCGAGTTCGACGAAAAGCCGTTCCAGAACATGTTCAAGCAGGCGAACGGGAGATACGTCGCGACCTGCTCGAACCTGACTTGCCAGTCCGGTGCCGTGGTGACGACGCCGCTGAGCGGCTGGTATCCGTGCAGAAACGAACCGACGAGGAAGTGCAAGGACTTGAAGTACTGGCAGATTTTCAAGAACTGGCCGGGCGGAGACAAGGTCGCCGACGGCCGCATCATCATCAAGTGGTGAAGCGGT
>DASXPB010000004.1:0-6987 GCA_036493875.1 Thermoanaerobaculia bacterium
CGCGCCGACGATTACCAGTCCGCGTAGTTTGTCCCATCCAGAGCCTTCTCCTTGGAGTTGCTGTGGACGTCGATGATCCCCGGGACCGCGACCTGCGTCGGATCCTCCGGCGGATTGGGATCCTCCTCCATGACGAGGACCCAGTCCGCGGCCTTGGTGGTCGGGTCGATCGGGATCTTCCGCATGTACCCGTCCTTGACCAGGACGTCGAACGACGCCGGGTAATCGCCCTTGTCGCCCTTGTACTGATCGATGACGCTGCGGAAGGTGAAGAGGTCCGCGCGGAGGGTCGCCTCGCGGGCGCGCTTGGGCGAGTCGCGCAGCGCCGGCACGGCGATCGCGGCGAGGATGCCGATGATGGTCATGACGACGAGCAGCTCGAGCAGGGTGAAGCCCCGCTGACCGCGCTTCCGACTTCCGACCTCCGACTTCCGACTCTCCCGCATCACCAATCCTTGTAGGCGGAGCCGTCCATCGCGTGGCCCTCGGACAGCGAGTAGACGTCGTAGACGTTCTCGCCTCCCCACGCGAAGGAATCGTGCTCGTCCTGGTAGGAGCGCATCCCCCACTCCGTCTTTCCGGTCATGGGGTCGATCGGGATGCGGCGGAGGAACTTCTCCTTCTTGTCGATCCGGCCGACCAGGTCGACGCCCTTGACGAGCGTCTCGAGGTCCGGCGGATAGCCCTCGCCTCCCAGCTTGATCGGGATCATCCCGGAGTCGGCCAGCTTCTTGTAGGAGTCGATCGCGTCGCGCATGGTCCGCAGCGAGTGCCGCAGCTCGAGCTCCTTCTGCCGCCGCAGGGAGTAGCGGGCGACCGGGATCGCCATGGCCGCGAGGATCGCGATCATCGCCGCGACGACGGCCAATTCGACCATCGTAAATCCCCGCTGCGTACGCTGCCGAATGGCGATCACGACTCTCCTCAGACTTTCCGATTTCTGATTTCCGATTTCCGACTTTCGACTAACCGACTTCCGACTTCTTCATCGCACGTCCACCACCGCCTGCGAGACCGTCGCCGGGGCGCCGTCGAACTGGACGGGCTCGAAGGAGAGCGCGGCGCGCCCGACGCCGACCCCGCGGAGCGTGACCTGCGCGATCACGCGCGTGCCCGACATGTCGGGGATCGGCGGAATGGCGAAGAGGATGCGACCCGTTTCGTCGATCGTGGCGTCGGCGATGCCTCCGTCGCTCGCGAGAATCGGCCGCGCCACGAGCGCCGCCACGACCCTGGGATCGAAGTGAACGACCAGGTTCGCGCCCGGAAATCCGATCGGGCCGGCCGCGGTTGCCCGCACCAGGATCGACTGCGTCTGGCCATTCGCGAGCGCCAGGTACGCGGGGTCGAAGTCCAGGAGCACGGCGGGCGTCGCGGGCGCGGCGTCCGGCACGGCGGCCGTCGAGGCGGTCGCGTCCGTGGCCACCGCCGCCGTCCCGTCCGCCGGCGCCGAGGCCGACTTCTCCGAGACCGAGCCTGAGCTCGAGGTCGAGCTCCTCGGCTGCGGCGGCACCTGCGACTGCGGAGTCGGCGGCGTCGAGGTGTTCGGCGGATTCCTGAAGATGTCGCTCGGTCCGCCCGACGGCGCCATGTTGATCGGCGGCGCCGGCTGGGCCTGCGGCTGCCGCGCTGTCCCCGGCCGCGGCGGATTCTGCGGCTGCTGCTCGAACGGTCCGGGGCCGCCCGTCGGGTTCTCGACGCGCGGGCCGCCCTGGTAGGAGATGTTGGCGTCCGTGCCGACGTAGACCGGGGTCACGTCCTCCTCGGTGACGTCGGGGATGCGGATGATGTGCGGCGTCAGCGTGAGGACGACGTCCGTCGTCGCGGTGCTGGTGGTGGTGTGCGAGACGAGCCGGCCGATCACCGGTAGGTCGCCGATCCAGGGAATCGTGTCGCGTCCCATGCTCTTGTCGGTGCGGAAGAGGCCGGCGAGGAAGTTGGTCTCGCCGTCCTTCAGGCGGATGTTTGCGGCGACGGTCCTGGTTCCGATCGTCGGCTGGCCCGCCGAGTTGGTCGAGGTGATCTGCGAGACCTCGAGCTGGAGCTTGAGCGTGACCTCCTTGTTGTGGTGCACCCGAGGCTCCACCTCAATCTTGATGCCGACGTCCTGGTACTGGAAGGACGTCACGTTGGTGGCGAGGTTCGCGCCGCCGCCGCTGTTGACCACCGGGAACGTCGTGACGGGAATCGGGACCTTGTCGCCGATCAGGAGCTGGGCCTTCTGCCCCTCCGACACCCGCAGCTGCGGCTTCGCGAGCAGCTCCGCCGCTCCGTTGTTCTTGATGAAGTCGAGCTGCGCCGTCGGAAGCGTGAAGCCGAAGGAGTTGATGTTGATCTGTTTCAGCTGCCCCCAGCTGAAGGCGCCGCTCGCCAATGTCGCGGCCCCGCCGAGGTTCGTGACGCCGCCCGGCGCCGGAATCTGGGCGCCGATGGAGTAGGGCTTGAGGATCAGCCCGAGCGTGTCCGCCTTGGCCGTGTTGATCTGCAACAACTCCACGTCGATGACCACCTCGGAGAGCTGCTTGTCGTTCTGCTCGACGATGCGCTCCGCGACCGAGACCTTGTCGGCGGTGTCGCGCAGCGTGATGGAGTTCTCGGACTTGTTGACCGAGATGCGGGTGGTCTGGAGGAGCGCGCGCAGCGAGTTCGCGACCTCGGTCACGTCGCCGTTCGAGAGGAAGAAGGTCCGGATGACCAGGTCCTCGTAGGTCTTGCGGTTCGCGGGCGTGTCGGCCGCGATCAGGATCGTGCGCTCGTCGATGATCTTGTAGAAGTGGTTCTCCTGCCGGATCAGCGTCTCCAGGGCCTTCTGGAACTCGATGTTGGTCAGGACGATCGAGACGTTGTCGTCCTTGAGCTGCGGGTCGAAGATGATGTTGATGCCGGCGGCGTCGGCCAGGGCACGGTAGATCTGCTTGATCGGCTTGGGCGTGGGAAAGTTCAGGTTGATGGGCCGGTCGCTCGCGGGCTCGAGGAGAGGCGTCACGGCCCGCGATCCGCGGACCTTCTTCTTGAGCTTCTGCATCTGCGAGTCGGCGCTGCGATCGACCTCCTGCTTGGCCATCTCGTCGCGCGCCTTGCGGAGCTCGACCTGCGCGTAGTCGTTGGTCGGGTCGAGGAGCGCGGTCTGCTCGAGCTCGACGACCGCGAGCTCGGGGCGGCCCGAGGCGCGGTACATCTTGCCCTTCTCGAAGTGGAACTCGGACGCCTTGATCTTGGCACGCTCGAGCGCAGCCCGGTAGCCGGGGCTGCTCGGGTTGAGCTCGACGGCCTGCGCGTACTTCATGACCGCGAGGTCCCAGTGTCCCAGCTCCTCCTCGTCGCGCGCGGTTCGAAACTCGCCGGAGCCGGCGCAGGCCGCCGTCAGCGCGACGAGCACCGTCAGCGCGGCGGTCATGGCCGCGGTCCAACCTCTCCTCCAGGATTTCATCGGCGGCTTCCCCCTCCTCCAGGCGGACGTGTCGCGATCGTCAATTGGGCGTGATCCCGATCCGGCGGCTCTCGGTCTCCGCATAGCCCACGAAACCGATGTCGATCGACTCGTATCCCACGCTACGGAGTACGAACTTGTCGAACAGGACGTCGCCCGCCCGCACGTTGTAGACCTTGTCCCCTTCCTGGATCACGGCGATCGGGTGGCCCTTCGGCCCGAAGGTTCCCACGAACTTGAACGTGATCTCGGGCGGCTTGGGCGTCGGCGTCGGCCCCGGCGCCGGGAGCGGGCCGATGAACCGGGTGTCCCCCGGAGGGGGCGGCGGCGGGAACGGCGTCGGCGGAGGCTTCCGGGTCGGCTCGCGCAGGTCGAAGAGATCCCGGCCCGCGTCGGCGACGTCCCGCGGCGCCTTCACCTCGAAGTCGTCGGGGTCGAGGATCGGAACGTCGTCGGCCTGGACCTCTTTCGTGCGCGAGCCGCTGCGGGACGCCGCCCGCGAGGGCGGCGGCGGGGCCTCGTCGGCGGCCGACGCGCTCTTTCCGCCGGCTCGCGGCTGCGGCGCGGCGAGTTTCGTCGCGCTCGTCGCGCTCGGAGAGGGCGCGGGGGCGCCGCCGCCGGGGCGCCAGCGGACGACGGCCAGCACCAGCACGACCGCGAGGACGCCCAGAAGGATCGCCTGCTTCTTCGAGCCGAGCGAGCCGATCTTCGTCATCAGCCGGCCCTCCGCGGCGGCGGCCGTTCGGCGGACGCCTCGACCGCCTGGCCGGCGGCCGCCCCCGGTTCGGCGAAGTAGGTCACGAGCTCGAGCTGCACGGTGACCGAGCCCGGGTCATCGCGGGAGATCGAGACGCTGTGGACCGCGATCCAGCGCTTGTCGGTCTCGAAGGCCCTCAGGAGCCGCTTGAAGCGGGGATAGTCGCACTTGACCGAGAAGTTGATCTTCATCTGCGTCAGCGGCAGCTTCGTGACGCTCGAGGTCGTGTACCCGATGGTCGGGACCGTGACGCCCACGTCGTTGAGGACCGAGTGCAGCTCGGCGACGATCTCGGCCAGCGTCTCCCGCTCGGGGCCGATACGGTGGCCGTAGAACTTGTCGATGGTCGAGGATACGCCGCTCAGCCGCTCGCGCTGCGCCGTCAGCTTCTCGGCCTCCGCCTCCTTCGCCTCGGCCGCATGCCGCAGATCCTCGCGGCGCGCCTCGAGCGATTCCCGCCGCGCCTGCCATCCCGAGCGATAGACCAGGAAGAAGCCGAGGTTGCCCGCGGCGAACAGAGTCGCCGCCGCGAGGAGCGTCAGCTGTCGGCGCCACAGCGGCGGCAGCCTCACGGCGTCCTCCCCTTCTTCGGAGTCACGCTCTTCGGAGCCGCCGGCTTCCTGGGGGCGGCGGCGCCGCTCCTGGGCGCCGGCGGGCCGTGCTCCGCGGCCTTGGACACCTTCCGAGGCTCCTCCGGCGGCGCGTAGGCGCACCCGAGCTGAAACTGAATCGGGTCGGCGCCCCGCGCATCCGGCTGGGCCTCCGTTCTCAGCATGACGTGCCCGAAGGCCTCGTTCTTCGACAGGGCCTCGATCGTGCGGACGATGGCGTCGCGGTTGCGGGCCACGAGCTGCATCTCGAGCGTCGTCTGGCCGTCCTGGTCGAACTGGGGCTGCAGGTGCACGAGCCCGACGTCCGACGGGAGCGTGCGCTCGAGGCGCGTGAGGAGCGACGTCCACGAGAACTTGCGCTCGGCCGCGATCTTGGCGAGCCCGCGGCTCTCCTCGGCGAGCGCCGACAGCCGATACGACCCGAGAGCGGAGCGCGCGGCCTGGGCCTTCTCCTCCGCCTTCTGCTCGCGGGCCTCGAGCTGTGCGATCTCGGCGCGGGTATCGGCGACCTGGCGTCTGTAGTCGGCGGCCATGCGCACGTTGATCGTCAGCAGGACCGCCCCGACCAGCGCGAGGAACGCCGCGATGACGTAGGCCGGCCTGTCGTCGCGGAACGGCCGCTTCGCGTAGTTGAAGGTGGCGCTCATGACCGTCCGTACCCGTACACCGCCGCGAAGCCGGCGAGGAGCTCGGGGCGCGCGGCGATCTTCTCGTCGAAACCCGGGTCCGCGTCGAAAAGCCGGCCGTCGATCCTCACGGGCCGCACCGGGAAGGAGGAGAGATTCTCGAGCGTCCCGCCGGCGCGCTCGTCGTGGACGTACACCGCGGCGAGGCCGGGCCCCTTGAGGCGCTCGACGTAGTAGGACAGCGACAGGCGCGCCTCGCGGTCGTGGTCCTCGTCCTCCTCCGGGGGCCGCTGCCGGAAGAAGATGGCCTGAGCGCCGCGGCCGATCAGGAACGAGAGCGCGCGCTCGGTGCGGTGGAGCACGGCGTAATCGCCGGATGCGGCCTCGGCGAGGGTCGGGGCGAGGCCCTGGAAGAGCGCCACGCTCGAGGGCGCCAGATAGCCGATTCGCACGCCGGCCTCCTCGAAGGCGCGCTCGATCGCGTCGACGGTCGCCCGCGGAGTCGCCACGACGAGCACGCGGTTCTCGCCGTCGAGCGCCGGCATCGCGTTGTGCAGGAGGACGAGCTCCCCCGTCGACGGGGGCAGGAGCTTCTTGAGCTTCCAGAGGAGCATGTCGGTGCCGGCCTTATCGGCCGTGATCGGCGCCTCCAGCTCGATCGCGAGGACCCTCGCCCAGGCGTCCGGGAAGAGCACCGAGGCCCGCGTCAGGCGGCCGCCCGACAGCGCGCGCGCCGCCTTGACCGCCTCCGCGATCGCCTCGCGCGTCAGGACCGGCGCCTCCGGCGTCTCCCGCCCGACCGAGTTGGCCGGGTAGCGGAAGTGCCTCGCCTCCTCGAATCCCGCCGGATCGCGGCGGACGCGCGCGTAGGTCACCCCGTCCTCCAGCAGGCAGAAGACGTGGGGCGGAACGACGGGCGCGAGGAAGGGCAGCTTCATGCTTCGTTCAGTCGACGAACGTGACCTTGTTGATTTCCTTGATCGTGGTCGTCCCCTCGAAGACCTTCGAGAGGGCGGAGTCGCGCAGGAAGATCATGCCCTCCTCCTTCGCGGCCTTCTTGATCTCGGACGCGGGACGCCGCTCGAGGATCAGGCCGCGGATGCGATCCGAGAGGTCGAGAAGCTCGGCGATCGCCATCCGGCCGTGGAAACCGGTGCCGTCGCACTCGAGGCACCCCTTGCCCTCGTAGAAGTCGACGCCGCGCAGCGTGTCGGGGTTCAGGCCGGCCTCCCGCAGCGCCTCCGGCGTCACCACGATCTTCTCCTTGCAGTGGACGCAGATCTTGCGGACGAGCCGCTGCGCCAGCACGCAGTTGAGCGCCGACACGAAGTTGTAGAGCTCGACCTTCATGTTGAGGAAGCGGCCGAGCACGTCGACGACGTTGTTCGCGTGGACCGTCGTGAACACGAGGTGACCCGTCAGCGCCGACTGCACGGCGATCTGCGCGGTCTCCTCGTCGCGGATCTCTCCGACCATGATCTTGTCGGGATCGTGGCGGAGGATCGACCGCAGCCCGCGCGCGAAGGTCAGGCCCTTCTTCTCGTTGACAGGGATCTGGGTGAT
>DASXPB010000005.1:0-32693 GCA_036493875.1 Thermoanaerobaculia bacterium
TCGGTCGAGAACTCCTACCTGGTGGACGGCGTCAACACGACGAACGTCATCAAGGGGTTCCAGGGCAAGGCGCTTTCGCAGGAGTTCATCGAGGAAGTCCAGGTGAAGAGCTCCGGATACGAGGCCGAGTACGGCCGTTCGACCGGCGGCGTCATCAACGTCGTCACGAAGTCGGGCGGTAACGACTTCCACGGCGACGCGTTCGGCTACTTCGACACGAAGGGCCTCACGGCCGACTACAAGGGCACCGTCGCCATCACGCAGATCAACGACGGCGCGAACTTCGTCAACACCGGCACGGACGCCGAGTACTACGTCGACCGCAGCCAGCAGGACCGCCAGGACTACGGCGCGGACCTGGGCGGCTACATGATGAAGGACCACCTCTGGTTCTTCGGCGCGTACAACCGCGTCACCTACAACAACAGCCAGATCATCAACGCCGGCGCGGCCGACCTGATCGGGACCGCGGGGCAGGACAACCAGTTCGACTCGACCGCGAACATCTACTCCGGCAAGCTGACCGGACGCTTCGGCCAGGGCACGACGATCGTCGGCACGGTCTTCGGAGACCCCGAGACCCGGACCGGCAACATCGCCAACCTGACCTCGACGAACCCGGTCGTTCGGAATGCCATCCGCTCCGTCGGAGCGGTGGACTACGCCGGAGCGCTGACCCAGCTCTTCGGCAGCTCCGCCCTGATCACGGCGCGTTACGCCAAGCACCAGGATCGGTTCGAGCTTTCGCCGACCGATCCCCTGGCGTACCAGATCCGCGACACCACCACCGGTACGACGACCGTCTCGCACGGGTTCGGCTCGATCTTCGGACCCACCAACAACAACAACTCGAAGCGTGACGCCTACCAGCTGAACGGCACCGTCTACGCCGCGAATCACGAGTTCAAGATCGGCGGCGACTACGAGAACAACAAGACCTTCACGACCTCGTACTACACGGGCGGAACCCGCGTGTCGATCAACGCCTGCCCGACGACCGGCACCGCGCTCTGCATCGCGGGTGCGCCGATCGACGGAGCCGCCCAGGTCCCGGCCTACTACGGCCATGACTTCTACACCGGCTCCCGCACCGATCCCGTCAGCGACATCCTTCTGGCCGGCAACGTCGCCAACCCGAAGAGCATCCGCTACAGCGCATTCGCCCAGGACAAGTGGACCATCATCCCGTCCCTGACGCTCTCCGTCGGCATGCGGTGGGACCAGGAGGACATCAAGGACTACACCGGCGGCACCGTGTTCACGCTCAAGAACGAGTGGCAGCCGCGCGTCGGCGTGGCCTGGGACGTCATCGGAGACGGCTCGAGCAAGCTGTCGGCCTCCTACGGCCGCTTCTACTTCGCGCTGCCGACCGACCTGAACGTCCGCGCCTACGGCGCCCAGACGACGGCCACGGTTTACAACTACAGCTCCAACCCGGCAGACATCTTCCAGGATCCGGCCGCTCCCAAGCTTTTCAACGCGCAGGGCGGAGCGTCGACCGAGCCGGTCCAGCCCGGTCTCAAGGGCATCTACAACGACGAGTACAGCCTCGGCTTCGACAAGGCCATCGACCCGACGTTTGCCATCGGCGTCAAGGGGACCTACCGGCACCTGGGCCGCGCGATCGAAGATCGCTGCGATCTCGACGCCGCGTACCCCGAGGCGAACGCCAACTCCTGCGTCATCTTCAACCCGGGCTCCGACAGCCAGTTCGCGACCGGCGACTTCCACGGCTGCCTCGGTTTCGATCAGCCGGGAACGTTCGACAACTCGGGCTCGCCGGGAACGGCGTGCCAGAGTCAGGCCCTGACCCCGATTTCGCAGCCGCTGCCCCCGAACGGCGTGTACAACACGGCCGTCCCGGCGGCGAAGCGCAACTACTGGTCGGCGGAGCTCGTCGCCAAGAAGCAGATCGGACGCAGCTTCTGGGCACAGTTCTCCTACATCTGGTCGCAGCTGCGCGGCAACTATGACGGCGCGGCGCGTCAGGCCAACATCGGCCAGACGGACCCCGGCATCAACGCCGACTTCGACTACGGCGCGTTCCTGCACAACGCCGACGGCAAGCTCTACCTGGATCGGCCGCACTCTCTCCGCCTCGACGCCGCCTACACGGCGCCGTTCGGCCTGACGATGGGCTTCTCCGGGTTCTTCCGCTCCGGCGCCCCCAAGGACCAGGTTGGTTACTTCAACAGCCAGTACGGCACCGAGCTCCTGCTCGTCCCGCGCGGCTCCTTCGGCCGCCTCCCGGACGACTACGAGATCAACATGTCGGCGGGCTACACGATCAAGATCGCCCCGGTGGACATCACCCTGTTCCTCCAGGCGTTCAACCTGATCAACCGGCAGACCGTGATCCAGGTCGACAACGAGTACACGCAGGACCTCCCGGGCACGCCGGATGAGTTCTACGGCTCGTTCGACAAGGCGAACGCCCGCCGGGCCCCCCGTCAGCTCCGTTTCGGTGCGCGCATCAGCTTCTAAGGACGCGCGCCTCGGTTAGGTTTCTCCGGGGGGAGGCTTCGGCCTCCCCCTTTTTTTTAGGGTTTGCCCCCATCCCTTCACACGGGCGTAAGATGAGCTCTCCCGGGAGGTAGCCCATGGGACGCTTCGCCACGGTCTCGCGTCGCCTTGCTCTCTTCCTGCTCTTCGCTCTCCCCGCCTCTCTTCCCGCCGCCACGCTTCCCGAGCTCTTCCGAAAGGCCAAGGACGAGGTCAAGCTCGGCTCCTACGACTCGGCCCTGAAGACGCTCGAGGAGCTCGAGACGGGAGCCAGCCAGCCCGGCTTCGAGAAGGACAAGGCCGCGCTCGCGCCCGTGCTCGCGTTCTACAAGGGCGTCTGTCATGCGGCGCTCGGAAAGACCGACGAAGCGCGCGCCGAGTTCACCGCGTACCTCGCCACCTCGCCCAACGCGAGCATGGATCCCGCGATGTATCCCAAGAAGGTGGTCGCGGTCTTCGAGGAGACGCGCAAGGGTGTCGCCCCGGCCGTCTCGACCTCCGCAAAGAACGAGGGAAGCGCAGGCCCCGGCATCACCGCCGCCTACCAGGACTTCAAGCTCCAGCCCGCCCAGCGAACGCCCGAGGGCGAGGAGTGGGCGGACGGGCCGGCGCACCTGCTGTTGTCGGCCTCGGAGGCCGACGAGTATCGCCATCTCGCGGACGCGGTCACGCGCTCCGAGTTCATCACCAAATTCTGGAAGGCGCGCGACCCCAAGCCCGAGACTCCGGAGAACGAGTTTCGCGACGAGTTCGAGAAGCGCGTGGCCTTCACGGACCAGTACTTCGCTCAGGGAGAGCAGCGGGGCAGCCTGACCGACCGCGGGATGGTCTTCATCCTGCTCGGGCCTCCCGCCCGCTCGAGTCAGAAGCCGATGCAGACCGGCGACGACACGGCGGATCCGGCGGCGCTCTCGCTGTTTACCCCGGGCACCCAGCAGGCGGCGACGATCGGCGGCAAGGGGACCGGCCTGAGCCGCTCCCAGACGGTGGCGAATACGGAGCAGACGAGCGGGCTCGGCACGAGCATGAATTCTCCGTCGGCGAACTGGAAAGAGATCTGGCGCTACTACCGGAAGGACCTCAAGGGCCTGCCCTACGAATACGTGGACATTCAATTCATCACGAAACCGGGATACGGCCAGAACGTACTGCAGAGAGACCCGGCGTCCCTCGACGCTCTGGAGCGTGCGAAGGCCGCCGTTCCGAAGTCATGAGGTGAATCTCGTCGAAGGAGTTCCTATCGCGGTGGCGCGAGCCTGGAGGTATCCCATGCGTCGAAGTGCGATTCTCTGGAGCGTTTCCGTTCTCTTCTGCGCCGCGGCGGTGGTGGCGGCCCAGGTGGTCCCCAGCGCCATGACCCTTCCCGACCTGTTCCACAAGGCCAAGGAGCAGGTCAAGCTCGGCTCGTACGAGGCCGCGCTCTCCACACTCGACCAGATCGACAAGGCGAGCCAGCGGGCGGGCCTCGAGAACGACCGATTGGCCCTGGGGCCGTCGCTCGCGTTCTACCGAGGGGTCTGCCTGGCCGCGCGGGGCCAGGACGACGAGGCCAGGGGCGAGTTCCTGCTCTATCTGGCCACGAGCCCGAACGCCCGCCTCGATCCGGCGATGTATCCGAAGAAGGTCATCGCCACGTTCGAGACCGCTCAGAAGTCGCTGAAGGATCCGGGGGCGCCCGAGGAGCCCAAGGCGAGCGGCATTGCGGCGGCCTACAAGGCCTTCAAGCAGCCCGCGGAGGCCCTGCATCCTCCGGCGGACGACGACTGGGCCGACGGGCCCGCGCGCTTCCTGCTGACCCCGTTCGAGACGGAGGAGTTCCGCCGGATCACCGACCCGATCGCGCGTTCCGAGTTCATCACGAAATTCTGGAAGGATCGGGACCGGACGCCCGAGACGCCCGAGAACGAGTTCCGGGACGAGTTCGAGCGCCGCGTCGCCTTCGCCGACCAGTACTTCGTCCAGGGCGAAGTGCGGGGAAGCTACACGGACCGCGGGACGGTGTTCGTGCTGCTCGGGCCGCCGGCGTATTCGATCCAGAAGCCGATGAAAACCGGAGACGACACGGCGGACCCGTCCGCGCTGTACCTCTACACGCCGGGCCAGGTCCAGATCGCGGCCGCACCCGGAGGCAGCCGCTCGGCCCAGGTCGCACGGGTCGATGCGGTCACTGGCGTCGGGACCAGCATGAACGCGCCCTCTCAGAACTGGAAGGAGACCTGGCGCTACTTCCGCAAGGACCTTCCCGGCCGGTTGCCGTACGAGTTCGTCGACTTTGCGTTCATCACCAAGCCGGGGTACGGAGAGAGCGTTCTCCAGCGGGACCCGCCGTCGCTGCAGGCCATGGAGAAGGCGAGGTCGAGCTTTTCGAAGCCCTGACACGGCTCCGCCTTCGCGCGTGCGGACGGGTTAGCGTTTCTTGAGCGCACTCGTGCGGATGCGATCTCCCCGCACCTCGCGGCGGGTGCGGGTTCGGGTCCGGTTCGCCGTGTGGGCGGCCCCCGTGGCCGCGGCACTGCTCTTGGCCGCCGCGGCCTGCACGGCCGTCCTGTCGGGGGCCGACGTCTTCGTGCTGCCCGAGGACGACGTCCGGATGCCTCAGCTCCTCTTCAACGCGGAGGAGGGTCTGGAGCGGGGCTATTTCCCGGAGCTGCAGAAGTATCTGGAGGCGCTGCCGCGCGAGGAGCTCGAGAAGAACCCCTCGCAGCTCGCGCTCTACGGGAAGATGCTGCTCGCGCGCGGCGACTACGACCGCGCCTGGCGGCTGCTCGAGCGCGCCCGCGACCTCGAGGGCAAGACCTCGAAGCGCGCCGAGATCGAGTGGGCGCTCGCGCAGGGCGCGGTGTTCTGGAACGACTTCCGCTCGGGGCACGACTATGCGCAGGCCGCCGTGCGGGACGGCTACGGCCTGGTCCCGGGATTCGTGAATTTCCTGGCCGCGCTCGAGGACGTCGACGTGTACGCCGGGCCGTCGCCCGGCGAGTCGCGAACCGCCGACTTCGAGATGCGCGAGTTCGAGCTCGTCCGGGTACCGGTCAAGGTCAACGGGAGCGCGTCGCAGGCGCTCGTGGACACGGGCGCGGTCTACACGATCGTGGGCGAATCCTTCGCGCGCCAGGCCGGCGTGCGCGAGATCCCGGACTCGAAGGCCTCCGGGCGGGGGCTGCACGGGAAGGACTTCCCCGTGACCTTCGGCGTCGTCGAGAGCCTCCAGTTCGGGGGCTTCCACATGAAGGACGTCCCCGTGATGCTCATGCCCGACGACGCGCTCCTCTTCGACACTTCGCGCGGGCAGTTCTCGGTCCCGGTGGTCCTCGGCCTTCACCTGCTCAAGGAATTCACGATGGACATGGACTACCGCAACCGGCGCATTCAGTGGACGCGCGCCGACTTCCGAATCCCCAAGGAGGACGCGGACCAGAACCTCTTCGTGCATCGCGGCCGCCTCTTCGTGCGCGCCACGATCAACCGGGTCGGCTACTTCCCGTTCCTCCTCGACACGGGGAGCGAACCGACGATGATGACGTCGGTGGGACTGACGCGCGCACGCCTCCGGAGCTCGAACGCGCTCGCGCCGCGAAAGGTCTACGGGCTGGCGAAGTCGCGCGTGGAGTGGGAGCGGGTCGGCAAGATCGCGATCGGCATCGACGGCTACGGCATACGGTTCCGCGACCTGATCGTCCAGCAGACGGACGCCGCCTTCGAGGACGGCGTCATCGGGACGTCCTTCCTCAAGCACTTCCGGGTCCGCATGGATTTCGCCCGGATGATCCTCCGCCTGGAGGAGCCGTAAGAAGTCAGCCTGGGTCGGATCGCGCCCCCGGAAATCTGTAAGCCTCGGTGCGTGTTAAGGTTCCGTGTTCATGCCGAGAGCCTCCCTCCTCGTCTGCGGGGCCCTGCTGTGCGCCGCTTCCCTGGGCGCGCAGACGGCACAGAAGGGGCCGCCAGGGGAGAAAGGGCAGCCGACTCCGGCAGCGCAGGCGGGTCAGCCGGCTCGACCGGGCGTCCGCGACCGCGTCCTCCAATACTTCGGCGGCTGGTACTCGATCTGTCCGAATTCGAGGGTGACCGCCGGGCCGGCCTCCGACATCGTCATCCCCGGGTTCGAGACCTACCGGGTCACGCGCGAGTGCAGCGCGAAGAACCGCGATGAGGTTTCGATCGCGCTGGTCGACCCCGAGCGCGACGAGATCTTCGTGGGACAGGTCCTCTTCGACGGCGCGCGAAAGGACCGCCCGTTCGTGCCCATGTCGGACCTGCCCGCGATCCGCGCGAGCCTCCAGGAATCCTACGGGCTTCCGGTCGCGCTCCGCGTGGGGAAGGAGCCGCGCGGCTCCCTCATTCCCTTGCTCGTCACGCTCAAGCTGGCCGAGGGTGCGCTGGCGTCGATCCCGGGGTTCGTCTCCCGCGACGGCGCGGCGGTGCTCATCGGCGAGTTCCATCCCTTCGGCACGCCGCCCGAGCAGTGGCGCGACGCGGTGTTGTCGGAGTCTCCGGGCATCCGCGCGGGGAAGGGGAAGTTCGAGGTCACCGCCTTCATCGACTTTCAGTGCGAGCGCTGCCGGGTCCGCGAGCCCGAAGTGCGGAAGTGGGTGACCGAGAAAGGCGGCGTCGTCTCGATCCGATTCCTGCCGCTCGTCAAGATCCACGACTGGTCCTTCGCCGCGGCCGAGAGCGCCGCCGCGCTCGCGGGGGTCTCGCCTGCGCTCTACGCGAAGTACGAGGAGGCGGTGTTCCCGCGCGCGGGCAATCTGAACGAGGCGGAGGTGCGGCAGATCGCGTCCGACGTCGCCGAGGCCGCCGGCAGCCGCACGGCGTACGAGACCGAGCTCTCGAGCGGCCGGGCGCGCGACCACGTCGTCGCGGACGTGACGACCGCCCTGCGGCTGGGCTTGAACGGGACCCCCATCTTCTTCTATCGGGGCGTCTACCTGACCTCCGAGCCGGAGCTCGTGGAGACCTACGTAGAGCCCCGACTGGGCGGTCCCTCCAAGGCGGCGGCGCCTGGCCAGGGCGCCTCTCGCTGATGCCCCGGCCTCGGCTCGGGAGGGGGACGAGGGTCCCCGTCCTCACCTGGGTCCTCGCCGCGCTCGTGGACATCGGCCTCGCGGCCTGTCGGCGCGGGGCGGAGGCGCCGTCCGCGGCAGCGGAGGGAACTCCGTCGCCGCGGGCCCCTCACTCAGGCTCGGTCTCGGTCCAGAGCATCGACGCCGACCCTCCCGTCCGCACGAAGAGGCCCGCCGGCCGGCGTGCGCCGATCCTCTGGCTGGGCCTCGACGGCCTGGACTGGGAGCTCCTCGACCGTCTGGTCGCGGAGGGCCGGATGCCGAACTGGAAGCGGCTCACCGGCGAGGGCTGGACGGCGCGGCTCACGAGCTTCAGCCCGCCGCTCTCGCCCATCGTGTGGACGACGATCGCGACCGGTGTCGGGCCCGAGGTCCATCGCGTCCTCGACTTCCA
Organism: Thermoanaerobaculia bacterium; assembly: GCA_036493875.1. Classification (GTDB taxonomy): domain Bacteria; phylum Acidobacteriota; class Thermoanaerobaculia; order UBA5066; family Gp7-AA6; genus DAHUXD01. The sequence continues at coordinate 7,960 of DASXPB010000005.1, forward strand.
GGAGGTCGATCCGGTCTCCGGCGAGCGAGTCCCCATCTCGGGACGCTCCCGCGCCGTGCCCGCGATCTGGAACCTCGCCTCGTCCGCGGGCGAATCGGTCGGCGTCGTGGGCTGGTGGGCGACGCATCCGGCGGAGGAGGTGGCCGGCTTCTTCGTCTCGGACCGCGCCAGCCCGATCCTGTTCGAGGGCCTGCCGCGCGCCGGCGTCGCCTATCCGGCGGCGCTGTCTCAAGGGCTGGAGCAGGTGCTCGCGCGGGACGGCGTCGTGTCCGATGAGGAGGTCGCGAGCTTCGTGGACGTGCCCGCGGCCGAGATCCACCGCATCCGTGCGGACGGCGCGGGTCTGGAAGATCCCGTCGTCGCCCTGTCGCGCATCCTGGCCTCGACGCGCGTCCAGCAGCGGGTCGGGAGGGACCTGTACGACCGGAACCTGCCCGATCTCCTGATGCTGTACTTCGAGGGCACCGACGCGATCGGCCACGTCTTCGCCCCGTACGTCGCACCGCGCCTCGCGTGCGTCTCGGAGGCGGACTTCGCGCGCTACCGGCACGCCGCGGACGACTACTACGCGCTCATCGACGGGTTGATCGGACAGTGGATGCGTCGCGCCGACGAGGATGGCGCGACGTTGATCGTGAACTCCGACCACGGATTCCGCTGGGGCGCGGACCGACCCTGCGAGACCGCCGGCCTCCGCGCGGGCGGCGCGGCGTACTGGCACCGCCTCGAGGGCGTCCTCACGGCGTACGGGGCGCGCGTGCGGCGCGGAAGCGGCGTCGGCGTCGGCGAAAAAGCGTCCCGCGGGTCGGCGTCGGTCTTCGATCTGGCCCCCACGGTGTGCGCGCTCTCCGCGCTCCCGATCGACCGGCGGATGGGCGGCCGCGTCCTGCGCGAGGCCTTTCCCGACGCGAAGACTCCGGAGCGCAGGGACCTCTTCGACACGATCGCCGTTCGCCGCGTGGCGGCCGAGGCGGCCACGGCGACGGAGGCCAACGAGTACGCCGCGCGCCTGCGCGCCCTGGGATACCTGAGCGGGGGCGAGGCGACCCGGCTGGCGCCGCCGGGCGGGGATCGGCCGGGTCCGACCGAGAAGGGCTGGCATAATCTCGGCCTGTATCTTCGAGACACGCGAAAGGATCTTCGAGCGGCGGAAGCCGCGTTCCAGAAGGCTTTGGAGATGCAGCCGAACTCCGCCGCCGACAAGGTCGCGCTCGCGGGCGTCTACCGCGATCGGGGCGACGACCGCCTCGCGATCGACTGGCTCTTCCAGTCGCTCGCGGCCGGCCACGCCGACCCCGAGGGGACCGTCCTGCGCTGGTACGTCGCCTACGACGAGGAGGGCAAACACGCCCGCGCGCGGGAGGTGCTGGAGCGCGGGAGCCGAGCCTACCCGTCGAGCGAGGCGATCGCGCGCGAGATTGGCCTGCTGCACTACCGCGCGAGAGACTGCCGCGGCGCCTGGGATTCCGTGGCGCGATTCGCGCCGGCGAGTCGGACTCCCGAGACGCTGAACGTGCTCGCGCTCTTCCAGGGATGCCTCGGCCGCAAGGACGAGGCGATCGGCCTGTTCGAGCGATCTCTCGCCATCAAGCCGGATCAGCCCGCCGTCACCCGTTCGATCGAGGGGCTCCGGCGGCAATGAGCATTCTCCTGACGCCGAACCGCGCCATCGCGGCTCTTCTGCTGGCGGTAGGTCTCTTCGGACCGGCCTGCAGGCAGGAGTCCGCCGCTTCGGGAAGCGCGACGCCGCATCCCGCGGCTTCCGCTGCGGTCTCCGCCCCGCCGGCCGGCGGTGTCGAGACCACCGACGCCGCCGCGCGGAATCGCCGGCAGGTCGGGGGACGTCCGTCGGTCATCTGGCTGGGCCTCGACGGCCTCGACTGGGATCTCCTCGACCGGCTCGTCGCGGAGGGCCGGATGCCGAACTGGAAGCGCCTGACCGAGAAGGGCTACTCCGCGCGGCTGACGAGCGTGATGCCGATCCTCTCCCCGATCGTGTGGACGACGATCGCGACCGGCGTCAGCCCGGAAGTCCATCGCGTCCTCGATTTTCAGGAGGTCGATCCCGCCAGCGGGCAGAAGCTCCCCATCTCGGGCCGCTCGCGCGCGGTGCCCGCGATCTGGAACGTCGCGTCCGCCTCGGGGGAGACGGTCGGCGTGGTCGGCTGGTGGGCGACGCATCCGGCGGAGGAGGTGACCGGCTTCTTCGTGTCGGACCGGGCCTCGCCGATCATGTTCGAGGGCATGCCGCGCACCGGCGACGCCTATCCCTCGTCGCTCGCCCCGGGAGTCGAGCAGATCCTGGGCCGCGACGGCGTCGTCTCCAGCGCCGAGCTGGCGCGGTTTTTCGACGTGCCGGAAGGCGAGATCCAGTCGTCGCGCGACAGCCACTCCGGCCTCGACAATCCCTTCGTCGCGCTGCCGCGGATCATCGGCTCGACCCGCGTCTACCACCGCATCGCGCGCGACCTCTACGACAGGAACCTACCCGACCTGATGGCGGTCTACTACGAGGGGACCGATGCGGTCGGGCACGTCTTCGCGCCCTACGTTCCACCGAAGATGAGCTGCGTGTCGGACGAGGACTACCGGCGATACCGTCGGGTCGTCGACGAGTACTACGCTCTCGTCGACCGGATGCTGGGACAGTGGATGCGGCGCGCCGACGAGGACGGCGCGACGCTGATCGTCAACTCGGACCACGGCTTCAAGTGGGGAGCCGAGCGGCCGTGCGAGCGCTCGTCTCTGAATCCGAGCACGGCGGCGTTCTGGCACCGCCTCGACGGAGTCTTCGCGGCCTATGGTGCGCGGGTGAAGCCGAGCGGGACGCGCGGCGCCGCCTCCGTGATGGACCTGGCGCCGACCGTCTCCGCGCTGATGAACCTCCCCATCGACTCGCGGGCGACGGGGACGGTTCTGCGCGCCGCCTTTCCGGACGCCGCGACCCCGGCCCGCAAGGACCTCGCCTCGTCGGTCACCGTGCGCCGCGTGGCCACCGAGGCCCTGTCGGAGAAGGATGCGAGCGAGTACGCCAAGGGACTTCGCGCGCTCGGCTACCTCTCCGGGGGCGAGCCCGAGAAGCTCGCGCCGTCGGGCGCCTCCGCCTCGGCTTCGGACCGCCCGGGCGTGACCGAGGGGGGATGGAACAATCTGGGCGTGTACCTGCGTGAGAACACCAAGGATCTGAAGGGGGCCGAGGCCGCCTTCGAGAAGGCCCTGGAGCTGCGCCCCAACTACCCCTCGCCCGAGTTCAACCTGGCGGTGCTCTATCGCCAGAAGGACGACGACCGAAGGGCCGTCGACTGGCTCTTCCGTTCGCTGTCCTCCGGCCACGCCGATCCCGAGGGAACCATCGTCCGCTGGGCGACGGAGTACCGGCAGCGCGGGCGGAAGGCCGCCGCCGCGGAGGTGCTCGAGCGCGGGCGCAAGGCGTTCCCCGCCAGCGAGCCGGTCGCCCGGGAGCTCGCCCTCCTGCGGTTCCAGGCCCACGACTGTGAGGGAGCCTGGAATGCCGTCTCCGCCTTCGAGGCGACGAGCCAGGTTCCGGATACGCTCAACGCTCTGGGCCTGTTTCAGACGTGCCTGGGCCGCCGGGAGGCGGCGCTCGCGCTGTTTCACAAGTCGCTCGCGATCCGCCCGGACCAGCCGGCGGTCGTCCAGTCGATACGCTTGATCGAGAATGCACCGCCCTCGGCGAACTGACGAAAAGGGGAGAAGACGAATGAAGATTCGCGGATCGGTTCTCGGCTTCCTCGCGACGATCGGACTGGCCGGCGGCGCGGTGTGTGCGGCGCAGACGGCCCAGACGGCTCAGGCGCCGAAGTCAACGGCCGGCGGGATCGAGGCCCGGCTGCCCGGCTACCTCAACATTTTCCTGCCCTTCGATCCTCAGTCGAAGGTCACCGTCGAGAAGGCCCCGGACAAGATTCCGGGATTCCAGTCCTTCAAGATCAAGAGGACCGGCAAGTACGCGAAGCTCGCGGTGGACCGCACGGTGAACGTCAGCGACGACGGCAAGTGGTACTTCGACGGAGACGCGATGGTGAACCAGACGCCCGCGCCGGTCCGCTCCGCCGCGGACCTCGGGTGGCTGGAGGCGAAGGTCTCGAACCTCTACCACGCCCGCGTGAAGGCCATCCTGACCCCGGAGAAGGATGCGGCGGGTTACAAGGGCGTCGCGATGGCGATCGAGACCGGCTACGGGGCGGTGCGCATTCCCGGATTCGTCTCGCCGGACGGAAGCCGCTACCTCGGCGGCGTTCTCTGGGACTTCACCATGGACCCGCGCGAAGACCGAAAGAAGCGCATCGACCTCTCGACGCCGCGGTTCCAGGGCAAGCCGGATGCGGCGATCACGATCGTCGAGTACGCGGACATGGAGTGCCCGTACTGCCGCTTCCGCGGTCTGCAGATGGACGCGTTGCTCGACGCCAACCCGAAGCTCTCGTACAAGCGCTACTACAAGTTCTTCGTGCTTTGGTTCAATCACGCGTGGGCGATGAAGGCGGCGTCCGCCGCCGACTGCCTCTTCCGCTTCGCGGGGCAGGCGATGTTCGGCTTCAAGAAGCACGTTTACGCGCAGCAGGACGTGATGACCGTCTCCTCGATCGACGAGCTGGCCCTGACCGAGGCCGAGGCCGCCGGGGTCCCCAAGCAGGACTTCCTCAACTGCTACCTGCGGGACGAGAGCCTCGCGGACGTCCGCAAGGACATCGAGGAGGGACAGCGCCTCGCCGTGAAGTCGACGCCGACCTACTTCATCGACGGGACCGAGATCACCTGGATCGAGGACACCGTCATGGAGGACTTCCTGAGGACCAAGGACCCGTCGCTGAAGACGGTCAACTACGGGCCGAAGCCGTAGGTCGGTCGCTAGGGCTCGAACGGAATCGGGATCACCATCCACGTCCGCATCGCGAGCCCTCCCTTGCGGGCGGGGTCGAAGCCCCACTTTCGTACCGCGTCGACGGCGGCTTCCGTGAGGCCGCCGGCGGCGCCTCGGATCACCTCGATCGTGAGCGGCGCGCCGCGCTCGGAGACCAGGACCCGCAGCACGACGATCCCGCCGATGCGCGCCTGAAGGGCGAGCGGGGGGTAGGACGGCTTCACGATCTTCGCGATCCGCGGCGGAGTGTCGGCGTCCTCGAGCGCGATGACCATCCCCTCGTGGAGGGCGGGCGCTGTCGGCGCCTGCGGTGGCGCCTCGGCCGGGAGCGGCGGGAGCGTGACGGGCTTTTCGGCGCGGTCTGAAATGGCCGGCGCCGCGCCTTGCGGCGCTGCGGTCGGCTCGAGCGGACGAGGAGCGGGCGAAGGCGCCGCCTCCTCCGCCGGGGCCGCGGCTGCCACGGGCACGCGCCGTCGGGGAGCCGGAGCCTCGGCGGCCGCTTCCGCGGCTCGGTCGCGCGCGGACGCCGGGCGGGGACGCATCTGCGCCTCGAGCTTCTGGACCTCGAGGGCGAGACGCCGCGAGACCTCCTCCTGAAACTGCGCCTCCGACATGGCATTGGTCGGCGCCGCGGGGGTCTCGAGAAACTCGGGAAGGAACGTCGGCGTCGGGACCGGAGGCTTGCCCTCCGAAGCCGCGGGAAAGGCCGCGCGGCTCACGGGCGGCGGGCGCCGCGAGAGCAGCCGGTATCCGACCGCCAGTGCGGCGAGAGCCGCGGCGCCGACGAGGAGCCCGACTCCTACGCGGAGCCCCGCCTTCCGTCCCGCGCGCGGAGCGGGCGAGGGCTGCGGCGCCGGCGCGGGGGAGGAATCGGGCTCGGGCTCCGCGCGCCTCGGCGGCGGCGGAGGGCGCGGCGGCGCGACCGGCGTCGCCGGGAGAACGCCCGCGACGGACTCGCGCTTGCGCGCACGCGTCTCGGCCTCGATCTCCTCCTTGAACAGGTCGTTCAGGAAATAGGCCAGGTTGAACGTGGACGGCGAGTACGGGCCCGAGAAGAGCAGCTTGCCGAGCTCCCTGCGCAGGTCGCCGCTCGAGGCGTAGCGTGTCTCGGGGGGACCGAGCGTCATGCGCAGAACCGCCTGGATCTCGGGCAGGATCGCCGGCGGCGGATGGCCTGCGGTTCCGCGCAGGACGGCCATCGGGTCGGCGGCCGGCGGCTGCCCCGTCAGGAGCTCGAGCAGCATGACCCCGACCGAATAGACGTCGGAGTTCTTGCCGATCGACGGCTGCGCTTTCTCCTCCGGCGCCAGATAGTTCGCGATCTCGGCGGCGAGACGCGGGCGGGCGAGCGCGGGCAGCACGCCGGTCGCGAGCCCGAATCCCACCAGACGGATCTCGCCGTCGTCGGAGATCGCGACGAACCCCGGCCAGACCAGCCCGTGCAGCGTGCGGTCGCCGTCGATCGTGGTGTTGTAGGCGTGATCGAGCGCCGTGGCGATCTTCTCGGAGATCAGGAGCGCGTGCTCGACCGGGATCTTGCGGGGCGGGTTGCGGCACTTGAGCAGCAGGCTCTTGAGCGTGCGGCCGTTGACCTCGTTCCATGCGATGTAGGGGATCCCGTCCGCGGCGTTCATTTCGACGCCCCGCGCCACGGCCGGGTTCCTCAGGAACTCGTGGACCTCCCCGTTCGCCTCGATCGCGTCGATCAGCGCGTTCGGGTCGAGCTCCGGCGCGTCCAGGGTCCGAAGACGGACGAAGCTCCCGTCGGCGAGTCGCACGGCGCGGTACTCGTGGCCGAGCGCATCTTCGCCGAGCGCCGCGGTCAGCCGGTACGGGCCGAGGGCACGAGGGAGCGTATCCGTCGTCATCGCTGGAGCTGACCGATTGTGGCCCTCCGGTCCGAACCGGTCAAGAAGAGCGCCGCGAGGAGGGAGGGGTCGACGCGGGGCCGTTGTCGTTGTCCGGCAAGGGCGCGGGCGCGGGCTCCTGCGCGGGCGCCGGAGGCTCCTCGCGCTGGCGCCGCGTAGCCGCGATCGCGTCGCGGTGCTCCTCGAAGGTGCGCGAGAAGCGGTGGCCGCCGGTCCCGTCCGCCACGAAGTAGAGGAAGTCCGTCGCGGCGGGCTCGCTGGCGGCCTTCAGCGCGGCGAGGCCGGGATTGCAGATGGGGCCCGGCGGCAGGCCGGCGTGCAGGTACGTGTTGTAGTCGGACTCGAAGCCGTAGTCGGAGCGGTAGAGCGTGCCGCCCCACTGGCCGGCGAGCTGGAGCGCATACGCCACGGTCGGGTCGGCCTGCAGCCGCATCCCGCGGCGCAGGCGATTCCAGTAGATGCCCGCGATGATCGCTCCCTCCCGCGGCAGGGAGGTCTCCTTCTGGACGATCGACGCGAGCGTCACCGTCTCGCGCAGCGCGAGGCCGTGGGCATGCGCGCGCTCGCGCAGGTCCGCGCCGTAGTGCCTGCGAAAGTTCGCGAGCATGACCTCCACGATCTGCCGCGCGGAGGTCGAGCGGGTGACCGCGTAGGTGTCGGGAAAGAGGAAGCCTTCGAGGTCCGGCGCGCTCCCTCCGATCGAGGCGATCAGCTGCGGGTTGTGAAACGCATTTCGAAAGGCCTGCGGACGACTGATGCCGCGGCTCCAGAAGAGCGCGAAGGTCTCCTCCGCGGTCAGGCCCTCGGGCACGACGATGATGTGCCTCACGACGTCGCCGCGGCTCATCCGATCGAGCACGCGGGAGAGGGGCGTGGGGCGATCGAACCGATACTCGCCGGCCTGGAGGGGGCTCGCGCTGCGGGCGATCCGGTAGTACGCCTCGGCGAAGCGCGGGAACTTCAGGACGCCCTCGCCGGCGAGGCGCCGGAAGATCTCGGTGGTCGGAGTCCCAAGAGGGAAGAAGATCGTGACCTCCGCGCTGGGCGCTCCTGGACGCGGACGCGGGAACTCCAGCTGCTGGTAGAGGTACGCCCCGACCGCGAAGGCCAGCGCGATCAGGAGCAGGCCCAGCCGGAGGACCCGCCGTGTGGCGCTCATGGAACGACTCCCTCGCCGGTCGGCCTCCTCACGTTCTCACCGCGCGCCGGACTCCACGCTCAGGAGATAGTCCTCCAGTAGCACGGCGGCGGCCATGGCATCGAGCTCGTCCCGGACCGCCGGGTGCGGCAGGCGCCGGGCGGCCTCGTCCGAGGTCAGCGTCTCCTCGTGAAAGCGAATGGGCAGGCCCGTGCGGCGCGCGAGCTTCGCGGCGAACGAGCGGATCCTGTCCGCGAAGGGACTCTCGTCGCCCTCAGGCGAGCGGGGGATGCCGACGACGATGAGGTCGATCTCCTCCTCGCGGCCGAACCGCTCGAGCGCCTCGAGCGCAGTCTGATCGTCCTGGCGGTGGAGCGTTCGCCGGGGGGTCGCCACGGAGGCGGAGGCGTCGGAGGTGGCGAGTCCGATGCGTCTCTCGCCGAAATCCACCGCGAGGATGCGTGGCATGAGAGAAGATTAACTCCATCCCGGCGGCCCGATTGTGACGCCGGTCCGGGACGGTAGAGGTCGAGAGGAGGAGAGCCGATGAGGACCCGCTCCGGAATCGATTTCGTTCGTCGGATGCCGGCGATCCGCTTCACGCTGGCCGCGTTCCTGTTGCTGCTGCTCGGGCTCTGGCTTCGTGAAGCCGCGCTCGCGGCTCCGTCCGCTGCCTCGCCGACGGCCACTTGCGTCTTCAGCAATCCGGCCTTCGCCGGAAAGTGCGTGGAGAATGTGGCGGTCGCGGCCGGCTCGAACGAGCAGAAGGCCTGCGAATCGATTCTGCAGTGCCTGAACGACAGCCGGTGCGCCAAGACCTACTGTCAGGCGACGGAGATCCGAACCGGCTGGAAGCTGGAAAGCGCCAAACTCTCGGGTCCGCCGCGCTGAGGCGCGGCGGTGGTATGCCTGAACTCGGGGCCCCGATTCGAGCGTATTTGGCTGGAGGGAGTTAGAATCCGCGCCCTATGAAAAAGCTCGTCGTTCTCTCGGCGGTCCGAACGCCGATCGGCTCGTTCCTGGGAAAGCTCTCGTCTCTCCCGGCTCCCGCGCTGGGATCCGTGGCGATCCGCGCCGCGCTCGAGCGCGCCGGCGTCCCGCCCGACCAGGTGGAGCAGGTCGTCTTTGGTAACGTCCTGCAGGCCGGCGAGGGCCAGGCGCCCGCGCGCCAGGCGTCGCTCGGCGCCGGGATTCCGGACACGGTTCCCTGCGTCACCGTGCACAAGGTCTGCGGCTCGGGGATGCGCGCGGTCATGGACGTCGGCAACGCCATCCAGGCCGGGGAATACGAGATCGCCGTGGCGGGCGGCATGGAGTCGATGTCGAACGCCCCGTACCTCCTCGAGAAGGGACGGACGGGTCTGCGCATGGGCCATGCCGGACTGGTCGACTCGATGATCAAGGACGGACTGTGGGACCCGTACAACGACGTCCACATGGGAAGCTGCGCGGAGAAGTGCGTGGCGAAGTATCACTTCACGCGCGAGGAGCAGGATGCGTTCAGCCTCGAGTCCTACCGGCGCGCCCAGAACGCGGCGAAGACCTGCCTCTTCTCGGAGGAGATCGTGCCGGTGATGGTCCCGCAGAAGAAGGGCGACCCGCTCAAGGTGGACGCCGACGAGGAGCCGTTCGCGGCGCCGCTCGAGAAGATGCCGACGCTGAAGCCGTCGTTCCAGAAGGACGGCACCGTCACGGCCGCGAACTCCTCGAAGATCAACGACGGCGCGGCGGCGCTGGTCGTGGCGAGCGAGGAGCGGGCGAAGGCGGGAGGCTGGAAGCCGATCGCGCGCATCGTTGGCTACGCGGGCGTCGCGCAGGCGCCGGAGTGGTTCACGACGGCGCCGGTCGGCGCCATTCGGAAGCTCCTGAAGCAGACCGGCCTCGCGATCTCCGACATCGACCTCTTCGAGATCAACGAGGCCTTCGCCGCCGTCGCGATGGCCGCGATCCGCGAGCTCGAGCTGGACCCCGCGAAGGTCAACGTCCGAGGCGGCGCGGTCGCGCTGGGACACCCGATCGGCGCGTCCGGAGCGCGCATCCTCACGACGCTGATCCACGCGCTGCGCAAGGAAGGCAAGAAGCGCGGGATCGCCGCGATCTGCATCGGCGGCGGCGAGGCCACCGCGATGCTGGTCGAGGCCGCCTGAGCGATCCCGCCTTCGATGTCGCCGGCGGTGCGCCGCGCTCAGAAGTCGCCGGCGGTGCGCCGCGCTCAGAAGTCGCCGGCGGTACGCCGCACTTCGACCTCGTCCTCGGCGGTGAGCCGCGGTTCGGCGCCGAGGCGCCGTGGGCCTGGCGCCTGGTCCGGCGGTACGCGCGGGAGCTCTCCCCGGCGCGCCGCACCGAGACCCCTGGGCGAATCCCGCGGATCTCCGACGCGGCCGGCGACGCCGGGATCGTGCTCGTGCAGGCCGACGCGGAGGCCTACCTCCTGCCGGACGTCGCGCGCCGCCTGATCGGCCGGCTCGCCGCGAACTCGGATCTCGCGCTGGTCGCGCCGGTGACGAACGAACCCCTCGCCGGGAAGGCATCCGAGGAGGCGCGTACGGCGCCGCCATTTCTCTATACGACGCCGACGCTCCTCGCCGAGGCGGCCGCGGCCGTCGCCGCCCGGGGCGAGGCTCTGCGGCCGGCGAGTCCCGCGTCGGCCGTCTACGCGGTGCGGCGCGAGATCCTGCGGGCTCTCCCGGCGGATCTGCCTCTCGACCGCGTCCCCGATGAGTTGAGAGCCCGCGGCCTCCGCGCCGCGGTCGACCCGTGCGCGTACCTGCATCGCTACGGCGCCATGGACGCCTCGGCGCGCGAGGACCTCGCGGCGAAAGTGCCGTCCGGGGCCGGCGCCGTCCTGGACATCGGCTGCTCGCAGGGGGCGACGGCGCCCTCGCTGCGCGCTCGCGGCGTCACGCGGATCGTGGGAATCGAGCCGGACCCGGAGGACGCGGCGCAGGCCTCGCGGGCCTACGACCGCGTTCTCACCGCGCCGCTCGAGGCGGTCGCCGAGGACTGGACGGAGCAGTTCGACGCGGTCCTCTTCGGTGACGTTTTGGAACACCTCGAGGATCCGTCCGATGCGCTGACGCGCGTGCGCCCCTGGCTCACGCCCCGCGGCGTCGTGATCGCGTCCGTGCCCAACGCCGGTCACTGGTCGATCGTCGACGACCTCCTGCGCGGACGCTTCGAGTACGTGCCGTACTCGCTGCTCTCGGGGACGCACGTCCGACTGTTCACCCGGAGCACGCTCACGGATCTCTTCGAGGCCTCCGGCTATCGGATCGAAGAGCTCTCGACGACCATCCTGCCGGCGTCGCCGCCGGGACGCTCTCGGCTCGAGCGCCTGCGGTCCCTGCCCGGCGCCTCTCCGGACCTCGAGGTCTCCGAGTTTCTCGCCGTCGCCCGCGCGACGGGCTAACCGCCAGGCCTCGCGCTCGAACCCGGCTCGCGGCCCGCCGGGAGCGGTTATCATCGCCACGGATGATGCAGAAGGTCGTGGGCGACGGTGCCGACGCGGCAGACAAAGCTGTAGCCGACGTCGCCGACGGGTCGACTCTCGTGGTCGGCGGCTTCGGCCTCTGCGGCATCCCCGAGAACCTGATCGCCGCGCTCGTCCGGCGAGGCGTCAAGGACCTTACCGTCGTGTCCAACAACTGCGGAGTGGACGACTGGGGCCTCGGTCTCCTCCTGGCGCGGCGCCAGATCCGCAAGATGGTCTCCTCCTACGTGGGGGAGAACGCCGAGTTCGAGCGGCAGTTCCTGAGTGGCGAGCTCGAGGTCGAGCTCGTGCCGCAGGGGACGCTCGCGGAGCGCATGCGCGCCGGCGGCGCCGGGATCCCGGCCTTCTACACGCCGGCGGGCGCCGGCACGCTGGTGGCCGAGGGCAAGGAGACGCGCCAGTTCGACGGCCGCGACTACCTCCTGGAGCGCGGCGTCGTGGGCGATTTTTCGATGGTCGCCGCGTGGAAGGGCGATCGTCTGGGCAATCTCGTGTACCGGAAGTCCGCCCGGAACTTCAATCCGATGGCCGTGACGGCCGGGCGCATCGCGATCGCCGAGGTCGAGGAGCTCGTCGAGGTCGGCGCGCTCGACCCGGAGTGCATCCATACGCCGGGCGTCTTCGTGAACCGGATGGTCGTCGCGCCGCGCGAGAAACGTATAGAGCGACGGACGGTTCGAAAATGAGCCCCATGCTTGGAGCCCAAGGCTGGCCTTCGTGTTGACTCGCGACGGGATCGTCCGACGCGCCGTCAAGGAGCTGCGGGACGGATACACGGTCAACCTGGGAATCGGGATGCCGACGCTGATCGCCAACTCGATCCCGCCCGGAATGGAGGTCATCCTCCAGTCCGAGAACGGCATCCTGGGACTGGGACCGTACCCGACCGAGGACGAGATCGACGCCGATCTGATCAACGCGGGGAAGGAGACCGTCACGCTCCGTCCGGGCGCCTCCTTCTTCTCGTCGGCGGACTCCTTCGCGATGATCCGGGGCGGCCACATCGACCTCTCGATCCTCGGCGCGATGCAGGTGGACGAGGAGGGATCGATCGCGAACTACATGATCCCCGGAAAGATGGTGAAGGGGATGGGCGGCGCCATGGATCTCGTGGCCGGGGCGCGCCGGCTCGTCGTGACCATGGAGCACACCGCGAGGTCGGGCGAGAAGAAGATCCTCCGCCGCTGCGCGCTGCCCCTGACCGGGCGGCGTTGCGTGAACCGCATCATTACGGATCTCTGCGTGTTCGACGTCCTCCCGGACGGCGCGGGCCTCGAGCTCAGGGAGCTCGCGCCGGGAGTCGGCGTCGACGAGGTCCGGGCGAAGACGGACGCCGCGTTTCGAGTCGCCTCGCCGCTTCTCGCCATGGACGCGTGAGCCGCCCTCCTCTCGCCGCCGCCGTCCTGTCCCTGGTCCTTCCCGTCGCGGCGCTCGCTCAGGACCCCTACAGCCAGGCCGATCCCTTCGAGACGCGCTTCAAGTCGCACCCCAACTTCCAGATCAAGTTCCGGCCTCCCGAGAAGGGGGGCGAGGTCCGCATCTACAGCAAGAACCCGGTGCGCTTCGAGAAGGACCAGTTCTGGGAGGGTAGCGAGGACGTCGTAATCGAGTACCAGGACATCAAGATCACGGCGGATCGTGCCTTCTACGACTTCCCCTCGAAGACGGCCACGCTGACGGGACACGTGATCATCGACCAGGGGCCGACGCGCATGTCCGGCACGAAGGGCGTCTTTCACATGGAGACGAAGACGGGAGTCCTGGAGGACGCGACGGCCGACCTCGCCCCGATGTACCACATCGTCGCCCGCTCGATCGAGAAGGTCGGCGACGCCACCTATCACGTCGATCACGGCCTCTTCACCGCGTGTGACATGCCCAACCCCGAGTGGTCGTTCTCGCTCGCCGAGGCGACCGTGACGCTGAACGACTACGCCCGCATGAAGGACGTGGCGTTCCGCACGGGATCGGTGCCGATCATGTTCACGCCCTACCTGATCTGGCCGACGAAGGAGGACCGCGCCTCGGGGCTCCTCGTGCCCGCCATCGGCTACAGCAACCAGCGCGGCGGCTTCCTCGGCCTGTCGTATTACTGGGTCACCGGGCGCTCGACCGACCTGACGACGCAGATCGACGGCTACTTCGACGGCACGGTGGGGATCGGCCAGGAGGCCCGCTGGCGCCCCACCGACGAGTCCGTCGGGATCTTCCAGGGTTACCTCGTTCGCGACCGCGACGCGACGGTGTGCGAGCCCATCGCCCAGGTTCCCGATCCGCTCAACGGGTTCTGCACGCTGCCCGACGGCTCGCTCGGCGCCTACGTCGTCAAGACCGAGACCCGCTGGAAGCTCCGCCTCGACCACGTCGCGGACGATCTGCCCCTGGGATTCCGCGGCGTCCTCTCGATCCGCGACTACTCCGACGAGCAGTTCCTGCAGGACTTCGAGCGGAACTTCAACCTCTCCTCCGCTCGCCAGATCTTCTCGCAGGGATTCCTGACGCGGAACATCGGGGCGGACTCGCTCAACATCCGCTTCGAGCGCAGCGAGACCTACTACGCCTCGACCGTCATCCAGGAGCGCTACCCGACGATCGAGTTCTTCCACCGGACGGCGCCCATCGGGCACAGCCCGTTCTACCTCTCGCTCGAGTCCTCGCTGTCGGCCCTCTACGTGAACCGCGGGTTCGACCTGGCGCGGGGAACCTACGGCCGCTTCGACGTGCATCCCGTCGTGTCGTTCCCCTGGAAGGAGATCCCCTGGCTGAGCGCGACCGCCAGCGCGGGCGGCCGCTTCACCTACTACACCAAGTCGAGCGATCCGCTGCAGACGGAGCTCCTCGACGAGAGCACGACGCGCTCCTACGCCGAGGCCGGGCTGTCGCTCGTCGGGCCGTCCTTATCCCGCATCTACGAGGCATCGATCGGCCCGTACGACAAGTTCAAGCACGTCATCGAGCCCCGCGTGGACTACAACTACGTCTCCGACGTCTCGGACCCGCTCGCGGTGCCGGCCTTCGACGAGGTCGACACCGCGCTCGGACTCAACCAGGTTCACTACGCAATCGTGAACCGCCTCCTCGGCCGCCGCGCCGGCGGATCGGTGGGCTCGGCGGAGGAGATCGCGTCGCTCGAGATCGGCCAGACTTACGCGTTCTCGCTGCCGCAGGTCCGGACGTCGGCGAGCCCGGGACTGATCCAGCTGCAGAAGCTCGGTCCCGTGGAGGGAATCCTCCGGATTCAGCAGGGCGGGCTGCTGCAGCTCGACGGGCGCATCGCCTACGACACCTTCGCCGACCAGATCACCTCGAGCTCCGTGACCGCCGGCGTGAACTGGCAGACCAACTACGCGAACCTGAGCTGGTTCGGAAGCCGTCCCGTGCTGACGACGCCGCTGCCGCCGGGCTCTCCCTCTCCCAACTCCGATCAGCTCCGCTTCGCCGCCGGAATCGATCTGGGCAGCCTGTTCCGCCTCGACACGACGATCAGCTACGACGCGACGCAGAACCTGGCCCTGGAGGACCGCACGCTCCTGACGTACAAGGGCTCCTGCTTCACGATCTTCGTGGAGTACCGGGAGCTGCGCCTCCCGCCGCAGCCGCGCCACGACGTCCGCATCGTCGTGAACCTGAAGGGCATCGGCACGCTGCTCGACGTCAACGGCTCGCTGGATGCGCTGGCCAGCGCGTTCAAGTAGCTCATCTCGCTGAGAGGAAAGGACTTGCGGCTGTCGCCGGAGGGTCGCCGAGAGAGCGTACAATTTTCGGTCAACCATGAGACCCCGCGTCGGTATCCCTTTCCGGCGCATTGCGCTCGCGGCGGCGCTGCTCGCCGGCTATGCAGAGTTCGCGCACGCCGGCAACTACTCTTGGACGACATCGGGGCCGCAGCCCGGATACGTCTTTCAGATTCTGATCAAGTCCGACGCCCCGAGCCGACTCGTCGCCGCGAGCGGCTACTACGGTTCCATGATCTTCCAGTCCTTGGACGGCGGGCACAGCTGGGCGCAGACGCCCGGCTCGTCATTCCGAGGAACGCTACTCTCGGATCCGTCGGACGCGAACGTCCTCTATACCGTCGGGAGCTTCGGTTCGGCGTCGGGAGTTTTCAAGTCGCTCGACTGGGGAGCGAATTGGATGCTCGCCAACGCGGGCCTGCCGGCGGGACCGCTGATCCTCGCGCTCGCGCGGTCTAGGCCGCAGACTCTCTACGCGATCGTCGGGGGCTCGCCGGGCTCGGTCTACCGGACCGACGATGGTGCGGCATCCTGGACCCTCGTCGCGAGCACGTTTCCCTCCTTCTACGTGAACGACGTCCAGGTCGACCCGAGCGACGCGTCGATCCTGTACGCGGACGGCATGACGGACGTTCTCAAGAGCGTCGACGGGGGCGCGACCTGGCAGGGCACCGCCCTCGGTCTCGGAGCCGCGCGGCTTGTGATCGATCGCGCGGACCCCTCTCGCGTCTTCGCCGCCACGTTCGGCTCCGGCGTCTTCCTGTCCGCGAACGCCGGCGCGAGCTGGATGCCGGCAAACGTGGGAATCGAGACGGCCAACGTGCGCGATCTCGCCCTGGACCCCGCGGACCCCCAGAGGCTCTGGGCAGCCGTCCAGGCCTCCCAATCACCCGGTGGGATCTTCGTGACGACGAACGCGCACGACTGGGCGCCCGTCGACCTCGGAACGGATTTGAGCAACGCCACCACCGTGGCGATCGATCCGAGCGACTCCTCGCGCGTTCTGGCCGGCGGGGGCCCCTCCGTTCTGCTCGGCGGGATCTTCGAGAGCGCGGACGGCGGCGCGCACTGGACCTCGCGGAGCGCGGGGGTGTCGGGCTATTTCGCGCAGGGCGTCGCCGCCGATCCGACGCACGCCCGGGGCGCATTAGGAATCTCGTTCGCGAAGGTGTTTCGGACCGACGACAGCGCCGCCAGCTGGACGCAGATCGCGGACACCGGGCTCGGATTGGTCAACCTGCTCGGCGACCCGACCGACGCCGATACGCTCTATGCGGGATACGTGATCCCCGGTGGTCTCGGGGAGGGCGTCTTGAAGAGCGCCGATGGCGGCCTGAGCTGGAACCCGTTCGACGACGGTCTCGCGATCCACACGCTCAACCGCCTGGCGATCTGCCCCTCGACGCCGACGCGCCTGCTCGCGGCGAGCTTCGAGGGTCTGTTCGGCACGACGAACGGGGGCGGCCACTGGGATCCTCTGCTTCCCGGATACGTGCCCTCCGCGGCGGTCGACCCGAATGACCCTGCGATTCTCTATGCGGGCCTCCAGATCACGACACCGACGGGTACCGGGCTCCTCCGCTCACCCGACGGCGGAACGACCTGGGATCCGCCGACTGGGATTCCCGACGGCTACTTCCACGCGAATGACATCCTGGCGCCCGCCAACGATCCGACGAGGGTCTACGTCCTCTCCAGCACCGGCGTCTTTCGGAGCGTGGATCGCGGTCTCAGTTTCGCCCCGGCCGGCACCGGCCTGCCGCCTCCTCCGACCATCGTCCCCATCCGGGCCGCGGCGGACCCGACCGCGCCCGGCGTGCTGTATCTGCTCGCCGGACTGAGCGGCGCCGCCCAGGACGCCGTCTTCGGCAACGTCTTCCGCTCGACGAACGGAGCCGGCTCATGGACGCAGCTGCCCGGCTCACTGCCGCTCTTCGGCTCGCTCGAGATCACGGTCGGCTCGACCGGCCGCACACTCTACGCCTCCACCATCAGCGGAATCTTCCAGTTCGAGCGCTCGTTCCTGGACGTGCCCGACGACGACCTCTTCTGGTCTCGCATCGACGCGGCGGCGATGAACGGCGTGACCGCAGGCTGCGGTGGGGGAAGCTTCTGTCCCTCGGACGCGGAGACGCGGGCCGCGATCGCCGTGTTCCTGCTGCGAGGGAAGAATGGCGCGGCGTATCTTCCGCCGCCGGCCACGGGGACCGTCTTCGGAGACGTGCCGCTCGGCTCACCGGCCGCGGACTTCATCGAGGAGCTGTTCCGCGAGGGCATCACCGCGGGCTGCGGAGGCGGCGACTATTGTCCCGGCTCGCCGCTGTCCCGCGCCGAGGCTTCCGTCCTGCTGCTCAAGATGGAGCACGGGGGAGACTACGTGCCGCCTCCGGCGACCGGCACGGTCTTCGGCGACGTCCCCACCGATGCTTTCGCGGCCGCCTGGATCGAACAGCTCGCGCTCGAGGGAGTGACGGCGGGCTGCGGCGGCGGAAACTTCTGTCCCGACGGGACCGTGACGCGCGCGGAGGCGGCGGCCTTCGTCGTTCTGATCTTCGGCCTCTCCTAGGCCGTCGCGGTTCGCGGTTCGCGTTAACCGGTCGCGCGCCTTTCGGTATGATCTCGCCTCAGTGAAGGGCCTCATCCTCTCGGGCGGCAAGGGGACGCGTCTGCGCCCCCTGACCTACACGCGCGCCAAGCAGCTGGTGCCGGTGGCCAACAAGCCGGTGCTCTTCTACGGCGTCGAGGCCATCGTCTCGGCCGGCATTCGGGAGATCGGCGTCGTCGTGGGCGACACCCGGGAGGAGATCCAGGCGGCGCTCGGCGACGGCACGCGATTCGGCGCCCGCATCACCTACATCGAGCAGGACGCTCCGCGGGGACTGGCCCACGCGGTGCTGATCTCGGAGGGATACCTCCGCGGCGAGCCCTTCGTCATGTACCTGGGCGACAACGTCATCGCCGACGGGATCACGACGCTCGTGGACGAGTACCGCCGGCTCGGCTGCAACTCGCAGATCCTGCTCGCGAAGGTGCCGAACCCGTCGCAGTTCGGGGTTGCGGAGCTCCAGGACGGCCGCGTGGTGAAGCTGACCGAGAAGCCCAGGCAGCCCAAGTCCGATCTCGCCCTCGTCGGCGTCTACATGTTCGACGACAGCATCTGGGACGCGGTCAAGGGGATCCGGCCGAGCCCCCGCAACGAGCTCGAGATCACCGATGCGATCCAGTGGCTGGTGGACCATGGCAAGACCGTTCACCCGCACCTCGTCTCGGGCTGGTGGAAGGACACCGGCAAGATCGAGGACATGCTGGAGGCCAACCGCATCATCCTCGATACCTTCACGGCGCGCGGCCTCGAGTCGGTCGACGGGGAGTGCCGGGTCGAGGGCAAGGTCGTCGTCGAGCCGGGCGCGAAGCTCACCCGGTGCACGGTGCGCGGCCCGGCAGTCATCGGCGCGGGCGCCGAGATCCGCGACGCGTTCGTGGGGCCGTACACGGCGGTCGGGCCGAACTGCCTGATCGACCGCTGCGAGATCGAGAACTCCATCGTCCTCGAGGACTCGCGGCTCGAGCGCATCCCGGTCCGCATTGCCGACTCGCTGATCGGCAAGAACGTGCGGATCCATCCCGGGCTCGAGCGGCCCAGGGTCCATCGGTTCCTGGTCGGGGACAACGCCGAGATCGGGATCGTATGAAGCTGCTGGTCACCGGAGGCTGCGGGTTCATCGGCTCCCACTTCGTCCGGCAGGTGCTGGAGTCGCACGGTAGCGGCGTGTCCGTGGTCAACCTGGACAAGCTGACCTACGCCGCCAACCCGGCGAACCTGGCCGACGTGGCGGGCCTGTCCAATTACCGCTTCGTACGCGGCGACATCGTGGACCCGGACGTCGTCGGCGTGGCGATGGAGGGCTGCGACGTCGTCGTCAACTTCGCGGCGGAAACCCACGTCGACCGCTCCCTCCTCGGAGACGCGTCGTTCATCGAGACCGACGTGCGGGGCGTGTTCGTCCTCCTCGAGGAGGCCCGGCGGCGCGGCGTGAAGAGGTTCATCCAGGTCTCGACCGACGAGGTCTACGGCTCGATCCCCTCCGGCTCCTTCACTGAGGAGTCGCCGCTCAACCCCCGCAATCCCTACGCCGCCTCCAAGGCCGGGGGAGACCGCCTGGCGTACTCCTACTGGGCCTCGTACGGCATGCCGGTCGTCATCACGCGGGCCAGCAACAACTACGGCCCCAACCAGTATCCCGAGAAGCTCATCCCGCTCTTCGCGACCAACGCGATCGATGGCCAGCCGCTGCCGCTCTACGGCGACGGGCGCAACGTGAGGGACTGGCTCTTCGTGCGGGATCACGCCGCGGCCATCGACTACCTGCTCGACGCGGGAGAGCCCGGCGAGGTCTACAACATCGCGGGCGGCAACGAGTGCGAGAACATCGCGATCACGCGGCGGGTCCTCGCGGAGCTCGGCAAGCCGGAGACGCTGATGCGCTTCGTGGACGACCGCCCGGGGCACGACCGCCGCTATTCGCTCGACGCCTCGAAGCTCGCGCGCCTGGGCTTCACGCCGGCGACGCCATTCGAGAAGGGGCTGACCGAGACGATCCGCTGGTACCGCGACCACGAGGAGTGGTGGCGCCCCATCAAGGAGCGCGACGCCGCGTACCGGGAGTTCTACCGATCGCAGTACGGACAGCGGCTCGCCACCTCGTCCTCGACCGCGAAGGCGCCGGGTTAGGCGCCGGCCGGACGTTCATGGTGGACTCCGGCGGACCCGCCCTCGAGAACCACGCGGCGGGACTCTCCTCGCGACAACCCGCACCCGTTCCCCGGTCCCGCCGCCGCGTGCTGATCACGGGAGCCTCCGGAATGCTGGGTTCGGACCTGGCGCCCGTGCTGGCCGGCGCCGGCTACGAGGTGATGGCGCGGTCGAAGGCGGAACTGAACATTGCCGACGCCGCCGCGGTCACCCGCGAGCTCGCGGCGTCCCGGCCCGACGTCCTCGTCAACTGCGCGGCGTTCACCAAGGTCGACGCCTGTGAGACCGATCCCCTGGCCTTCGCGATCAACGCGGACGCGGTCGGTCTCCTCGCCGAAGCCTGCGGGCACCGTTCCTGCCAGCTCGTTCAGATCTCGACCGACTTCGTCTTCGATGGCGCGAAGGGCGCGCCCTACGTCGAGGACGACCCGACCCGCCCGCTCTCCGCCTACGGCCGCAGCAAGCGGTCGGGGGAGGAGCAGGCCCTGCGGCTGCCCGGCAGCCTCGTGATCCGCGCGTCATGGCTGTTCGGGCGCTCGGGCTGGAACTTCATCGAGGCGATCCTGAGGCAGGTCGAGACCGGCAAGACGCGGCTCGCGGTGGTCGCGGATCAGGTCGGGAGGCCGACCGCCACGACCGACCTCTCCGAGGCGATCCTGGCGCTCCTCGACGCGGGCGCCTCCGGCCTGTACCACTTCGCGAACCGCGGGGAGGTCTCCTGGCACGACTTCGCCTCCGAGATCCTCGCGCTCGCGGGGCGGGGCGAGGTCCCGATCGACGCGATCACCTCGGCGGCGCTGGCGCGCCCGGCGCCGCGCCCCGCGTACTCGACCCTCGACACCGGCAAGTACGAGAGGCTGACGGGGCGCGCGGTGCGGCACTTCCGCGATCCGCTGGCCGAGTACATCGCACGCCGCGCGCGCCCCGAGGCGTGACTCCATTTTGGATTTTGGATTTGGGATTGAGGCCACGTTGACCGCGGGTTCCTCGGCCTCCGAGCGATAGACTTTGGCGGCTCGACACCGACGCACAAGGAGATCATCCATGCGACTCCGAGTCCTCGTCCTGGCCGCCCTCACCGCCACGCCCCTCGCGGCGTTCGCCGCGCCGGCGACTCCACGTCCCTTCTCGCTCGACGATCTCTCGCGCCTGAAACGCGTCTCCGATCCCGAGATCTCGCCGGAGGGCGGCTGGGTGGCCTACACGGTCCGCTCGGTCGACGTGAAGGAGGACAAGGGCGACACGGACGTCTGGATGACCAGCTGGGACGGAAAGGATTCGGTCCGGCTGACGACGAGCAAGAACTCCGAGAACACGCCGCGCTGGAGCCCGGACGGGCGCTACCTCGCCTTCCTGTCCAGCCGCGACGACGAGAACGAGACCGCGCAGGTCTGGCTGCTTCCGCGCGGCGGAGGCGAGGCCGAGAAGGTGACGGAGTTCAAGGGCGGCATCGAGGACCTCGACTGGTCGCCCGACGGAAAGCGTCTCGTGCTCGTGGTGAACGATCCGGAGCCGGATCCGGACGGGGGGGACAAGGACAAGGAGAAGGGCAAGGAATCCGGCAAGAAGAAGACCAAGCCCCCGATCGTCATCGACCGCTATCAGTTCAAGACCGACTCGTCGGGCTATCTCGGCAAGGAGCGAAGCCACCTGGTGCTGTTCGATCTGGCGACGCGCAAGGCGGAGCCGCTGACGTCGGGCGAGGCGGACGAGGCCCTTCCCGCCTGGTCGCCTGACGGCAAGACCATCGCGTTCGTCTCGAAGCGCGGCCCCGACCCCGATCGGACGGACGTCTGGCAGATCTACGCGATCGAGCCGCGCGGCGGCGCGTCCCCGCGGCAGCTGACCAACGGCGACCTGTCCGCCAACCAGGACGACTGGGGCAGCCGCCTCGCCTGGAGTCCCGACTCGAAGACGATCGCGTTCGTCCTGGGCGGCCCCGACAGGCTCATCTACTACGGCCTGCACAAGCTCGCCGTGGTCCCCGCCGCGGGCGGCCCCGTTCGCGTGTTGACGCCGCAGATCGACCGCAACGTCCAGTCGCCGCGTTTCACGGCCGACGGCGCCGCGATCCTCTTCACCCTCGAGGAGGACCAGGCCGTCTTTCTCGCGAAGATCCCGTCGGCCGGCGGAAAGATCGACCGGCTGGTCTCCTCCCGCGGCTGCGTGTCCGCGTTCTCGGCGGCCGGCGGTAAGGTCGCAATCCTGTGGTCCGGCTCCACCAGGCCGGCCGAGGTGTACGCGCTCTCGAGCCCGGCGGAGCCGCGTGCGCTGACGCACCAGAACGACGCCTGGATGGCCGAGCTCCGACTCGCCCCCGTCGAGGAGACGAAGTTCAAGAGCAAGGACGGGACGCCGATCAGCGGCTTCCTCGTGAAGCCCGTGGATTACGTTCCGGGAAGGAAATACCCGACGATCCTTCGCATCCACGGCGGTCCGGTGGGCCAGTTCGAGTGCTCCCTGGAGGAAGAGTGGCAGTGGTTCGCCGCCAACGGCTATGCGGTCGTCGCCGCCAATCCGCGCGGCAGCTCGGGCAAGGGCGAGAAGTTCCAGACGGCCATCTTCGCGGACTGGGGCCACGTGGACGTCGAGGACGTGATCGCCGCCGTGGACGACGCGGTCGCGAAGGGCATCGCCGATCCGGACCGACTCGGCGTGGGCGGCTGGAGCTACGGCAGCATGCTGACCAACTACACCATCGCCTCGACGAACCGCTTCAAGGCGGCCACGAGCGGCGCTGGCAGCTCGAACGCGCTCGCGGAGTACGGCACCGACCAGTACATCCGCGAGTACGAGCAGGAGCTCGGGACGCCGTGGAAGAACCTCGACAACTACCTCAAGGTCTCCTTTCCGTTCTTCCACGCCGACCGGATCAAGACGCCGACGCTCTTCCTCTGCGGCGACGCGGACTTCAACATGCCGCTGATCAACTCGGAGCAGATGTACCAGGCGCTCCGCAGCCTCGGCGTGCCCACGCAGCTCGTGATCTACCCGGGGCAGCATCACGGCCTTCGCAAGCCGAGCTACGTGCGCGACCGCCTGGAGCGCTACGTCGCCTGGTACGACCGGTTCGTCAAGAACGGCGGCGCGGCGGGCGACGGCGCGAAGACGGCGGGGGCGGCTCCCTGACCGGGTCGCGCGTTTGACGCGCGCTGAAGGATCGCGCGCAAGACGCGCGCTGAAGGATCGCGCGCATGACGCGGGGTGAATGGTCTCGCAAGGCCGTTCACGCGGGCTTCGGCCTGGCCGCCCTCTCGCTGCGGTTTCTCGATTGGAAGGCCGCGGCCGCGCTCGCGCTCCTGGCCCTCCTCGGCAACCTGTTCGTACTGCCGCGAATCGGCCGCTCGATCTATCGAGACGCCGGCCGGCGCCACGATCCCGGGATCGTCGCGTATCCGGCGATGGTGCTTCTCCTCATCCTGATCTTCCGCGGCCCGTACCTCCCGATCGCGGCGGCCGTCTGGGCGATGATGGCGTTCGGCGATCCCGCCGCGGCGATCGCCGGGAAGACGGTCGGCGGACCGGCGCTGCCCTGGAACCCCAGCAAGACCTGGGTCGGCCTGCTCGCGGACTGGGCGGTCGCGGGGCCCGCCGCGGTGCTTGTGCATCTCTTCGTCAGCGGGCGGGAGGCGCAGGCCGACACCGTGGCGATCCTGATGATCGGCGCCGGGCTCTACGCGTTTCTCGAGTCGGTGCCGGCCGGCATCGACGACAACCTCGTCGCTGCGCTGCCCACGGCCCTGGCGATCTACCAGATGGGCCTCGTCTGGCCGGCCGCGCCGGCGCTCGGGCCGCTCCCGTGGGGCCGCTGGGCGGTCGCGCTGGCCGTCAACGCGGCCGTCGCCGTGGCGATGGGCGCGCTCCGCGTCGTGCGGCCGTCGGGCGCGGTGGCGGGAGCGATCGTCGGCTTCGTCGTCCTGGCGGCCGGAGGCTGGGGCGCGTACGCGCTCCTGTGGTCCTTCTTCCTCCTCGGCACGCTCGCGACGCGTCTGGGCTACCGGCGCAAGCACGCGGCCGGCACCGCGCAGTCTCACGAGGGGCGCCGGGGCGCCGGGAACGTCGTGGCGAACTGCGGCGTCGCGGCGGCGCTCCTGCTGCTGCGGGTCCCCGCGTTCGCGTTCGCCGCGGCGCTCGCCGCCGCGCTCGCGGACACCCTCGGCACCGAGGTCGGGACCCTCTACGGAAAGAGGGCGTACTCGCCACTGACGCTTCGGCCGGTTCCCCGGGGGACGCCCGGCGCGGTGTCCTTCGCCGGAACGGCCGCGGCGCTCGCCGGCGCCGCGCTGATCGGTTTCGCTGGCGCGGGACTCGGGCTCGTTCCCCGAGTCCCCGGGGCGCTCCTCTGGGCGACGATCGCCGGCGGATTCCTCGGCGCGCTGTGCGAGAGCGTCGTCACGACCCTCGTGTCCCGCTTCGGCGCGCGCCTCGACCACGAGTTCTCGAACGCCCTGAACACGTTCGTGGCCGCAATGGCGGCCCTTCGATTGGCCGCTCTGCTCGCGCCTCGGCTGGGCGCGGCGGTTCTCGGGCGATGACGTCGTGAAGCGCTACCTGCGCCTCGCGCGGCCCTTCACGCTCCTCCCGCCGCTCCTGGGGATCGTGTCGGGCGCGATCTGCGCGTTCGGCTCCGCGCACAACCCCGACCCGGCGCGGCGCGTCACGTGGGCGATGGCCCTGACGGTCGCAATCGGCTCGCTCTGCGCCTCGCTCATGAACGCGGCCTCCAACATCGTCAACCAGATCGCGGACCTCGAGATCGACCGGAAGAACAAGCCCGACCGGCCGCTGGTGACCGGCGAGGTCTCGATCGCGCGAGCGTGGCGCGTGGCGACGGTCCTCTACGTTCTGTGCATCGTCCCGACTTGG
>DASXPB010000006.1:0-37364 GCA_036493875.1 Thermoanaerobaculia bacterium
ACCCGGCCCGGCCGCCGCGCGCGACGCCGGGCGACGCCCGGACGCAGCGACTCTCCACGGTCCGCCCGCCGATGCGCCTGTAGGTCGTAGGGCTAGAGCCCCGCCAACCGCTCGGCACTCTTTCATCCCTCGAAAGAAAGGAAGGTCCGTGATGCTCGCGTTACCCACGCGCGCCTTCTGGCGCGTCGCCCTCGGACTCATGTTCGCAGTCCTCGGGCTGTTTCCCTTCCGCGCGGCCGCGGAGGCCGGCGCCGCACCGACGCCTGCGCCGACTCCCGCCCCCGTCAACGAGAACGTCGTCGTCTCCGCCAACCGGGACAGCACGCCGGAGGCGGAGATCCCGGGCGCGGTCACCGTCGTGACCGGCGAGGAGCTCAAACAGCGCAACGTGACGAACCTCGCCGACGCCATCCAGGACGTCGTCGGCCTCGACACGGGCATGGGCAGCGACAACGGACCCCGCCAGCCGAACGTCGGCCTGTGGGGACTCAAGGAATTCGACGCCCTCCTCTTCATGGTGGACGGTGTGCCGATCGGCGGCCCGTTCAACCCGTCGCTGTCGCAGATCAACATCGACGACATCGACCACATCGAGATCGTCAAGGGGCCGCAGGGCACTCTCTACGGCGTCGCCGCGTTCGCCGGCATGGTCCAGGTGTTCACGAAGAGCGGGACGTTCGGCACGTCGGTCCGGCTCTCCGGCGGCTCCTTCGACGAGGGGCGCGTCGACTTCTCGACGGCGGTCCCGGTCGGGCGCGCCACGCTCAAGGTCTTCGGCAACTTCTCCCGGGCCGACGGCTGGCAGGACCGCACCGACTACGCCGACGACCGAGGCGGGTTCCGCCTCGACACGCCGCTCGGCGACGGCGGCGTCCGGATGTCGGTCGTCTACAACATGTTTCGCAACACGCAGGACTTCGGCTCGCCCTTGCCCGTCGATCCGCCGACCGGAGAGGTGATCCCGGGCTTCCAGGTCGACCGCAACTACGAGCCGATCGGCGCCCGGCTCGACCACCGGGTGTACGCGCTGACGGACCTCCTGACGATTCCCCTCACGCCGTCGACCCGGCTCGAGAACACGCTTGGGCTGACCTACGACAGCCAGATCTCGGTCCGCAGCTTCATCGGCGAGGTCGACGGCAACTTCGCGACGGCCTCGGGCGTGTCGCTCAAGCCGATCGAGCGCGACTTCTACGACGACCTCCACGTGGTGACGCAGTTCGAGGGCGCCGGACACCACCGGCTGGTCGGAGGAGCGGCGGTGACGTGGGGCCGCACCAAGGCCGACGGCTTCGGCTTCGACATCGATCTCCAGATCGACCCCGTGGTGGTCCCGAACATGATGGACGTCCCGCACGGCGACAACCGCTCGTTCAACGACCGCCGGACCTTCGTGGGCTTCTACGCCAACGACGAGTGGACCCCCGTGCCGTTTCTGACCGTCTCCGGAGGCCTGCGCCTCGACACCACGTCGGAGACGCTGCACGTCCAGCAGCAGGAGGTCGGCGATCCCGTGGTCGACGTCACGGACGACCACCGCTCCGACACGCAGCTCTCTGGCGGGGGCTCCATCCTCGCGCGCCTGGTCATGGACCGCGCGGGCGCCCTCAACGAGATGAACTTCTACGTGTCGGGTAAGACCGCGTTCAAGCCGGCTGCGCCCAACCTGTCGGAGGCCGAGGACGCGCACATCCTGGAGCCCGAGCGCACGATCAGCTTCGAGGGCGGCCTCAAGTCGCGCTTCCTCGAGCACCAGCTCTCGGTCGATCTGTCGGTGTTCCGCATGGACTTCAAGAACGAGGTCGTCTCGATCCTGGGGCCCGACGGCAACCCCCAGCTGACCAACGCCGGCAAGACGCGGTTCCAGGGCGTCGAAGTCGAGCTGGGCTACCACCCTTGCATGCTGCCCGACTTCTCGGTCTACGGCGGGTACGCTCACCATGACGCGCGCTACGTCCATTTCTCGTTCATCGACCCCGACGAGGGCCTGCTGGTGGCCGACGGCCAGCGCCTCGAGCTGACGCCGCGGGACCTCTGGAACGCGATGCTCAGCTACCACCCGTCCAAGGGCCCGGGCGCCTGGTTCGCCATCCGCCACCAGAATCAGCGCCCCTTCGACAAGATCAACGAGGCCTACATGCCGTCGTTCTTCGAATACGACGCGGGCGTCTCCTGGGACTTCGGGATCGTCCGCGTGTCGGTCGTCGGCCGCAACCTCGGGGACAGCCGCCACTACGTGGCCGAGAGCGAGATCGGAGACGCACAGCTCTACGTGGCGCCCCCGCGACGCTTCTTCGCCGAACTGGGCTTCCGGTTCTGAGGCGGAGGCGGGTAGAGTAGGCACGAAAAAAAAGAGGCCCGTGCGGACGGAGGGCCGCACGGGCCTGTAACGCCAGACCGTGCTCGATGAGACGAGCGACACGCCTGGAGAAAGCGGTTCGCCGCCGGCAGAGATGCCGCCGACGGACCGCTTCCTTTTTTCTAGGCCGGGGTTTTCAGGAACGCGGAGCGCGCTAGCAGCGCAGCGGCGTCGGTGCGGAGGGAGCGGAGGCGAGCGACAGGAGGCTCGGTTCGGTCGTCAGAGGAGGAACCGCCCGGAGCGGGCGGAAGCGCGCGAAGGGACGCGCGACGGCGGGCGGAGCGGGGACTGCGATCTCTGTCCAGGCGACCGGCTGCACGATCTGCGAGGCCGCGCCGCGAAGGGTCTGCCGCAGGCCGTCCTCGGCGCCGCGCGGCGCGGGCGCTTCCGGAATCCACCATTCGCCGCCGCGGGCATGGAGCGTTTCGGGCCGCCGCTCCGGATCGGGAAGAATCGCGAACGCGCCGCTGACGAGCTCGATCCGCTCGTCTTCGTCGCGCTCGTCGCCTGTGCGCAGCCCGAGGCGCGCCTGCGAGGTGGGAAGCGCCGGCACGCGCCACGTGAATCGCGACGCGCAGGGGGAGATCTCGCCCGAGACGCGGATCGGAAAAGTCGTTCCGCCGTCGAGCGAGAGGACCAGCTCGGCCTCGTTCTCCTCGCGTTCAGGCGAGCCGTCGCGCTCTCCTTGTCGTTCGAGCTCGGCCGTCGGCTCGGAATCGCAGGGCTCAGTCCGTTGCCAGCGAACCTCGACGAAGGCGCCGGGTGCCAGGATCTCTCCGCGGGCCGGCGCCGCGAATTGCGGGGGGGGGGATCCCTCATCGCTTCCGCGCAGCGGCGCCGCCGCCAACACGCATCCCGCCAGGCCCGCGAGCGCGAGCCGCGCGAGACCGACTCCCGGGGGCCTGGCCGACGCAAACCTCACGGCGGGAGGATTCTATAACCGCTCGGGAGAAGGCGCCGGGAGCTCAGGGGCGGGGCGTTGGCTGAGGAGGGGGAATCGGGCTGTAGGCGCCCTTGGGGGTCCCATCGGCGTTCAGCGGAGTCGGCCCGCACTGATAGGCCTCGCCCACCTTCAGTCGGACCAGCACGGTGTCGGCCCCGAGAAGGACCGCCTCGACGCGCAGGTAGTCGTCGAACTCGGCCTTGGTCGGCGCCATGATCGGGTCGTAGGACGGCTCGATGTAGCGAATGAACTTGCACTGTCCCTGAACCGTCTCGGCGTCCTCGGTCAGCTTCACCTTGTACTTCCCCGAGCTCTTGGCGAGCTCTCGATTCTTGTCCATCTCGGTGAGGTGAGCGCAAGCGACGGCGACGCAGAGGGCGATCCCGGCCAGGAGAATCTTCTTCATGGAATCAGTATCGCAGGTTTCCCGGGGAGCGCTCATCGGAATGGCGGCCCCAACGGGAATCGGCGAACTCATTCGGAGGAGACCCCCGCGCTTCCCCGGTGCTCCGGCCTCCGGGGGGCTCGGGGGGCGCCGTGCGCCCCCGCTCGAGGACGCCAGTCGTGTCAGGACACGGCGAGGCCAGCGAGAGAGATCGGTCGATTCAGCGTGGTGGCCCCAACGGGAATCGAACCCGTGCTCCGGCCTCCGGGGGGCTCGGGGGGCGCCGTGCGCCCCCGCTCGAGGACGCCAGCCGTGTCAGGACACTGCGAGGCCAGCGAGAGAGATCGGTCGATTCAGCGTGGTGGCCCCAACGGGAATCGAACCCGTGCTCCGGCCTTGAAAGAGCCGTGTCCTAACCGTTAGACGATGGGGCCGACCAGCCGACGAAAATAACACGCCCGGAGCGGAGGGCCGCCACTCAGCGATGCAGCGGCCGCATCCCCCGCTTGAGCCGCGCGTCCGTCTCCGTGGTGCGACGCCTGGGGGCTTCGCGGAACGACTTGACCAGGAAGATCTCGGCGGCCAGCCGCCAGCGGGACTCGTCCGCCTCTTCGCACTCGTAGCGAAGGACTCGGCCCGCCAGGTCGAAGTCGACCGGCCGGGGAGCCGTGCCGGGGTCCTGGGCATAGAAGCGCTGGATCTCCTCCCGGTCGAGCTCCCGATCGAAGATGAGGGCGCAGCCCACGCGCCCCTCCCCGAGCCGCGAGACCTTCTCGCGCACGACTTCGGGAGGACGCGGCGTTTCCATCGGCTGGCGCGGCCTTCGCGCGGCGCGAGCGCGCCGGGAGAGGGCTCCGCGTTCGAAAAGCTATCATAGGCCGCCGCGCCGATTGACTCGGGCGAAACGCAAAACCATAATCCGCCCGCTCCCAGGGGGGCGCTCAAAACCTTGCCGACCACAATCAAGACCATCCTCGTCGGGAAGGCCCGTGACCCCATGGATCCGCGGATCTTCCACGCGGTCTCCCTTGCCGCCTTCCTCGCGTGGGTGGGTCTCGGGGCGGACGGTCTCTCCTCATCGGCGTACGGCCCGGAGGAGGCGTTCAAGGCCCTGCACGATCACGCCTACCTCGCGGTCTTCCTCGCGCTCATGATCGCGGCCACCGTCCTCATCATCTCCGCGTGCTACAGCAAGGTGATCGAGCTCTTCCCCGGCGGGGGCGGCGGGTATCTCGTCGCCACGAAGCTTCTGGGCCCGCGATTCGGCGTCGTCTCCGGATGCGCGCTGATCTTCGACTACGTCCTGACGATCTCGACCTCCGTCGCTTCGGGAGTCGACCAGATCTTCAGCTTCCTGCCGGAGCGCTGGACCGCGTACCGTTTCGTCTTCAAGATCCTGATCCTGGGACTCCTGGTCCTCCTCAACCTCCGCGGGGTCAAGGAGAGCGTCCAGGTCCTCGTGCCGATCTTCATCGTCTTCATCGTCACGCATTTCGCGATGGTTGGCATCACCCTGATCCGCCACTTCACGGAGATTCCGGGGATCTACGCCGGTGCGATCCGCGAGGCTCGCGCGACCGCGGACCTCGTGGGGCTCCTCCCGATGCTCTTCATCATCCTGCGGGCCTACTCGCTGGGCGCCGGCGCCTACACCGGGATCGAAGCGGTTTCGAACGGCGTCCAGATCCTGCGCGAGCCCCGCGTCGCCAACGCGAAGCGCACGATGGCATACATGGCGATCTCACTCGCGCTCATGGCCTCGGGAATCATCCTGAGCTACCTCCTGACCGGGGCCCGCCCGCATCCGACGAAGGTCATGAACGCGATCCTCGCGGAGAAGGTATTCGGGGGCTGGCAGATCGGAGGGTTCGCCCCCGGCCATTTCCTCGTGATCCTGACGCTCGCGGCCGCCGGATCGATCCTGTTCGTGGCGGCGCAGACGGGGTTTCTCGACGGTCCCCGGATTCTCGCGAACATGGCCGTCGACTCGTGGGTCCCGCGCCGGTTCGCCCAGCTCTCCGACCGCCTCGTCACCAACAACGGGATCTGGCTCATGGGCCTCGCCGCGTGCGCCACCCTCATCTACACCCGCGGCTCCGTTTCGAGCCTGCTCGTCATGTACGCCATAAACGTCTTCGTGACCTTCTCGCTCACGCTCATCGGCATGACCCGGCACTGGTGGCTCGAGCGGGGACGGGACCCGGCCTGGAAGAGGGAGTTCCTGATCCAGGCGGCGGGAGCCGTCCTCTGCGTCGCGATCCTCTGCATCACCGTCTACGAGAAGGCGTACGAGGGCGGCTGGATGACGATCGTGGTCACGGCCCTGATGGTCGCCCTCGCCTTCTCGATCCGCCGCCACTACGCACGCGTCCGGGAGCAGCTGCGGCGGCTCGACGAGCAGCTGCTCGACATCCCGGTGCGGCCGCACCCCGTGGAGGAGGGCGAGATCCCGCGCGACGAGCCGCTCGCCGTCATGCTCGTCAACGGGTTCTCGGGGCTGGGCGTGCACACGGTCCTCTCGGTCCAGACGCTCTTTCCCCACCTCTACAAGAGCTACCTCTTCGTCTCCGTCGGTGTGATCGACTCCGCGATCTTCAAGGGGCACTCGGAGATCGAGGCCCTCAAGAAGCACACGGTCGAGGATCTCGAGAAGTACGTGGACTTCGCGCGCAAGCTCGGCTTCAAGGCGGACTACCGCTACAAGATCGGCACCGAGGCCGTCCAGACCGTCGTGGAGCTCTGCGAGGAGGTCCAGCGCGAGTTCCCGCGCTCGATCTTCTACCTCGGCCAGCTCGTCTTCGAGAACGATCGCGTGTACTACCGCATTCTCCACAACGAGACGGCGTTCGCGATCCAGCGGCGCCTGCAGTTCGCGGGCCTCCAGGCCGTCGTCCTGCCGATCCGCGTCCTCGCGGAGCGGAAGGGCGGCAAGTCGACGCGCGCCGCCTGATCCCGCGCTCCCCCGTCCCTCACCTGCCGCTTCGCCTCACGGATTCCCGAGTCTCCTCGCGCGCTGGCATCGCACTTGCTCAGGTTGAATGTTTCCGGCGCGACGGTCGCGCCAGGAGGAGGTTCCCCATGCGTTTGCCCCGCCCTGCCCGGTTTCTGCTCTGGGCCGCTCCCTGTCTGCTCATCGGCCTGGTCTCGTGCAGCAAGAGCGACACCACGACGGCGCCCGGCGCCATCGCCACGGTCACGGTCAACGCGCCCGACACGGCGACGAGCGGCCAGAACTTCGACGTGACGGTCGACGCCACGGCCGTCGGCGTCAACAACGTGAAGAACGGCCTCGTGACGGTCACGGTCCCGGCGCCGCTCATGGTTCAGGCGGCCAGCCCGTCCTCGGGAACGACTGCGTCCTTCACCACCGGCTCGGCCACCTGGAATCTCGGGACCCTCGACTCGAACAGCAACTCCGCCCTGCACCTCACGCTGATGGGCACGTTGCCCGCCGGGTCGACCGGCCAGTCCGTGACGATCACGGCGAGCATGACGGCCGACGGGATCAACCCCGGCGACGCCGTCGCCTCGGACAGCGTCCAGGTCAATCCGTAAGGAGCCGGCCGGGTTCTACTCCGGCCGGAGGGCGCGGGTCATGAGGCTCTCGACGGCCGCGCGCGGGGCCACGTCCTCGTAGAGGACCTGGACGACGGCGTCGGCGATCGGCGCGTCCGCGCCGGCGGCCGAGGCGAGGCGCGGAACCGCGAGGCACGTGCGCGCTCCCTCCGCGACCTCGGGGAGCTCGGCGAGGATCTCGCCCAGCCGCCGTCCCCGTCCAATCTGCTCGCCCACGAAGCGATTGCGCGACTGCTGGCCCGTGCAGGTCAGCATCAGATCGCCGACGCCTGCGAGGCCATGGACGGTGCGATCCTGTCCGCCGTGGCCTCGCACGATGCGGCCGATCTCCGCGAGGCCCCGCGTGACCAGAGCGGCGAGCGTGTTGTGGCCGAATCCCAGGCCCGAGACGATCCCGGCGGCGATCGCCACGACGTTCTTGAGCGCACCGGCGAGCTCGACCCCGGCCAGATCGTCGGAGCGGTAGAGGCGCAGGCCGGAGCTCGAGAGCTCGCGCTGGAGCGCGGCGGCCCATTCGCCGTCGCGCGAGGCCACCACGGCGGCGGACGGGTCGCCCCGCGCGACACCCTCCGCGAAGGTGGGACCCGAGAGCGCCGCGACCCGGGCGCTGGGAAACCGGGCGAGGACGATGTCGGACATGCGCCGCAGCGTCTCGGGCTCGATCCCCTTCGAGGTATTGACGAGGCCGAGCGGAGCGTCCGCCTCCGCCGGAATGCGCTCGACGAGCGAAGGCAGCGCGGCGCACGGCACGCAGAGGAGCACGACACGGTCGCCTCCGGTCCCCACCGCCTCCCCGATGTCTGCGGTGACGCGGACGGACGGCGGGATCGCGTGCTCGGTCAGTCTCTTCGGGTTGCGGCGGCTCGCCGCGACTTCGCGAGCCACCCCGGCGTCGCGGCCCCAGAGGACCACGTCGTGTCCGGAGCGCGCGAACTCGATGGTGAGCGCGGTCCCCCAGGAGCCGGCGCCGAGGACCGCGATCTTCACGGCCGGGGGCCCCCGGTCCCCCTCGAGCCGAATCGCCGCTCCTCTCCCCGGGCGAGACGCGCGAGGTTCTCCCGGTGCTTGACTACGATCAGAACGGCCGCGGCCGCCGCGGCAACGACGGTCGCCCGGGGCGCATGGAAGAGCGCTCCCGCGACCGGGGGCAGAAGGACCAGGGCGAGGATCGATCCCAGAGACACGTAGCGCGTCAGCGCCACGACGATCAGGAACACGCCCGCGCACACGAGGGTCGGCAGCGGAGCGAGGACCAGGAAGGCGCCAATCGCGGTCGCCACGCCCTTGCCTCCGCGGAAGCCGTAGAAGATCGGGAAGATGTGGCCGGCGATGGCCGCCAGGCCCGCCGCGGCCGCGTAGCGCGGGTCGGCGGTCACGGTTCGCATCAGGAGGACCGCCGCGGCGCCCTTCGCCAGATCGAGCAGTCCGACGGCGATCCCGAGCGCCTTGCCGTGCGCGCGCGCGACGTTGGTCGCCCCGGCGTTGCCCGAGCCCTCGGAACGGATGTCGCGGCCGGTCCGCAGCCGGATGATCAGCACGGCGAACGAGATCGAGCCCAGCAGGTAAGCGACTCCGACGAGCGCCGCGGCCGGAGCGTTCACGCGCGCACCCCAGGCATCGCATCCAGGCGCGCAACAGTTGTCGTCGCGTCCACGCGTGCAACAGTCGCCTCGTCCGCCAGCACCCACTCGTGCAGCAGCGTGTGGATCGCCGCCGAGGGGGCGAGGCGGCTCTGGTAGAGGGCCGCGGAGCGCACGGGCCAGTCCGGGAAACTCCACGCATCCGCCTCCCGGGAATATAGCTCGACGGCCCCTGCGGGCCACGGCCGGCGCACCCGCGCGAAGGTGACGTGGGGGCGGAACGCGCGCGTGTCCGGCTCTCCTCCGAGCTCCCGGGACGCGCGCTCCGCCGCCGACGCGACGGCCGCGAGCGAGGCGAACCCGGCGGATCGCTCCGCGAATCCCGCGCCGAGCACCCGCGGCCGGGCGCGGCCCGGGAGCAGCAGCGCGCCGCCCGGCGCGAGCGGTCCGGCAGGCGCCGCCGCGAACGCGGGCTCCATCGCTTTCGCGAACGCCTCGGCCGTTTCCTCCGGGATCTCGCCGAGGAACTTGAGCGTCACGTGCCAGGACTCGGGAGGCGTCCAGGACGCCGGCGGCGACTGGCGCCTCACGCGGTCGACGAGCCCGCGTGCGCTGTCCGTCCAGGCCGGGTCCGGAGGAATCGCCAGGAAGACTCTCACCGCGCGCTCGACCGCTCCGTCCGTCCGGCGAGGCGCCGGCGGAGCAGCTCGAAGGCATGGAGACAGGACGCCCGCCGCACGACGCCGCGGTCGCCCCCGAACTGCCTCCGGGTCGTCTCGACGGATTCCTCGCCGTCGGCGAGCCCGAAGAAGACCGTCCCCACCGGTTTCTCCGGCGTGCCGCCGTCGGGACCGGCGATGCCCGTGATGGCGAGGGCCACGTCCGCGCCGAACCGGGTTCGGGCGCCGAGCGCCATCTCGCGCGCCGCCTCCGCCGACACGGCGCCGTGGCCCGCGATCGTCTCCGCG
Source organism: Thermoanaerobaculia bacterium (assembly GCA_036493875.1). Classification (GTDB taxonomy): domain Bacteria; phylum Acidobacteriota; class Thermoanaerobaculia; order UBA5066; family Gp7-AA6; genus DAHUXD01. The sequence continues at coordinate 9,812 of DASXPB010000006.1, forward strand.
CGGACGCCGAGAAAGTCGGCCTTGGCGGCGTTCGCATAGGAGACAACGGAGCCCAGGAAGTAGCGGCTCGAGCCCGGCACGTCGGTCAGCATCGAAGAGGCGAGGCCGCCGGTGCAGGATTCCGCGAGGGCGAGGGTCTTCCCGGCTCCGGCGAGGAGCCCTCCGACCACGGCGGCGAGATCCTCGGAGTCGGCGCCGTAGATGCGGTCGCCGAGCGCATCGCGGAAGTCCTTCTCCATCGCCGCGAGTCTCGCCTCGGCCGCTCGGGGCTCGCCTCGCGCGAAGAGGTGGAGCTGGACCTCGCCGGGCGACGCCAGGATGGTCACGGGATCGTCCTTCCAGCGCGCGTAGACCGGCGCCACGATCTCCTCGACGGCGGACTCCCCCATCCCCGCGATGCGCAGGACGCGGCGGCGCCCGACGATCTCTCCCATCCGCTCCCGAAGCGTCGGCAGCACGACGTCCTCCATGATCTCCTTCATCTCGGAGGGGACCCCGGGCAGGATCACGATCTCGACCCCGTTCTTCCGTCCCCAGAAGCCCGGCGCCGTGCCGCGCGGGTTGGGGAGGGCCCGGGCGCCGACGATGAAGTCCGCCTGCTTGGCGTTGCACTCGGCCATGGTGTAGCCGCGGCGCTCGAAGCGGCGGCGCATCGCCTCCAGGAACTCCGCGTTGCGCTCGAGGCGCGCGCCGAGCCACGCCGCCACCGCGGCGACCGTTACGTCGTCGGCGGTGGGTCCGAGGCCGCCGGTGGTGAACACGAAACGCGCGGTCTTCGCCGCGGCGTCGAGCTCGGCGCGGATGACCGCCGGGTCGTCGGCCACGATCGATTTGCGCGAGACCGGTATTCCGATCTCCTCCAGCCGCGCGGTCAGCCAGAGCGAGTTGGTGTCCTGGCGGAGCGGCCCGAGCATCTCGCTCCCGATCGCGATGATCGCGGCGGTCTCCGCCGTGCCCGTCGCCTCGCCGCTCATGACGACTCGCGCGCGGCCTGCTCCGCCTCCTGCGCCTCGGAAAGCCGCGTCCACTCCTCCATCAGCGCGTCGAGCTCGGCCTTCCGACTGGTCTTCTCGTTCGACAGCTCGCGGGCGGCGATCGACGTGAGGGTCAGGGCTTCCTCCCAGAGCCGCGTCTCGAGACTCTCGATCTGCGCCTCGCAGGCGGCGATCTTCTCCTCGAGCGCCTGAATCCGACGCCGGCGGCGAGAGGCCTCCTTCTCGGCGGAAGACTCCGGGGGCCGGGACGCGCCACGCTTCGGCTTCGGGAGCGCCGCGGCGGATACAGCCGGGACTGCCGGGACGGCGGGGCTCCCGGCGGTCGTCGCGCGATGCGCCGGAGCCGCGGCGGGCTCGGGTCGGCGGCGCCGGTCGGATCGCGCCTCGGCCGTCTCGGTGTAGTTGCCGGGAAGAAGCACCGCGCGGCCCTCGCGCAGGTCGATCACCCGGGTCGCGAGGCGATCGATGAAGGCGCGGTCGTGCGAGACGAAGACGATCGATCCCGGGAAGTCCTCGAGCGACTCCTCGAGCGCCTCGCGGGAGTCCAGGTCGAGATGGTTCGTGGGCTCGTCGAGAAGGAGCAGGTTGTGCCTCTGGCGCATCACGACGGCGAGCGTCAACCGTCCCTTCTCGCCGCCCGAGAGACCGTCGATGCCGGCGAAGACGTCATCCCCGCGGAACGCGAATCGGGCGAGGTACGACCGCATGGCCTGCTCGGACTCGGCCGGGTGCTGGTCCCAGACCGCGTCGATCGCGCGGCGGCGCGGATTCAGGTCGCGCAGCTCCTGGTCGTAATAGCCGATCGACACGTCGTGGCCGGTGGCGACGGAGCCGGCGAGAGGCGCGAGCCGTCCGGCCAGGGTCTTCAAGAGGGTCGACTTGCCGGTCCCGTTCTCGCCCAGGATCGCGAGGCGCTCGCCGCGGAGGAGCTCGAAGCCGACGCCCCGGACGATCCGAATGGTCTCACCGGGCGCGTCGTAGCCCACGTCGAGGTCCTTCGCGCGCAGGAAGCTTCGCCCGCCGATGCGCGCGGCGTCGAAGCGGAAGGCGACCGTCGTGCCGTCCTCGGTCGGCTTCTCCAGGCGCTCGACGCGCTCGAGCTTCGTCCGGCGGCCCTTCGCCTGGCGCGAGTTCACGCCCGCGATGTTCCGTCGGATGTATTCCTTCTCCTTCTCGATGAAGTCCTGCTGCTTCTCGAACGCGCGCGTTGCGGAGAGCACCCGCTCCGCCTTCTGCCGCCGGTACGCGGTGTATCCGCCCGAGTAGGCGGTGAGCCGGCCGTTCTCCAGGTCGACGATCTCCTCCGCGACGCGATCCAGGAAGCGGCGGTCGTGAGTCACGACGAGGTAGGCGCGCTTGGAACGCGCGAGGTAGTCCTCGAGGAACTCGACCGCCTGGAAGTCGAGGTGGTTCGTGGGCTCGTCGAGGAGGAGCACGTCGGGGGACGAGAGGATCGCCCGCGCGAGCATCGCGCGATTCTTCTGGCCGCCCGACAGCTCCGAGAGGCGCCGCTCGAAGTCCGCCTTGTCGAAGCCCAGGCCCGAGAGCGCCTTGTCGACCTCGGCGACCATGTCGTAGCCGCCCTCGTTCTCGAAGCGGTGGGTCAGCGCATCGTAACGGTCGTGCAGCGCCGGAGAGTCCTCGCCGTCCGCCATGCGATGCTCCAGGCTCCGCATCTCCGACTCGACCGCATGGAGCTCGGCGAAGGCTCCCGCGGCGAAGTCGTGCAGGCGTTCGGCCTCGTCGGACTGCAGGGCCTGGTCCACGGTCGCGATCCGGATGCTGTTCGCCCGGACGAATTCGCCCGCGTCGGGCTCCTCGCGGCCCAGGGCTATCCGGAGGAGCGTCGTCTTGCCGGCGCCGTTGCGACCGACCAGGCCGACCTTCTCCCCCGGGTTGTGCTGCCAGGTGACCTCGCGCAGCACCTCCTTGGGGCCGTAGCTCTTGCGGACGCTATCGAAGCGGTACAGCACGGGCGAATTCTACCCGCCGACTCAGAACCGGGCGCGCTGCGCGTCGTAGCCGCGACCGCGCCAGCGCAGCTCCCGCCGCACGAACCTCCAGTACAGCGAGCGGACGATCAGCCCGCCCCAGACCGCCGTCATGAGCGGCTGCGTCCAGGCGGTCCACTGGGGGTACGCGAGCCGCTTCGCCAGGAGCGCGCGCAGGAGGGTGGTCAGGAGGAGAGCCGCCACCGCGAGGCCCACATCGCCGCGGGAGACGGGAAGGCCCAGTCCCCATGCGATCAGGGCGGCGACCGGCGCGAGGGCGGCCACCCAGGTCAGCGCGGTTCCCAGCAGGAAGAGGAGGCCGAAGCCTCCGGCGAAGACGAATGCGACGTTCTTCGTGAAGCCGTTCCAGACCTCGCGGAAGCCGCGGTACATCCGCACCGCCACGCGGTCGTCCGCGAGCGCGATCCGGCAGCGGAAGCCGGCGCGCTTCACCGCCATCGCGAGGCGGATGTCGTCGATCACCGAGTCGCGGATGGCCGCGTGGCCCCCGGCCGCCTCGTAGGCGGAGCGCCGCACGAGGTTACCGGCGCCGCCGCCGGCGGCCATCCAGCGATGACGGTCGGAGTTCGCGAGGAAGCCCAGACCGAAGAAGAAGGAGATCGGGATGTTCGGCATGAGAACGTTCTCCCAGAAGCCGTGCATCTCGAGCGCGGGGAACAGGGAGAGGAAGTCGATCCGGTCGGCCTCGAGAAGCCGCACGGCTTCGGCGAGCGCCGCCGGGGAATAGACGACGTCGGCGTCCGCGAAGAGCAGCAGGTCGCCCGAGGCCGCGGCCGCACCCTGGTGGAGCGCGTGCGGCTTGCCGAGCCAGCCCTCCGGGAGCTCCCCGCCGTCGACGACGCGGAGCCGCGGATCCTCCCGGGAGATCGTCTCGACGATGGCCCGGGTCGCGTCGGTGGAACGGTCGTCGACGACGACCACCTCCGGCGGCGGTCCCGGATACTCCTGCGCGAGATGAGAGCGCACGCCCGTCTCGACCGTGCGTTCCTCGTTGCGCGCCGGAACGACGATCGACACTCGCGGCCAGGAGGCGGGATCGGGGCGGCGGGGCCGCGAGAGGCGCGGCATCCCGCGGACGTTGAGGGGGAACGCGATCGCCGACAACACGCTCATCGCGAGCGAGACGAGGAGGAGGGCGTGGAGGAGGGAGCTCATCGACCTGTCGACCTATCCACGGGAACTCGAGAGGACCCGAGCCGGAGGACCCGAGCCGACGGATCCTAGCCGGCGATCTCCTCTTAGGAGAGCGGGACCTTCTGCCGCGCCTCGGCCCGGTACGCCGAGTTCGGGTAGTCCGTGATGAGGCGCTGGTAGGTCGCGCGCGCGTCGGCCTGATTCCCGCTCTGCTCGAAGATCTCGCCGAGTGCGAACAGCAGCGCGTCCTTCGGGGCCGCCGTCTTCGGCGAGTCGATCGCGCGCTTGAGCCGCTCGATCGCCTCGGAGGACTTGCCCTGGGCCACGAGGAGCTTCGCGGCGTCGATCTCGGCGGCCGCGGCCGTCTCGGAGTGCGCCTGGCGGGCGGCCTTCTCGAAGGCGTCCAGCGACTGCTCGGGCTTGTCGGCTCCTCCCGCCGCGAGGATCACCGACGCGGCCCGGCCCGATGCGGTCGAACCGTGCCCGGCGGCCTTCTTCAGGAGCTTGTCCGCCTCCGCGCGCCGCTCGACGGCCGTGGCGTAGGTCTTGACTCCGGGCGTGGCGCCCGGCTCCCCCGCGAGCGGGGCATCCAGCACGGTCAACGCCTCGGACAGCGCCGTTCCGGCGGACCGTTCCTGCCAGGCACGGTAGAGGAAGAAGCCGCCGACGAGGATCGCGGCGCCCACGGCGATCGCCACCGCCTCGGTGGCGCCCCGGCGATGCTCCGAGACGTAGCCGACGGTCCTGTTGACCGTCTCGGCCAGCTCGTTGCGCTTCATGTCCCGTCGGCTGATCTTCTGCGACATCGCGAGGCTCCGATCGAAAAGCGCGGCATTGTCTCAGACCCCGGCGGGCGCGTCAATCGCGGCGCTATACTGCCGGAGCCATGAACGGAGGCGGCGAGGAGATTCGGATCACCGGCGAGCCCTCCCGGACGGGGGATCGCTGCGTCTTCACCGTCGACCGGCCGGTCTTCCCTTCGGAGGCCGCGCATTTCACCGCCGGCAACGCCGCCCTCTCTCCTCTGGCCGCGGAGATCCTCGCGATCCCGGGCATCGAGTCGACCCTGATCGCCGACAACACGGTCACGGTGAACGCGGCGCACGAGGTCGATTGGCCGGCCCTGCAGATCGGCCAGATCATCCGGAGGCACCTGCGGTCCGGCACTCCGGCCGTCTCCGAGGCGTACTTCGCCGAGATCCCCTCCGAGGGAGACCTGAAGTGGGCGATCCGCGACCTGCTCGACCGCGAGATCAACCCCGCGGTGGCCTCGCACGGCGGCTGGGTGGAGCTGATCGACGTCAAGCGGAACTCCGTGTTCCTCCGGCTGGGCGGCGGCTGCCAGGGCTGCGGCGCCGCGGACGTGACGCTCAAGCAGGGTATCGAGAAGGCGATCCGGTCCCTCGCGCCCGCCGTGGGCGAGATCCTCGACACCACCGACCACGCCGCGGGCCGCAACCCCTACTACGCCCCCGCGAAATGAATTCGCGCGCGATGTCGCGCGCGAATTCATCCTGAGCGCAGCGAAGGATCCCGAACTCGCAACGGATTGAACCGTCATCGCGCGATGTCGCGCGCGAATTCATCCTGAGCGCAGCGAAGGATCCCGCGCTTTCTAGCCGATCCGGAAGAGCAGCCGCCCGTGCGCTTCGCGCAGCGCCGCCTCGACCTCCGCCGGCGTCTTCGCGCGCGCGAACAGAAACCCGAGGTAGTGCGAGCCTTCGGGAAGCGGCACCAGCGTCTGCCCCGGGTGCGCCGAGATCGTCAGGTCGCTGATTTCGGGAACGGCGCGCGCGTCGTCCAGACCCTCGACGCCCTCCAGGACGCCGGCATGCGGAATCGGAATCATCATCACGCCCGCCGCTCGCGACTCCCGCGCGAGGCCGTCCACCGTCCTTCCCAAGGCGTGCCGCAGGATGAGCTCCTCGAGGGACAGGCCCGTTCCGAAGCGCAGCGTCCGCGAGCACAGGCCGCCGATCGAGCGCGCCGCGATCTCGAGGATCCAAGCTTCCTCGCCGCGCACGCGCAGCTCGGCGTGGATCGGTCCGTCCACGAGCCCGAGCGCCGTCGCGGCGGCGGACGCCACCGAGGCGATCCGTGACTGTGTCCGCTGGGCGAGGCGCGACGGCGTGACGTAGATCGTCTCCTCGAAGTAGGGGCCGTTCAGCGGATCCGGCTTGTCGAAGAGAGCGAGGACCAATAACCGTCCCGCCTCGAGCAGGCCTTCGACCGCGACCTCGTCGCCGGGCAGGAACTCCTCGACCAGGATCTCGCGCGCCGCCTCCCCGCCTCGGCGGGCCACGTCGGGGTCGGCGAGGATCGCCGCGATGCGGCGCCACGCGCCAAGGAACTCGGCCTCGTCGTTCGCGCGGATGACGCCCCGGCTGGCGGCGAGGAAGGTGGGCTTCAGGACACACGGATACGACGCCGCCCGGGCCGCGTCGGTCGGATCCTCGTCGAGCGAGTGGAGGCGGTGGCGGGGAGCCGGCACGCCCGCCTCCTCCAGCCGCCGGCGCATGACCGCCTTGTTGCGCGCCGCCCGAACGGCCTCCACCGGGTTGTGCCGCAGGCCGAGGGACGCCGCGATCGCGGCCGCCGCGACGGTGGCGTCCTCGTCCACGCCGACGACCGCGTCGATCGGGTGTGAAGCCGCGAAGGCGAGCGCGCGGCGGGCGGCGGCATCCGGGTCACGTAAGTTCAGCGTGAGGAGGCCGTCCGGGTTGAGCCTCTCGAGCGTGCTCGGCTCCTCCGAGGCGACGGTCACCTCGACGCCGAGCCGCGCCGCCGCCTCCAGGAAGTCGGGCGTCCGGTACGTCGTCGTCGGCAGCAAGAGAAGGACGCGCGGCATCGGGGATCTAAGATACCGGCATGAAGAAGTCGCGCAAGACGAAGAAGCCCGCCAGGAAGCGCACGACCCCGAGCAAGCGGCGCAAGCCGATCATGCGCCACTCGAAGGAGGGTTAGACGGCGTCCTAGGCGTCCGGCTGCGGGAAGTAGCCGTGCAGCTCGCGCAGCGCGGCGCGGTTGACCTGCTGCCGGAGCGCGGACTCGCGGAGCAGCGACAGCGCCGCCATCCCCTCGGGAGCCATCTTGAGCGCGTCTATGACGGGGAGAGCGGAGGCGATCTCGTGGAGGGCCTCGGCGTCCTGGCCCTGATCGAGGAGGAGATCGGCAATGACCAGACTCAGCGCGGCGATGTCGGCGCGCATCCCGATCGTCTGGAACTGCTCCTGAGCCTGCCGGTACGCTTCGATGGCGGGAGAAATCTGTCCGCTCTCGCGAAGAACGGACGCGAGTCCCCACTGGACCTTGGCGAGGCCGATCCGGTCGTTGAGCTGCCGGAAGACCGGGATCGCTCTCGCGGACGCGGCGATCGCCGCCTCGGCGTCACCAATCATCCCGTAGACCTGCGTCAGGTTCGTAAAGGCGGCGGCCCGCAGGCGGGGATTGTCCTCGGCCTCAGGGTCGTCGGCAATCTCCGCAAAGACCTCGGCCGCCTTACCGGGCTCGTCGATTTCCAGAAATGCCGAGCCCTCGAGGAACCGGGCCTTCAAGGCGTCCTCCGCCATTCCCAGCGTCCGGAAACTTTCGATCAGTGACGGAAGAAGCTCGAGGACGATGTCGATTTGCCGCTCCTCGAGGCGTTCGGCCAGACGCTGGTAGGCCAATCTCGAGAGATCGGCGGCCGCGTTGATGGTGTGGCGGAACCCGGCCTCCGAGCGATCGAACCAGATCCAGGCCTCCTCCCGGCGTGAGAGCTGGCGGCAGGCCGCTCCGGCGAGGAGCGCGAGCTCGCCCAGGAAGTAGCTCCGCTCGTCGAAGAGACCGATGTCGCGTCGAGGCTTGTCGACGAATCGGAAGAAGAACTCCGCCTCCTCACGCGCGGAGGACGGATAGCTAGTCAGACGAGCACGGATCGCCGAGCAGAGCGCCAGCAGCGTCTCGGGATCCTCCATGTGGAGCGAGCGTTTTCGCCGGATCCGTTCGTCCTGCGGCAACGAGAGGATGTGCTCCGCCGCCTGCTCCGCCTGTTGCAGAGACAGGTTGTGGTTCGGGAAGCGGATGATCCGGCCGCTCATTTGCGCTCCGAATCGAATCGATGCCTGAGATCCCGGGCGACGTCGTCGGGCTGGCGGGAGAGAAGAATGTTGAGGCTCTCGTCCCGAGATTTCTCTCCGTGCAGCTTCCAGAGCTGGAGAGACCGTCCATACTGGCAAGCCGCGGAAACGAGGGAGACTTCGAGGATCTGAGCTGACGGAGGCGACGCTCCCCTTCGCACCAGCCGGTGAAACCAGGCCCGAAGATCTTCCTCCGCTCCGGCCGCTTCCGTCTCGGTCAGTCGGTAGTAAGAGCGCAGCGTCCAGCGAATCAGCTCGATCGAGCGATCGAAGATCGACAGCATCTCGACCGTGTCGGCTGGCGACGGGCGCTTCATGCTCTGGTTCTCGGCAAGGTTATCCCGTTCGGACTCCAGAAACCCCGAAACAGGCGACCCATCGGTCGGCCTTAGGCCGGGACGTACGTGCTGATCTTGATGACGAACCGAGTCGGCTTTTTCTCCGGTGAATTCGAGCGCGGCGTGGTCGTCGGCTCCGGCTGACGCTCGGGGACACGGACGGGGGCGTTGGAGGTAACCATGGCGATTCCAGCTCCTTTCGCGGAAGGGCTCGGCGACCCGAGCCGAAACGAATCCCCGCTATTCCATCACGTCTGTCAATCCGCGGGTAGAGTGGGCGCAAATGGCTGACCCGGCAGCGCCCCACGTCGTCGTCCTGGGGGCCGGCTTCGGCGGCCTCCAGGCCTCGCTGGGCCTCAGGGACGCGCCCGTCCGGGTCACGGTGGTGGACCGGCACAACCACCACCTCTTCCAGCCGCTCCTCTACCAGGTGGCGACGGCGGCCCTCTCCCCCGCCGACATCGCGTATCCGATCCGGTCGATTCTGCGGCACCAGACCAACGCCGACGTGATCCTGGGCGAGGCCGTCTCCGTCGACCCGGCGAAGCGCGAGCTGCGGCTCGCGGACGGCGTGCTCCCGTACGACTACCTGATCCTCGCGGCCGGGGCGACGCACGCCTATTTCGGGCACGAGGAGTGGGAGCCCGGCGCCCCCGGGCTGAAGAGCCTCGAAGACGCGCTCGAGATCCGCCGGCGCATCCTGCTCGCGTTCGAGGCCGCCGACCGCGAGGCGGATCCCGCTGCCCGGCGGTCCCTTCTGACTTTCGTCGTGGTGGGCGCCGGTCCGACCGGGGTGGAGCTCGCCGGCGCCATCGGCGAGATCTCGCGCCACGTCCTCGTGGACGACTTCCGCCACATCGATCCGCGAGAGGCGAGGATCGTGTTGATCGAGGCCGGACCGCGAATCCTCGCCGCCTACTCGGAGGAGAGCTCGCGAAACGCCGAGATCGCGTTGCGGGAGCGCGGCGTCGAGGTCCGCGTGTCCTCCCCGGTGACGCAGGTCGACGCCGACGGCGTCGTCATCGGAAGGCCTGCGGGGAGCGAAAGGATCGCCGCGAAGACCGTGCTCTGGGCGGCTGGCGTCGCCGCCTCGCCGATCGCTCGGGGGCTCGGCGGAACGCTCGACCGGAGCGGGCGCGTGCTCGTCGAGCCGGACCTGTCGGTCCCGGGCCATCCGGAAATCTTCGTGATCGGAGATCTCGCGCTGTATCAACACCAGGGCGGCCGGCCGCTGCCCGGCGTCTCGCCGGTCGCGATGCAACAGGGTCGCTACGCCGCGCGCGCCATTCTGGCGCGTCTCCGGGGTCAGCGGATGCGGCCCTTCCACTACTTCGACAAGGGCACGCTGGCCGTGATCGGCCGAGGGTCGGCGGTCGCGGAGATCGCGGGGCTCCGCCTCCACGGGTTGCTCGCGTGGCTCACCTGGTGCTTCGTCCACATCTTCTATCTGATCGGTTTCCGCAACCGCTTCGTCGTGATGTTCGAGTGGGCCTGGGCCTACGCCAGCTACCAGCGCGGCGCGAGGCTCATCACCGGCAACATCGACGCCTACCTCGAGCGAAAGCGATAGGATTCCGAGGATTCTCCAAGAAGCTCGGACACCGTCGCCCCGCGCGGGGTGAGAGGGGGACTCGCATGAGCCTGAATCGCCGTGCCCTGCTCGGAAGCCTCGGAGGCGCCGCCGCGCTCGCCGCGTTTCGCGCCGACGCCCTCGCGCGGATCGGCGACGCCGCGAAGTCCGTGGCCGGCAAGCCGGCGCCCGCGGTCGCGGGAGACGAGGCGTACTGGGCGGAGATCGCCCGAGCGTTCGACGTGGACCGAACCCTGATCAACCTCAACAACGGCGGCTGCAGCCCCGCGCCGGCCCACGTGCTCGACGCGATGATCCGCGACCTGCGCTTCTCGAACGAGATCCCGGTCTACCACATGTGGACGGTGCTCGAGCCGCGGATCGAGTCGTGCCGCCGTGAGCTCGCGGCCGAGTTCGGCTGCGATCCGGAGGAGATGGCCATCACGCGCAACGCCTCCGAGTCGCTCGAGACCCTCATCATGGGAATCGACCTGAAGCCCGGAGACGAGGTCGTCTACACGACTCAGAACTATCCCCGCATGATCACGTCCTGGGAGCAGCGCGCGCGGCGCCAGGGGATCGTCGTCAAGCCGATCACTTTCCCGGTGCCGCCCCAGTCGGGGGCCGACGTCGTGGCGCAGTTCCGCAATGCCATCACGCCGCGCACGCGCGTCTTCGAGGTCACGCACATCACGAACCTGACCGGACAGATCCTTCCGGTGCGCGACATCGTGCGCCTCGGGCGCGAGCACGGCATCGAGACCTTCGTGGACGGCGCGCACGCGTTCGCGCAGTTCCCGTTCAAGCGCGACGACCTCGAGTGCGACTACTACGCGACGAGCCTCCACAAGTGGCTCTTCGCGCCGATCGGCACGGGCTTCCTCTACGTCCGCAAGGCGAAGCAGAAGTCGATCTGGCCGCTCATGGCCGCTCCCCCGAAGATGGACGAGGACATCCGCAAGTACGAGGAGATCGGCACCCACCCGGCGGCGAACCACAACGCGATCGCGGTCGCGCTCGCCTTCCACCGGGGGATCGGCGCCGAGCGCAAGGCGGCGCGCCTGCGATTCCTGCGCGACCGCTGGGCAAAACGGCTGGGCGCCGCGGACCCGCGCGTCAAGATCCTGACCCCGCTCAACGACACCGAGTCGTGCGGGATCGGCCTGATCCACGTCGACGGGCTGGACACCGAGAAGCTGCAGGCGCACCTCTGGGACAAGCACCGCATCATGACGACCCCCATCGTGCATCCGGAGTTCAACGGGCTGCGCATCACGCCCAACGTCTATACGACGCCCGACGAGGTCGACGCCTTCTCGGACCGCATGGAAAAGCTGCTCAAGACCGGGCTGCCTTCTTAGCGGTCGAGGCCCCGCCGGCGGCGGGAACCTTCGCGGGCGTCCGGTGTCCCACCTCCCAGGAGGGACAGCATGACCCGTATGACCCGTTGGACCCGCTTCGGACTGCTCTTCTCGGGGCTCGTCGGGGCCGCCGGAGTGCTGCGCGCCTCGAACGGAAACGGCTCCGACTTCACGGTCTCCGTCCTCGTCGACGGCCACCCGGCGCCGGAGTACGCGGCGCGCGGCCGCATCTACATCGAGGCGCTCAAGGGCCGGGAGTTCACGATCCGCCTCTCCAACCCGACCGGGGAGCGCGTCGCCGTGGCGCTGTCGGTCGACGGCCGCAACGTCGTGGACGCGGCTCGCACGAGCGCGCTCGCGGCGACCAAGTGGATCCTCGGGCCGTACCAGACGGCGGAGATCCCGGGCTGGCAGGTCTCCGGCCAGACCTCGCGGATGTTCTTCTTCACCGACACGGCGAGCTCCTACGCGAAGTGGTTGGGCGACACCGCGAACGTCGGCACGATCGAGGCCGTGTTCTTCCGCGAGAAGCCGCGGCCGCCGATCGCCGATTACAAGGACAGGGTCCGCGAGGGCTCGGAGACGGCGCAGTCGCCGTCCCGGGAAGCCGGCGCCAGCGCGGCTCCCGCGCCACCATCCGAGGCGCGCCCCAAGGCCGCATCGCGCGAGGCGGAGACCTTCGCCGCGACCGGGATCGGCCGCGAGACGAGCTTCCCGGTCCAGTGGATCGCCTTCGAGGAGGATCCGCACCCGGCCGCGCGCGTCGCGATCCGCTACGAGTTTCACGAGCAGCTGGTCCGCCTGGGGGTGCTGCCGCGCGAGGGCGACCTCTCCGCCCGGGAGAACGCGAGTGGGTTCGATCATCGCTACGCTCCCGATCCGTACGGGCATCGCTGACCCGGACTCTCCGGGGCGGATCCGCCGTAGAATCGCGCCGTCGCCCATCGCGCGGCGCGATTCGCCATTGAATCAACCGGAGAGGACGGACGAAGAGCTCCTGGCCTCGGCGCGGGAAGGCGACGAGGAAGCCTTCGCCGTCTTCCTCCGCCGCCACACGGCCACCGTCCACCGGTGGATGGTCCGGGCCGTGGGCCTGGAAGACGCGGACGACATGACGCAGGACATCTTCCTCAAGGCGTATCGGGGTCTCTCGCGCTTCCGCGGGGACGCGCCCCCGCGCGCGTGGCTGGCGGCGATCGCCGACAACGCGGTCAAGAACCGTTACCGCTCGCGGAGCCGGTTCCGCCGGGTCTTCGCCGGGAGCTCCGACGCCCACCCCGAGCTGGATCCGCCGGAGCGCCGCGCCGGGCCGGAGGAGGACGCGCGCACGGGCGAGTCCCGCCGGGTCGTGGCCGAGGCGCTCCGGCTTCTCGCGCCCGAGTTCCGGATGGCCGTCGTGCTCCGGGACCTCGAGGAGTGGAGCTACGAGGACATCGCGGCCTCGCTCGCGCTTCCGGTGGGGACCGTCAAGTCGCGCATCGCTCGCGGGCGCGGGCAGCTTCGCGAGATCCTGGCGCCGATGCTGGCCGGGGGAAGACCATGACCGTCGCGACGCACCCGGGCGCCTCCCTGGAGACGCTGTCCCGGCGTCACGACGGCGAGCTCTCGCCAGCGGAGCGCGAGGCGTTCGAGGCCCACCTGCGGGGGTGCGCGGAGTGCCGCGAGGCCACGGCGGCGTTCGAGCGGAGCCTCGCCGCGTTCCGCACCGCACCGGAGGCGCCTGTTCCGCCGGACCTCTCGGCGCGGATCCTGCGCAAGATCCGCGCGCAGACTCCCTCTCGGCGACCGTTCGGTGTCATGTTCGGGATCGACATCCGGTGGGCCGGCGTCTTCCTGGCGGCGCTCCTGGTCGCGATCGTCGCCCCGCTGCTCCTGCAGCGCCGGGATCTGAGCCGGCCCGCGTCCACCTCCGCGCCGCTCACGGCATACGTCGTGGACGCCGAGGCCGAGAAGGCCAAGGAGACGCGCGACGCTCGCCAGAGCGAGCTCCAGGCCGGCGCGAAATCCCCTCGTGCCCCGCAGGCGCCGGAGCCCAAGACGCGCGCGCGTGCAGACGAGGCAGACGAGGTTGCCGGGTCCGCCGAGCGCGGGCTCGTTGGCGGGAAGCTCGAACAGCCGGCCGCGTCGGGATCCGCACCGCCGGCGTCGGCTCCCGCTCCTCAGGAAGCGGCCGCCGGAGCCCCGGCGTCTCCCGCTCAGAAACCCCAGGCCTCGGAGGGGGCCCGCAATGCCGTCGCGATGGCTGCGCCCAGGCGCTCCTCGGCCGCCGCCGCCGCGACCCCGGACCGGAGCGGCGGCGAGGCCGATTCCTTCGCACGCGAGGAGGCGCAGACGAGCGAGGTCCCCGTACGGATCGAGGTTCAGCCGCTCGATTCGGAGGGAGCGGCTCCGAGCGTCGTGCAGAGCCCGCCGGCGGATCGCCTGTCCCCTCTGCGCGGGCGCGAGTTCGTCGTCGTCGTCGGGGCGGACGGCCTCGTGCGGAGCATCGAGCCGCCGGCGCTTCCGAACGGGAACGAGCGGAGCAAGCTCCTCAAGGACGTCGCTTCGGCCACGAAGGCGACCGAGGCGCCGCCCGGGGCGGACGCTGACAAGAAGTCCGAGGCCGTGAACGCCGAGACTCCCCTGCGCGGGCTGCGCTTCCAGGCGTCCGGAAAGGCGCGGCGTGTCCTCGTGCGGATTCGCTGAGCCCGCCTCTTCTCGAGACCCCGCGGCCTCGGCTCAACGAATCCTGAGGACCGCCGCGCCGCGGACCTCGCCGCGACGTACGCGCCGGAGCGCCTCGTTCGCGTCCGCCTCCGTCAGCCCGAACGTTTCGACCCGGGCTCTGACCGGGATCGCGGCCGCGAGCTCCAGGAACTCGAGCGCGTCGCGCCGCGTGGAGTTCATGACGCTACGGGCGACCCGTTCCCCGTAGAGGGTCTCGTAGGAGAGCGCCGGAATCGGGCTCATGTGGATCGCGTTGATCGCGGCGACGCCGCCACGGTCGAGCCGGGAGAGGGCCGCGGGAACGATCTCCCCCGCAGGCGCGAACGTGACCGCCGCGTCGAGCGGAACGCCGGGATCCTCCTCCGCGCCGCCCGCCCACGCCGCGCCCATCTCGAGCGCGAGCTCCCGGTGGCGGGTCTCGCGTGTGAAGGCATAGACCGAGCAGCCCCAGTGGCGCGCGACCTGGATCGCGAGATGAGCCGAGGCGCCGAAGCCGAAGAGGCCGAGCCGGCCGCCGGGACCGATTCCGGAGAGCCGCAGTGAACGGTATCCGATGATCCCCGCGCAGAGGAGCGGTGCCGCGTCCTCCGGCGAGATCGCTCGAGGCAAAGGGAAGACCCAGCGGGCATCGGCCGTCAGACGCTCGGCGTAGCCGCCGTCGCGGTCGCGCCCCGTGAAGCGCGCCCGTTCGCAGAGATTCTCGCGCCCGCTCTCGCAGAACCGGCAGCGGCCGCACACCCAGGCCATCCACCCGACGCCAACGCGGTCCCCCGCGGAGAAGCCGTCGACTCCCGCTCCGACGACCGCGATGCGGCCCGCAGCCTGGTGCCCCGGCACGATCGGCAGACGCGCCTCGACCTCTCCCTCCACGATGTGCAGGTCGGTGCGGCAGATCCCGCAGGCCTCGACGTCGATCGCGACCTCGCCGGGCCCGGGCTCCGGCGCGGGAAGGTCGACCTCCAGGAGCGGCCGCCCGGAATCCCCGAGTGGGGCCGGCCGCTCGAGCCGAAGCGCGCGCACGCGGAAACTATAATCGGCGCATGCGGCGGATCGACGCGCTGTTCGCCGACTACGGCTCGTCCCACCGGGCCCGCGGGAACCTCGCCTGCCACGCCGTCGGCATCACGCTCATCGTCTTCGGAGTGCTCGCGATGCTCGCCTCGCTGCGGCTGGGCGGCTCGTGGACCGCGGCAGAGCTTCTGGTCGGCGCGGCGGCGCTCGCGTACCTCGCGCTCGATCTCCCGCTCGGCCTCGCGACCGTCGGCGGCCTGGTTCTGCTGGACCTCGCCGCCCACGTCGCCGGGAGCTGGCGGTGGGGCCTCGCGGCCTTCGTCGTGGGCTGGATCTTCCAGGCGATCGGGCACGCGGTCTACGAGAAGAATTCCCCGGCGTTCTTCCGCAACCTCGTCCACCTGCTGGTGGGACCCGCGTTCCTCGTCAACGAGGCTCTGCGCATCCACCGGCCCTCGCCCGACGCTCCTCCGGTCCGCTGAGCGGCCCCGCCGGCCGTCAGCATAAAGGCGCCGGCGGCAGTCAACAAAAGGCGCCGGCGGCTATCAACAGAAAGTCGTCAGGACCGCGTCGGGGTGATCCAGGCGGTAGCCGTCGCCGGCCGGATCGGGATCCACCGTGAGGACCGCCCCCGTCAGGCGCGTGAAGGAGTAATCGTCCATGACGACCGGGATCCCCGCTGCCTCGAAGCGGTGGCCCTCGTCCGGCGCGTTCTCCTCGACCGAGATGCGAAAGCCCGTGCCGCCGCAGCCCAGCAGGTGACGCACGACCAGGACGGACCGCGAGAAGTCGGCCTCGCGCGCGAGCCTTTCCGCCGCCTCCGGCGTGATCGTCAGGGGAACCTCGATGTCCATGAGATGCTGATTTTATGACTCCGCGCGCGAAGGGAGCGCGGCGAAGACCCGTGGCCGCCGTTTCGCCGCCCCGGCGGCCCGTGGCCGCCGTTTCGATCGCCGCCTCCGACTCGTCCGGCGGCGCCGGCATCCAGGCGGACCTGCTGACCTTCGCCGCGCACGGGGTCTACGGCGCGACCGTGCTGACGGGCGCGACCGCGCAGAACACCCGGGAGGTCACCGCGATCGAGCCCGTGTCGACCCGGCTCCTGACACGACAGATCGACGCGGTCTTCTCCGACCTGCGGCCTCAGGCCGTCAAGATCGGCATGCTCTTCGACGGCCCGCGCATCGGCGCGGTCGCCCGCGGCCTGAGGCGCTGGAGCGCGAGAAACGTCGTGCTGGACCCCGTGATGATCGCCAAGACGGGCGCGCGCCTTCTGTCCCGCTCCGCGCTCGCGCGGCTCCGTTCCGACCTCCTGCCCCTCTGCGACCTCGTCACGCCCAACCTTCCCGAGGCGGAGGCGCTCGCGGGCATGCGCATCCGGAAGGACGAGGACCGCCGGTTGGCGGCCGGGCTGATCGCGGACCTCGGAGCCCGCGCGGTGCTCGTGAAGGGCGGACACGCGAGGGGTGGAACGGTCCGCGACCTCTTCTTCGACGGCCGCTTCTTCACTGAGTTCGTCGCCCCGCGCATCCGCACCCGCGCGACGCACGGCACCGGCTGCACGCTCTCGGCGGCGATCGCCGCCAACCTCGCGCGCGGTCTCGACCTGGAGGAGGCGATCCTACTGGCGATCCGCTACCTGCGTGCGGGACTGGTGCGCGGTCTCTTTCCGGGGCGCGGCTTCGGCGTCCCGGATCACTTCACGGGAACGAGGAAGTAACCGGAGACGCGCCACACGCCGTCGGGGTCCTTCATCGGCGTGATCCTCTCGGTCATCGGACTCCCGCTCGAAAACTGCGAGTCGTACTCGATCACGACGTACTCCCCGGTGGGCGCCCCCGGAAGGTCGGTGAAGTACTGCGAGGCGCGAAACTTCCGGGACACCACGTTGCCGAGCGGGGCTCGCACCTGCGTGAGGGAATAGATCCATTGCTTCTGAGTCAGCGACTTCTTGAAGGCCTCCGACGCGGCGTCCCAGCTTTCGCCGTACTGACCCGCGTCCACGCCCTTCAGCCATTGTTCCGCGGCGGCCTGGGCCGCCACCTTCTCGGGATCCGGCGCCGGTGTGGGCGTCGGAGTGGGAGTACGCGCCGCTCCGAGGGCGGCCATGGCAACCAGGAGAAGCGTGAGTCTCGACATGTGCACAGTCAACTCCAGTACGAAAACGCGTAGCCCGGGCCGCCATAGGCGGTCTCGGCGATCGCGGTCAGTGCGGCGTCGCGGTTCTTGTCCATCTCCTTGAGGTGGCCGACCATCCGGTACTTGGCGCCCTCGACGAAGGCCTTCGCCACCCGGACCTCGTCGGCGCTCTTCTCCGCGCCGCGCGCCGCGACCGCGGCCGTCGCGCGCGAGAGCACGGCCAGCGAGGCGTAGAGGTCGATCGCCACGTTCGCCAGGCGCTCCTGGTGGTACTCCTTGCCGATCACGTTCTTGCCGTACTTGCGCAGCAGCGTCTCGACCGCGCCCGACGCCGAGCGGGCGTATTTGACCACGAGATCGGCCTCGGCGGCGAGCGCCGGAGCGACCCGGGTCAGCCGCGCCGGAGACGCGTACGCGCGGACCTTCCGCGCCGCGTACTCGGACAGGATGCCGAGCGAGGAGAGCGGCGCCTTGAGCGCACGGCTGACCTCCTGGAGATCCTCGCCGACGTCGCGCATTCCCGAGAGCGCCACGAGGACGCGCAGGATCTCGTTGGTGCCCTCGAAGATCATGTTCACGCGGGAATCGCGCAGGGCCTTCTCGAACGGATAGTCCTCCATGAAACCGTTGCCGCCAGCGATCTGGAGCGCGTCGTTGATGTTGTTCCAGACGGTCTCGGTGCCGAAGATCTTGCAGCAGGCTCCCTCGAGCGCGTAGTCGTCGAGTCCGCGGTCGACCAGGCCGGCGGTCAGGTACACAATCGACTCGAGCGCGTACGTGGAGACGACCATCCGCGCGAACTTGGCGCGGATCATCTCGAAGTCCGCGATTCGTGACCCGAAGGCGCGCCGCTGCAGCGCGAGCTTCGCCGCCTCGCGGATCATGATCTTGGATCCGCCGATGCACCCGGCGCCGAGCGAGGTCCGCCCCGTGTTGAGGATCTCCACCGCGACCTTGAAGCCGTGCCCCCTCTCGCCCAGGACGTTGAACGCCGGGACGCGGCAGTTCTCGAGCTCGATCGGCACGGTCGAGGAGCCTTTCAGGCCCAGCTTGCGCTCCTCCTTGCCCGGAAGGACGCCGCCGAGGTCCTTCGTGACGACGAACGCCGTGATCCGCCGGTGCTCGTCCTTCTCCGGAAGGCCGACGTCCTTGGCGAACACCGTGAAGAACTCGGCGAAGCCGCCGTTCGAGATCCAGTGCTTGGAGCCGTTCAGCACGTAGGAGTCGGTCTTCTCGTCGTAGACCGCGGTCGTCTGGATCGCCGCGGCGTCGGAGCCCGCCCCCGGCTCGGTCAGGGCGAACGCCGCGATCATCTCGCCGGCCGCGAGCCCCGGCAGCCACTTCCGCTTCTGCTCCTCGTTGCCGAAGAGCACGAGGCCCTTCATGCCGATCGACTGGTGGCCGCCGATCAGGATGCCCAGCGAGGCGTCGGTCCGGCCGATCTCCTCGGTGACGCGGCAGTAGGCCGAGGAGGAGAACCCGTAGCCCCCGTAGGCTTCCGGGATGGTCATCCCGAACGCCCCGAGACCGGCGAGTCCCTTCACGATCTCAGGCGGTACGGCACGCTCGCGCTCGATCCGCGCGGAGTCGACATGGTCGCGCGCATAGGCGCGGAAGGAGTCGAGGAAGGCGGCGACCGTCTCGGCCTCGGAGGGATCGATCGCCGGAAACGGGAAGACCGTCTCCTCGGGGATGCGGCCCGCGAAGAGGGACTTGACGACGGGGACGAGGCGGGGATCTTCGGGCGCATCGCCGGAGGCTTGGGCGTGGGTGGGTGTCGTCATGGCGCTTGCTCCAGACTCAACGAGGGGCGGCTCGAGGGGTAGAAGCCGGCGCGTGCGTTGGCGAGCTCGCGGAGCCGTTCGGCGGGGGCGAAGCGCGGCCCCAGCCGCTCGGACAGATCGTCGAGCCGCGTGAACACGCGGTTGGCGCCGAGGGCGTCCGCGTAGCGGAGCAGCCCGCCGCGGAAGGGCGGGAAGCCCGTGCCGAAGATCATGGCGAGGTCGAGCTTCGCGGGCGTGTCGACGATGGCGTCCTCCAGGCAGTGCGCGGCCTCGTTGATCATGAGCAGGACGAGCCGCGCCTCGATGACCTCGGCGGGCAGTGTGGACTGGGCCGGGGGCTTGACGCGCAGGATCGCGTAGGCCTCCGGGGACGGCTTGCCTCGCCGGGTCCCGTCGTACTCGTAGAAGCCCTTTCCGTTCTTGCGGCCGAGCCGGCCCGCGGCGGCCATCGCCTCCTCGCCGGAGCCCGCCATGCGCTCGGGGAACGCCGCGGCGAGAACCGCTCCGGCCTTCGCCGCGACGTCGAGGCCGACGTCGTCGAGCAGCGCGAGCGGGCCGACCGGCATGCCGAAGTCGGTCATCGCGGCGTCGACGTCCTCGATGCGGCAGCCGTCGAGCACCAGGCGCACGCCCTCCGACAGGTACGGGGCCAGGATGCGGTTGACGAGGAAGCCGGGCGCGTCGCGCACGACCACCGGCGTCTTCCCGAGGGCCTTCGCCAGGGCGAAGACCGTGGCGACCGTCTCGTCGCTGGTGCGCTGCGCGCGGATCACCTCGACGAGCGGCATCCGGTGGACCGGATTGAAGAAGTGCATCCCGATGACGCGTCCCGGCTCCACCGCGCCGACGGCGATCTCGGTGATGGGAAGGGTCGACGTGTTCGACGCGAAGATCGCGCTCGCCGGAACCGCGTTCTCCCATTCCCGCAGCACCGCCCGCTTGACCGCGAGCTTCTCGACGACCGCCTCGATGGTGACGTCGCACTGCGCGAAACCGGAGTAGTCGAGCGTGCCCGTCAGCAGGTCCATCTTCCGCCCCATCTCGTGAGGCGTGAGCCGCCGCTTCCGCACCGATTCCTTCCAGATCGCGGCCGCGGCCGCGAACCCGTGCGCGAGCGCCTTGGGCTCGACGTCCTTCATGCGGGCCGGCATCCCCTTGTCCGCCGCGAGCTGCGCGATGCCGCCGCCCATGACCCCGGCACCGAGGACGCCCACGCGGCGGACCTCGCGCGGTCGGACCGCGGGGTCGGCGACCCCCGTCTCCTTCTTGACCTCCTCGGTGGCGAAGAAGATCGCCAGGAGATTCCGCTGCACCTCGCCGCCGAAGACCTCGACGATGTGGCGCGCCTCCGCCTCGAGGCCCGCGGCGACCGGCTTCCCCGCCCCCTCCTCGATCGCCCGGAGGGCCGCCAGGGGCGCGGGATAGCGCCCGCCGGTCTGCTTCAGAACCCCGTCGCGCGCCTTGCCGAAGATCAGTCGCCGCCCGAACGGCGTCGCCTCGAGGCCCCGCTCGGGGAGCGAGGAGCGGCCGCGGCGCGTCCGCGGCTTGGACTCCCCGAGCTTCTCGCGCGCGAACTTCAGCGCCCAGCCGTCGAAGAGGACTGCCGGAACCGCCTCGTCCACCAGGCCGACCCGTCGCGCGCGCCGCGCGTCGAGCGACTTCCCCGTGAGGATGAGATCGAGAGCGGCCGGCAGGCCGATGACGCGCGGAAGCCGCGTGCAGCCGCCCCACGCGGGGAAGATGCCGAGGCGCACCTCCGGCAGCCCGATCTGGGCCTTCGGCGAGTCGGACATCACCCGATAGTCGCAGGCGAGCGCGAGCTCGGTGCCGCCGCCGAGGCAGACGCCGTTGATCGCGGCCACGGTCGGATACGGCAGGTGGGCCAGTTGCTCGAAGAGGGCCTGGACGCGCTCGACCGTAGTCCGCACGGCTTCGGGCGGGGCGTCCGCGAGCGCGGCGAATTCCTTGATGTCGGCTCCGGCGACGAAGACGTCCGGCTTCCCGCTGCGGACGAGCAGCCCGCGGATACGGGACTCCCTCGCCAGCCGCACCAGGACGTCGCCGAGCTCGGCCACGACCGCCGTCGAGAGCTTGTTGACCTTCTCGCCAGGCAGGTCGAAGGTCAGGACGGCGAGGCCATCCTCGCCGACGGCCAGATCGAAGGCGGTCACGCGAGCTCCACGACGATCGCGCCGCCCTGGCCGCCCCCGATGCACATCGTCGCGAGGCCGAACTGCGTGCCGCGCCGGCGCATCTCCTTCAGGAGAGTCAGGACCAGCCGGTTCGCGGACGATCCCACGGGGTGTCCGAGGGCGATGGCGCCTCCGTTCACGTTGGTCCTCTCCCAGTCGATCTCCCCGATCGGGCCGTCCGTCTTGTACTTCGCGTGCCAGGCCGCCGACGGGAAGACGCGGGCGCAGGCCAGGACCTGGGCCGCGAACGCCTCGTTGATCTCGACGAGGCCGATGTCCTTCCAGGCGAGCCCGGCGCGCTTGAGCGCGGCAGGCGTGGCGACGGCCGGACCGAGCCCCATCCGCTCCGGCTCCAGCGCGCAGAAGGCGAAGCCCCGAATGCGTCCGAGCGGAGCGTGACCCCGCGCCTTCGCGGCCGAGGCGCTCATGACCAGCATCGCCGCGCCCCCGTCCGTGATCTGGGAGGAGTTGCCGGCCGTGACCGTGCCGAACTTCCGGTCGAAGTAGGGCCTGAGCTTCGCCAGGGCCTCCAGCGTCTGGTTCTCGCGGACGCCGTTGTCCCGCGTGGCCATCGCCTCGAAGCGGGGCGGGATCGGCACCGGGACGATCTCCTCCGCCAGCTTCGGCCGCGCAAGAGTAACCCTCTGGTGGGAGCGCAGCGCAAAGGCGTCCTGCTCCTCCCGCGTGATCCCGTGCTCCTTCGCCAGCACCTCCGCGGTCTCCCCCATGTTCAGCCCGCAGACGGCATCCGTCAGACCCATCTGCAGGCCGATCTCCGGCTTGAAGTGGCGGGGCCGGAAGTGCGAGGCGGCCGCCAGCCGGGAGCCCGCGCCCTTCGCGGTGAAGACCTCCGTGAAGACCTCCTGGCTCTCGTGCGAGTAGAGGAGCGGGATGTTCGACATCGACTCGACGCCCCCGGCCACGATGGCGTCGGCGTCCCCGGCCGCGATCCGATACGCCGCGTCCACGATGGACTGGAGCCCGGAGCCGCAGAGGCGATTCACGGTGAAGGCGGGGACCGACGGCCGCACGCCGGCCTTGAGCGCCGCGACCCGGGACACGTTGACGGCGTCCGCCGGCTGGGCGATGTTCCCGAGGATCACCTCGTCGAGTCCCCCGGGATCGAGCGCGGTCCGGGCGAGGAGCTCGGCGATCACGATGCGGCCGAGCGCGTCCGCGGGAACGTCCTTGAGCTCCGTACCGGCGCGGGAGTACGGCGTCCGTACGCCCTCGACGAGGACAACGTCACGCGACATGCGTTTTGCCGGCCGCCTCGTACATGTTCTCGATCAGCCCGTGGTAGCGGCTCTCGAGGATCCGGCGCTTGACCTTGAGCGTCGGCGTGATGGAGCCGTCCTCCACCGTCAGCTCCGCCGGCAGCAGGGCGAAGGCCCGGATCTGTTCGTGGTGGGGCTTCTCGGCGTTGTAGGCGTCGATCTCCCTCTGGAAGAGACGACGGATCTCGGGGTCGGCATCCAGGGCCTCCTGCCGAACCTTGCGGCCCGAGGCGGAGGCCCACTCCCGGACCCGGTCGAAGTTCGGCACGATCAGCGCCGCGAGGAACTTCTGGCGGTCGCCGATCACGATGGGCAGGCCGACGTAGGGCGACTTCTTGAGCTCGTTCTCGATCGGCTGCGGCGCGGCCTTCTTCCCTCCGGCGAGAACGATGAGGTCCTTCTTGCGATCGGTGATCGAGAGGAAGCCGTCGTCGAGGCGTCCGATGTCCCCCGTGTGAAACCAACCCTCGGAATCGATCGCCTCGGCGGTCGCCTGCGGCTTGTTGAAGTACCCCTTCATGACGTGCGGCCCGCGGGTCAGGATCTCGCCGTCCTCCGCGATCCTGACCTCGACGCCCCGGATCGCCTTGCCCACGGTGCCCAGGCGCCAGCGCCCGGGGCCGTTGACGCAGATGACCGGCGAGGTCTCGGTGAGGCCGTAGCCTTCGTAGATCTGGACGCCGGCGCCGATGAAGAACTCCGCGAGGTCACGCGAGAGCGGCGCGCCGCCGGAGACGGCGAAGCGGAACTGGGTGCCGAGCGCCGCGCGAATCTTGTGGAACACGAGGGCGTCCGCGATCTTCGCCTTCCAGGCGAGCGCGGCCGGCAGGGACTCGCCGCGCTGGAGGAAGCCGACGCGCTCCTTTCCGACCGACACCGCCCACCGAAAGATCTTCAGCTTGAGGGCGCCGCCCGCCTCCGCCTTCGCCAGGATCCGTCCGTGCACCTTCTCGTAGACGCGGGGCACGGCGCCGAAGCAGTGCGGGTTGACCTCGGTGAAGTTGGCGGCGAGCCTGTCGATCGACTCCGCGTAGGCGATCGAGGCCGTTCTGTAGAGATACGAGTAATCGAGCATGCGCTCGAAGACGTGGGAGAGCGGGAGGAACGAGAGCGCGACGGCGTCCTCCGTGAAGGGAATGACCTCGCACGAGGCCACGACGTTGGACACGAGGTTCGAGTGCGTCAGCATCGCCCCCTTGGGCTCCCCCGTCGTGCCCGACGTGTAGATGATCGTCGCGACGTCCTCCGGCCGAATGCGGGACGCTCGCTGCTCGAAGACGTCCGGGTTCATCTCCAGGGCTGGACGCCCCCTCTCGACTACGGCGAGGAAGGTCGTGTAGCCGGGCTCCCCGGGAGGATTGCCGTCGATCAGGATCACGTGGTCGAGGGTCGGGCACTGCGCCTTGATCGTCAGGATCTTTCCGAGCTGCTCCAGGCTCGAGACGAAGACGACCCGGGCGGCGCAGTCCTTCAAGAGCGGCGCGATCTGTGACGCCGGCAGGGTCGGGTAGATCGGGACTGTCCAGGCTCCCGCGCACAGGGCCGCGTAGTCCGCCATCGCCCATTCCGGCCGGTTCTCCGAGAGGATCGCCACACGATCCCCAGGCTGGACCCCGAGGCCGTTCAGGCCGAGCGAGAGCGCGCGCACGGTGAAACCGAAGTCGGCCGCCGAGATGGTCCTCCACTCGCCGCCGACCTTGTGGATCAGGAGGTTCGGCTTGCCGCTCGACGCGGCCGCCCGAAAGACGTCGCACAGGGTGCGGGGCGCGCTCGCGCTCGGCATGCCGGTCCCTCCGCGGTCGATTGTGTCGCGCCCCCCGTGGCCGGTCAAGGTTCGTCGCCCCCACGATTTCGTCAGGCGGCTTCGCGATCGCGGGTCCGGCGCCCGGCCTGCGGTAGTCTCTCGCGCCATGGCCGTGGCGCTCCTCGCCGGGACTCTCCTCGCGCTCGCCGGCTTCCTCTTGACCTCGGTGCAGGGATTCGCGCTCGCGGCGAACCTGGCCGCCGCGCACCCGGCCGCCCGGATCCTCGTGGCCAAGCACGTGGCCTACGCGATTCCGACCGTTCTGCTCTCGCTCTTCTCGCAGTCGATGGTGCTCTTCTTCTTCATCGGCACCGGCCGCCTGGTCAAGGACGAGATCGTGGCGCTCGCCCCGCCCGAGCGCAACGCCGTTCTCGAGGCGCTCCGCGGCTTCAAGCGCCGCACCTCTCCGCCCGCGACGCTCGCCCTGCTCTCGGCGATCGGCGTCTTCGTCCTGGGAGGGGCGGTGCACACGCGCGCGCTCCCCTCCTGGTACCACCTCGCCGCCTCGGTCGCCGCCGTCGGCGTCCACCTCTGGGCGCTCCTCGCGGAGTGGTCGGCCTTTCTCGACAACGGCCGCCTCATGGCGGACCCCGCCGCCTACATGCGCGCCCGGCCGCTTCGATGAGCCCGAAGAGTCCGGTGAAGCCGGCGGGGCGTCGCTCGCGGGCGCCCATCGCGCTGGTCACGGGCGCGGGCGTCCGGGTGGGGCGTGCGATCGCGCTCGCCCTCGCGGAGTCCGGAGCCGACGTCGCGGTCCACTACCGATCCTCGGTTCGGCCGGCCCGCGAGGTGGTGCGCCGGATCCGGGGGCTCGGCCGGCGCGCCGAGGCGTTCCCGGCCGACCTCGCCGATCCGGAGGCCTGCCGAGGGCTCGTCGCGCAGGTCCAGTCGTCGTTGGGCGGTCTCGACTTCCTGGTCCATTCCGCGGCCAACTTCCACCGCGCCTCCCTGGAGGCGACCGGCCCGGACCTGTGGGACTCGGCCCTGAACGTGAATGCCCGGGCGGGCCTCCT
Organism: Thermoanaerobaculia bacterium; assembly: GCA_036493875.1. Taxonomy (GTDB): domain Bacteria; phylum Acidobacteriota; class Thermoanaerobaculia; order UBA5066; family Gp7-AA6; genus DAHUXD01. The sequence continues at coordinate 35,266 of DASXPB010000006.1, forward strand.
CCTGGTCCAGGCGGCGGCCCCGGTCCTGCGCCGGCGCGGGGGACGCGTCGTCCTGATCTCCGACTTCCTCGCGACGCGGCCGGTCCGCCACTACCTCGCCCACTCGGTCTCGAAGGCCGCCGCAGAAGGGCTCGTGCGCGCCCTGGCCGTCGAGCTCGCCCCGGAGGTATCCGTCAACGGAGTGTCTCCCGGAACGGTCATGGTCCCGGCCGGAACGCCCGAGAGGCTGGCGGAGCGCTGGGCGGCGGAGACTCCGTTGAGGCGGAACGGGAGCGCCCGGGACGTGGCCGAGGCGGTCGTCTTTCTCTGCACCGGCCCTTCATTCGTGACGGGCCAGATCCTCCGCGTCGACGGCGGACGCTCGCTCGCCTGAGACCGTCTTAAGACTTGGCGTCCGTCCCTTCCTTTCGTCATAGAATCCGGCCACGACACCACGACGCCGCATGGACAGATCGCTAGTGGGGACTTTCAATAATTCTGGAGGGAGGAGCGTGTTTATGGTGAATCGGCGAAGTTTCTGGATTTCCTGTCTTGTCGCAATTTTCGGCCTCGCCAATCTCGCGACCGCTCAATCGTTTCGGCACAGCAATCGGATGATCTCGATCTCCACGCATCCGACCGTCTCCCAGGGGGCATGTGGGCCCACCGACATCACCGAATCGAGCACGGACACGATCACGGCGCTGAACTCCGTCTCGTGCAACAACGGCGTCGGCCACGCGGACAACAGCTACTGGCGCGCGTTCAACCTTCCGGACTTCGGCATCACCGGCGACTTCGACGTCTGCAACGTCGAGATCGGAGTCGAGCAGGCGACGGCCGGCGCAGCGCAGGGGGGCCAGCAGCCGATCACGGTCAACCTCTACACGTCGAACCCGGCGTTCCCGGGCGGATTTCCGGGATCGCTGACGCTGATCGGGACGGCCGACGTGATGGTCGCGGACCAGGCCATGACGCTTCTCAACATCCCGGTGACCGGCACGGCTCTGGCGGGCTCCCAGCTCGTCGTCGAGATCTTCACGCCGAACGGCGAGTCTGTCGGCAACCTCTTCTTCATCGGCTCGAACGCCGATCCCGAGACGAACCCGAGCTACCTGTCGGCCCCCGACTGCGGCGTCGCGACTCCCGCCACGACCGGATCCATCGGCTTCCCCGACATGCACATCGTGATGCACGTCGTCGGGACCGAAGTGACCGGTCTCTCGGCGGATCCCACCGCGCTCGAGGTCGACTCGCCACTCACCGTGGGAATCCTCAACAACGGCGTGCTCGAAGTCGGCGACACGATGGCGCTCGTCGCGCCGCAGTGGAAGAACACCAACGCCGTCGCGGTCACCATGACGGGCGCCGCCTCGGCCTTCACGGGGCCGGCCGATGGCGCGGGCATCACGTACACGCTGGACGACGCCACCGCGGACTACGGCAGCATCACCGCGGGCGACATGGCGTTCTGCACCGACTGCTACGCCGTCAGCCTCGCGGGCGACCGGACCACCGCGCCCACGCACTCGGATGCCACCATGCAGGAGGACGTGACCCCGGTCGAGCCGCCCGCGTTCGGGCAGCCGCACCTGGTCACGAAGATCTGGACGCTCCACATCGGCGAGAGCTTCAGCGACGTCGTCAACGATCCGCTCGTCGATCCCTTCTACCGCTCCATCGAGACGATCCTGCACAAGGGTGTCACCGGCGGCTGCGCGGCCGGTCCGCCCGCTCTCTTCTGCCCGTCCGCGAACGTCCTGCGGCAGGAGATGGCGCCGTTCCTGCTCAAGGGATTCCTGGGATTCGACTACGTTCCGCCGACCTGCACCGGCGTCTTCAACGACGTTCCGTGCCCGGCGACGCCGGACTTCCCGTTCTCGGACTTCATCGAGGACTTGAACACCCGTGCGATCACCGGCGGCTGCGCCGTCGGCCCGCCCGCGCTGTACTGCCCGGGCGATCCGGTCACGCGCGCGCAGATGGCGCCGTTCCTCCTGAAGACGCTCCTCGGCGGCGCGTACGCGCCTCCGGACTGCACGGGCCTCTTCCAGGACGTGCCGTGCCCGGCGACGCCGGAGTTTCCCTTCTCCAACTTCATCGAGGACCTGAGCACCCGC
>DASXPB010000007.1:0-50757 GCA_036493875.1 Thermoanaerobaculia bacterium
GAGCTGATCCACATCGACATCAAGAAGTTGGGACGTATCGGCCGTGTCGGTCATCGCATCCACGGAGACCGCACCACACGGGTCCGAGGCATCGGTTGGGAGTTCGTCCACGTCGCCATCGATGACGCCTCCCGGCTGGCCTACGCGGAGGTCCTGCCTAACGAAAGATCGCCATCCTCCACGGGCTTCCTCCGACGCTCGGTCGCTTGGTTCCGAAGCTGCGGCGTTCAGGTCCACGCCGTCATGTCCGACAACGGCTCCTGCTACGTCTCTCACAGGTTCCAAGCCACCTGCAAAAGGCTCCAGCTCCGTCATCTACGCACCAGACCCTACCGCCCATGTACCAACGGCAAGGCCGAACGCTTCATCCAAACTCTGCTGCGCGAGTGGGCCTACAAACGGCCCTACACAACCTCGATCCAGAGAACCGACCGCCTCCCTCGATACCTCCACCACTACAATCTCAGGAGACCCCATGCCGCACTCAACAAACGCACCCCAGCTCAACGCCTCAGTGAACAACCTCTTGAGAACTGACATCTAGCGGCCCGCGAGCGGCCCCTCGCGGGAGACGGGCCCCGGTCAGCCCCGGTGGCGGCTCCGAAAGAACTCGGCCGTCTTCTTCAGGCCGTCTTCGAAGCGCGTCCACGGCGGCAGGGCGAAGTCGCGGCGCACCTTCGAGCCGTCGAGGACGCTGCGCTGCTGCTCGCCGGCGGGCGCCGGCACGTGGGGCGGCGTCGCGATGTAGCCATACTCCCCGGCGAGAAGCTCGAAGAGGCGCTTGACCGAAGTCTCGACGCCGGTGCCGAGGTTCCAGACGCCGGTCTCCTCGCTCCGCGCGGCGCGGGCCGCCGCCTCGACCAGGTCGCCGACGTAGACGTAGTCGCGGGTCTGAGCGCCGTCGCCGTTGATCTTCAGCGGCCGGTGCCCGAGCATCGCCTCCGAGAAGATGGCGACGACGCCGGCCTCGCCCGTGCCGTCCTGCCAGGGGCCGTAGACGTTGGCGTAGCGAAACACCTGCGTCTGGAAGCCGTGGACGACCCGGTAATAGTGCATGTATTTCTCGATGGAGAGCTTCGCGCAGCCATACGGCGAGACCGGGTTGGTCGGGTGGGACTCGGGGGCGGGCCGGCCTCCGTCGGGCTCGCCGTAGATGGCGCCGCCCGTCGAGGAGAAGAGCACGCGGCGCGTGCCGGCTCGCCGCATCGCCTCGAAGAGCATGAGGCCGCCGATGACGTTGGCGCGCGCGTCGCCGATCGGGTCGGCCACGCTGTGGCGCAGGTCGATCTGGGCCGCGTGGTGGGACACGAAATCGATCTTCTCCTCGCGCAGAAGGGGCTCGAGATCCGTCGACGCGATGTCGGCCTGGACGAACCGCGCGCCGTCGGGAAGCCGTTCTCTCCGGCCGCTGGACAGGTCGTCGACGATCACGACGCGATCGCCATCGGCGAGGTGCCGCTTCGCCATGTGGGAGCCGATGAAGCCGGCGCCTCCGGTGACGAGGATGTTCATAGAATCCTTTCGCGTGGACAGAGACCGACGGCCGGCATGATAGCGAAGAATCGTCCGGATCCGCGCCTCGCGTTCGATCCCCGTTCCCTCGGCCTCTCCGAGCCGCCGCGCGCGTTTTACCGGCGCGGCACGGTCCGCGTGGCCCGAAGCCTCGTGGGCGCCTGGCTCGCGCGCCGCTGGCGCGGCCGCTGGTACGGCGCGCGCATCGTCGAGACCGAGGCGTACCTCGGCGCCGAGGACCGCGCCGCCCACTCGTGGGGCGGCCGCCGCACGCCCCGCGTCGAGCCGATGTACGCGGACGGAGGACACCTCTACGTGTTCCTGGTCTACGGCATGCACTTCTGCGCGAACATCGTCACGCGGCGGGAGGGCCTCGCGGAGGCGGTGCTCCTGCGCGCCGCCGAGGGAGTGGCGCCCGCTCCGGCGCGGCTGCTCTCGGGACCCGGCAAGCTCTGCGCCGCCCTGGGCATCACGACGCGCGACAGCGGCCTGGATCTGCTCGGCGACTCGCCCGTGCGCATCTTCCTACCGCGCCGCCGATCCCGAATCGAGATCGGAATGTCGGCGCGAATCGGCGTCGACTACGCCGAAGATGCCAGGGACTGGCCGTTACGCTTCTTCGACCGGAATTCCGCGGCCCTGTCCCGTTGAGTTCGCGGCGCGAAGAGTCTCCCGAGCGAAGCGAGGGAGGAGGTTCGCGCCGCGGGAGCCGGAGCGCCGCGATGCGATCAGGGCCTCGGTCGAGTCCGCAGCCGGACGAGCCGCGGCCCGGTGCCCGCAGGGCAGATCGCGGAGCAAGCGGATGCGAGGTTAGTGAGGAAGCAGCGGTAGCTGCCCCGGCCCGGGCTCGGCGGTCGTGACGACCGCGTTCTTGCCGCCCCGCTTGGCGCGATAGAGCGCGGCGTCGGCCTTCTCGACGAGGTCCGCCTTCTCCGCCGCGTCGTCGGGATAGGTCGCCACGCCGATCGACACGGTGGCGCGCAGCATCTGGCCGGAATCCGGCATGCGGAAGAGCCGCTCGTCCACCCGCCGGCGCACCCGCTCCGCCACGAGGACCGCCTCGCCGGGAGGAGTCTCCGGCAGCACCACGGAGAACTCGTCGCCGCCGTAGCGCGCGAGCAGGTCCATGTCGCCGCGCACCTCGTTGCGGATCTCCGCGACGATGCCCTGCAGGATGGCGTCTCCGACGGGATGGCCGAAGCGGTCGTTGATGGACTTGAAGTCGTCGATGTCCAGCATGAGCACGGTGAGCGGGCGCCCGAGGCGCTCCGCACGACCTAGCTCGCGCTGCAGGACCTCCTGGAAGTGGCGGTGGTTGTACGCGCCGGTCAGCGAATCGCGGATCGACTGCTCGCGGGCCTCGTCGTAGGAGCGCGCGCTCTCGATCGCGATCACGGCCTGGTTGGCGAAGATTTCGAGCGAGCGGATCGTCTCGAGCGTCGGAGACTTCCCGTTGTGGGGCTCCTCGACCGAGAGGCAGCCCAGCAGCCGGTCCTCCGAGTAGAGGGGAATCCAGAGCATCTCGTCCGCGCGCCAGCCCTCGTCGCCCGCCGCCAGCACGCGCCCCGCCGCCGCGATGCCGGAGATGCCGGTGTGCGCCGACCGCTCGCGCACGTGGTAGGACTTGGACACGCGGTAGCGGTCCGTCCAGTGCCGGGTGATCTCCTGCGCGGCGACGGTCTTGCCGAGGATCTTCGGCCAGCGATCGTCCAGCCCGAAGTGCGCGCGCGGCGCGAAGACGTTCTCCTCGCGGTCGTAGAGCGACAGCAGGACCGCCTGGAAGCCGAGGCTCTTGGCCACGGCCGAGACGACCGACTGGAAGAGATCGTCGAGCGTACGGTTGCGCTTCAGGTCGTTCGAGATCTCGAGGATCTGGTTGAGCGTCTCCGCGCGCTCCCGGTTTCGCTCCGAGAGCTCCTCGATCTGGGCACGGATGCTGCGGTCCTGGAGCACGAGGGCGATGTGGTCGGCGATCGTCCGCAGCGAGGCCAGCGACTCGGGAGCTTGCAGGTCGGCCGAGGCGCTCTCGACGATGAGCAGGCCCGAGTGCATCTCGAAGGTCGAGAGGCGAAGTCGGACCTGGTAGTGGCCCTCGGGAGTCAGGGCGAGGTCGCGCCGCGCGCCGGAGACCGTCTCGGCGGGGTCGGCGGCGGGATCGACGGCCCGCTCGTCGAGCCGCTGGCGGCGCGCCCAGTCGAGGACCTCGCGTCGCGACGCCGCGACGCGGGCGGAGCGGTGGATGGAGAACTGCTCCTCCGCGCCCTCGATCCACTCGATGATCGCCATCGCGCTCTCGGGGAGGAGCCGTCCCACGGCGGCGAACACGCGCTCGTAGCGGTCGACCCGGGCGCTTATCCCGAACGTATTCGAGATGTCGCGCATCACGTCGAGCTCGCGATTCTGTCGCGACACCTCCTCCACGCGCTTCTCCATCGACGAGAGGCTCCGCATGACGAACGAAGCGAGCACGACGGGGAAGAACGCGAGCAGCATGCCCGCGATGCCGTACGGCGAATAGATCAGAACCTCGAGGATGACGATCGGCGCCAGCAGCAGCAGCGCGACCAGCTGGAAGAGGGCGATCTGGAAGAGGCGCTCGCGGGGGGCAATCGCGCCGAGCTCGAGGTAGGTGAAGACGAGGATCGTGTTGACGAAGAAGAACACGAGCAGCGCGCCGGTGGCCAGGGCGGCCACCGTGACCCATCCGATGCCGGCCGCATGGAGCGCCCGGCAGAAGAGCGCGGCGGAGCCGTAGGAGATCGCGAGCTGCGCGAGGTCGAAGGCGTTGGAAAGGGTCAGGCGGCGGGACTTCGCGAGGAACTTGGCGATCGCGTCGGCGACGACGCAGACCAGGATCGCGGCCCCGGGGGAGTTCAGGACCAGGATCGCCGGGATCATCGCCGCGGCCTCGAGCCCCACGAAGTTGCCGGCGTAGCGGACACGGAGGCGGAAGGCCAGGACCGTCAGGGCCGTGAAGAACACGATCTCGGGCCACCGCGACCAGTCGATGTCGGTGGCGAGGACCCCGAGGAGGATCGTCGCGGCTGCGCACACCGCGGCCTGAAGGCCGCGGAAGGCCCGCAGCCGGGGAGGCGCCGGCAAGGCGCCGGTCAGGCTTTTCTGTCGCCTTTCCACCGGATCACTCCGTCTTTCAGGAACTTCTGGAAGATCATGAGGACTTCCAGCTCCTTCATCGGCGAGATTTTCATGATGGATTTTACGTCCCATTGCCCGTTGATCCGCGACAGGACGAAGCCCTCGGGGGGCGTAAATGGCCGCTCCTGCAGCTTTTGCATGGAAACGGCGAGCTCAGGAATCTTCTCCCCGACGACGCCGTCCGCCTGCAGCGCCGTCTTGATCTCCTTCTCGGCCTCTCGGATCGCATCCGCGGCCCGCCCGTCGTTGGGATCGAGCTCGTAGGCGACCTTGAACATCCGATAGGCCCCCTGTGGATCCTTCTTGAGCTGGGCACGGCCGCGCTTCAGGAACTGCTCGACCTCCGTTCCCGTCCCGGCGACGGGAACCGGCTCCCGGCGCGGGCGATTCTCGAGGAGCCGCATGTGGGTCGTCCGGAGGCCCTCGGAGATCAGCTTCGAGACGGTGAACTCCGCGTTGTGCGTGTGCAGCGCGATCTCCTCGACCGTGCGCTGGCCGTCGATGTAGGGGACGATGAGCTTCTCGCGGTCGTGGAGGGCCTCCATGTCGAGGGGCCGCACGATCTCGGGGACGACGCCCGAGTCGGGCACCCGCTGGCGGATGACCTGCCACTCGTCGTAGCGCCGCATGCCCTCCATGATGATTCCGGTGACGTCGAGCGAGAGGGGGACCATCTTCTGATCGGGCATCTCGTTGTCGAGGAACTCGAAGTCGCCCTCGGTCCAGAGGAAGACGTCGTAGATGGACTCCTCGGCCTTCTTCTTCATGAGCCGCAGGAGGTCGGCCTCGGCGATCGCGTTGATCATGACGAGGATCTTGCCGAGGAGGATCTGGGATTCCTCCTGGACCTCCATGGCCATCTTGAGCTCCTCCTCGGTGATGAACCCGTGGGAGACGAGGAAGTGGCCGAGGTACTCGCGCTCCGAGGAGGAGGAGGTCGACGCGATGCGGCCGTCCTGGAAATAGATCCGCTTCTCGACTCCGTGGCCGTCGATCAGGAGGGTGCCTGTCTTCGAGCCCAGCGAGAGCCACTGCAGCAGCTCACCGAGCTGCATCGTCCTGAGGTTCCCGGTGATTCCCACCTAATGGTTTCTCGAGGACGCTATTTTAGCGCAAAACGTTGGGAATCAGAAGGTTAGGGCGTTTACTCCATGGGTGGGTTGTACGAGGCGATTCCGGTCACCGCCTCGCCGATGATCAGCGTGTGAATGTCGTGGGTTCCCTCGTAGGTGTAGACGCTCTCGATGTTGGCGAGGTGCCGGAACACGGGGTACTCGTTCACGACGCCGTTCGCGCCCAGGGTCTCGCGGGAGAGCTTCGCGCACTCGCGCGCGACCCAGACGTTGTTGCGCTTGGCCATGGAGACGTGGTGCGGCTTCATGGTCTTGTCGTCCTTCATCCGCCCGAGCTTCCAGGCGAGCAGCTGCCCCTTGGTGATCTCGGTGATCATCCAGGCCAGGCGCTCCTGGACCAGCTGGTGGGCCGCGATCGGCCGGTCCCGCCACTGCTTGCGGCTCTTGGAGTACTCGAGCGCGGCGTAGTAGGTCGCCATGGCGCTTCCGAGCGCGCCCCAGGCGATCCCGTAGCGCGCCTGCGTCAGACAGGAGAGAGGCCCCTTCAGGCCCTCCACGCCGGGCAGGATGTTCTCGCCCGGGATGCGGCAGTCCTCGAACGCGAGCTGCGAGGTGACCGAGGCGCGCAGCGACATCTTGCCCTTGTGCTCGAAGGTCGAGAAGCCCTTCGTCCCGCGCTCCACCAGGAACCCCCGCACGACTCCGTCGAGCTTGGCCCAGACGACCGCGACGTCGGCAATGGAGCCGCTGGTGATCCACGCCTTCGCGCCGTTCAGGACGTACGAATCGCCGTCCTTCTTCGCCGTGGTCCGCATCCCGGCCGGGTTGGACCCGAAGTCGGGCTCCGTCAGACCGAAGCAGCCCAGCGCCTGCGCGGAGGCGAGCCTCGGGATCCACTTGTCCTTCTGCTCCTTCGAGCCGAAGGCGTAGATCGGGTACATGACGAGGCCCGACTGGACCGACACGAAGGAGCGCAGCCCGGAGTCGCCGCGCTCGAGCTCCTGCATGATCAGGCCGTAGGAGATGTTGTCCAGGCCCGGCAGCCCGTACTCCGCGATGGTGGAGCCGAAGAGGTGCATCTGGGCCATGTCGGGCACGAGCTCCTTGGGGAATCGGCCCTCCCACGCAGCCTCCTCGATGATGGGGAGGACTTTGTCGTCCACCCAGGAGCCCACGGTGTCCCGGACGAGGCGCTGCTCCTCGGTCAGGAGCGAGTCGAAGTCGAGGTAGTCCACGGTACTGCCGGATGCCAAGCGGAGCCCTCCTGCAAAGGGGCCGATCCTATCGCACGTCGCCTCCGCTTCGTTCGGGTTCTGCCCTTCGGGCATCGGCGGTTGGCTCGCCCAAAGGGGCTCGACCGACCGCCTGACCCCTCACTACGCTTCGGCTCCCGCGGCGCGAGGCGTCCTCCGCTGCGCTCGCGGAGATTCCTCGCGCCGCGGACCATACGGACAGCGCCTCGACTCAACACTTCCGAGGCGCTGTCTCTATCGTTCGCCGCGCGAATAGTCTCCCGACCGAAGGGAGGGAGGAGGTTCGCGCGGCGGGAGCCGGAGCGAAGCGAGAGGGCCAGGGCCGCGGTCGAGCCCGCATCCGGGCGAGCCGTGGCCGGTGCCGAAGGCAGGCCCTCTCGCGAAGCGGAGGCGACGGTCGGGTTACACTGTCCGAAAGCCCATGGGTGCCTTTCTCGGCGGGTCGGCCTACAACATGGTCCGCGACATCGCGGAGGGCTACATCATCGCGACCGAGCTGACCTTCAAGAAGTTCCACATGGAGGATTTCAACGCGTTCGGCTTCGAGGCCGACAAGCTCCTGCGCGAGTTCCGAGGCACGGTGGTGGCCTCGGGGGACGTCGAGGGCACCCAGAAGCGCCAGCGCCGGATGCAGCGCCTCCAGCAGGCGATGACGATCGCCCACGCCGCCCGAGCGAAGCAACGCTAGGCCGGAGGCCGGGAGAGGGATAGCCTCCCCGTGTCGTGAAGCTCGAGCCGGTGGACGCGCCGTCCGCCTTGCGTCCTCGCGGGCGGCTCGTCCGCGAGACCCTGCTCGCGGCGGCGTTCTACCTGGCGGTCACGGTGCTGACGACCTGGCCTCAGGCGATCCGGATGGGCGACGGCCTGCTTGATATCTGGGACGCGAAGCTGTCCGGATGGATCCTCCATTGGGACTTCGCGCAGACGCTGCGCGATCCGGCGAACCTGTTCCAGGCGCCGATCCTCTATCCGGCGAGATACGTCCTCGCGTTCTCCGAGAACATGTACGGGGCGGCGGTGTTCGGATTTCCGCTCCAGGCCGCCGGCGCGACGCCCGTCCTCAACTACAACGTCAACCTGCTGCTCGCGATGTTCCTGTCGGCGCTCGCGGCCTGGGCGCTCGCGAGGGACTGGACCGGCGACCCCGCGGCGTCCCTGGCGGCCGGCGTGATCTACGCCTTTCTCCCGTACAAGATCGCCCAGCTGCCTCACCTGCACATGCAGTGGGGCGCGTTCCTGTGCCTCGTCTTTCTCTTTCTCCAGCGAACGCTCGCTTCCGGAAGGGGGCGAGACGCCGCGCTCCTCGCCGTGTTCTTCGCGTGGAACGTGGCGACGTGCCTCCAGTACGCGTTCTTCACGGGATTTCTCGTCATCGTCGTCGTCGCTCTGGAATTCGTCTGGGGTCCGCCGGAGCGCGGGCGTCGGATCCGGCGCGCGGTTCTCGCGATGGCGGCCGGCGGCCTTCTGAGTCTGCCGTTCGTGATCCCGTACTTCGAGGCCTCCGCGCTGTACGGGATGAGGCGGAGCATCGGCGAGATGACGTTCTTCTCCGCGCAGCCCTGGTACTACCTGTCGGCGGGTCCTCTCAACCGGCTCTGGGGCGGCCTCACGGCCCGCTGGCGAGGGGCGGAGGGCGACTTCTTCCCGGGCCTCGCGGCGCTCGCGCTCGCGGGATTCGCGCTCGCGCGGCTGCCCCGGAGCCCGGAAGCGACCGCTTCGATCGCGCCGGTGCCGGTCTCCCGGGCGCGGCGGCGCGCGGCCCGGGGGCTCGACGCCCTCGCGGTGGTTCTCGTGGCGGTGTGGATCTGGTCCTCGCTGTCTCCCGAGCTGCGGATCGGGCCGCTCCAGGTCGGCGATACGGGCCGGGTCCTCGTGTGGCTCACGATCGCGGTCCTCGCGCGCCTCGCGTTCGCGTTCCCGGCCCGGAGCCGATACCGAAGCCTCGCCGACTTCCTGCGCCGCCAGCCGCTCGACCGGCGAGCGCTCCTTCTCCTGCTCCTGGCCGCGACCGGGATCCTCGTCAGCCTCGGCGGCCACACGCCGTACTACCGCTTCCTCTTCCGCTCGCTCGGCTCGGCCTTTCGCGCGATCCGCGCGGTGGCCCGCGGAGTGGTGCTGTTCCAGGTCGCGCTCGCGGTCCTCGCGGCCTGGGGGCTCTCGCTCTGGACGCGAAACCGGCCGGCTCCCGCGCGCGCCCTCCGGGTCGCGCTCGTCCTCGCCGTCCTGCTATTCGAGTACCGCGCCTTCCCGCTCCCGATGTACGGCTACGACGACGCGCCGCGCCCGGTCGATCAGTGGCTGCGGTCCGCCGACTTCGGCGGCTCCGTCATCGAGATGCCGTTCGGCTTCCCGTACGACTGCGAGTACACGCTGCGGCAGGCGGCGCACGGCCACCCGCTCGTGAACGGCTACTCCAGCTTCTCGCCGAAGTCCTACGACGCTCTGCGGGCCGCGCTCGGGCGAAGGCCGATCTCCGATTCGGTGTGGGAGGCGTTGCGCGAATCCGGGGCGAGCGTGGTCGTCTACCACGTGATTGCGAAGCCGGCGCAGGCGGAGGCGACGGAGGCGGCGCGGTACGAGGAGTTCCTCGGCCGCGGCCTGCGGGAGGGCCGGCTCGAGCTCCTCGGCTCGTTCCGCGCCGCGGAGAGCGCGTCCTTCGCGTTTCGACCGGCCTCGGCGGCGCCGTTCGACGCTCGTCTCCCGGCGTCGGCGTCCGTCCCGCCCGCGGCGAAGGCGGAGTTCGACCGTTTCGCGGCGGTCTCCCGGGCCGCGAGCGCGCCGCCCTTCGGCGTGGTCCAGGTCCCCGGCGAGGGACAGAACGTCGCGGCCGGCTCCTGGGGATACGGCTGGGCGCTCGACGACTCCGGGATCGCCGAGGTCCGCGTCGGGACCGAGCTGGGTCCGGCGAGCCTCGCCGGGCTCGGCGCGGCGTGGCCCGGCCTCGCGGAGGCCTACCCGGACATCGCGGCCTCGGCGCACGGCGGATTCGGGTTCTCCGTCCCCGTCGTCCCGCCCGGCCCGCACACTCTTCGGGTCACGTTCGTCGCGAACGATGGCGGCCAGACGACGATCTCGCGGCGCATCGTGGTCGGACCCTCCGTCCCGGAGGCCGGCCCGAAATGAACAGCCGAACGCCGCCCTGGCGCGAATCGCTCCTCGCCGCGGGCTTCTACGCGGCGCTCACCGTGCTGATGACGTGGCCTCAGGCGGCGCACCTCTCCAACCGGACCACCGACCTGGGCGACGCGAAGCTCGAGGCCTGGGTCCTGCAGTGGGACTACCGGCAGACGCTGCGGGACCCCATGAACCTCTTCCAGGCGCCGATCTTCCACCCCGCCCGCTACGCGCTTGCCTTCTCGGAGAACAACTACGGCGGGGCGATCTTCGGTTTCCCGCTCCTCGCGGCGGGCGCGCCGGCCTGGGTCAACTACAACGTCAACGTCCTGCTCGCGTTCTTCTTCTCGGGATGGGCCTGCTGGAGGCTCGCGTGCTACGTCACCGGAGACTCCGCGGCCTCGCTCGCGGCGGGCGTGATCTTCGCATTCCTTCCTTACAAGATCTCGCAGCTTCCGCACCTCCACATGGAGTGGGGCGGATTCTTCTGCCTCGAGGTCCTCTTCCTGCTTCGCTATCTGGACGCCGGGCGGCGCCGGGACGCCGTCCTCCTCGCCGTCTTCTTCGCGTGGAACGGCATCGCGTGCTTTCAGTACGGCTTCTTCGGCGGGCTCCTGGTCGGGGTGATCCTCCTCTTCGAGGCCGTGACGGGTGCGGAGGGTCCGGAGCGCGGACGCCGGATCGGCGGAGCGCTCGTCGCGCTCGCCGTGGGAACGCTCCTGTGGCTGCCGTTCCTCCTGCCGTACCGGACCGCGTCCCGTCTCTACGGCATGCGCCGGGGGCTCTCGGAGATGACTTATTTCTCGGGGCGGCCGGGCGCGTTTCTCTCGGCCGGGGACCGCAACAAACTCTATGGGCCGCTGACCCGGCGCTGGAGGAGCCCCGAGGGAGACTTCTTCCCGGGGCTTCTCGCGCTTCTTCTCGCCGCGATCGCGGTCGTGCGCGTGCGCGTCGGCATGCCGGGCCGGGGTGGGGCGGCGCCGCCTTCGCCTCCGCCTCCATCCGTCCCGTCGCCCGCCCGCCGCCGCGCCGCGCGAGCGATCGACGCGGCCGTGCTGGTCTTCGCCGCCGTCTGGATCGCCGCGCTGGCGCTTCCGGGGTTCCATCTGGGTCCCGTGCGGATCGGAGACCCGGGCCGCGTCGCGGTGCTCCTGACCGTGGCCGTCCTCGCGCGGCTGGTCGTCGCCTTCCCGCGTGCGAGCGGTTTTCGCGACCTGGGGGATTTCGTCCGCCGCTCGTCCCGGGACCGGCGCGTGCTCCTCCTCCTGACGCTCGCCGTCGCGGGAATCGTGATCGCGCTCGGCGGCCGCACGCCGTACTACCGCTTCCTGTTCCAGTCCCTCGGCGACGTCTTCCGCTCCGTGCGCGGCGCGGCCCGGGGAATCGTCATCTCCCAGCTCGCCTTCGCGGTGCTGGCCGCGTGGGGACTGTCCGCCTGGACGCGCGGACTATCGAGGGGTGTACGAAGTGCCTCGATCGCGTGCGCGCTCGCCCTCCTGCTCTTCGAGTACCGCGCCTTCCCGCTGTCGCTCGACCCGTGCGATCCCAATCCGCGGCCGGTCTACCAGTGGGTCCGGTCCGCGCGCTTCGACGGCGGGCTGGTCGAGTGGCCGCTCGGCATGCCGCACGACGTCGACTACGTCCTGTCGCAGGGGGAGCACGAGAAGCCGCTGGTCAACGGGTACTCCGGGCTCTGGCCCCGCGAGTACTCCGAGCTCGTCGAGACCTCGCGCCTGCGCCCGATCCCGGACCGGATCTGGAGCGAGCTCGCGGAACGGGACAGCCGCGTCCTCGTCTACCACCCGCACGAGGCGCTCGGCCCGGAGTCCCTGGCCTATCGCCGTCTCGCGCGGGAGGGGCTCGCAGAGGGGCGCCTCGAGCTCCTCGGCTCCGCGCTTCACGGCGGGGAGCGCGACTTTCTCTTCCGCCTCCACGCAGCCGAGGGGGAGGCAGCCGCGGGGGCCACGGCGGGTTCATCGTCCGGCTTCTCGGAGGCCGACCGGGAGGACGCCGCCGCGAGGCTTCGGGCTCTCTTCGAGGAGCCCCCCTTCGGCGTGCTCCAGGTCCCGGCGGAGGGCTCCCAGGTCGCGGCGGGCGGCTGGGGCATGGGCTGGGCGCTCGACGACTCCGGCATCGCGGAGATTCGCATCGGCACCGAGCTCGGACCGGCCGGGCTCGCGGGACTGGGCGCGCGTTGGCCGGGCCTCGTCGAGACCTTCCCCGAGTTCGAGGAAGCCGACCGCGGCGGATTCGGATTCGAGATCCCCGACCTCCCGCCGGGACCGCACGAGCTGACCGTCACGCTCGTGGCTCGAGACGGCGGGATCACGGTCCTGAGGCGTCCGATCGTCGTGGTGCCGACGACGAAGACGACGAAGACGACGAGGACGACGAAGATGACGAATCCGCCGCCGCCGCCGAAGCCTTCGGGCGCTCCCAGACCGAGAGGTCCTGGTAACTGACGAACCCGGAGGGCTCGTGGAGGCGCGGCGCGAACCGCTTCCCCCACTGCGCCCGGAGGTACGCGGGGGAGTGGAACGCGGCCCGCTCGTTGAACGCGGAGCTGTCGGCGTTGACGCAGAGGAAGCCCGAGTCCTCGAGCCGCGCGAGGTCTCGCGCGGAGACTCCCGGGAACGTCGCGGCGAGCGAAGGCGCGATCGTCGTGGCGATCAGCAGCCCTCCGGGCCGGAGGACACGGCGCAGCTCGTCGAGCCACGCGAGCTGCTCCGCCTCGGAGTAGTGGGTGAAGATCGAGATGGCGTAGACGACGTCGAAGGATCCGTCGCCAAACGCGAGCGGAGGATCGGGCCGCATGGTGGCGAATCGGCCGCACTCCGGCAGCGCGCGGGCGGCCCAGCGCACGAGGGCCGCGTCGACGTCCACGCCGCGCAGGTTCGCGACTTCGGGGAGCTTCGCGACGTAGCGTGCGAGCCGTCCGCACCCGCAGCCGAAGTCGAGCCAGTCGGGATACGCGCGCCCGGCCGACCGGGTCCGGGCGTAGGCGGCCTGGATCTGGCGGCTGCCCTCGACGCCGACCTCCCGGAAGACGCGCCTCGAGAGCTGGCCGACGCGCGCGCGGAGGGATGGCGGCGGGAGCGGGCCGCCGAAGGCGCGGGGCGCGGCGAGGGACGCGAGGTCGGCGGGCAGGTCGCGCAGGCGCTGCGGCGCGAGGACCGCGGCCCGGCGGAGCCGGCGGCGCCAGCGTGTCGGGACGGCCGCACGCACGAAGCGGAGGAGCCCCTCGGAGGCGGACCGCGGCATCCGCGAGATTCTACGGGGCGCGGGCGCAGGGGCCGCGCGCGGACGGCCGCGGAGGAAAACCCTTATAATCCCGCCCCTTTATGGCCACGACGTCCGGGTCCACCCCCATCGCGAAGATCGGCCGCTGCGCCGGCGAATCGGCGACCGTCGAGGGCTGGCTCTACAACAAGCGCTCCTCCGGGAAGATCCAGTTCCTGATCGTCCGCGACGGGACGGGGTACCTGCAGGTCGTCGTTCCCCGGGCGGAGGTCCCGGCCGAGGTCTGGGAGGCGGCCGAGAGGCTCACCCAGGAGAGCTCGCTGCGCGTGACCGGCCTCGTCCGCGAGGAGAAGCGGGCGCCGGGGGGCTTCGAGATGACGGCGTCGGCCGTGACTCTCCTCGGCGCCTCTCCGGACTATCCGATCACGCCGAAGGAGCACGGGGTCGACTTCCTCATGAACCTCCGGCACCTCTGGATGCGCTCCTCGCAGCAGCACGCCGTCCTGCGCGTGCGCTCGGAGCTCGAGCAGGGGATCGCGGACTTCTTCTACGAGCGCGACTACGTCCGCATCGACTCGCCGATCCTGACGGGCTCGTCGGTCGAGGGCACGTCGACGCTGTTCGAGACGGACTACTTCGGCGACAAGGCGTACCTGTCACAGTCGGGCCAGCTCTACCTCGAGCCGGCGGCGGCCGCGTTCGGCAAGGTCTACTGCTTCGGACCCACGTTCCGCGCCGAGAAGTCGAAGACGCGCCGGCACCTGACCGAATTCTGGATGGTTGAGCCCGAGGTCGCGTTCCTCGACTTCGAGGGCCTCTGCGAGCTCGCCGAGGACTTCATCGTCGCGCTCGTGGGCCGCGCCCTGGACCGCTGCGGCGAAGAGCTCAAGCGGCTCGAACGCGACACGAGCAAGCTCGAGGCGATCCAGAAGCCGTTTCCGCGAATCACGTACCGCGAGGGCATCGCGCTGCTGCAGAAGAAGGGCTTCGCCGTCCAGTTCGGCGACGATCTCGGAGCCGACGAGGAAACCGCGCTCTGCGCCGACTCGACGCGGCCGCTGATCGTGTCCCGCTTTCCGACCGTGATCAAGAGCTTCTACATGCAGCCGGACCCTCAGGATCCCGAGGTCGTGCTGGGCCTCGACATGCTGGCGCCCGAGGGCTACGGCGAGATCATCGGCGGGTCGCAGCGCATCCATGACCTCGCGCTCCTCGAGAAGCGTCTCGCGGAGCACAAGCTGCCGCGGGAGGCTTACGAGTGGTACCTCGACGTCCGTCGCTACGGAACCTTCCCGCACGCCGGCTTCGGCATGGGTCTCGAGCGCGTCGTGACCTGGATCTGCGGGATCCATCACCTGCGCGAGGCGATTCCCTATCCGCGGACGCTCAAGCGGATCTACCCGTGAGGATTTGTGATTTGAGATTGGTGATTTGTGATTTGGGCTGGGTGAGTGGCCCCGTTCACAAATCACAAATGACGAATCACCAATTCTGGATTCGAGCCACGATCGCATGAAGCCCTCAACGCCCTCCGTCGGCGTGATCAGCCTCGGGTGCCCCAAGAACCTGGTCGACACCGAGGTCATGCTGGGGCACCTGCAGCGGGCGGGCCACGAGATCGTCCCGGACGCGGAGGCCCGCGTGGTGCTCGTCAACACCTGCGGCTTCATCGATCGCGCGAAGGAGGAGTCCGTCGAGACGATCCTCGAGCAGGTCGAGCGCAAGCGGCGGGGCGAGATCGACCGGGTCGTCGTCGCCGGCTGCATGGTCCAGAAGTACGGGCGCGAGCTCGCGGCGGAGATCCCCGAGGTCGACGCCTTCGTGGGGCTCGACGAGCTCGAGAATGCGCCCGCGGCCGTGGCTCCCGCCGCGGGCCTGCCCGCGCTGCCGCGGTTCACCGACAAGCCCCTCGCGACGCGGCTCTACGACGAGCGGGCCCCCCGCGTCCTGTCGCGGCGCCGGGGCTACGCGTACCTGAAGGTCGGCGAGGGCTGCGACAATCCCTGCACCTTCTGCACGATCCCCCAGATGCGGGGCCTGCAGCGCAGCCGGACGGTCGCGTCGCTCGTGGCCGAGGCCCGGGCGCTCGAGGCGCAGGGTGTGTCCGAGCTCGTCCTGATCTCGCAGGACACCACCCGATACGGCGAGGACCTCGGCCTCGGCCGGCGCGGCCTCGCCGGGCTCGTCGAGGCGCTGCTCGGGGAGACCGGATTCCCGTGGATCCGGTTCCTCTACGCGTACCCGAAGACGCTCGACGACTCCGTGCTCGCGCTCATGGCACGGGAGCCGCGCTTCGTCCCCTACGTCGACATCCCGCTGCAGCACGTCTCCCGCCCGATCCTCTCCGCGATGCGAAGGGGAGGCGACGGCGCCGCCTACCTCGCGATGGCCGCGCGCATGCGCGAACGCGTTCCGGACATCGCCATCCGCACGACGTTCATCGTGGGATTCCCGGGAGAGGGCGAGGGCGAGTTCCAGGAGCTCTGCGAGTTCGTGCGGCGGGCGGAGCTCGACAACGTCGGCGCGTTCACGTACTCGCCGGAGCCGGGCTCGGGCTCCGAGCCGCTGGGCGACCCGGTCCCGGCGGAGGAGAAGGAGCGCCGCAAGGACTTCCTGCTGTCCCTCCAGCAGCCCATCGCGCGCCGAAAGCTCCGCGAGCTGCGCGGCCGCACCGTCGAGGCGATCGTCGAGGGCCCGAGCGAGGAGACGGATTACCTGCTCGAAGGCCGGCTGCGCTCCCAGGCACCCGAGATCGACGGCCGCGTGCTGATCACCGACACGAGGGGCCGCACGCTCTTTCCCGGCGACCTCGTGAGGATCAGGATCGAGAAGACATTCGACTACGACGTGGTGGGAGGAATCGCGCCGGCCGAAAGCTGAGAGCTGAAAGCTGACAGCCGACATGCACGTCATCCGCGATCCTCTCCGGGCCTCCCCGTCGGACCTGCCGCGCGGCGGCGTGGGCACGATCGGCAACTTCGACGGCGTCCACCTCGGGCATCACCGGATCCTGGAGACGGTGATCGCGCGGGCCCGGGAGACCGGCCGGCCGTCTTTCGCGATCACCTTCGAGCCCCACCCGATGGCGGTCCTGCGGCCGAACCACGCGCCCCGCCGGATCCAGACCCTGCGCCAGAAGGAGGAGGTCCTCGCGGCCCTGGGCCTCGAGTTCCTGCTCGTGATCCCGTTCACGCGGGACTTCTCGCTGACGGAGCCGGAGGAGTTCGTCCGCAGCCTGCTGCACGACCGGCTGGGCGCCGCCGAGCTGTACCTGGGCCGGCACTTCGCGTTCGGCCGGGGCAAGCGGGGGGACCTCGCGCTGCTCTCGCGGATGGGCGCGGAGTGCGGATTCATCGCGTCGCCGGTCGAGGAGGTCGACTGGAAGGGGGAACCGGTCTCCTCGTCGCGGATTCGCGGAGCGCTCGAGAGCGGAGCGGTGTCCGAGGCCGCGGCGATGCTCGGCCGCAGCTACGAGCTCGACGGGCTCGTCGCGCGCGGCGACCGGCTGGGCCATCAGATCGGCGTGCCGACCATCAACCTCGAGCCCGAGAACGAGCTGGCGCCGGCCGAGGGCGTCTACGTCACGGAGATCGAGATCCGCTCCTTCGGGCGCCGGTTCGGCAGCGTCACGAACATCGGCCGCCGCCCGACCCTCTACGAGGACTACACGACGACGATCGAGACCTACGTGCTCGACTTCACGTCGGACGTCTACGGCGAGAGGGTGCGGCTCTTCTTCCTGGAGCGCCTGCGCGAGGAACGGAAGTTCCCGTCGATCCTGGACCTCAAGGAGCAGATCCAGAAGGACATCGGATTGACGCGCGACTACTTCGCGAAGCGTTCCGGCTAGGCGACGGCTCCCCGTCGGAGGAGCAGGCGCACTCCCGCCAGCAGCAGGAGACCGGTGCCGAGCGTGGCGACGATCGTGGCGCCGGTCGGCAGATCCCAGAGATAGGACAGGTACACCCCGACGGCCGAGGTCACGGCGCCCATCGTCCAGCCGATGGCGAGCCGCACCCCGAGCTTCTCCGAGAAGAGCATGGCGGAGACCGCCGGAACGATCAGGTACGAGAACACGAGGAGCACCCCCGCGATCGGCACCGCCGAGGTCACGACGAAGCCGAACGAGCCGTAGAACAGGAAATCCCAGAAGCGGATGGAGAGCCCCTGCCTCTCGGCCTCGGGCTCGTCCATCGAGATGAGCAGGAACTTCTTGCGCAGCGCGAAGTGGAAGGCACCGACGACGGCGAACATTCCGGCCGTCTTCGCCAGCTCCGGCCAGGACACGGACAGAATGTTGCCGACCAGCATCTCCTTGAGGTGCTCGGTCTCGCCGGTGGCCTTCGACATCGCCAGGATCGAGGCCGCGGCGGCGACGGCATAGGCGATCCCGATGATGGCCTCCTGGGGAATGCGCGTGCTGCGGTGGACCCGCGAGAGCGCGAACACGGCGGCCCCGAGCAGGGCGAAGCCGAGCGAGAACACATGGCCCATGTCCGAGTGCATGTCGTAGCCGGCGAGGATCCCGATGGTCGTTCCGAGGGCGGCGATCTGCGCGAGCGACAGGTCCACGAAGATGACGCCGCGCTCCACGACGTGGACGCCGAGGTACGACAGCATCCCGGTCACGATGAGGCCGGCGACGAAGGCCGGCATCAAGACCTGGAAGACGCTCATGGCTTGGCTCCCTTCTTCGCGGCGAGCGCCTCGGAGAGGAGCTTCACGTCGTAGTCGAACAGCGCGACGTAGTCCTTGGCCGCCGGCACGCCTCCGACCGAGGGGATGAAGGTCACGAGCGTCGCTCCCGTCTTCTCGGCGACGGCCTTCGGGGTCTTTGCGTCGAAGTAGGGCTCCATCAGGATCACCGGGATCTTCTTCTCGAGCATCATGTTGATGAGCTCCACCGTGTGCGCGGGCGAGGGAGGGATCCCGGGCTTCGGCTCGATGTAGCCGGCGGCGACGAGCTTGAAGCGCTTCAGGAAGTTGGGCCAGGAGTTGTGGTACGTGACGACCTGCGTGCCGGCGTAGGGGCCGAGCTGCGCGTCCCAGCGCTTCTCGCCCTCGGCGAGGCTCGCCTCGAGGGCGGCCAGATTGGACTTGTAGGTGGCCGCGCCGCCGGGATCGAGCTGCGTCAGCTTCGCGGCGATCGCGCGGGCGATGACCCGGCCGTTGTCCGGGTCCAGCCAGTAGTGCGGGTTGCCGAAGGGATGCACGTCGCCCATGGCCCGCGTCACTTCGCCGGTGGGCTTCTCGAGGATGTCGCAGCCGATGGACGCATCGAGATACCCGGGGGCACCCGGACGGATCTTGTCGTTGCGGCTCTGGTCGATCAGGGGCGGGAGGTATCCGATCTCGAGCTCCAGGCCCGCGACGATCAGCACGTCCGCGTCCGAAAGCTTCAGGACGAAGGAGGGCTTGGGGTCGACGAAGTGGGGATCCTGGTAGCCCTTGGCGAGCGCGAACACCTCCACCCGGTCGCCCCCGACGTTCTGCGCGATCGAAGCGAAGTCCTGGATGGAAGAGACGACCTTGACCTTCGCAAAGGCGGGCGGTGCGGCGAGGAGGGCCGCGGCGACGATCCAGAGAAGACGTTTCATGCGTATTCCTTTCGAGCCGTTCAGAACGGATGGGCGCCGTGGGCGCCGATCGCGAATTGCAGTTGGAAGAGCGCCTCGGTCGCCGTCACGTTGGTGCCGCCGTAGACGCGGCGACGCAGCTCGGTGCGGATCTGTGAGAACTCGCTCGGATTGAAGGTCAGCGTGACGGCCTGGCCCTTGTCGCGCAGGCTCGCGTTGTCCGCGTGGTCGGAGGCCTCGACGCGCGCGCCGACCCACCAGCGCTTGGCGAACTGGTAGTCGCCCGAGACGAACCAGCCGTAGCCCCTCTGGTCGCCGACGGGCTCCCGGCGGTCGCTGTGGATGTACTCGCCGCGGAGGATGAAGGCGTGGTAGTTGCCGGTCTGGAGCGGCTTCCAGCGCAGCGTCAGGTCGGCGCCGCCGAGGGTGGTCCACTCGAGGTCGCTCTTGGTCGCGGTGTCGTTGGGACCGGCGCCGTAGGAGACGCCGAGGTCCACGTTCACCGCCTCGGTGAGGTCCTTGAAGATCCGGTAGTGGCCGTTGTACGCCAGGTTCCCGCGGTTCGGCGCGGAGAAGAGTCCCTCCGAGTTTCCGTCGAAGACCTGCAGCGTCACCTCCGAGAACGTGTCACCGGGCAGCGGGAGCAGTCGCGCGACCGAGACGCCGGTGCCCTTCCAGCCCTCCTCGCCCCCGAGCAGGTTCACGAGAGGGAGCGGCGAGTCCGGCCAGGGCAGCACGTGGAGGTGGAGCGTGTTGATCTTTCCGAAGGAGACGCGCATGCGTCCGACCTTGGCGAGAAGCTTCCAGGGCAGCGAGGTCAGCGTGAGAAATCCCTCCTCGACCTCGACGCCCTGCTCGCTGAAAGAGAGAAAGAAGTCCGCCCTCCCGTAGGGATCCACGATCGCCTGGAGGGCCACCTCGGATTCGCGGAGGCTCGCCGCCGGCAGGTTCTCGACCGGGTTGTGCCCGGCGACGCCGAGGAAGTTGCCGATGACCGAGATGCTCGGGTTGAAGTAGTTCGAGGTCTGTCCCGGGCCCCCGGAGGCGCCCGGCGGGGGAGAGGCCGGATAAGCCGGCGCGGGCGCAGGCGCCTCGACCGGAGCCGGCGGCGCCGCGGCCTCGGAGGACGTCGGCGTCGGAGTCGGAGAAGCGGCAGGCTCCTGGGCGAGCGCGCCTGCTGTGACGAGCCACAGGCCCGCCGCGGCGAGCTGCCATGGAATCCTGACCAGGGAATGTGTCCGTTTCAAGATGGCCCTCCTTCGAATCGCCCGGTGTCGTTCGGGAGCGCGCCGGAGCACGGCGCGGCCCGAGAACCCTACGAGCGGTCGAAGGGAGGGGAACGGCCGGGGAGATCCGCGGCGGCGAGCCGGCCGCGGGAGAGCGGATCGACGGGCGGGGGAGCGGGCTTCCAGGCGGCGCCGGCCGGAAGGAGACCGGCGAGCGGCGAGGCGAGGGCGACCCCGTGGTTGAGGCAGGCGACGCAGCCGTGGTTGGACTCCGGCGCCGCCGGTCGCTCGAACGAGACGGACGCGTTCGGGAAGGTCTCTCCCGGCTCCGGATGCAGGCCGAACGAGGCGCCGATCGCGATCAGTGCGGCCGCGCACAGGGCCAGCCTCGCGGCGGGGGAGGTCCGGATGCGGCGCAGCATTTCGGTCTGAGAAGCTCCCGAAATACTGATTCTATTCCCCTTCGGAGCCCCGAGGCGGACGATGCGTAGAATGCCCGCGTGAATTCGGGATCCAGCGCCGGGTCGCCCGCGCTCGAGGACGGACCCCGCGGAACCGCCGCCCTGCGGCGGCGGATGTACTGGCTCCTGGGGCTGACCTTCGTCCACGTCTTCGGCGAGGGCGGCCTCGCGCTGTACGAGGCGGTCCGGACCGGGAGCCTCGCGCTCCTCGCCTTCGGCCTCGAGAGCGTCATCGAGGGCGGGGCCGCGTTCCTGGCCGTCGCGCACCTGCGCCACCTCGCGGACGAGGAGGAGGACCACGCGCACAGCGATCAGGTTCTCGCGCGGTGGATCGGCGTCTCGTTTCTTCTGCTCGCGACCTACACCGCGGTCCGCGGAGCGTTCGAGATCCTGAAGGGCTCGCACGTCGAGCCGAGCCTGCTCGGGCTGCTCCTGACGATCTTCGCGACGTTCGGGATGCCGGTGGTCGGCTACTTCAAGTGGAAGACGAGCCGCAATCTCGGAAGCAAGGGACTCGCCGCGGAGGCGAAGGAATCGATCGCGTGCTCGATCGACTCGGCGCTCACTCTGCTCGCGATGGTCGCCGGTCTGTTCCACGCGCCGGGTTGGGTGGATCCGGCGCTTTCGCTCCTCATGGTTCCCTGGTTCCTGCGCGAGGGCCTGGCCCACGTGCGCGGGCGTGTCCACGCGCACGTGCATTGATCACGGAACGTCGTCCCCGGTTCGTGTAGGATGAGGCGGGCCGGGCCGGAACCGATCGATCCGGTTTCTGCATACTTCATCGGGAAGGAGCATTGTTCATGGGGAATAACCCGAATGTTGCCCAGGTGTCCGACGCCAGCTTCGACGGGGACATCCTGAAGAGTCCGGTTCCCGTTCTGGTCGATTTCTGGGCGCCCTGGTGCGGTCCGTGCCGCTCGGTGGCCCCGATCGTCGAGGACCTCGCCAACCAGTACGCGGGCAAGCTGAAGGTGGCCAAGATCAACGTCGACGAATCGACCGACGTGGCGACCCGCTACCAGATCACCTCGATCCCGACCTTCATCCTCTTCAAGAACGGCCAGGTGGCCGATCGTGCCCTCGGAGCGCTGCCCCGCAGCGAGTTCGTCAAGCTCATCGACCGGAACCTCTGATCCCGGACTGCTCGGTCGCAACGAAGCCCGGCTCCACGCCGGGCTTCGCGTCGTTTGGGGGATCGTTTCGCCGTCCGCGCCGCCTGCACTGCGGGCCGCAGCCGTGTAACCTTTACCTTCCGAGCCCCGTTCTGGAGGAGAGCCTCGGCGGAAGATTTCGCGTGTCCTTTCCGTTGGACGAAACGTGATGAAGAAGCTGATCTGGGTAGGGGTTGTGCTCGCCCTCGGCGTGGGTGCGATCTTCCTGCTGGGCGGCCGCGGCCGCTCGGAGCCGAAGTACCGCACGGCGAAAGTCGATACGGGCAACGTCACGCAGGCAGTGGCCGCGACCGGCACCCTGTCCGCCGTGACGACCGTCAAGGTCGGGAGCGTCGTGTCCGGCAACGTGGCCGCTCTGCACGCCGACTTCAACAAGATGGTCAAGAAGGGCGAGCTCCTCGCCGAGCTCGACCCGGTGCCGTTTCAGGAGAAGGTCAACCAGAGCCAGGCGGCGCTGGAGAAGGCGCAGGTCGACGTCCGCAACTCGCAGATCGCGCTGCGCCGCCAGAAAGCCCTCTGGGACCAGCAGCTCGCGGCACAGGCGGACCTCGACCAGGCGCAGGCGAACTACGACTCCGCCGTCGCCGCCGTGAACCAGGCCAAGGCCATGCTCTCCTCCTCGGAGACGGATCTGCGCAACAGCAAGATCATCGCGCCGATCGACGGCGTGGTCGTGGATCGCGAGTACGACGTGGGCCAGCCGGTCGCGGCGTCGTTCCAGGCGCCCACGATCTTCACGATCGCGCAGGACTTGACCAAGATGCAGGTCTCGGCCGACGTCTCGGAGTCCGACATCGGGCTCTGCAAGGTCGGCCAGCCGGTACGCTTCACGGTCGACGCCTATCCCGACCAGACCTTCCGCGGGAAGATCGCCCAGATCCGCCTGAATGCGACGGTCAACCAGAACGTCGTGACCTATCCCGTCATCATCGAGGTCTCCAACGAAGACCTCGCGCTGCGGCCCAGCATGACGGCGAACGTTACGATCGACGTCGCGACCGTCAAGGACGTCGTGCGCATCCCGAACGCGGCGCTGCGCTTCCGGCCCGAGAACGCCGTGGCGAGCGCGCCGACGCCGTCCCCGGAGGAGCGGGCGGCGCGCTCCGGCGGCGGCCCCGGGAGCGTGGGCGCGACGCGGCAATTCGGCCAGAGCGCGGGCGCCGGAGGCGGCAAGCCCAAGAAATCCGCCAACCAGCAGACGGTCTACACGGTCGCGGCCGACGGATTGGGCGATCCCAAGCCGGTCTCGATCCGCACGGGCATCTCGGACGGGCGCTTCACGCAGGTTGCTGACGGCGCGATCAAGCCCGGCGAGACGGTCGTCGTGGGCCTCGCGACGGCCAAGGCCGACGCCACGGCGGGCAGCCGGCCGGGCGGCGCCCCGGGCGGCGGAGGCCGGAGGCCGTTTTGAGTCCGGAGGCCGCCGAGGTCATCCGGATCGAGGACCTGGTCCGCGTGTACCAGATGGGCGAGGTCCAGGTCCGCGCCCTCGACGGGATCTCGCTCTCCATCCTTCCCGGCGAGTTCGTGGCCGTGATGGGTCCCTCGGGCTCGGGCAAGAGCACGTTCATGAACATCGTCGGATGCCTCGACCGCCCGACCGCGGGAAAGTACTTCCTCGACGGCGTCGACGTCTCCGGCCTGGACCGCGACGAGCGCGCCGAGATCCGCAACGGGAAGATCGGCTTCGTGTTCCAGTCCTTCAACCTTCTCTCGCGCACGTCGGCGATCGAGAACGTCGAGCTCCCGCTGATCTACGCCGCGGCCACCATCTCCTCGCGCGAACGCGAGGAGCGGGCGCGCAAGTGCCTCGAGATCGTCGGCCTGGCCGGCCGCGAGGACCACCACCCGAGCCAGCTCTCGGGCGGCCAGCAGCAGCGCGTCGCGATCGCGCGCGCGCTCATCAACGATCCCAAGCTCATCCTGGCGGACGAGCCCACCGGGAACCTCGACACGAAGACCTCCGAGGAGGTGATGGCGGTGTTCCAGCGGCTCAACGACGACGGCAAGACGGTCGTGCTCATCACCCACGAGCCGGACATCGCCCAGCACGCCAAGCGGGCCGTGGTGTTCCGCGACGGGCTCATCGTCGACGACCGGGCGGTCGCCGAGCAGCGGCGCGCGGGGTAGAGGGCAGAGGGCAGAGGGGAGCCAGGCGCACCATGTTCAAGTTCATGACCATCCTCAAGGTCGGGCTCAAGGCGATCGCTCGCAACAAGCTGCGCTCGACGCTGACGGCTCTCGGCATCATCATCGGCGTCGCCTGCGTGATCGCGATGATCGCGGTCGGAGAGGGTTCCCAGGCCTCGATCCAGGCGCAGATCTCCTCGCTCGGAACGAACTTCCTCATGATCTTCCCGGGCGTCGCGACGCAATCGGGCGCCCGCATCTTCACCGGCAACTCGACCATCACCGACGACGACGTCGACGCGGTGCGCTCGGAGTGTCCGGCCGTCGCGTACGTGACGCCCGTCTCGCGGTCCGCGGCCCAGATCGTCAACGGCAACCTCAACTGGGGCACGTCGGTCCAGGGCGTGGGCGTGGAGTGGCCGTTCGTGCGCTCGTGGAACGTGGAGAAGGGAGCGTTCTTCAGCGACTCGGACGTGCGGGCCGCGGCCAAGGTCTGCATCCTGGGCTCGACCGTCGCGAACGCGCTCTTCGAGGGACAGGACCCGATCGGGCAGATGGTCCGCATCAAGAACTTCCCCTTCCGCGTCGTGGGCGTCCTCGAGAGCAAGGGCGGCAACACGATGGGCCAGGACCAGGACGACACCGTCATCGCGCCCTACACGACGGTGATGCGGCTCCTGAAGAAGACCACCAAGATCGACATGTTCATGGCGTCCGCGGTCTCGCGTGCGGAGGTGGACGAGGCCCAGAGGGAGATCGAGGCCCTCCTGCGACAGCGCCACCGCCTGCAGCCCGGCCAGGACTCCGACTTCATGATCCGCTCGCAGCAGGAGATCGCGCAGACGGCCGACGAGACCTCGCGCACCCTGTCCGTCCTGCTCGCCTCGGCGGCCTCGATCTCGCTGCTCGTGGGCGGGATCGGGATCATGAACATCATGCTGGTCTCCGTGACCGAGCGCACGCGCGAGATCGGCGTCCGCATGGCGATCGGCGCCAAGGGACGCGACATCCTCACCCAGTTCCTGATCGAGGCGCTGACGCTCTCGGTGGCCGGCGGCGCGATCGGCATCGCCCTCGGCATGGGCGCGTCCCGAGTGCTCGCCTGGAAGGCGCGATGGCCGATACTTCTGTCGCCGGCGGCCGTCGTCCTCGCGTTCGGGTTCTCGGCCGCGATCGGGATCTTCTTCGGCTTCTATCCCGCTCGCAAGGCGTCGCGGCTCGACCCGATCGAGGCGCTGCGGTACGAGTAGCGCCGCGCATCGGAAACCTCCGGCTTCGTCGGAACGGCGCGTTAAAATCCGTCAGTGTCCGGCCTTCCCTTCGAACGCTTCTGGCGGCGCCTGGATCCGCGCCGCAGCGTCACGGCTCGCCTGCTCTTCGGGTTCTCGCTCGCCTTCCTGCTGCCCGGTAGCCTCTTCGTTCTCCTGATCCAGCGGCGCCTCTCGACCGTCGAGGCGTCTTCCGCCGAGCAGGTCGCGGCGGTGCGAATCACCGAGGCGAGCGCCCGGCTGGCCCAGGACGCCGCCTTCCGCGCGGAGTGGATCGAGAGCCGCGCCGGCACGACGGAGGAGGCGGCGCGCGCACTGGCCGCGGCCGCGCGGTCGGTGCTCTCCTCGACGGCGGCGCCTGCCTGGCCGGCGGGCGGAGCGCGTCCGGAGCTCGCCCCGGACGGCCGGGGCGACTTCTGGACCGCCGCGCCCGAGGCCGAGTCGGTCGTGCTCGTGCCGTCGGCTGGCGCCGTCGAATCCGGCGGGCTCCGCGCCGGCCCCCGGGAAGATGCCGTCCGCGACGCGGTGCGCACTCTGCCGCTCGCCGCCGCGATGTCGGATCTGCTCCGCCGGCGGACGTCCGTCCACAGTGTCCGGGTGTGGACCGCGTCGGGAATGGTGCGGCACAGCCCCTGGTTCGACCTGGCTCAGGCTCGCCGGGAGGCGTCGGCGAAGCTCGAGCGCTTTCGCCTCGACCGCACGGTCGCCTTTCCCGAGGCGCCCCCGGCCACGGGGGCCGACACCGCCGTGTGGACGGGCACCTTCGTCTCTCCGCCCGAGACGGCCGCCGCGCGGCTGGTTCATCTGCTCCTTCCGGTGCGCGATGCCTCGGGCCACCTCGTGGGGGGCGTCGCGCTCGAGGTCGACGCGCGGCGCTACGTGGCGGAGGCGATGGAGAGCTGGGCGCCGGCCGGCGACTTCTGGTTCGCGCTCGACGGAGAGGGGCACGCGTTGCTGATGACTCCGCGCGCCGCCGCGAGCCTGGGCTGGAACGGCATCGGGGGCGCGCGCCTCGGCGACGCGGGCGCCGCCGAGCTCAAGCGGCTGGCCCAGCGCGCGCTCCGGACTCCGCAGTCCAGCGATCAGTACCTCCTGGACGGGCGCCGCGCGCGCATCGCGACCGCGCGGGTCGGCTCCACCCGGTGGGTCTTCGGCGAGGGCCTCTCCGAGCAGGCGCTCGAGACCATCCGTGGCGAGGCCGCCCGGGTCCTTCCCGCCGAGACCTACGCGGGCCTGCGTCGCGACGTGATCCTGCTGTTCGTCGTGCTGCTGCCGGCCGTCCTGGTCGTCACCGCGATCGTCTCCCGGCGCGTCTCGGCGCCCGTCTCGGAGCTGGTCCGGGCGGCCGAGGAGATCGGGCGTGGCCGGTCGGTCGAGATCGCCGGGAAGGACGCGGAGGACGAGCTCGGCCGGTTGGCGGCCGCGATCGACACGATGGGCCGACGGGTCGAGCGCCGGGTGGAGACCCTGCGCCGCCTCCACGACTTCTCCCGGTCGGCCTACCGGATGACCGATCCGGAGGAAGTGCTGGCCCGCGCGACCCAGGCCGTGGCCGGCTTCACCGGCGCGGAGCGCGTCTGGTTCTGCTTCTACGACGCCCGCACGAACCGGCTCGAGGCGCGCCTGCCGGCGTGGAACGTCACCGGGGAGTTGGCGGGCCGGCTGCAGGTGTCGCTGGACGCGCGCTCGATCGAGGGCATGGTCTTCCGCACGGGGGAGCCGTACTCCAGCAACGACCTCGACCGCGACCCTTACGCGAACCGCGAGCTCCAGCAGTCGAGCGGAGCGCGCAACGGCGTGTTCGCCCCGCTCAAGACCGAGGAGGAGACGCTCGGCGTCGCCGTCGCGATCAACCGCGACGGCGGGTTCTTCCAGGAGGAGGTGGACGCGCTCACCTCGTTCGCCGATCTCGCCTCCCTCCTCCTGCGCAACGCGCGCCTCTACAGCGAGCTCTCCGGGACGGTGGACGAGCTGCGGCGCGCGAGTCGCCTCAAGGACCACTTCCTCCAGAACGTCAACCACGAGCTGCGCACGCCGCTGACGGCCATCGTCGGCTGGACCGACCTCTTCGCGGACGGCGACGTCGACGAGGAGACGATGCGGCGCGGCCTGCGCCAGATCCGCCAGTCCTCCCGCGTGCTGCTCGCCCTCATCGACGACCTTCTCGACCTCGCGCGGCTCGACCGCGGCGCGCTGACCCTGCAGTGGAAGCCCGTGCTCCTGTCCGAGGTGATCCATCGCTCGCTCGAGACGGTGCGGCTGATGGCGGAGACCCGGGGCGTGGTCCTCATTCTCGCGCCGCTGCCGGAGCCGATGGCGCCGGTGCGGGCGGACGCCCTGCGGCTGCAGCAGATCCTCTGGAACCTTCTTGCCAACGCGATCCACTTCACGCCCGAGCGCGGCCGCGTCGTGGTGCGTGTCGAGCGCGAGGCCGAGCGCTATCTGGTCAGCGTCGAGGACGACGGGATCGGGATCCCCGAATCCGAGCTCCCGCACGTCTTCGAGCGGTTCCGCCAGGTCGACGGCTCGGCGACCCGCGGCCATGCCGGCATGGGCATCGGCCTCGCCCTCGCGCGCATGCTCGTCGAGCTGCACGGCGGCTCGATCTGGGCGTCGAGCGTCGTGGGGCAGGGGAGCCGGTTTACGTTTTCGCTGCCGGTGAGGTAGGAAGAATTCGTGATCGCTAGCCGGACGCCGCCGGCAGTCCCGTTCCCTTCAGCAGGTCCTTGACGATCTTCGCCGTCTCCTCCTTGCCCGGGACGCAGAGGTTCGGGTCCTTCTCGGTGCCCGCGGCGATCGCGGCGGCGTAGCCCTCGCAGTCGTAGCCGCAGGCCGTGCAGTCGGTCTGGGCCATGGCGGCATAGAGCTTCAGGGCGAGGTTGCCGTCTTTCGCCATCTCCATGCGCTTCGGGAGCGGGATCGTCTCGTCGTGGAAGGCGGGCGCCTCCTTCTTGGGCTTGGGAGCGGCGGCGACCTCTTCCTGTTCGCGGCCCGTCTCGATCCAGCTTCCCCAGGAGAGGCAGGTCGGGCAGATGAAGTGGTAATCCCAGCCCTGCGGAATGAAGACGGCCGGAGTGCGGAAGATCGTGAGCGCGTCGAAGTCCTGGGGGCAGGCGGGAAACTCGCT
This sequence comes from Thermoanaerobaculia bacterium, assembly GCA_036493875.1. GTDB lineage: Bacteria > Acidobacteriota > Thermoanaerobaculia > UBA5066 > Gp7-AA6 > DAHUXD01. Next base: position 28,309 of record DASXPB010000007.1, read on the forward strand.
CTCCTGCGCGTCCTTGACCATCGTCTTGACGTGGGGGCGGGAGTACTCGATCTGCTTGGGCTTCTGGGTGAAGCGCAGGGTCTCGCCCTTCGGGCAGACCATGACGACCTGCGGCTTGTAGACGCGGTCGACGAAGAACGTGCGCATCGGAACGTCGTGCGCCGGACAGACCGACGGAGCGTCCTGCCAGAACGAGGCGACGAGGGTGGATTTCTCGGGTAGTGAGAGTCGCATCGGCGGATGATTATAGCGTCCGGCTTCCTCAACCGCGCACGAACGGGTTACGCGCGCTCTCCTCTCCGATCGTCGTGTCCGGGCCGTGGCCGCAGATCACGCGCAGATCGGCGGGCAGGCGGTAGAGCCGCTCGCGGATGGAGGACAGGATCGTCCGGCTGTCTCCGCCCCAGAGGTCCGTGCGCCCGATGGAGCGGCGGAAGAGCGTGTCGCCCGAAAACAGAATGCCTCCGGCGCCGTTCAGGTGGTAGCACGTCGAGCCCGGCGTGTGGCCGGGCGTGTGGATCGCCGTGACCGCGAATCCGCCGAAGCGGATCACCTCTCCGTCCTCGACCGCGCGGTCCGGAGGCGCCGGGTCCTCGGCGGAGAGGCCGAAGTGCGCGGCCTGGGCGGGCAAAGCGTCGTAGAGCGGGAAGTCGGCGGCGTGCAGGCGGATCGGCGCCGCCGTGGTCTCGTGGACGCGCCGCGAGCCGCCGATGTGGTCGAAGTGCGCGTGGGTGTGGAGCAGCGCCACCGGGGTGAGGCGGCTTGCGCGGAGCGCCTCCAAAATCTTCTCGGGCTCGTCGCCCGGATCGATGACGAGGGCCTCGCCGCTTCCGGGGTCGCCGAGGATCGAGCAGTTGCACTGCAGCGGCCCGACCGGGATCGTCTCGAGGAACGGACCGGGTGACGTCACGGCATGCCGCGCGCTACTTCGTCGCGCCGCTCACGGGTTCACGGCGACGACGGTGTCGACGTCGTGCCGCACCTTGCCCGAGGGATCCGCCCAAACCGGCCGAGGCGAGCCGAGGTTGATCTGGACGGCCCACTCCTGGTTGTCCGGGCGGCGGTATTCCGACGCGAAGAGCTTGCGGCGGCTGCGCGGCGTGAAGATCTCCCAACGGATCCAGCCGAAGTCCGCGAGGCCCTTCTCCGAATCGAGGACGAAGCCGGGGATCTTCTCGCCCGCCTCGATCGGCGCGTCCCGCACCGTCGTCTCTCGAAACCCGTTGGCGCGAAGGCGCTCGACGAACTCCGCGGAGACGTCTCGGCCCTGAAGGGTCAGCGCGTGCCGGCCGCGCGCGACTCCTCGGCCGAGGATCAGGTCGTCGATCGCGTCCGAGAGCTCCTTCTGCATGGTCCCGTCAGGATCTTAGCGCGAGCTGTCTGCGCTGCGCGCCGCCGCCCTTTGGGCGGCTGACTTCCTGCGCAGCGCGCCGCCTCCCTTCGGCGGGCCTCCTGCGCTGCGCGCCGCCGCCCTTCGGCGGCTGAGGAGGACACGGCCTGCTAGACTCGCGCGCTTGGATTTCGTCTCGCTCGCCATTCGCTTCGCGCTCGCACTCTGGGTCGGCGGAACGCTGACCGTGGTCCTGGCCGCTCCGGTGATCTTTCGAACGATCGCCTCGCGGGATACGGCCGGGACGGTGTTCGGCGAGATCCTCCGCCGGTTCGAGGCCGTGAAGCAGGCGCTCTCGCTGGTGCTCGTGATCGGCATCTTCGTCAACCTGGAGCGCGGGGGAGGCCTCAGCGGCCGATCCATCCCGGCCGCCATCGCCATCTTCCTGGCGATCGCGACCAACGTCTACCTCGCGATGGTCCTTCGGCCGCGGATGAACTACTTCCGGATGAAGGTCGGGTCGTTCGACGCCTCCCCTCCGGACGATCCGTGGCGGAAGCGCTTCGAGCGCCTGCACCGCCGCTCGACGCGGGTCCTCATGCTCGGGTGGATCGCGGCCGCCGCCGGCCTCGCGCTCTGGCCCTAGCGCAGCTTCGCGACGCCTTTCAGCGCAGCTTCGCCACGACGTCGATCTCGACCGGGGCGTCCTTGGGGAGCTGCGCCACCGCAACCGTCGATCGGGCAGGCCGGTGGTTACCGAACCGGCGCGTGTAAACCGCGTTCATCGCGGCGAACTCGCGCATCGAGAGCAGGTAAACCGTGGTTTTGACCACGTCCGCGAGGCTCAGGCCCGAGGCCTCGAGGATCGCCTCCAGGTTGTCGAAGACGCGCTCGACGGCCGCCTCGATCCCCCCGGAGACCAGCTCGCCCGTGGCCGGATCGAGGGGAATCTGCCCGGAGGCGAACAGAAAGCCGCCCTCGGCGATCGCCTGGGAATAGGGCCCGATCGCCTTCGGCGCTGCGTCGGTCGCGATGATCCGCATGAGGGTTTCCTCCTGGGCTAAAATGTTACGAACCGCGGGAAAAAATGTCCGTCGAGCGAATCCAGCTTCTTCACGAAGACTACATTCGCCTGACCGAAAGGTTCAAGGCGCTCTGGACGTTTCACCAGTTCCTGCGAGGCGTCCAGAAAACGTTCTTCGCGTCGGAGCCGAGCTACGCCCTGGACTTCGGACGCCTCTACGACGATGTCCGCGCGGTCGCCGGAACGATCGACACGACCTCGCCGGAGAAGGTCGCGCCGAAGCTGCGCGAGCTCTCCGAGCGTCTCGACGCCTTCGCCCGAAAGCTGCGCGAGGCGGACCGGCACATCTCCCCGTCCTACGTTCGGAGGTTCTTCGAGAAGGTGCAGCCGCAGGACGAGAAGATCGCGTTCCATCTCCTGCGGTTCTACTTCTCGCAGCCCGACGTGGATGAGGACGTCGTCGACAAGGTCGACTTCCTCGCGACCGTGGTCGCCGCCGGACAGGCGGGGACGGAGGCGGGTAGCGCGAGGCCGCGGCCCGACATGCAGAAGTTCTTCGAGTCCGCCTCGCTGACCTCGGTGTGGCCGCGCCTGGATGCGACCACGCTGCCCACGATCGTGCGCGCCTTCGACGAGTTGGCGGCGGACATGGCGCGAGCCCAGGAGTTCGAGGACCTCGTGACCGCGCGCCTGCTGAACAACGTCCGCACGATGAAGCGCCGGGTCGCGAGCGGACTCGCCAATCCCGAGGTGCTGGCGGCGGTCGCGTCGTGCAACCTGAAGACGCGGTCGGTGTTCCGGCGCCTCTACGACCGCGAGGAGCGCCGCCTGGAGGAGGCCACGGAGCGCATCGGCGACCTCGAGAAGGAGCTGACTCGCGGCGGCCTCGAGACCTCACCGGGCCAGGAGTTCCAGCGCTTCCACGAGTCGCGCGTGCGTTTCGAGCGGCAGTCCAAGGAGAGCAACCTGAAGGCGCTGCACGTCGTCGAGCTCAAGGAAGCCATCGGCGAAGTCCTCGGCCGCTTCGAGCTGACGGGACTGGCCGCCGAGGACATCGATGAAGCGCTCGAGCTCGTCGAAGAGGCCGAGTCGGACGCCGCCGAGGACGCGTTCTGGAAGCCTTACCTCGACCGCGTCCTCTCGCCGGTCGAGATGTACGACGACGGCTCGGGTCCGCTGCGCACCGACCTCGAGGGTCTCGAGAACCTGCGGCTCGAGCCGTGGGAGCTCAAGGCGGCCCGCCGCGCCGTGGCCGCCGGCGGCGATCCGTCGAACGAGCGCGACCTCATCCTGCTTCGCGCCGTGGCGCTGCGGCTCAAGGCCGAGGAGGAGACGGGCGCGCTGCGCTCCGCGTCGGGCGCCCCGCCGTCGGCCGATCTGCTCCGTTCGGCCCGGGCCACGCTCGGCCGCGTTCCGTCTCTCGACGCGAGCCTCACGAGCATCATCGACGAGTCCGAGGCCGTCAACTCGTCCGAGGAGATCCGCTCGTGGACGCGGACGCGCTTCCGCCTCCTGCGCGCGACGTCGGATCTCTGGCTGATGCAGGACTCCCCCAAGAGCGACCGGCGTGAGTCGCGCGCATAGCGGCATAGCGGCATAGCGGCATAGCGGCATAGCCGGCGTTCGTCTCTCTTCGGCGGAGACGCGCGGCTAACCCGTACCTGCACGGACCGTGAGTCCGACGCCTCACGGCTATACTCCGCGCCATGAGCGGCGCCGACGAGGAGTCACGGGCCGGCGACGGTTCCGCCGAGAGTGATCTGCTGCGCAACCGGCGCGAGAAGCTGCGCCGGGTCGAGGCGCTCGGGATCCCCGCGATGCCGGTTCGCTATCCGCTCACGGCGACCGTCTCGGAGATCGTCCGGCGTCACGGCGACACGCCCGGGCCCGAGCTCGAGGCCGCGCCCGCGACCGTCACGACGGCGGGGCGGGTCCTGGCCCTGCGGACGGCGGGGAAGGCCGGCTTCCTGGACCTCTCCGACGGACGCCAACGGCTGCAGGTCTACGTGCGCAAGGATGCAGTCGGCGACGAGGTCTTCGCGATGTTCCAGTCGCTCGACCTCGGAGACTGGATCGGCGCCGAGGGCGAGATGTTCCGGACACGGACCGGCGAGCTGTCGGTCAAGGCGCGCTCGCTGGTCCTGCTCGCGAAGTGCCTGCGGCCGCTTCCGGAGAAGTGGCACGGCCTGAAAGACGTCGAGCAGCGCTACCGCCAGCGCTACCTGGACCTCGCCGTCAACCCGGAGTCGCGAGAGGTCTTCGAGCGCCGCGCGGCGATCGTACGCTTCCTCCGACGCTCGCTCGACGAGAACGGGTTCCTCGAGGTCGAGACTCCCATGATGCAGACGATCGCCGGGGGAGCGGTCGCGCGCCCGTTCGTGACGCACCATAACGCGCTCGATCTCGACCTCTTCCTGCGCATCGCGCCGGAGCTCTACCTGAAGCGGCTGGTCGTGGGCGGGATGCCTCGCGTCTACGAGATCAACCGCAACTTCCGCAACGAGGGGATCTCGACGCAGCACAACCCCGAGTTCACGATGCTCGAGTTCTACCAGGCCTACGCGAGCGGCGAGGACCTCATGCATTTCACCGAGGAGCTGCTGTCGGGCCTGGCGCGCGAGGTGGCGGGCGGGCTCGCCACTCCCTGGGGCGAGGAGACCATCGACTGGACGCCCCCGTTCCGCCGGCTGACGATGCGCGAGGCGGTCGTCGAGTTCTCGCGCGACGACCCGCGCGGGGCCGTCCAGGTCCGGGACCTCGAGTCCGAGGAGGCGATGCTCGCCGCCGCGGCGCGGTTCGGCGTCGAGAAGCCGGAGCGCTTCCGCGGCCGGAGGGGCAAGCTGCTGGCCGAGCTCTTCGAGGCGGTGGGGGAGCCGAGACTTCTCCACCCGACGTTCCTGTGCGAGTTTCCGACCGAGATCTCGCCGCTCTCGCGGCCGAAGCCCGGCGAGCCCGAGTGGGCGGACCGCTTCGAGCTCTACGCGGGAGGCATGGAGATCGCCAACGGGTTCTCCGAGTTGAACGACCCCGTGGAGCAGGCGGCGCGGTTCCGACGCCAGATGGAGGATCGCGCGAAGGGAGACCTCGAGGCGGCCCCGTACGACGCCGACTACGTCGAGGCTCTGGAGTACGGTCTGCCGCCGACGGCGGGCGAGGGCGTCGGCATCGACCGGCTCGCGATGCTCCTGACGAACCGACACTCGATCCGAGACGTGATCCTGTTCCCGCTTCTGCGCCCCCGCCACTCCGCCGACTGATGCGGTTCGAGTCGTTCGTGGCTCTGCGCTACCTGGCCGCGTCCCGGCGCCGCGCCCACGTCGCGCTCATCGCGAAGATCTCGATCCTGGGCCTGGCCCTCGGCGTGGCGGCGCTCATCGTCTCGCTCGCGCTGCTCGAGGGATTCCAGGACCGGATCCGCCGGCAGATGATGGACCGCGCCCACCTCCGGGTCTCGCCGGCGCACGGAGCCCGCCTCGCGGACGCGGACCGGGTTCGCGACGTGCTCGCGAAGGTGCCCGGCGAGACCAGTGTGACGCCCGTGATCGAGGGACGCGGCTGGGCCTCGGACTCCGCCGGGACCGCCGCGATGCCGGTTCGCTACCGCAACGCCCCGGGCCTCGACGACGCCACCGGCCCGGTCGCGCGCCTCAACGCGTCGGCGTCGCTGCGCATCCACTCCGGCGAGGGGGAGACGATCCGGCTGACGTCCTCGCGGCTCCGGCTCTCGCCCATCGGTCCGATCCCGGTCGCGGTCGAGGCGAGAGTCGCGAAGGTCACGCTCACCGGGGCCCTGGACAAGACCCCGGAGGTCGAGGTGTCCGAGGCGACCGCGCGCTCGCTGTCGGGCGTGGGGACCGGCGCGGGCGCCTACGAGGCGCGGCTCGCCGATCCGGCTCGGGCGGACGAAGCCGCGGCGAGCGTCCGCGCGGCGCTGGGAGACGCCTACCGGGTGCGGACCTGGAGAGAGCTCAACGCGCCGCTCGCGTTCGCGCTGCGCCTCGAGAAGGCGGTGATCTTCGTGACGGTCGCGCTGGTCATCCTCGTCGCGGCGCTCAACATCGTCTCGAACATCGCGCTGACGGTCGTCGAGAAGAAGCGGGACCTCGGCGTGCTCACGGCGATGGGGGCGACGCCGACGTCGCTCGAACGGATCTACCTGACGCTCGGCGCGGTCATCGGAGTCGTCGGGACCGGCGCCGGCGTCGTTGTCGGGGTCGGACTCTCGCTCCTGCTCGAGCGCTACCACCTCGTGCCGCTGCCGTCGCAGGTCTACCTCGTCTCGCACGTGCCGTTCGCCGTCTATCCCGGCGAGGTCGTAGCGGTCGCCGGCTTCGCGCTCGCGACCGCGGTCCTGGCCGCTCTGCTGCCATCTCGCGCCGCGGCCAGGCTGGCGCCCGGTGAGGCGATTCGGCTGTCGAGATGATGCTCGCCGTCAAGGCAGAATCCCTCTCGAAGACCTACACCGGAGAGGGCGCGCCGGTCACCGTATTCTCCGGTCTCTCCTTCGAGCTGGAGGAGGGGGTGTTCGCGGCGGTCATGGGTCCGTCGGGAGTGGGCAAGTCCACGCTGCTCCATTTGCTCGGCGGGATCGATCGTCCGGACTCGGGGCGCGTGGAGGTCTTCGGCGAGTCGCTCGAGGACCTGTCGCCGCGGGAGCGAGCGCGCTTCCGGAACGAGCGCATCGGCTTCGTGTTCCAGTTTCACCACCTGCTTCCGGAGTTCACCGCTCTCGAGAACGTCGCGTTCCCGGACCGCATCGCGGGCGTTGCGGCGCGGGAGGCCGAGCGCCGCGCGGAGGCGCTGCTCGCGCGCGTCGGCCTCGCGAAGCGCGGCCACCATTCCGCCCGCGCGCTGTCCGGGGGAGAGCAGCAGCGCGTCGCGATCGCTCGCGCCCTGGCACGCAACCCGAATCTGCTGCTGGCGGACGAGCCCACGGGCAACCTCGACGCCGCGGCGGCTCAGACCGTGTTCGCGCTCCTGCGCGAGCTGCACGCGGAGCGGCGGATGACCACGATCCTGGTCACTCACAACCCGGACCTGGCGCAGCGCTGTGATAGACTTTTCACGATGTCTCGGGAAGGAATCGCACCATCGACTCGTTTGCCTGAGCGAGGATGAATCCCGTAGAGTCGCTCGCGCACCATGGCCCCACCCCTCCCTTCCGCCCCGACGGCGGCTAGACCCAACCCCCATGTTTGAGAAATACAACGAGAAGGCGCGCCGCGCTCTCTTCTTTGCGCGGTACGAGGCCTCGAAGCTGGGGTCCAAGGTCATCGAGTCGGAGCACCTGCTCCTGGGCATCCTCCGGGAGGGCGAGGACATCATCAAGGAGATCTTCGCCCGCTTCAACGTGAAGCCCGAGGAGGTGCGGCGGGAGATCGAGGGCGACCGGATCTTCGTGGAGCGCATCTCTTCGACCGCCGAGCTGCCGCTGTCCGAGGAGTCCAAGAAGATCCTGGCCTACGCCTCCCACGAGGCGGAGTCGATGATGCACCCCTACGTCGGAACGGAGCATCTCCTGATCGGGCTGCTGCGCGTCGACGGCTGCGTGGCCGGCCGCCTGCTGACGGCGCGCGGCTTCAATCTCTATGGCGTGCGCGAGGAGACGATCTCGCTCATCAAGGAGCGCGAGGTCTCCAAGCAGAAGAAGGAGCTCCCGTTCCTGGCGGAGTACAGCCGGGACCTGACGCAGCTCGCCGGGACCGGAACGTTCGATCCGCTTATCGGGCGCGACAAGGAGGTCGAGCGGATCATCCAGATCCTCTCGCGGCGCACGAAGAACAATCCGATCCTCCTGGGCGAGCCCGGGGTCGGCAAGACGGCCATCGTCGAGGGGCTCGCGACGCGCATCGTCGAGGGCGGGGTCCCGATGTTCCTCGCGGCGAAGAAAATCCTGGCGCTCGACCTGTCCCTGATCGTGGCGGGCACCAAGTATCGCGGGCAGTTCGAGGAACGCCTCAAGGGCATCATCCGCGAGCTGCGCGAGAACCCGGACCTGATCATCTTCATCGACGAGATCCACTCCCTGATCGGCGCGGGCTCGGCCGAGGGCTCGCTCGATGCGGCGAACATCCTGAAGCCGGCGCTGTCGCGCGGCGAGGTGTCCTGCATCGGGGCGACGACGCTCAAGGAGTACCGGAAGTACATCGAGAAGGACCGCAGCCTGCTGCGCCGCTTCCAGGCCATCCAGGTCACGGCGCCGTCGGAGAACGAGACCTTCGAGATCCTCGAGGGCGTCAAGGATCGCTACGAGCAGTTCCACAAGGTCCGCTACTCGGCCGAGGCGATCAAGACCGCCGTCTACCAGAGCAATCGCTACATCACCGACCGCTTCTTCCCGGACAAGGCCATCGACATCCTGGACGAGGCGGGCGCCAAGGTGAAGCTGAAGCGCGTCGCCGATACGCAGAACCTGCGCAAGCTCGAGCTCGAGATCCGCCAGATCGTCAAGGAGATGAAGAAGGCGATCTCGGACAAGGACTTCGAGAAGGCGGTCTTCCTGCGCGAGCGCGAGATCGAGCTCAAGGAGGAGATCGAGCGCGCGAAGGTGCAGTCGGCCGAGCGCACGGACGCGACGCGAGAGGTCACGCGCCGCGACATCGAGGAGATCATCTCCTCCTGGACGGGGATCCCGGTCGCGTCCCTCGAGATGGAGGAGGCCGAGAAGCTGCTCCACATGGAGGACGCGCTGCGCAAGCGCATCGTGGGCCAGGACGCGGCGATCATCGGCGTCTCGAAGGCGATCCGTCGCTCGCGGCTGGGCGTCAACAATCCCAACCGGCCCATGGGCTCCTTCGTCTTCCTCGGCCCTTCCGGCGTCGGCAAGACCGAGGTCGCGCGGCGGCTGGCCGAGTTCATGTTCGAGAATCCCAAGTCGCTCGTCCGCTTCGACATGTCCGAGTACATGGAGAAGCACGCCGTTTCGAAGCTGATCGGCTCGCCTCCGGGCTACGTCGGCCACGAGGAGGGGGGTCAGCTGACCGAGCGGATCCGCCGCAATCCCTACAGCGTGATCCTGTTCGACGAGATCGAGAAGGCGCACCCGGACATCGCGAATCTCCTCCTCCAGATCCTGGAGGACGGAATCCTGACCGACGCCTACGGGAACCTCGTCGATTTCAAGAACACGCTGATCATCATGACCTCGAACATCGGGACCAAGCACCTGGTCAACCGCAACCGAATGGGGTTCGGAAGCGCTCGCGAGGTCCAGAGCAACAAGGAGATCGAGGAGCTCGTACTGAAGGAGCTCCGCCGCGACTTCTCGCCAGAGTTCATCAACCGGATCGACGACATCATCGTCTTCCATCCCCTTGCGCGGCCGGATCTGGCGAAGATCTGCCGCCTCCTGATCGACGACGTGAACACGACCATCGCGCCGAAAGGCGCGCGGATCGACGTGGACGACGCCGCCGTCGAGTGGCTGCTCGAGCAGAGCGGCGAGGACCCCAACATGGGGGCCCGGCCTCTGCGGCGCGCAATCCAGAAACACGTCGAGGATCCCGTCTCGGAGCTGCTGATCGCGGCTCGCGAAGAGCGGCCGGAATGGATCGAGGTGCGCGTCGGCCCCGAGGGGCTGCGTGTCACGACGCGCGAGAACGAACCCATCCCGCAGGGCCACTAGGCCGCGGCATCGCCGCCTCTCGTTCTCGAGGGGCGCCGCGATCCTCTTCGCCGCCCTGGCCCTCGCGGCCGCGGCGGTCTGGACGCCGCCGGCTTTTGCTCAGGAGCCTCCGCCTCTCCCCACGCCCCCACCGTCCGCGCCGATTGCGCCGGCGGCGCCCGCCGCGCAGATAGCCCCGCCGGAGACGGCGCCCGTACCGCCGCCTCCGTCCACGCAGGAGGCGCCGCCCGCCTCCGCCTCCGGCGAGCTCATCGTGGGCATTCGCGTCGTGGGCTATCAGACGGTCTCCCCCGACACGATCGCGCACTACCTGGGGATCAAGGTCGGCGATCCCTACGATCCGGAGAAGATCCGGGCCAACTTCAAGGCGCTCTGGGACGTCGGATTGCTCGAGAACCTGGAGATCCACGCGGAGCGCTCGACCGGCGGCGTCACGCTCGTCATCACGGTCGAGGAGCGTCCGGTCATCAAGCTCATCGAGTTCACCGGGAACAAGAAGCTCTCGACGTCGCAGATCAAGGACAAGATCAAGGAAGCCAAGGTCGAGATCCAGCCGGGCTCGCCGCTGTCTCTCAAGGACCTCTCGAAGATGCGCGCGGCGGTCTACGACTTCTACATCGAGCAGGGCTTCCGCAGCGCATCCGTCGACTTCAAGATCGAGGACATCTCGAAGACGGAGAAGAAGGTCACCTTCAACATCGACGAGGGCGACAAGGTCAAGATCGAGTACATCAAGTTCACGGGCAACGAGCACGTCTCCGCCCAGGCGCTCCGCAACGCGATGCACAAGACGAAGGTCGCGACCTGGTGGCGGCTCCTCTCGGAGAACACGACGTACAGCCAGGCCAACTACGAGGCCGACGTCGAGAGCATGAAGGGCGTCTACCAGTCCAAGGGCTACAAGGACATCGTCATCAAGGACCCGAAGCTCGACGTCTACGTCGTCAACCCGAACGCCAAGAAGCAGAAGCGGCGCGTGAAGATCACGATCCCCGTGGTGGAGGGCGACAAGTTCTTCGTGAACTCGATCAAGATCACGCGCACCGACAAGGGGATGCAGCCCGCGGAGAACACCGACCCGACGGTCTTTCCGAGGGAAGGCCTCCTGAAGAGGTTCCACGAGCTGAAGCCGGGCACGGTGCTCAACCGCGACCGCCTGATCGAGGCCCTGGTGGCGATCGAGCAGTCCTACAAGGCGCGGGGCTACATCTTCTGGTTCGCGGACCCGGTGTACCAGGAGATCGGCGACCACAAGGTCGACGTCGACATCCACATGTACGAGGGGGACAAGTACTACCTGGGCCACCTCGAGGTGCAGGGGAACACCCAGACCCGCGACAAGGTCATTCGGCGCGAGTTCGCCCTGGACGAGGGCGACGTGATGAACATGGAGGCGGTCAAGAAGTCGGTCCAGAAAATCGAGTCCCTGGGCTACTTCAAGATGGGCGAGGAGCCGGGCTTCTCGGTCCGCGAGGAGGAGAAGAAGGTCGACGTCGTGATCAAGGGCCAGGAGACCTCGCGCAACGAGGTCCAGTTCGGCGCCGGCTATTCGGCCTTCGACGGGTTCTTCGGTCAGTTCTCGTTCCAGACGCGGAACTTCCTGGGCCGCGGCGAGATCATCGGGGCGTCGGCGCAGATCGGCAAGGTCTCGAACTACGTCGACCTCTCCTACACCGTGCCCTGGTGGCTGGACCGCAACCAGACGGTGGGCGCGTCGCTCTACCGGCGCAAGGTCAACTACCTGTCGATCGACGAGCTGACCGAAGGCGGCTCGGTCTTCTATTCGAAGGGCATCGGCCTGTTCGACTCGGCCTCGCTTCTCTACTCCTACGAGAACATCAGCGCGAACTTCCCGGTGCGCAGCGCGCAGACGCCGCCCGGCCAGCCGCCTCCTCCCCAGAAGTTCAGCCAGACCACCGGCAAGACCTCCGGGATCACGCCGGCCTACCGGTACGACAGCCGCAACGACCCGTTCGACCCCAACCGGGGCTTCCGGTTCAACGCCTCGGTGCAGATCGCGCCCAAGTTACTCGGGAGCGAGACCCAGATCGTCAAGCCGCTGATCGGATCGACCATCTACATCCCCGTGCCCGTCCCGCGTCTCGCGATCCTCGCGCTCAACGTGGAGGCCGGATGGGTCCAACCCCTGAACAGCACCGACCTGCCGATCTTCGAGCGCTTCCAGCTGGGAGGCGAGCAGAGTCTTCGCGGCTTCCAGCAGGGGGCCGTCGTGCCCGTGCACCCCAAGACCTACGAGGTCTTCACGGACGAGTTCCAGCGAATCCTGGGCGGCAACAAGTTCTTCGTCATCAACATGGAGTACCAGTTCGTCCAGGCGGGCCCGGCGAAGCTGCTCGCGTTCATGGACATCGGCAACAACTTCCACGAGTCCCAGAACTTCAGCTTCCAGAACGTTCGGACCTCCGCCGGCATGGAGCTGCGGGTGTTCCTCCCAATCTTCCAGGCCCCTTTGCGATTCATCTACGCGGTCAACCTTCATCCGATCCAGCCGATCGATCAGTTCGGCTTCCCGATCGACTACCTCAAGGAGAAGAAGTCGGGGTTCACCTTCTCGATCGGAAGGACCTTCTAGGCCGGGCTCGAGTCGCCGGGTCGGGCGGCCTCCCTGGTGGGGCGCAGAAGGCCCGGGCGGGAGGCCTGAAAAACGGCGGAATGCCCCCGTTTTGGCCCCTGTTTTCCCTCTATGTAATTTTTGCTAATATGCCGCGCTTTCGCAAAGTCGGAGAAGAAGGAGTAGGGATGAAACGCTTGGTCATCGTGGTGGCAGCCAGCCTCATCGCGGTTGCCGCCTTCGCGCAGGGAACCGCCCCGGCCGCCTCGCCGGTTTCGGCGACGATGCGGATCGGCGTCATCAACGTCGAGCGTCTCGTGCAGGAGTCGGCGCTCGGGAAGGAAGCCTTCGGGCGGGTCAAGAAGCTCAACGACGTGAAGAAGGACGAGGCCGACAAGCTCTCGAAGGAGCTCCGCGACATGGAGCAGAAGCTGGCCGACCAGGGGTCCGCGCTCGCCGACGACAAGCGCGAGCAGCTCCAGAAGAGCTACCAGGAGAAGGCGATCGCGTTCAAGCGGTTCCAGGACGACGCGAACCGCGATCTCGAGACGGCCCAGAAGAAGGAGCTCGGGGAGCTCGAGAAGCGTGTCTTCCCGATCATCAACCAGGTCGGCAAGGAGAGGGGCTTCACCCTCATCTTCAACAAATTCCAGTCGGGCCTGGTGTTCGCCGACGACTCGGTGGATATCACGGACGACGTCCTGAAGGTATTCAACACGACGGTCGCCATGCCGTCCGCGAAGCCGGCGGAGGGCTCGGCCGCCAAGACCGCCCCCGCGGCGAAGTCCGCGCCGCCGGCCCCTGCGACGAAGTCCGCGCCGCCGGCCCCCGCGCCGACCAAGAAGCCCTAAGAGTCCGTCGCCGCGCCGACGAGAATCGAGGCGTCTCATGGGCCGCTCGCCAGGACCGCGCCGAGGCCGGGGCAGTCGCCCCCGGGTCCGCGTTCCGGCGGGCGCCCCCGCGGCGCCCGGAGGCGCGTTCACGCTGTCCCAGGTCGCCCGCGTCGTCGGCGGACGCGTCCACGGTGACGGCAAGGTCCTCCTGACCGGCGTCGCGACGCTCGAGTCGGCGGGTCAGCGGGACCTCTCCTGGATCAACGACGAACGGCTCGAAGCGGCGGGCGCCACGAGCCGTGCCGGCGCGCTCCTGGTCTCCTCGGAGAGCCGCGCATCCGGAAAGCCGGCCGTCGTCGTCCCCTTCCCGCAGCTCGCGCTGGCGCGCTGGCTGGAGGCGCGCCACGCGCGATCCCGCCCGCGGCCGGGCAAGGCGCGCGGCGCGCACGTGGACCGCACGGCTCGCCTCGGGGCCGGGGTCTCGGTCGCCGCGGGAGCGACGGTGGCGGCGCGGGCGCGCGTCGGAGCGCGCAGCGTTCTCTCGCCCGGGGCCTACGTGGGGGAGGGCGCCGAGATCGGGGAGGACTGCTTCTTGCATCCCAACGCCGCGGTGCTCGCGGGTTGCCGGATCGGCGCGCGGTGCATACTGCACGCCGGGGCCGTCGTGGGATCGGACGGCTTCGGATACGTGTGGGACGGCCAGGGGCATCACAAGATTCCCCAGGTCGGGATCGTGCGCGTCGAGGACGACGTCGAGATCGGCGCGAACTCGACGATCGATCGCGCGACGCTGGGGGAGACGGTGATCGGCCACGGAACCAAGATCGACAATCTCGTGCAGGTCGGCCACAACGTGGTCGTCGGCCCGCACGCGGTCTTCTGCGGGCAGGCCGGCGTCGGCGGATCCTCGCGAATCGGAACGGGCGTCACGCTCGCGGGGCAGGTTGGGATCTCGGACCACGTGACGATCGGCGACGGCGCGATCCTGACCGGGCAGGCGGGCATCGCGCGGCGGGGCCGCGTGCCCGCCGGGGCGGTCCTCTCCGGGATGCCCGCGCTGCCGCACCGCGAGTTCCTGAGGCGCGCGGCCCTGCTTGGAAAGCTCGAGGCGGCCCTGGAGCGGATCATCGCCCTCGAGAGGCGGCTCGGACCGACGGAATAGGGGGCGCGCGTGGAGATCCGCATCGACGAGATTCTGAAGATCCTTCCGCATCGCTATCCGTTCCTGCTCGTGGACCGCATCCTGGAGCTCGAGCCCGGCAAGCGCGTCGTGGGCATCAAGAACGTGACCTACAACGAGGAGTTCTTTCAGGGCCACTTTCCGGGCAATCCGGTGATGCCGGGCGTGCTGGTCCTCGAGGCCATGGCGCAGGTCGCGGGGATCGCGCTGCTCGGCGTCGTACCGGAAAAGGAGAAGAAATTGCTCTACCTGTCGGGAGTGGACCGCTGCCGGTTCCGCCGGCCCGTCGTTCCGGGCGACCAGCTCCGTATAGAAGCGGAGATCGTGTCGCTCAAGACGAAGGTCTGCAAGTGTCGGGCGACGGCGACGGTGGAGGGCAACGTCTGCACGGAGGCGGAGCTGCTGTCCGTGCTGGTCGACCGGCCATGAGCGTCACGGCCTCGGTGCATCCCACGGCGGTGGTGGCCGCCGGCGCCTCGCTCGGCGAGGGCGTCACGGTCGGGCCGTACGCCACGATCGGCGACGAGGTCGTCCTCGGGGCCGGAACCACGGTCGGCGCGCACGCCTCGATCCAGGGACCGGCCGTCTTCGGCGAGTCGAACCGCGTCTTCGACCACGCCGCGCTCGGCTTCGATCCCCAGGACCTGAAGTACCGGGGCGAGCGCACCCGCCTCGTCGTCGGCGCGCGCAACACGTTTCGCGAGTTCACGACGGTCCACCGCGGCACCGGCAGCGGCCACGACGGCGAGACCGTGATCGGCGACGACAACTACTTCATGAACTACACCCACGTCGGCCACGACAACAAGATCGGCTCGCGTGTGACGATGGCCAACTCGGCCGTGCTGGCGGGCCACGTCGAGGTCGGCAACTACGCGATCATCGGCGCGTTCAACGCGATCCACCAGTTCTGCCGGGTCGGGGCGTACGCCTTCCTCGGCGCCTACACGGGCTGTCGCCAGGACGTGCTCCCGTTCTGCCGCACGGACGGTCTGGACGCCAAGACCTACGGTCTGAACGCGATCGGCCTGAAGCGCAACGGTTTCTCGGACGAGCGGATCGAGGCGCTGCAGAAGGCGTACCGGTTCCTCGTGAAGTCGAAGCTCAATACGAGCCAGGCCCTCGAACGGATCGCGGCCGAGCTCTCCGGGCATCCCGACGTCGACGAGCTGGTCCGCTTCATCCAGACGAGCGAGCGGGGCTTCATCAAGTGACGGCGCCGGCGCCCGCGCGGACCCCGACCCGGTCCGACGCGCCGTCCTGCGTGCGTCTGGCGATCGTCGGGGTGGGCCACCTCGGGCGGCACCACGTCCGGGTGGCCGGGTCGCTGCCCGGATTCGAGCTCGTCGGGATCCACGACCACCACGACGGGCGCGCCGAGGAGGTCGCGCGCGAGTCGGGCTTGCGAGTCCTGCCCGGTCCCGACGCGGTCGCCTCGGAGGCGCAGGCGGTGGTGATCGCGACTCCGACGACCTCCCATGCCGAGCTCTGCCGCTTCTTCCTCGAGCGAGGCCTCGACGTCCTCGTCGAGAAGCCGATCGCGAGCTCGGTCGCGGAGGCGGACGGTCTGGTCCGGCTCGCGCGGGCGGGCGGGCGAGTGCTCCAGGTCGGCCACGTCGAACGGTACAACCCGGCCGTGGAGGCGCTCCTCGCGCGGGTCCGGGAGCCGCTCTTCGTCGAGGGCCACCGGCTCGGTTTGTTCACCCCCCGGAGCCTCGATGTCGACGTGGTGTGCGACCTCATGATCCACGACCTGCAGATCGTGACGGACCTGGTCCGCCGTCCCATCGTCGACATCCGCGCCGCCGGGGCGCCGATCCTGACCTCGCGTCTCGACGTCGCCCATGCGCGGATCGCCTTCGAGGGCGGCTGCGTCGCCAACCTGACGGCGTCGCGCGTCTCGTTCGAGCGCATGCGCAAGCTGCGCGTCTTCGCCCCGGCGCTTTACTGCGCGGTCGACATGCACACTCGGCGGGTTGAGGCCTACCGGCTCGAGCGGGGGAGCGCGGGTACGCCCGCGATCGTTCCGGAGGAGATCCCCGTCGAGGAGGCGGACCCGCTGTCGCGGGAGCTCGAGGACTTTCGCCGTGCGGTCTGCACTCGCAGCGAGCCGCTGGTCACGGGGGAAGTCGGACGGGACGCGCTCCGGCTGGCCGAGCGTGTCGTGGCGGCCGCCGAGGAGCACCGCCGCGGCGCCGAGGTCGCGTGGGCGTGACGCAGACATCCCGGCGGGTCGGTCTCATCGGCGGCAGCGGGGTCTATGACCTCGAGGCGATCCAAGGCCTCGAGGAGCACGCCCTGCAGACGCCCTTCGGCGCGCCGTCGGACTCGTACTTCACCGGCACGCTCGGCGGCGTGCCCGTGGCCTTCCTGTCGCGGCACGGCCGGGGCCATCGCCTGCTGCCGACGGAGATCAACTACCGCGCCAACGTCTGCGGGTTCAAGATGCTGGGCTGCGACGCTCTCCTGTCGGCGTCGGCGTGCGGGAGCCTGCGGGAGGAGTACGCGCCGCGGCACGTCGTGATCCCGGACCAGTTCATCGACCGCACGCGGCATCGGGCCGACACGTTCTTCGGGGGCGGGATCGCCGCGCACGCCGGCTTCGCCGATCCCGTCTGCCACGCCGTGTCGGACGCGCTGGATCGGGGTGCGCGCGAGGGGGGACTGACCGTCCACCGCGGCGGCACCTACGTCTGCATGGAGGGGCCGCAGTTCTCCACCCGGGCCGAGTCGCACCTGTACCGCGCGTGGGGCGCGGACGTGATCGGGATGACGAACCTGACCGAGGCGCGGCTCGCCCGCGAGGCCGAGATCTGCTATGCGAGCCTCGCGTTCGTGACCGACTACGACTGCTGGCGCGAGGCGACCGAGGACGTGTCGGTCGAGACGATCCTGGCCATCCTGGCGGAGAACAGCGCGGCCGCGCGCCGCGCGCTCGCCGACGCCGTCGCGCGCGTCGATCACGAGCGGCGCTGCGGCTGCCGCGACGCGATGCGCTTCGGAATCATCACGGCTTCGAAGGCGATCTCCGCCGGCGCCCGCGAGCGCATGCGGCCGATCGTGGGGAGGTACCTGTGACGGGATGGAAGAATCTACGGAATCGGGAGCGGGCCTCATGATGCCGGTCTCCACCGACGGGCGCATCGTCGTGACCGGCTCGGTCGCGTTCGACTACCTGATGACTTTTCCGGGCCGCTTCACCGAGCACCTGATCCCCGACCGCATGGACCGGCTCTCGATCTCCTTCCTGGTCGACGAGATGCGCCGGGTCCCGGGCGGCTGCGGGCCCAACATCGCTTACGGCCTGGCCCTCCTCGGAGAGCAGCGGCCGATCCTGCTCGCGACCGCGGGCAGCGACGCGGCCGAGTATCGCGAGCACCTCGGCCGCCAGGGCGTGGACGTCACGCACCTGCGGCTCGAGCGCGACCTGTTCACCGCGTCGTTCTTCGTGTCGACCGATCAGGCCCAGAACCAGCTCGCCTCCTTCTACACGGGCGCCATGTCCCGCGCGCGGGAGCTCGCGCTCGGCTCGCTCGGGACGGAGAAGATCGCGTTCGTGGTCATCTCGCCCAACGACCCGCCGGCCATGGCCGGCTATGCAGAGGACTGCCGCAGGCTCTCGATCCCCTTTCTCTACGATCCGAGCCAGCAGGTGACGCGGCTCACAGGGGAGGAGATGCGGGAGGGGTTTCGCGGCGCCTCGATCCTCATCGTGAACGACTACGAGTTCGGGATCCTGACCAACAAGACGGGACTGGACGGGGACGGACTGTCCGAGAGCGTTCCCATCCTGATCGTGACCCATGGTCCCGACGGGTCGACGATCCACGCCCGCGACGAGCGGGACCGCCACGTCCAGTACGAGGTGCCGGCGGCGAAGGTCGAGAGCGAGGCCGTGGATCCGACCGGAGTCGGAGACCTGTACCGGGCGGGCCTGCTGCGCGGCCTGCGGGTCGGCGCGCCCTGGCCGGTCGCCGGCCGGATCGGAGCGGTGGCGGCGGTCTTCGGACTCGAGACGCTGGGCCCTCAGCCCCCGCGGTTCAGCCCCGAGGCGTTCATGAGCCGCTACGCCCGCAACTTCGGCGAGACGACGGAGCTCGAGCGGATGTTCGTGTAGCCGCGTTCGGGCCCGCCCGCGGGGCTTCTCCCCGACCTGCTACACTTGCCCATCCCAGCGAGGTCGAGTTCCTTGAGCACGCGCCTGTCGCGCCGCGCAGCGGCTCCGTTTTCGCCGAGGCAGTACGAAGGCAGCCTCGACGCCGAAGGCCTGCGCCTCGGGATCGTCTGCGCGCGCTGGAACCCGACCATCACCGACGCGATGCTGGCCGCCGCGCTCGACACCGTCCGGCGCCGGGGCGCCCGCGAGTCGGACGTCCGCATCGCGCGGGTGCCCGGGGCGTTCGAGGTCCCGTCGGGCGCGCGGGCGCTTCTCGATTCCGGGAAGTACCAGGCCGTGATCGCGCTCGCGGCGATCGTCCGCGGCGACACGACGCACCACGAGGTCCTCGGCCACTCGGTGGCCGCGGCCCTGGCGAACCTCTCGGTCGAGTCCGGCGTGCCCATCGGCTTCGGCATCCTGACCTGCGACACCATGGAGCAGGCGCGTGCTCGGACCGGCAAGGGCGTCGAGGCGGCCGAGGCCGCGATCGAGATGGCGAACCTCCGGCGCCACCTCAAGGCGAAGCCGTAGTCCCATGGGGGCCCGGCGCAAGGCGCGCGAGCTCGCGCTCCAGATGCTCTACGAGCACGACGTTTCCGGCACGGAGCCGAGCGAGATGTTCCGCCGCTCCGACGAGATGCAGAAGTCGCCCGAGGGGATCCAGGACTTCACCCGCCGGCTGGTCAACGGCACCCTCACGCACCGCAACGACCTGGACGAGATCATCTCGCGGCAGGCGGACCACTGGCGCCTCACACGCATGCCGGTCGTCGACCGCAACATCCTGAGGCTCGCGCTCTTCGAGCTGCTGCACGAGCCCGAGACTCCGCGGCCCGTGGTCATCGACGAGGCCCTCGAGATCGCCAAGCGGTTCTCGACGCCGAAGTCCTCGCAGTTCATCAACGGCATCCTGGACGGAGTCCTGAAGGCGCGGGCGCCGCGGGAGAAGGAGGCGCCGAAGGCATGACGCGCCCGGGCCTTCTCGCGGCGACCCTTCTCTGCGCACTCGCAGTCATCGTGCCGGCTCCCGCGGCCGCCGACGAGCTCGCCGTGTACCGCGCGACCACGGCCGACGCCGGGCTCTTCGACCAGTACGACAACGACGGCTACTCGCTCGCGGTGGCGCCGGGCGCCGGCGGCGGACTGGAGCTGCGCGTGCGCGTCAGCGGACAGCCGCTCGCGAGCCGATCGCCGTTTCCGACCGGCATGCCGCGCGAGCCGGGCCTGCCTGCCTCTCCGGAACGCGACGAGTTCGTGCAGACGCTGGCCTCGGGCGCCCGCACGCAGGCCGAGGCCGTGGAGCGGATCCTCTCGGCGATCGCGTCGTCCGTGCGCTACGACCCCGATCGCAGCCGCCGGCAGGACCCGGCCTCGGTCTTCGCGTCGCGCCGCGCGCACTGCGTCGGATTCGCGGAGCTGTCTGTCGACCTGCTGCGGCGCGCGGGAATCCCGGCGCGCACGGTCCAGGGCATTCTGCGCGCGCGTCCCGGCACCGACGGCTACGAGGCCGCCATCGGAGGCGTCTACCACCGCTGGATCGAGATCTACTATCCCGACCGCGGCTTCGTCTTCTCCGATCCATCCTCCTCGATCAACAGCGTGGACAGCCGCTACGTGCCCTTCGGCAAGCGCGCGCTCGAGCGTCCGCGCAACCTGACGCTGACCCAGATCGAATCGTCCGGGCGCCTGGACTATCCGGTCCTGCGCCTGCCCGACGCGACCCTCCGCGTCCGTCCGGTCGGCGGGGCGCCCTAGCAGGTCGCCGACCCGCCTCCCACCCCGCGGCCATCGAGTAAGATGCGCCGTCGCCATGGAGAAGACGGAGAGGTCGGAGAAGACCGAGAAGTACGCCCCCGGCCCGATCGAGCAGAAGTGGCAGCGGCTGTGGGCCGAGCGGCGCGTCGCCTACGTCGACACCGCGGTTCCGGGAAACGAGTACTACCTGCTCAACATGTACCCGTACCCCTCGGGGAGCCGGCTCCACGTGGGTCACGGGCGCAACTACATCCTCGGCGACGCGCTCTACCGGCGCGAGCGCATGGCCGGCCGCAAGGCGCTCAACCCGATGGGCTGGGACGCGTTCGGGCTGCCCGCCGAGAACGCCGCCATTCAGAGCGGCGTGCATCCCCGCGAGTACACCCTGGCGAACATCGGGCGCATGAAGGAACAGCTCAATGCGCTGGGATGCCTCTACGACTGGTCCAAGGAGCTCTCGTCCTGCGATCCGGACTACTACCGCTGGAACCAGTGGCTCTTCCTGCGCATGTGGGAGCGCGGCCTCGCGTACCGGAAGACCGCGCCGGTGAACTGGTGCCCCGGCTGCCGCACGGTGCTCGCGAACGAGCAGGTGGTCGACGGGCGCTGCGAGCGCTCCGACGACCTCGTCGAGATCCGCGACCTGACGCAGTGGTTCTTCCGCGTGACCGACTACGCGGAGCGGCTGCTCGAAGGGCTGGACCGCCTGCCGCACTGGTCCGAGCGCGTCAAGACGATGCAGCGCAACTGGATCGGCCGCTCCGAAGGGGCGGAGATCCTCTTCCGCATCGACGGCCTGACGGAGCCCCTCCGGGTGTTCACGACGCGACCGGACACGCTCTACGGCGCGACGTTCCTGGCGCTCGCTCCGGAGCATCCCGCCGTCGCGGTCCTCGCGGGGCGCTCCGAGGCGGCCGTCCGGCGGGGGATCGAGGAATTCGTCGAGCGCGTCCGGAGAGAGTCGCGCCTGGAGCGCGAGGCCGAGGGCGCCGCGAAGGAGGGCCTCGACACCGGCGTCCGGGCCGTGAATCCCGCGACGGGTGAGCTCATTCCCGTGTGGCTCGCGAACTTCGTGCTGCCGGACTACGGGACCGGCGCCATCATGGGCGTCCCCGCGCACGACCAGCGCGACTTCGAATTCGCGCGTCGCTATGCGCTGAAGATCAGGCCGGTCTACCGAACGGATCCCGGGGCGGCGGGCGAGGTCGACGGCGACGCGATGACGGAGGCGGCGCCGCACGGCGGCGTGCTGTACCGCTCGGGCTCGTGGGACGGCACGCCCAACGGTCCGGAGGCGATCCGCAAGTCCATCGCGTGGCTCGAGGAGAAGGGCTTCGGCAGGGGCAAGGTCGGCTACCGCCTGCGCGACTGGCTGATCTCGCGGCAGCGCTACTGGGGAACGCCGATCCCGGCCATCCACTGTCCCGCCTGCGGCGTCGTGCCTGTCCCGGACGCCGACCTGCCGGTCCGCCTGCCGGAGGACGTCGACTTCCTCGGGGTCGAGGGCAATCCTCTCGAACGCTCGCAGGCGTTCGTCCAGACGCGCTGCCCGAAGTGCGGCGGCGCCGCGCGGCGCGAGACGGACACGATGGACACCTTCGTGGACTCGTCGTGGTACTTCCTGCGGTTCCTGAACCCCCGGGACGCGGAGCGCATGGTCGACACCGAGCGGGTCGACCGCTGGCTGCCGGTCGACCAGTACATCGGCGGCATCGAGCACGCGATCCTGCACCTGCTCTACTCGCGGTTCTTCACCCGCGCCATGAAAGCCACCGGCCACGTCGGCCTCGACGAACCGTTCGCCGGATTGTTTACGCAGGGCATGGTGGTCCACGAGACCTACAAGAAGCCCGACGGCACCAGGGTCACGCCGGCCGAGCTCAAGATCGAGGGCGCCGAAGGCGGCGCGCGCACCGCGACACTGCTGACGACCGGCGAGCCGATCGAGATCGGCGCCATCGAGAAGATGTCG
>DASXPB010000008.1:0-28651 GCA_036493875.1 Thermoanaerobaculia bacterium
GGAGCTCATCGCCTCCGGCGCGCGCCTGGACGCGCAGACCGCGAAGGCGTACGCCGACGCGTACAAGGGCAACCCGAAGGCGCTGGCGCTCGTGAAGAAGGCGTCGCAGCCGTAGAGGCCGCCGTCACCACGTCGTCATCCTGAGGAGCGGAGCGAAGCGAGCGACGAAGGATCCCGTGCGTTTTAGCCCTCAAGGCGTTCAGTCACGGGATCCTCCGCCTCGCTCCGTTCGGCATCAGGATGACGGCTCGGTGGTCTCCCCTCACCCCTCCCTCTCCCGCCGGGAGAGGGAGATCTGGAAGGCGGGTAACTCTGAAAATTCCCTCGCCCCCCGCAGGGGGGGAGAGGGTCAGGGTGAGGAGCGCGGGAAACCGGCGGCCCGGTACACCTCTTTCCCCTCGAGGAGCGTCCACAGCACCTTCGCGTCGTGGATCCGGTCGGAGGGAATCGTGAAGAGGTTCCTGTCCAGGACGATCAGGTCGGCGGACTTGCCGGTCTCGAT
Source organism: Thermoanaerobaculia bacterium (assembly GCA_036493875.1). Lineage (GTDB taxonomy): Bacteria > Acidobacteriota > Thermoanaerobaculia > UBA5066 > Gp7-AA6 > DAHUXD01. The sequence continues at coordinate 503 of DASXPB010000008.1, forward strand.
CGACCCCGTCTCGCGCTCGGTGAAATCGAGGTAAGCACCGCCGATGGTGTAGCCCGCGATCGCTTCGGGCAGCCCGATCTGCTCCTCGGGCAGCCATGGCGGTCCCGGGCCGCGGGAGGGCTCGCGGTGAGTGATCGCGACCTCGATCCCATCGAGCGGGTTGACGGACGAGACGTCCCAGTCGCTGCCGAACGCGATCGCGGCGCCGGAATCGTGCACGCTGCGAATCGGATAGAGCCAGCGCGAGCGCGCGGGCCCGAGCTCCGGCTCGGTCAGCTTCAGGATGTACTCGTCGCCGTTCGCCCAGAAGGGCTGGAAGTTCGCGACGACTCCGAGGGCGCGAAAGCGCGGGACGTCGGCGGGGTCGATGAGCTCGAGGTGCGCGATGTGGTGCCGCGCGTCGCGCGCGCCGTTGGCCGCCCGCGCTGCCTCCAGCGCGTCGAGGGTCTCGCGGATCGCGCGGTCGCCGATCGCGTGGACGTGGATCTGGAAACCCTGCGCGTCGAGCGCGACGGCAAGGGCCTTGTAGGCCTCGGGCTCCAGGTTGAGCTTGCCGCGGTCGTCGCCGAACCCCACGTATGGCTCGAGCACCGCCGCCGTCCGGGTCTCGAGGACTCCGTCGGCGAAGATCTTCACGCCGCCGGCGCGCAGGCGCCTCCCGTGGTACCGCTGCCGCAGCGCCACGATCCGCGGCACGTCGGCGACGCCCGCGTCGGTGTCGCAGTGAATCGACGCGACGACGCGGGCCGTCAGGGTGCCCTTCGCGTCGGCCGCCGCGTAGGCCGCGAGGTCCTCCTCGGAGGCGTTGGCCTCCTGCAGCGAGGTCAACCCGTACCCGTTGGCGATCCGGAGCGCCTCGGCGAGCCCCGCGGCGCGGTCCTTCGCGGTCCGCTTCGGCAGGTATCGCGAGACGAGCCCGGTCGCATCCTCGCGGAGCGCGCCCGAGGGCTCCCCAGCGGCGTCGCGCTCGATGCGGCCGTGCGCCGGGTCGGGCGTGTCCTTCGTGACGCCCGCGATCGCGAGCGCCTTCGAGTTGACCCACGCGGAGTGCCCGTCCATCGCGTACAGAAAGACGGGACGGTCGGGGACGATACGGTCGAGGAGATCCCTGGTGGGGTTCGCGTTCGGGAACGTGGGGAGCTCCCACCCGCTGCCGCGTACCCAGGCGGCGTCGGGGTGGGCCGCGGCATACGAGCGGACCTTCTCGAGGACCTCCGCGGGCGTGGCGAGTCCATGGAGGTCGACCTCGAGCGAGTCCATGCCGCCATCGACAGGGTGCACATGGGAGTCGTGAAACGCCGGCAGGAGCATGCGGCCGGCGAGGTCGACGACCCGCGTCTTCGGGCCGATCCAGCGGGCGGCATCCGCGTCGCCGCCCACGAAGACGATCCGCCCGTTCGCGACCGCGACCGCCTCCGCCCAGCGCCGCGCTGCGTCGACCGTGTAGACCGGGCCGTGGCGGAAGACCAGGTCGGCCGCGGCGCTCGCCGGCGCCGCGTGCGCGGATCGCTTCTTCGCCTTCGGCGCCGCGCCGAGGGCGCGAGGCGGGACGACGAGAAGAAGGAGGAAGAGCGCGGAGAGAAGGGAGAGGATCGAGAGGAACGCCCGGCGGCGGCCGCGCCTCACGGCTTTTCCTTCGGCGACTTCGGCGTCGGCGCCGGCCCCGGCGGCGTCGTCGCCAAGCCGCTGCCCTTCTCGTTCTCGGCGATCTGTTTCGTGACGGAGTCCGCGAGCGCGTTGGGAATCGGGATCGAGAGGTTGTACTGCACGATCTTCCACGTGCCTCCGAGGGACACCAGGACGCCGGATCCCCGGCAGGTCCCGAGGTGCGGAGACTCGAGGAGCTCGTCGAACCACGCCACCTGCCGATCCGGCGCGAAGGAGATCCAGCGGGACTTCGCCTTGTAGGTCCAGGCCTTGCCCTTGGCGAAGTAGGGGTGGGCGAACTTTCGGAACTCCTCCTTGGTCCACCGCTCCGTCGCGTCGGTGCCGAGGAAGACGGCGTCCGGGGCGAGCGCGGCGAAGTACTTCTCCTCGTCGGCGGCGGCCGCGGCGGCATGGAAACCGTCGAGGACGGATGTCACCGCCCCCGTCGCGAACATGCCGTCAGCGGACTGGGCCGCGGCGACGAGCGAGCAGAACCCCAGGAGCGCTGCGGCGGCGACGGTCTTCATCTTCTCCCCCGATCGTTGGGCAAACGGGCGATCTCCTCATCGACCCTGGTCAACAGCCTCGCGACGGACGGAGCGAGCTTACCCTCGCGGCGAAGCTCGAGATATTCCCGTCGGGCCTTCTCGCACCAGGATCGAGCCGCCGCGGCGTCGGTTCCCCCGGGCACGGAGTAGCTCTTCGCCATGGCGAAGTCGGTCTGCGCCAGCTCGGTGCGAGCGCTCACGTCGTTCGGGTCGCGGTGCACGATCGATTCCAGGGACGTGGCGGACTCGAGGAGGCGGGCTCGTGCCGCCGCGGTCTCCCCCCTCGCCAGCAGCGCGTTTCCCAGGTTTCGAGTGCTCTCCCCGAGCCAGATGCGCGGGTTCGCGTTGTCGGGATCCGCTTCGGCGAGGCTCCGCAGGAGCTCCGACTGCCTCTGGAGGTTCTCCTCCGCTCCCGCCGAGTCCCCGCGTTCGAGAAGCGTCACTCCCAGTCCTCCCGAGGCAAAGGCGAGGTCCCGCTGGTACATCCCATTGCCGGGGTCCCGGCGATGGAACTCCGCGGAGATGCGCGCGGCCTCGCGATAGGCGTTCGCGGCGTCCGCGAAGCGATCCAATTCCAACTCGAGGTTGCCGATCTTGTAGAAGCCGACGAAGAGCCCGCGGCAGGCCAGGTCGTCGGTGGGATCCGACGCGCAGACCCTCCGGTTGCTCTCGAGGCCGCGCTGGAAGGCGACTCGCGCCTCGTCCGGCAGATCGGCGCTCTTGAGCGCCGACCCGAGATTGAACTGCGCGCTGCCCAGCGCGTGCAGGATCCTGGGGTCGCCACGCTTCACCGCCTCTTCGGCCGATAGCATGGCGACGGCCTTGCGGGCGTACTCGACCGCCGCGTGCGGGTTCCCGTCGAGTGTGTACGTGTTGGCGAACTGGCTGTAGGTCCAAGCCAGGTCCAGGCGGTCCTGGATCACGGCCAGGGACGATCGGACGAGCCTCTCGCGCAGCGCCGCGGACTTCCGGAGGCTCTTCTGCGCTCCCTCCATGTCGCCCAGCATCGCGGATCCCTCGGCGGGGCTTCCCTGCAGATCGCCCAGGCGCTGATAGCCCGCGGCGAGATCCCGAAGCAGCGACGCGTCCTCCCCCGCCTCTTGGGAGAGGTTATCGAGATACGCGAGCCCCTTCTGGACGAGGAGCCGGCGCGCCGGCGTCGAGCCCGGCAGGTTCTTGATCGAATCGTGGAACTCGTTCAGGAACGCGTTGGCGAGCTGCCGCACGTCGTTGAAGCGCCGCTGGGCCTGGGCCTCGGCGGACCGAGCGCGCCGCGCCTCGCGGATCGCCACGATCAGGCCTCCGCCGAGCGCCGCCAGAACGAGCGCCGCGGCGGCGATCGCGACGCGGTGGCGGCGCACGGACTTGACGGCGCGGTAGGCGGCGTTGCCACGCCGGGCGAGAACGGGGACGCCGGCGAGATGCCGGCCGATGTCCTCCGACATCTGTTCCACCGAGGCGTAGCGCGATTCCGGCTCCTTGCGCAGCGCCTTCAGGACGATGGCATCGAGATCGCCGGAGAGCTCCGGCGCGTGAGTGCTCGGGGCGGCCGGATCGAGCTCGCAGACGACGCGGAGGAGCTCCGCGGGGTCTCCCGACTCCACGCGGTAGGGCTTGGTCCCGGCCAGGAGCTCATACAGGACGACCCCCAGCGAGTACACGTCGCTGGCGGTCGTGACGGGTCTCCCGCGCACCTGCTCGGGGCTTGCGTACTCGGGGGTCAGGGCCCGCAGGAGCGTGGCGGTCTGCTCGGAGGCGCGGGCGCCGTTCCCGTCCCCGGTCTCCAAGAGCTTCGCGATTCCGAAGTCGAGGAGCTTGGGGCCTCCGGCCGTGACGAGGATGTTTTCCGGCTTGATGTCGCGATGCACGACCAGGTGGGCGTGGGCGTATTGCACGGCCTCGCAGATCCGCCGGAACAGGTCCAGCCGCTCGCGGATCGAGAGCCCGTGACGGCGGCAGTGCTCGAGTAGCGGCTCGCCCTCCACGAACTCCATGACGAAGAAGGGCTCGCCCGCCTCGGTCGCCCCTCCGTCCAGCAGCCGCGCGATGTTCGGATGCTCGAGGGACGCCGAGATCTGCCGCTCGCCCCGAAACCGCCGCAGGGCGTCCTCGCTGGCCGTCCCCGGCCGCATCAGCTTGACGGCGACCCTCTGCTGGAACTCGTCGTCGGCCCGGCGCGCCAGGTAGACCGCCCCCATCCCGCCGCGGCCCAGCTCGGACAGCAGCTCGTAGGATCCGATACGCTCGCCGATTCGTGAACGCGGCGAGGAGTCCTCGAGGAGCGACGCGAGGCGAGCACCCTGCTCCGCATCGAAGACGTTCCAATCCTCGTCGGAGAGGGCCGCGAGCGACTCGACCTCCCGCTGGAGCTCCTGGTCGCCGAAGGACGCGTCCGCGATGAAGGCCGAGCGCTCGGATGGCGGACGGTCGAGGGCGCCGTCGAGGATCGACTTGACCCTCCGCCACCGCTCCGTAACGTCGCGTTCCGAGCTCATTCGCTCTCCGCCCCGACCTCTCGGCGCAGCCAGACCCGCGCCGTGCGCCACTCGCGCTTGACGGTAGCGGTCGAGATGCCGACGACCTCCGCCGTCTCCTCGACGGTCAGGCCGCCGAAGAAACGCAGCTCCACGATCCTGGCCTGCGGCGGGTCCAGTCTCTCGAGGCGGGTGAGCGCGCCGTCGATCGCGAGCATGTCGAAGTCGAGATCGGGTCCCGAGGCGATCTCCGCGTCCGTGCTCACGCGGAGGCGGTCCGCGCCACGTTTCTCGGCCTGGCGGCGGCGCGCGTGGTCGATCAGAACCCGGCGCATCAGCTGGGCCGCGATGCCGAAGAAGTGCGCGCGGTTCTGCCACGACACGCGCTTCTGCCCGATCAGCCGCACGTAGGCCTCGTTCACGAGGGCGGTCGCCTGCAACGTGTGGCCGGGGCGCTCCTTGCGCATGTACCCTGCCGCGATGCGGCGAAGTTCCTCGTAGACGATCGGCGTCAGCCTCTCGAGGGCGCCGCTGTCTCCGCGGCTCCATTCCTGGAGAAGCGCCGTGACCGCAGGCGGAGCGGCTTCCGTCATCGCTGAGACATCGCCTGTAAACCTCGGAAGATCAAGCCATTAGACCACAGCCCCGAGAGCCTGATCCCGAAACCCGGACCCCTGCGCGTTGGGGGACAGGAGGGAACCCCCCATGGCTCAGAGCTCGGCCGCCCGACGGCTTCGTCCGTTGCTTCTCGTCCTCGCTCAGGTCTTCGCGTCGGCGCTCCTCGCCGGGCCGTGCGTACCCTCGGCCACGACGCTCTGCCTGAACGACAACCGGTTCCGGGTCGAGGTGAATTGGAAGGACTCGCACCAGCGGACGGGAGTCGGACAGGCCGTCCCGATCACCTCCGACACCGGGGACTTCTGGTTCTTCAGCGCCGCCAACGTCGAGCTCGTCGTCAAGGTCCTCGATGCCCGGGGGGTCAACGGCAACTTCTGGGTCTTCTATGGCGCCCTCTCGAACGTCGAGTACGACCTCGTCGTCACCGACACGGCCACCGACCGCGTGAAGACCTATTCCAATCCGCAGGGCCAGTTCGCGAGCGTGGGAGACACCAAGGCGTTCGCTGCATCGCTCTCGCCGACGGAACTCTCGACCCGGATGGACGTCGAGGGCTTCACCCCGGACGGGGAAGCTCTGGAGGATCTTCAGGCGAGCACTTTGCTGCCGGTTCACGAGGCGGACGCGGCGCCGGCGCTCTGCGACGGAGCAGCCACCGAACTCGGTCTCAATGGCTGCCGGTTCCGCCTGTCCGTGAGTTGGAAGGACTCGAGTGGCCGGACGGGCGTCGGACAGCCGGTCCCGCTGACCGACGACACGGGCTACTTCTGGTTCTTCTCCCCGGAGAACATCGAGCTCGTCATCAAGGTGCTCGACGCGCGGGCGATCAACGGCAACTTCTGGGTGTTCTATGGCGCGCTCTCCAACGTCGAGTACACCCTGACGGTGACCGACACGCTGACGGGCGCCACCCACACCTACACGAATCCCTCCGGACAGTTCGCGAGCGTCGGCGACACGAAGGCCTTCCATCCCGGCTACAGCGTCGCGGCGCAGCTCGACACGGCCCGCGCCGCCTCGGCGCTCGTGCCCGTCGGCGGCGGCACCGTCTCGACGAACTCCGCCGATGGAACCGTCTTCACGCTGACCGTTCCGGAGGGCGCGCTCCTGAGTGACGAGACGATCACGCTGACGCCGGTCGCGGCGGCCGATCGGATTCCCTTCAGCGGCGGGGTCGGTGCGGCGGTACGGCTCGGGCCGGAGGGCCTGCTGCTCTTCCAGCCCGCGACACTGGTAATTTCTCCTCCGGCGCCGATCCCCGCCGACGCGGAGGTCACCTTCGCCTGGCGTGGCTCCGGCGACGAATTCGGCCTCTTCCCTCCGGACCCGACGGCGACGCCGGCAGTCTCGCTGAGCGTCTCTCACCTGGCGACTTACGGCGTCGGACGCGCGACCGGTGCCGAGCTGGACGCCCAGCGCTCTCGCCCGCTCGAGGGCGCATTCGACCAGCTCGAGCAGGCGCTTCAGGAACCGGCCTCCGAACAGCGCCGGGCTCTTCGCGGTACGGGGCCGCAGGGAATCCTGGAGGCGGAGGGCACTCGCCATCCCAGCGGCCAGACTCCGGCGCAGCAGCAAGCCACGGAGGAGCTCCAGGAGTGGTTCGACAGCAACCTGAAACTGACCATCGTGGACTGCGGTCCCGAGATGCAATCCGACATCGCGCGCCTGGGAGGGTTCCTGAAGCGTGTCCTCCTCCTGACCGGGCCGGACGCGGGCCTCTTGAGTGACGTGAAGTCCAAGTACGAGACCCTCTATTCGGCGTTCCAGACCTGCTACGACGACGCCTACGCGGCCTGCAAGACCGAGATGGATCCGAGCCAGGCCGCGAGCATGGCCAGGTTCTACGCGATCCTGAAGGCGGAGGGCGTCGAGAATCGCTTGGACAAGAACAAGATCCCGCTCTGCCTGACCTTCGAGATCACCTTCGATTCGTACATCGAAGAGATCATGGTCCCCGGCAGCGGACAGACCTGGGCCTTCCGTCACCGCCTGAAGGCCGTGGTCCCGGGAGTCTCGTACTCGCCGGACGGCGGCGGCCCCAGCTTGTCGGCTCCGCTCGAATATGTCATCCACGACTACACCGGAACGATCTCCGACCCCAAGTGCACGATGACGACCGACGGTCAGAACTCCGTCTTCACATTCGAGAAGATGTCCTTCGACCTGAACGTGTTCGAGGGGGGCAACCAGTCGCCGTACTGGCTATCCGTGGTCTTCGACCCGGGCCACCCCAACTTCACGTTCACCCTCAGCTGCGAGGGTGCGCCGCCCCTCGAGATCACCCAGCCGCGGTGGCGAAGCGCGTTTGAAGGAGTTCTTCCGGTCCCCTTTGGGCAGGAGGACATCACCGTCAGCGGCTTCCAGCGAGTGAGCTCCGGCGCCATCTTCGCCCGCTGGACGCATACCTCGGATGCGAGCTACGGCGTGGTCCAGAGCGAAGTCAGCACGATGGAGCTGAAGCACACGCCGCAATGAGCGCGGTCAGCGACTGAGAGCCAGGTCGCAGTCGGTGATCCTCCGATCGACTTCTTCGAGCAGGCGAAGGTGAGCGGGGTCGAGCTTGCCTTCGTCGCGAAGGGCGGAGTACTCGTGCTGCGCGCGAAGATACCAGGAGCGCGCCGCGAGCACGTCGCCACGGCGGACCGTTCCGAAACCACCACCATAGGCCTTGCAGGTCTCGGCGAGCTGCTCGGTGGCGCTGACGTCGCGCGGCGTCGACGCGGCGATGGGCCCGAGCAGGGAAACCGCCTCGTCGAGCTCTCCGCGGCCCTCGGCCGTCTTTCCCTCGGCGACGAGGCTCTTCCCGGCGACGCGATGACTCGCCGCCAGCCAGATGCGCGGGTTGACGCTGGCCGGCTCCGCCGCCGCCAGGGCGCCCAGCATCGCGACGGCCCTCCTGCAGTCGGCCTCGGCGCCCGCCGCGTCGCCGGCTCCGAGCCTGGACTCGCCGAGCGAGAGGAGGGCGATAGCGAGGTCGCGCCGGTATTGACCGTTGCTCGGGTCGCCGCGGCTCAGGGACTCGGCCATCTCGACCGCTCGCGTGAAGGCCTCCGTGGCCTTCTCGTTCTGGTCGCCCTCGGCCAGGAGGGCGCCGATCTTGTAGTTGGCCACGAAGACGCCCCGCCGCAGGCGCACGCTGGAGGGGTCGGCTGCCGCGAGCCGGTTCCACTCCTTCGCGGCGCGCTCGAAGACGACGCGTGCCTCGTCCCGCTTCTCCAGAAACCGAAGCGAATTTCCCAGCCCCACGAGCGCCGACGCGAGCCTCGTGCCGGCCTCCGAGTCGGAGGGCGCCGTGGCGACCTCGGCTTCGCAGAGCGCGACCGCCTTGCGATCGTAGGCCGCCGCGAGCTCGGAGGCGCCGTCCCGTCCCAGCGACTCGCTCATTCGCGCGTACAGCGTGGCGAGGGCGAGTCGATCCGCCGGCACGGCGTTCTTCGTGCGCGAGAGCCGCTCGAGCAGCGCGATCGCCTTCTCGTAGCTCTTGCGCGCGCCGGCCATGTCGCCGAGCATCGCGGACCCGAGAGACACGCTGCCCTGCAGCTCGCCGAGACGGCGATAGCCCTCCGAGAGCTCTCGAAGCAGGGACGGATCGTCGCCCGCCTCGCTCGACAGCCCGTCGAGGTACTCGAGGCCGCGGCGGACGAGAAGCTGCCGCGCCGCCGTCGAGCCGGGCAGGTCGCGGATCGCGTCGTGGAACTCGACGAGGAACGCGTTCGCCATCCTTCGCACGTCCTCGAAGCGCCGCTGCGCCCGCGCCTCCGCGAGCCGTGCCCGGCGCGCCTCGCGGAGCGTGGCGGCGACGCCGGCGCCCAGCGCGAGCACCACGACAAAGGCAAAGAGAAGGCCAACGCGGTGCCGGCGAACGAACTTCGCCGCCCGGTAGCCCTGCGTGCCGCGCCGCGCCCGCACCGGCCGAGCCTCGAGGTGCCGGCGGATGTCGTCGGAGAGCTCGCCGACCGAACCGTATCGGCTGCGCGGCTCCTTGCGCAGAGCCTTCATGACGATCGTGTCGAGATCGCCTCGCAGGCGGCGCGCGAGCGCGGGATCCGCGGCCGCGGCGCTGGGCCTCTCGGGGTCGCGCTCGCACACGACCCGCAGGAGCTCGCCGACCTCTCCCGATTCCACGTGATACGGGCGCCGGCCCGAGAGCAGCTGGTAGAGGACGATGCCCAGCGAGTAGACGTCGGTCGCCGTCGTGATCGCGCCGCCGCGCACCTGCTCGGGGCTCGCGTAGTCGGGGGTCAGCACGCGCATGACGGTGGCGGTCCGATCCCCGACTCCTCCATCCGGCTCGAGCAGCTTCGCGATTCCGAAGTCGAGCAGCTTCGGCGTCCCGTCCTCGGCCACCAGGATGTTGCTCGGCTTGATGTCGCGGTGGACCACGAGGTTGCGGTGGGCGTACTCGACCGCCGCGCAGATGGTCCCGAAGAGCCGCAGGCGCTCCTCGAGTCGGAGCCTCCGTCCGGCGCAGAAGTCGAGGAGGTTCTCTCCCTCGACGTACTCCATGACGAAGTAGGGCTCGCCGGAGTCGGTCGTCCCTCCGTCCAGGAGGCGCGCGATGTTGGGATGCTCCAGAGCCGCCGAGATCTGCCGTTCGGTGCGAAACCGCGCCAGCGTCTCCTCCCCGGCCATTCCCGGGCGAATGAGCTTGATCGCAACCTTTTTCTGGAACGCGTCGTCCGCGCGGCGCCCGAGATACACCTGCCCCATGCCGCCGTGCCCCAGCTCGCGGAGGATCTCGTAAGGGCCGACGCGCGTCCCCTCCCGTGCGGAGCTCGGGGAAGAATCGGCCGGCGCCGGCCAGCCCGGCGGAGGCGAGTCGAAGAAGCTCCACTCCTCGCGCTCGGCCAGGAGGAGCGCCTCGACCTCGCGGCGCAGCGCGAGGTCCGTGCCGCAGGCGGCGTCGAGGAACGCGCCGCGTTTTTCGACCGGGCGCTCGAGCGCGTCCGCGAGGATCGACTTCACGCGGCCCCAGTCGGAAGGGGACGAGGTCATGGCGCTCAGGCCGGGCGGATCTCGCGAGCGAGCCACGCCCGCGCGGTGCGCCACTCCCGCTTCACCGTCGCCGGCGAGATGCCGGCCACCTCCGCGGTCTCCTCGACGGTCAGCCCGCCGAAGAAACGCAGCTCGACGATCCGCGCCTGCCGGGCATCCAGGGACTCGAGCCCGCAGAGCGCCTGATCGAGCGCGAGGAGCTCGGGATCCCGGCCGGCCGCTTCCTCGCCGGTCGTCTGGAGCCGGAGGGCCGCCGCGTCCCGCTTCGCCGCCTGCCGGCGGCGGGCATGGTCGACGAGGATGCGGCGCATCATCTGGGCCGCGATCCCGAAGAAGTGTGCACGGTTTTGCCAGTTGACGCCGCGCTGGTCGACCATGCGGAGATAGGCCTCGTGGACCAGCGCGGTCGGCTGGAGCGTGTGATCCGGCCGCTCGACCCGCAGATAGGACGCGGCGAGCCGGCGAAGCTCCTGATAGACGAGCGGCATCAGCCGCTCGAGCGCCGCCCGGTCCCCGCCGCTCCAGTCCCGGAGCAGGGCTGTGACCTGGCGCGCAGGCTCTTCGGACTCTACGGACTTTTCCATGGCCGGGGATACCCCCTCTGGATGCGCGGAATTAGACCACAGCAAAAAACCGTGACCCCTCGCGGCCGGTTCCTGCGCGTGATTCTCAGGTGGGAGACCGGAGGCCGCGGAGGTGGGATGCCGCGCCGGCCCCGCTGACGCGAATCGCTCACTAACGAGGAGGAGGAGGAGGCGACCATGACCACGGGGACCTACGAGCTCACGCACCACGTCACCGCCCCGGCCGGTTCCAACGCTCCCGCCGCACCCGCGGCGTCGGCGCCGCTCTCCACTCGGCTGCTCGCGACCGCCGTCGACGCCGTGATCATCGGCGCGACCGTGACTGTCTCCGCCATCGCGACGCACCTGCTCTTCCTGATTTTTTCGCCCGCCGTCCGGGCGTACGAGCAGTTCGGCCTGCTCGTCTTGAGCGGAGTCGTCGTCTTCGGCTACTTCGTCTACTGCTGGGGCGTCGAGGGAACGACACCCGGCAAAAGGATGATGGGACTCTGCGTCACCCGACCGGCGACCCTAGACACCCAGATCCCGATCGGCACCGGCCGCGCGGTCCTGAGGTTGATCGGCATCACGATCGGAAACCTCTTCCTCGCCGACCTCCTCTTCGCCTTCCTGCACCAGGACCGCCGGGCCCTTCACGACCTGATGGCCGACTCGATCGTGGTCGCCCGACGCTAGATCCTTCGGCGGGGCGAGCCCCTTTTCGCGGTTCCTGCGCGTATTGGACACATCCCGAAGGAGGGGTCGATGCGCCGAACTTACGCCCGGATCCGGATCGTCGTGGGCATCCTGCTGGCTCTGGGAACCGCGGGGACCGCCCGCGCCGCGTGCACGGCCTCCGGGACCACGCTCTGCCTCAACGACGGCCGCTTCGCGGCGTCGGTCGCATGGAAGGACTTCCAAGGGCGTACCGGCGTCGGCAGGGCCATCCCGATCACCGCGGATACCGGCTATTTCTGGTTCTTCTCCCCGGCCAACATCGAGCTCGTCATCAAGGCCCTCGACGCCCGGGCCGTCAATGGCAAGTACTGGATCTTCTTCGGCGCCCTCTCCAACGTCGAGTACACGCTGACGGTAACGGACACGCTGACGGGATCGCAGAAGCAGTACGTCAACCCCTCCGGCCAGTTCGCATCGGTCGGCGACACGAAGGCGTTCGACCCCTCCGGGATCTCCACCACGTCGGTCCGCGTCGAGGGGACGATGGCGGCGCCGGCGTCGATCCCGGCGGTGCAGCGAAGGATCGACCTGGCCCAGCCGGCAACGGCCGACTTCACGCCCTGCCCCGATGCCCCCCACGGTTTCAACCTGGGAGGCTGCCGCTTCCACATCGAAGTCGACTGGACCGACGGCCGAGGGCGATCGGGTCTGGGCCAACCCGTCCAGCTCACCGACGACACCGGCTACTTCTGGTTCTTCAGCGATGCCAACGTCGAGCTGATGGTCAAGGTCCTCGACGCACGAGGCGTCAACGGCCAGTTCTGGGTCTTCTTCGGCGCCCTCTCGAACGTCCAGTACGCCGTCACGGTGACGGACACGGTCACGGGAACTTACCGGAAGTACTTGAATCCCTCGGGAGCGTTCGCCTCCGTCGGGGACACCGCGGCCTTCCGCGGGGGGACTTCCGTGACTCCAGCGACGGATTCCGCGAACTCCTCCGCCATGGACCTGGACCAGACCGGCGGATCCGTTACGGCGCTTGGAGCGGACGGCACGGTCTTCACCCTCGAGGTCCCGCCCTACGCGCTGCCGGCTCCGACGACGATAACCCTCACTCCGGTGTCGAGGGTCGACCGATTCCCCTTCTCGGGCGGTCTCGTCGCGGGCGTCGAGATCGGCCCCGCGGGAACGGATCTCCTCCTTCCGGCGATCCTGACGATTCAGCCGGCGTCGCCTCCCGCTCCGGAGGAAACGCTCCCGTTCGCATACGCATCGAGGGGAGAAGACCTGATCCTCTATCCGCGCGACCCGGACTCCGCGTCCCTCCAGCTTCCCATCGCGAGACTGGGAGGCTTCGGGGTGGGTCACGGAACCCCTGCGGAGGCGGACGCTCTCCTCCAACGGAAACCGACCGGGGCCCTGGCGGTCTACCTGCAGCGGTATGCCGGCGAGGTCTACCGCTACGAGCGGGGGCTGATCGACCGCTCTCAGCTCACCGACAACGGAGTCCAGATCTATCGCGACGCGGTGGCGGATCTCGACATGCCGGCGCCCAATGACGCCTCTTCGACCCGGCAGGCAGAGGGCGGCGGATTGAACACGCGGTGCATCTTCCAGGACCGCTCGGGCCATGACTACGACGTGGGTCAGGACGTTGCGCGTCTGATCGGGATCATCCGGCAGAGGCAGATGCTCGGGTTGGAGGACGACCAGAGCACCCAGATTCTCTACGACGAGATCATCAACACTCTGACGACCTGCATGCAAAAGGCCTTCGATCGCTGCGTCGCCAACACGGATCCCTACGAGGCCCTCCAGATGCTGCAGATCGCCCAGCAGCTCTCGGTCCTGGGAGTCGAGGACGAGCGCCTGACGTCGTTCCTCGAGGACAGCCTGCTCGAGCGATGCCTGCGATTCGAGATCGATTTCGACAGCAAGATCGTGGACGACGCGACTCGCTCCGGCAGCGGCGCCACGGTGTCTTACGAGCAGACGTCGCAGTACCGAGCGGCGACGGTGCCGTTGCGCCTGGACCTCGGAAATTTCTACGCGGGGGCGCACGGTGCCCATGACGGCTCCTGCACGCTGGTACCCGAGGACACGACGTTCGTCTACACCGCCGGTACCCGGTGCACGGTGTCCGTTACCCACGCCGGCAACGGCCTATTCGACGCCGCCGCCGCCTGGATCGGCATCCTGAACCTCGATCCGTCGAAGAGCGAGATCGTGCTCTTGTACGACCCGGGCGCTCCCGAGATCACGGGGTCCTTGAAGTGCCCGGCGGTGCCCGCGATCGACATCGATCTCACGACGTTCGAACCGACCTACGGAATTCTTCACGACAACGAGTTCTCGGGCTACGGCCTCTATGCGGCCGCGAAGTGGGACCTGTTGAGAATCGGACAAGGTCCCAGCCAGAATCGTGAGTTCGTCGCCCAGAAGAGCTACCTGCGTTCGATGTCGTACGGTCAGTCAGGGACCCTCAGGGAGGAGACCTTCTTCTTCCTCAAACACACGCCCGACGCGCCGATGCCCCCGTGCAACTGAAGGAGCTCAACTGAAGGAGGTCCGAGTGCGCCGCTTCACCGTCGTTCTCGCCGCGCTGTTCCTGATGGGAGCCGCGCGGGTCACCCGCGCCGACTGCGCCGTATCGGACACGACCCTCTGCCTGAACGCCTCGCGCTTCACGGCGTCGGTCTCCTGGAGGGACTCGAACGGACGCACCGGCGACGGCCACGCGATCCCCATAACTGCCGACACCGGCTACTACTGGTTCTTCAGTCCCTCCAACATCGAGCTCGTCGTCAAGGTCCTCGACGCGCAAGGCGTCAACGGCAAGTACTGGGTCTTCTTCGGCGCGCTCTCCAACGTCGAGTACACGCTGACCGTGACGGACACCGTGACCGGAGCCCAGAAGCAGTACGTCAATCCGCTCGGCCAGTTCGCGTCGGTTGGCGACACTCAGGCGTTCGATCCCAACGGTCCGGCCGGCGCGGTCGCGGAGCGGGTCGAAGGGACCTTCGCGCCGCCGGAGTCGCTCGCTGCGGTGCAGCGGATGATCGACGCCACCGCATCGGCGAAACTCAGGGATGCCCCGGCCCCGTGCACGACCTTCCGAAGTGCGCTGCGCCTCAGCTCCTGCCGGTTCGCCGTGGACGTCACGTGGACGGATTCGTCGGGGAGAACGGGCCGCGGCACGCCCGTCCCCCTGACGAGCGACACGGGCTACTTCTGGTTCTTCAGCCCGTCGAACGTCGAGCTGATGGTCAAGGTCCTCGACGCTCGCGGAGTCAACGGAAACTTCTGGGTCTTCTATGGAGCGCTGACCAACGTTCAGTTCACGCTCACGGTGACCGATGGGCTGACCGGCGCATTCCAGGTCTACACCAATCCCCTCAGCACCTTCGCTTCGGTCGGAGACACGAGCGCCTTCAAAGCGGGGAAGAGCGTGTCTCCCGTGCTCGACGCGGGCCGGGCGGCCTTCGCGGACTTCGATGCGGCGGGAGGCTCACTCACCGCGGCGGGAGCCGACGGCACGCAGTTCCAGCTCGTCCTTCCGCCCGACGCGCTGCCCGCGCAGGCCACGACCACGATCCGCATGACTCCGCTGTCGGCGGTCCAGGGCCTTCCTCTCTCCAAGGGGTTCCTCGGGGGTGTGCAGCTCGAGCCCGAGGGTCTGACGCTCTTCGTCCCGGCGACGCTCACGATCCAGAGTCCCGCGAATCTGCGCCCCGAGGCCGCGGCCTTCTCCTACCGAGGCCTCGGGGACGAGTTCGCGCTCGAGCTCAACGAGGTCGCCGGAAAGACGATGACCCTGCAGATTCTCCACTTCTCGGGATACGGAGGCGGAAACCCCGGGCCCGCGGATCCCTACTCGACGACGCTCCTCGACTCCGTCTCCGCGCTTCGCCAGCAGGCGATGCAGGTCGAAGAGCGCGGGCGGGAGCATACCGACGAAGAGGGCAACCCGATCCCGCCCGAGCTCACCAGCGAACAGGTCCGCGAGGCGCTCGAGCAGCTCGTCACCGACTTCTATACGAACGTCGTGTTTCCGCTTTTCCCGTTAACCGAAACCGACTGCAACGAGTCGCGCATCCAGCAGCTCGCCGAGCTGGTGCTGGCCACGCAGCACACGGCGCAGCTTCTCGGCCTGTCCAACGATGGACCGATCCAGGCGTTCGAGCTCCAGGCCATCAACACCATGGTCGACCTCCTGCACCACTGCATGGAGGTCGCCTTCAAGGACTGCGTCGCTTACAAGGACCCTTACAAGGTCTGGCTCATCGCACAGCTCGGCCGGCAGCTCGAGCTGTTCGGCGCCGAGAACGACGCCGAGACCCTGATGGCGCCGGGTTCATTCGCCGAGCGGTGTCTTCGATTCCGGATGGACTTCGACTCGACGATCATGGAGAGCGGCCCCAACCTGACGACGACGCTTCACGTCGGGACCGGCGAAAACGGCATCAAGTTTCGTCTGGGTTCGCAGAGCGTCAAGGACGTCTCGTGGGTCGGGCAGGGACCGCTTCAATACGTCTCGGCTTCAGGCACAATCTCGGTCGCGCCCTGCACCCGGTCATTTCAGACGACCGGCAGCACCTTAGATTCCGAGACGGATTCCCGGTATGCGCTGATTCTTCCCGTGCAAGCCCGGCCCGCGTTCTTCGATCCCTTCAACAAGGACTACAACCCGGTCAAGGTGATCTACGACCCGGGCAAGCCCACGGAGACCGAGACCGACACGTGCACGACCAGCGAGGGTACGGCCTCCAGGGTTGTGGGCACCTTCTCGCTCTGGAGTCTCGACTATCTCTCGATGCACGGTCCTCTGGGAGAATTTCTGGGAAACGGCGTCGGGTACGTGACCCAGAACTGGGACGTGGGTGGAGGCGCGAGCCTCTATGGCGAGAAGATCTATCGAAACTCGTTCTCCTCTGGATCGGTGTTCCTGACGGAGGAGACCAAGTTCACGATCTACCACACACCGGACGCGCCGTGAGCGCGCGAGGCCGCGGTCATGCCGTCTCGGCTGTCTCCGAAGCGCCCGCGATCGACCGCAGGAGGGCCCGTCGGATGAGGCCCGAGAACGGACCGACGACGAACCAGTAGATCCGGAATTTCCGCCGGGCGGTGGCGCCGAAGCAGACGATGCGCGTCTCGGTCGAGAGCTCGCAGGAATTCGCGGAGGCCTCGACGATCGCGAGGTTCCACGCGGCCTTCACGCAGCCCTCCTCGGCGAACGCCTCGAAGGCGCGCTCGTCCGGGATCCGCCGCAGGTCGCCGTTCGGTCGCCAGAAGCGGCCAGCGAGGCCGAAGACGAGCTCGCGGCCCGGAACCTCGCGCAGCGGAGTGAACCCGAAGCGAGCGAGGCGCACGGGAAGGGTCCCGGCGGGGCGGGCGAACGAACGGCGGCCGTAGCCGCGGAGCGCGAGGAGGAGCGTCGAGACCGGGGAAGCGCCGAGATCGGCATTCCGCAAAGCGTCCCAGACTCGCTCCGGCGGCGCGGCGATGCGCCGCGCGTGATGCGAGAGGATCCGGCCTTCCGGCAGGACCTCCGAGAGCGCGCTCTCCCTCAGGACGCTTCGAGCGCGTCCGACGGCACGGAGGGCGCCTCGACGAGACTCGCCTCGTGCTCGTCCATGTACGCCTGCGCCTTCATCATCCGCTGCGTGCGCATGAGCACGCGGGTGAGGTACGGAATCTGGGACGGCTTGATCTGGCGCATCCAGTCGATCCAGCTCTTCTGCCCGCTCGTGTTCAGGATCGACCGGCGCCAGGTCTCCGCGTAGAGCTCGAAGAAGCGCCGCGCGCCCAGGCGGGGCTCCCAGAGCACGTGGTGCATGTCGTACTTGAACCACGGCTGCCCCTCGAGGACCGGCGCGAGCTTCTGGAAGAGCTCCGTTCCCGGCAGCGGCGTGAGGATCGTGTAGCCGGCCTTCTCGAACCCGTGCGTCCGGACGAAGTCCCAGAGCTCCTGGAACTGCGCTTCGTCCCAGTCCGGATCCACGAGGAAGTTGCCCGTCACGCCGTAGCCGAGGGAGCGGGAGATCCGCGCCGCCTCGATCGACGCCGCGACGCCGGTGTCCTTGGTGACGCCGGCGAGCTTGGCGTCCGAGGCCGCCTCGAGCCCAAAGAAGATGTCGAAGTCCTTCGCGAGCGGACGCCACGCCTCGAGCAGCGCGGGCTGGCGGCAGACGACGTCGGTCCGCGTCTGCACGAGGATCCAGCGCTTCCGGATCCCGCGGCTCTTCAGCGCGGTCGCGAGCTCGAGGCTTCGCTCCGGATGGTTCCAGAAGAGATCGTCGGCGACGAAGAGGCTGTCGCCCACCGCGGCGAAGTCGTCGACGACGGCGCCGATGGAGCGCTCGCGGAACGAGCGGCCGTAGAGCTGCCAGACCGAGCAGAAGCTGCAGCGGAACGGGCAGCCGCGCGCGGTCTCGACGAGCCAGACGGGCTTGAACAACAAACAGTGGTACCGGTCGCGGTAGCGCTCGACCAGGTGACGTGCTGGACGCGGCACCGCGTCGAGCTCTGTGCGGTCGGAGAGCGGCGCCGTCGCCGTCCATCCGTCGCGGGTTCGAAGCCGAAGCGCCGGAACGTCCGCCAGCGGCCGGCCCGCGGCGAGGGCGTCGGCGACCGCCGGGAGGACCTCCTCGCCGTCGTCGGTGCAGATCGCGTCGATCTCGGGGGCCTCGAGCGGCCCCGGGAACGCCGCGGCCGCGTGCCCGCCGACGAGGATGAACGCCTCGGGCGAGAGCCGCCGGATCTCTCGCGCCGTCGCGCGGACGCGGTCGTACTCGAGCGCGTGCATGCACGAGATGCCGACGAGCCGCGGGCGCGTCCGCCGGATCCAGGGGGCCAGCCGGCGCGAGAAGCGCATGTCGATGAGCGTGGGCGCGTGGCCCCCGGACTCCAGCGCGGCGGCGACGTACTCCAGGCCCAGGGGCTCGACGCGGAAGAAGGGCCCGAGCCCGAACCGCTCATTGCCCGGATCGGGCCGGATCAGGAGCACCGAGAGCGCCACAGCCAGTGGATTGTAAACTCAACCCTCGCATGGGTGAAGGCGAGACGCAGGCCAGCTCGGTGGGCTCTCCCGCGTCCCCCCGCGGCCGCAAGAAATGGGTCGCCCACGGCCTGTCGAACCGCATCGTCTACGGCGGCCTGCACTACGGCGCGCGCTGGCTGCCCATGCCGGTCCTGAACGCGATCAACCTGGTCGGCAACGGGCTCGCCGTCACCTTTCTGACGCGTACCAAGGAAGGCATGCGCGACAACTTCCGGACGGCGCTCGGCGTCGGCGCGCCGGAGGCGGAGGAGCTCGCCCGCCGGCAGTTCTTCGAGTACGGGCGCCACACGATCGACGTCTGGCGCCTGCGCAGCGAGGCCTTCACGCCGCGCATCACGACCTTCGAAGAGGATGCTCGGGTCCTCGCTCGCGCGCGGCGCAACGGACGAGGCTTCCTCCTCGTGACAGGCCACGTCGGGAATTGGGAGATGGGCGCCGTGACGCTCCGGCGACACGACCTCGTCCCCGCCGTCGTCGGCCAGGCGGAGCTCGATCCGAACGTCCAGGAGATGCGCCAGCAGCTCCGCGGGCGGCTCGGCGTCGAGTCGATCGACATCGGTTCCTCGATGGGGACGGCGTTGAAGGTGCGCGCCGCGGTCGAGAGGGGCCGCGCCGTCGCGCTCCTGGTGGACCGTGCGTATCCGGAGGACCGCGTCTCCGTGCCGTTCTTCGGCCGCACCACGCCCTTCCTGCGCTCCCCCGCCCTGCTCGCGCGCCTGTGCGGGTGCGAGATCCTTCCGGGCTTCTTCCTTCGCAACCGCGACGGCTCGTACTTCAACGTCTGGGGCGAGCCGATCGCGGCCGACCCCTCGCGGTCCGCCGACGAGGACGCGATCCGCATCATGAGCCGCGTCGCCGCGGACCTCGAGCGCGTCATCCGCGCGCACCCGACGCAGTGGTTCAACTTCTACGGGTTCTGGGGGAACTAGAGAATTTTAGATTTTAGATTGCTCTGAAAGATCAAGCTAGAACCAAAACCTAAGATCAATTCGGCCGCTCCCATTTTCCGTAGACGAAGTTGCCGCAGCAGCGGGCGCAGATGGGGAGCGGCTCCTTCGCGAGCTTCGCGCGGAATCGCGTCGCCTTCTCCCCCGTCCAGATCGCGTCGAAGGACTGGCGCCGGACGTTGCCCAGCACGTAGTCGGGAAAGTCGCCGCAGAACACGACGTCACCGTCGGGCTCGACCTGCGCGAAGTACCAGGCGACCGGGCAGAGCCGGTGCCCGAAGGTCTCCCCGAAGTTCGCGAAGTACTCCGGGACGCCTTCGGCGGGGACGTCCGGGACGAACGAGGTCCACGGCCTGCCGCGGGCCGAATCGAGGAAGCGGCGGCGACGGAGGCCCTTGAGGAAACGGACGAGGTCCGCCATCTGGCGGCCCTTCGAGGCCGCGACCGAGGACCACTCGAAGTCGAAGCCCTTCCACGACGTGGCCTCGATGCCGAGATCCTCGCGCATCACGCGCTCGTACTCCGCGCCCACCTCCGGAGGGATGAACCAGCGCAGGCCCACGTTGATCGTGTCGAGCGGCAGCTCGCGCAGCGCCTCGACCGCGGGGCCGATCGCGTCCAGGTTGAGCTCGGTGACCGGGAGGATCGCGAGCGTCATCGGCTGCGCGCGCCCGAGCTCGCGGCGCCAGTGCGCCAGGGCGCGCACGCCGTCGGCGACCTTCGCGTGGCTGCCGACGGAGCCGCGGATCTCGTCGTGGAGGTGGGGCGGACCGTCGACCGACACCGCGATGCTGTCGATGCCGCTCTCCACGAGCTCGCGCGCGAGGGTATCGAGTCGCCCGCCGTTGGTGATCATCGTGCAGACGAGGCCGCGGCGCTTGATCTCGCGGATCAGCGGGAGGATGTCCGGGTAGAGGAGCGGCTCTCCGCCGTAGAGGCTGATGATCGGCTGGCCCGGAGCCAGCTCGTCGAGGAGGCGCACGTAGTCCTCGAGCGCCAGCTGGCGCTTGGCCCCGATGAGCTCGAGGATCCGCCGCCTCTCGGCCGCGCCATCCGTCGCCTCGGCCGAGCTGGACTGCGACCGGAAGATTCCGGTCTCGCCCCACTGGCCGCACATCTTGCAGCGCAGGTTGCAGAGGTTCGTCACCCGCAGCTGGACGAAGGTCGGCCTCGGCACCGGCGCGGCGCGCGAGTCCGACAGGTGCGCCATGACCTCGCGCCGCCCCCGCGCCATCCGCCCGAGGTGGCGGCGCGCGAACCGCGTGAGCGCGAGGCCGCGACGAAAGCTCACGCTAGCGCCTCGTCGCTTCCCCGTCGCGAGGGGAGTAGAGATCGATGACCTTGGAGATCGCGCGGCGGCATACGGCGCAGAACGGCACCTCGTCGCGGGTGAACATGATGCAGTCGGCCTGGGGACGGAAGTAGCCCTTCGCCTCGTAGAGCGCGCCCTCGTAGGCGCCGACCTTCCCCGCGAACGGCGCGAGCAGCTTCGTCTCGTACGCCTGCTCCTCCTTGAAGAGGGCGTCCATCCGCTCCTCGGGCCCGTTCGCGCCGCGGATCTCGCGCCGGCGCCGCTGGAACTCGCGCGAGGTCTTCTCGAACTCCTCCTGGGGCCACGCCGTCGGGATCGCCGTCCCCGGAGTCACGAGGTCCTTCCACTTGAGATCCTGGGGATCCAGCAGCGCGGTCGCGTTGGGCTCCCAGGGCTCGACCCGCTTCGCCGACGGCTCGTACGCCACGGCGGAGGTGAAGTACTCGTCCGCGAGCCCCGCGAAGTGGTGTCCGAACTCGTGCACGAACACGTACGGCGCCCACAGGCTGTCGGCCGCGACGGTCGAGTAGAGGCCGAATATGCCTCCGCCGCCGTAGGTCTTGGAGTTGGTCAGGATCTCGACGAACTCGTAGGGAGCGAAGGACGCGACGTCGCGGAAGGAGCGGTTCTCGAACGTCAGGATGTAGCGCTCCACGCCGAACGCGTCGTAGGTCGCGCCGATCCGGGTCCGGCGGTGGACGCCGGTGGACGGACGCGAGATGCCGGACTCCTCGGCCGCCGGACAGAGGCCCCACACGTTGAAGTCCGACCGCCGCTCCTTGAAGGGAGAGACCGCGAACAGGAGCTCCGCGAGGCGCCGCGCGTCTTTCTCGAACTTGCCGCGCTCGGCGGCCGTGTACCCGTCGCCGAGGATCAGGAAGTCGACCTTGTCCGCGGACGGGCCGGACTTCTGGATCTCGAGCAGCGGACCCGCCGGGGGCGGGGACGCGGTGTCGATGAAGACGTCTTTCGGGTCGAGGGTGAGCGACCAGATCTCGCGAAACGCGTTCTCGGCATCGCGCTTCTTGAGCACGATCTGCACCGGGCCATCCGGGGCCGGGAAACGCAGCGACTCCGAGAACGAGCGCCGCACGGTCTGGGCCTCGCCGGTGGTCTCCCACTCGCCGTAGACCGAGGCGAACCCGCGGGAGAAGAGGATCCGATTGGTCCTGCGCTCGACCACCTCGAAGAAGTACTTCCCCAGGTTAGTGTCGTCGAGGGCCCGCCGGGGGCTCCCCGGCCAGGGGAGGGGCTCGATCACCACGCGATCCAGGCTGAACCGCTCCTCGGTGGCGTTGCCGGTGTGGAAATAGTCGACCCGCATGGTGCGGGCCGCGGCTCCGCCGGGCGTCGCGCCTGGCGTCATGCCGGCGAGGGAGGAGGCGAGCAAGAGGGAACCGAGGATAAAGCCGGTTCGCTTTTTGGCCATGAACTCATATCCTAACGCCCTCGGATTCGACGATCCGGGGCCGGCCCAGGCGCGCCGGCGGGAAGCCGGCGGCGATCAGCGATCATCGATCGGCCAGCGCGATAAGGGGGAACGTCTCATGATCCACGAGAACATTCTCGGCACCATCGGCAACACGCCCGTCGTCAAGATCCAGAAGCTCGCGCCGGCGCACGCGACGATGTACGTCAAGTGCGAGGCCTTCAACCCGCTGTCCTCGGTCAAGGACCGGCTCGCGATCGCGATCATCGAGGACGCCGAGCGCAGCGGGGCGCTCAAGCCCGGACAAACGGTGATCGAGGCGACCTCCGGAAACACCGGCATCGCGCTCGCCATGGTGTGCGCCGTCAAGGGCTACCCCTTCGTCGCCCTGATGTCGGACAGCTTCTCGATCGAGCGCCGCAAGCTCATGCGCATCCTCGGCGCCAAGGTCGTCCTCTGGCCGGCGGCGGACCGCGCGACCGGCATGATCAAGAAGGCCGAGGAGATCGCCCAGAAGAACGGCTGGTTCCTGGCGCGCCAGTTCGAGAACCCCGCGAACCCCGAGTATCACCGCAACACGACGGGGCCCGAGATCCTGCGCGACTTCGCGGGCAAGCGGCTGGACTACTGGGTCACGGGCTGGGGCACCGGCGGGACGCTGACCGGCGCGGGCGAGATGATCAAGAAGGCGCGGCCCAACACCAAAATCGTCGCCTGCGAGCCCGAGGCCGCGGCGATGCTCTCCGGCGAGGAGTGGAAGCCCCACAAGATCCAGGGCTGGACGCCGAACCTGATCCCGGCGGTGCTCGACCGCAAGGTCGTCGACGAGATCGTGAAGGTGTCCGACGTCGAGTCGCGCGACATGGCGCGCGAGCTCGCCGCGAAGGAGGGCATCTTCTGCGGGATCTCCTCCGGTGCGACCTTCGCCGCGGCCCGCAAGGTCGCCGACAAGGCGCCCAAGGGCTCGGTCGTCCTCGCGATGCTGCCGGATACCGGCGAGCGCTACCTCTCGACGTTCCTCTTCGAGGGGATCAACGAGGGCAACGACGAAGTCGCGGGCGTTTAGACGCCCGACGAGGTGCCGGGAGTCGCGTAGCGGTTCGGCTTCGGGCCCTCCAGAACGCTCCGGCGGCGATTCGGGCGGCCTAACGTCTCTCACGCGAGTGCCTTAGAAGGACGCCGGAGCTCGCCCGGGTTGACAGTCCCGCCGGGCGGTGATTTGCTGCCGGCAGTTCAAGCCGCCCAACGTGCAGCGAACCAATTCCTTGGGACGCTTTCGGTCGCATCGAGCTCGTCTCGAGAGATCCGGCTCTGCCCGAATCCTCGTACTTTCACCGGCCCACCCGCCCACGCTTTCCAATCGGAGGGACCCATGATCCGACGCCAGCCGGTCCTTGGTCTCGTCGGTGCCGCCGCTCTCTGCGCGATCCTCGGCGCGCCGGGGGTTGGACGCGCGGAGGACGCCGCGTCGCAGCGCCAGCGCGTGGGAGGGACCCGCATCCCCTTCGTGGCCAACGCGGGCCAGCTCGACCCCGCGGTCGCCTACTCCGCCTCCACTTTCGTCGGCACGGTCTTCGTGACCACGGACGGACGAATCGTCTACGCGCTGCCGGCGGTTCGGGAAGCCGAGACCGAACGCGGCGCGCCGCCGACACCGGGCTGGTCGCTGACGGAGACTCCGTCCGGCGGCGCTTCGCTCCGCCCCTCCGGCGAGCAGCCCAGCCCGGCACACGTCAGCGCGTTCCACGGTAGCGACCCGGGATGCTGGCGAACCGATCTCCCCACGTTCGAGTCGGTCTCCCTGGGAGAGCCCTGGCCGGGGATCACCCTCGATCTGCTCGCGCACGGGCGCGACGTCGAGAAGCTCTTCACGGTCTCGCCCGGTGCCGACGCCTCGGCGATTGCGATGCGGGTCGCGGGAGCGCTGTCGCTGCGTGTCGACGAGAGCGGGAGCCTGATCGCCGCGACGGGGATCGGCGAGGTCGCCTTCACCCGGCCGCGGGCGTACCAGGAGAAGGACGGCGAGCGCGTCCCCGTCGTCGTTGAGTACTGCGCGAGCGCGGACGCGTACGGCTTCTCCGTCGGCGGGCACGATCCCGATCTGCCGGTCATGATCGACCCGATCCTCCAGTCGACCTACATCGGCGGCACCGCGCTCGAGAACCTCTACGCGCTCGGCGTCAACCCCAGCTCCGGCGACGTCTACGTCGCGGGCCAGACGCAGTCGACCGACTTCCCCGGTACGGCCGGGGGCGTGCAGCCGAACTTCGTCGGCCTTTCCGACGCCTTCGTCGCGCGCTTCAACAACGCGTTGACGACGCTGATCCAGGCGACTTACCTCGGCGGAGACGGCATCGACATCGCGTACGGCCTCCTCGTCGACGACACCATGGCGCCGCCGTTCGACGTGCTCGTCACGGGGCAGACCAGCTCGGTCAACCTTCCGGGCACCGCCGGCGGCGCGCAGCCCGCGATCGCGGGCGGGATCGACGCCTTCGTCACGCGCTTCGACTCCACGCTCACGGCCCTGCGGCAGTCCACGTATTACGGCGGCGCCACGGGAAGCGACTTCGGGTTCTCGATCGACCGCAACCTCGCCGGCCAGATCGTCATCGGCGGCCAGTCCAACTCGACCGACCTGCCGGGCACCCCGGGCGGCGCGCAATCGACCAACGGCGGCGGCAACGACGCCTTCGTCGCGCTCCTGAGCAACGACCTGACGACCCTCGTGCAGGCGACGTATCTCGGCGGCACGCTCGTCGACTTCGCCAACGGCGTTCGCGTGGACGGCGAGACCGGCAACGTCTTCGCGACCGGCGTCACGGACTCGACGGACTTCCCCGGAACGGCGGCCGGCGCGCAGCCCACCCCCGGTGGCAGCAACGACGCTTGGGTCGCCCACCTGAGCTCCGACCTCACCACGCTGCTCGGGGCGACGTATCTCGGCGGCAGCGGCCCGGAATACGGCCACTCGATCGCGACCGACGGCGGGGGCAACATCTACGTGGTCGGACAGACCGGCTCAGCCAACTTTCCGGGCACGGCGGGCGGCGCGCAGAGCACGTTCGGCGGCCAGCAGGACGCCTTCGTCGCCAAGCTGAGCTTCGACCTCGCGACGCTCATTCAGACGACGTACCTCGGCGGCGGCGCGGCCGAGAACGGCTACGCGATCGGGATTCTCTTCGGCCCGGCCAACGAGATCTACGTGGCGGGCGACACGGCGTCTCCCAACATGCCGGGAACCGCGGGCGCGGCTCAGCCGGCTCTCAACGGCGGCACCGACGCCTTCGTCGCGCGCCTGAACGCCATGCTGACGACGCTGGACCGCACGACGTACCTCGGCGGCAGCCAGTTCGAGCTCGGGGCGTTCCAGCTCGACTTCGACTACCCGACGACCGGCGTCTACTACGCCGGCGGCACGACCTCGACGAACTTCCCCCTGTCGGCGGGCGGCGCGCAGCCCGCTCTCGCCGGCGGCCAGGACGGCTTCGTCTCCAAGATCACCGTGGACCTCGGGGGGCCCGCGGCCCTGTCCCTCTCGAAGAGCGCGCCCGGAACCGTCGCTCCCTCCACGAACCTGACCTACACGATCACCTACGGAGACCCCGGCGGGAACGATGCGGCCAATGTGGTCATCACCGACACCGTGCCGGCGGGTACCACCTTCGTGTCCGCGACGGGGGGCGGCGTCTTCAACGCCGGTGTCGTGACCTGGGACATCGGCACCGTGCCGGCGGGCTCCGCCGGGCT
The DNA here is from genome assembly GCA_036493875.1 of Thermoanaerobaculia bacterium. Taxonomy (GTDB): domain Bacteria; phylum Acidobacteriota; class Thermoanaerobaculia; order UBA5066; family Gp7-AA6; genus DAHUXD01. Next base: position 26,527 of record DASXPB010000008.1, read on the forward strand.
CACGGTTTCGTTCACCGTCCTCGTGAACGTGGGCTCGGGCACCGTCGACAACGTGACGTACCAGATCACGGCGACGAACGCGACCACGGTGAACGGGGCGCCCGTCTCGACGACGGTCACCGCGCCGGGGCTCACGATCCAGAAGTCCGCGCCGGCGACCGTGCTCGCCGGTTCGAACCTGACCTACACGCTGAGGTACGGCAACACGGCCGCGGTCGACGCGACCGGCGTCACGATCACCGACACGCTCCCCGCAGGCACGACCTTCGTCTCCGCGAGCAACGGCGGCGCCTTCAACGCCGGTTCGGTTACCTGGAACATCGGCACCGTCCCGGCCGGGTCTTCGGGGCTGACCGTCACTCTGACCGTCAACGTCGCCGTGGTGGGAGACACGGTGGACAACACGACCTACTCGATCATCGCTCCCGGGATTCCGGCGGTCGCCGGCGCCCCCGTGTCCACCCGGATCGTGAGCCTCAACGTGAACAAGATCGCCGATCCGGCCGTGCCTCCGGGCGCCAATCTGACGTACACGATCCTCTACGGCAACTCGGGCTCGATCTCCGTGGGCAACGTCGTGATCTCCGACCCGGTTCCCGCGGGCACGACCTTCGTCTCCGCGACGGGGGGCGGAACCCTCAACGGCGGCGTCGTCACGTGGACCTTCCAGGCCGTTCCCGGCGGCACGACGGGACAGAGCGTCTCCTTCACCGTGAGCGTGACCGCGGCCTCGGGGAGCATCGTCAACTCCGGCTACACGATCGCAGGGACGGGGGTCACGGCCATCGTGGGACGGACCGTCACGACCTCCATCTGCGGTCCCCCGACCGCGAACGCCTCCGCGTCCCAGACGTCGATCTGTCCCGGATCCTCCACGACTCTCCACGGCTCCGGAGGCACGAGCTGCCATTGGACGCCGTCCACCGGACTGTCGAATCCCAACGTCTGCTCGCCGACCGCCTCGCCGGCGGCCACCACGACCTATTCGCTGACCGTCTCGAGCGTCTGCGGCACGTCGAACAACGCGGCGCGGGTCACGATCGTCTTGTCCGACCGCCCCGAGGGGCCCCAGGTGTCCGCTCCATCGACGGCCATCGCCGGACAGTTCGACCTCGTCGCCTCGATCGTCGATCCGAATCCCGCGAGCCTCTACGCCTTCGCGTTCGATCCGCCGGATGCGGCCACGATCACGTCGCAGAGCGATTCGTCGATCGTCTTCACGGCGAACGTCGCGGGACCGCTGACGCTCAGCGTGACCGAGGGCAACGGCGCCTGCGTGTCGGCTCCCTCGGCGCTGCCGATCGTCGTCAGTGAGTGCGTCAGTCCCCCGCAGATGCCGCTCGAGGCGTCGATCCAGGCGGCCGGCAATCCCGCGGGGCCTGTGACCGGAATCGACTTCCTGAACCTGTCCTGGACGGCCCCGGATCCACCGCCGGCGTTCTACGTCTGGGCGATCAACGGCGGTGACCCGCACAAGGCCTCGGGGACCACCGTGCTCAACGTGCCACCGACCGGCACGAGCGACGCGATCACGCTGCAGGTCCAGAGCGCCTGCTCCGACACCGCCGCCAGCGACGTCGCCGACACCACGCAGACGCCCTCGCCGCCGGAGGTCGCACAGTTCACGTTCACCACGCCGGCGATTCCGGGCGCCCCGGTGACGTTCACCGACGCGACTCTGAACGCGACGTCGTGGCTCTGGCTCTTCGGCGACGGCTCGACGCCGGGCACGACCCAATCCATCGACCACGTCTACGACGCCCCAGGCACCTACGTCGTCTACCTCTTCGCCTCGAACGGCGCGGGCGAGACCTCGACGAGCCAGATGATCGAGGTGGATGCCGCCGCGTCCTCGCCGGGCGCGCGGGTGGCGCTCCAGCGGACGCCCTTCGACGCGACCGACCCCCGCCGGCAGCGCCTGGCGGGCGTGCAACTCGCCGGCGGCGGGCCGCATCGGCTGTCGGTCCTGTCGGCCTCGCCGTCCCGCGAAACGATCGCGTTCCTGCGCTTCCTCGATTCGGCCGGCAACGTCGTTCAGACGCGTCGCCTCTCGATCGCTCCGGGACAGAACGCGACCTTCGACCTCGACGCCTACGGCCTCCGGGGCACGTTCGACCTGGAGCTC
>DASXPB010000009.1:0-28820 GCA_036493875.1 Thermoanaerobaculia bacterium
CCCCGCGTTCGCGTTCGCCGCGGCGCTCGCCGCCGCGCTCGCGGACACCCTCGGCACCGAGGTCGGGACCCTCTACGGAAAGAGGGCGTACTCGCCACTGACGCTGCGGGCGCTGCCGAAGGGAACGCCCGGCGGAGTCTCCGCCGCCGGCACGGTCGCGGCGTTCGCCGGAGCCGCGCTGATGGGTTTCACGGGCGCGGCCCTGGGCCTCGTCGAGATGCCTCTGCTCGGAGCGACCATCACCGGAGGATTCCTGGGCGCGATCATCGAGAGCGTCGCCACCTCGCTCGCCTCGCTGGCCGGCGCGAGACTCGACCACGAGTTCTCGAACGCCCTGAACACCTTCGTGGCCGCAATGACGGCCCTTCGATTGGCCGCTCTGCTCGCGCCTCGGCTGGGCGCGGCGATTCTCGGGCGATGACGCCGTGAAGCGCTACCTGCGCCTCGCGCGGCCCTTCACACTCCTCCCGCCGCTCCTGGGGATCGTGTCGGGCGCGATCTGCGCGTTCGGCTCCGCGCACAACCCCGACCCGGCGCGGCGCGTCACGTGGGCGGTGGCCCTGACGGTCGCGATCGGCTCGCTCTGCGCCTCGCTCATGAACGCCGCCTCCAACATCGTCAACCAGATCGCGGACCTCGAGATCGACCGGAAGAACAAGCCCGACCGGCCGCTGGTGACCGGCGAGGTCTCGATCGCGCGAGCGTGGCGCGTGGCGGCGGTCCTCTACGTTCTGTGCATCGTCCCGACTTGGCTGGTCGTGCCCTATCCGTATCAGTCCTTCGCGGAGCGCGTCGCCGCGCCGGTGCCCCTGCATGCCGCGTTCTTCATCTACTGTCTCGGGGCGCTCGCGACGTTCGTCTACTCGCTTCCCTCGTTCGGGAGGACCAAGCGCCACTGGCTCGCCGCCAACCTCACGATCGCCATCACGCGCGGCGGCCTGCTCAAGGTCGCCGGCTGGTCCTTCGTCGCGACCGTCCTCCATGCGGAGGCTTGGGCGATCGGCGGCGTGTTCGCCCTCTTCCTGCTCGGGGCGACCTCGACCAAGGACTTCTCGGACATGGAGGGCGACCGCGAGCACGGCTGCATCACGCTGCCGGTACGCTTCGGCGTCCGGCGGGCGGCTTGGATCATCGCGCCGTTCTTCGTGGTGCCGTGGCTGCTGATCCCGCTCCTCGCCCGGTTGCCCGACCCGGCGAGCCGGAGCGGGGCCGCGCTCCTGACCGGCAACCGGACGCTCCTGACGCTGCTCGGGCTGGGGCTCGCGGCGTGGGGCGCCTACGCGGCGCGGCTCCTCCTCCGCAATCCGGACGAGCTGGCTTCGACCGAGAACCATCCGGCGTGGACCCACATGTATCTGCTGCTGATGGCCGCGCAGGCCGGCTTCGCGCTGGCGTACCTGCTGTAGGGAGTCGGTCGTCGGGCGTCGCGTCGGCTTCCGGAGCCGGGCGCGATGACGCAGCAACGCGGTAAAATGGGCGCACCATGAGCGACAACGCGGCGGCGCCAAAGATCCCGCCGCCGCCCGACGACGACCGGCTGAAGGCGCGCTGGAGCGGCCTCGCCCTGACCCTCGATGAGCGGACCCTGAACGCTCTCGTCCGCCGGCTCGTCGACTGGATCCCCGATCTCAAGGATCTCCGCCTTCGGGTGACGCCCGGCGAGCTCTCCGCCAGCGTCGTCGTCCACCGCTTCGGCGTGCCCCTGTCGGCCCGGGCGTCGCTGTCGCAGCTGCGTCTGAAGGATGGGTTCCTCGCGTTCGTCGTGGACAGGATCCAGGCGCTCGCGTTCATCCCCGTCCCCGATCAGCTGGTGACCTACCTCGTCCAGAAGGCGCCCGAGGGCCTGCTCACCTACTACCCCGAAGACCGGATCATGGTCGTCAACCTGAACGACTGGATGCCGCCGGGCGTCGACCTCTCGCTCGAGCGCACGGAGTTCCAGGAGGGCGCGTTGACGATGCACTTCGCCCCGGGCTCCTACGACCTGACGGATCTCCTGAGCGGGAGCCGCGAGCCGCTCGAGGACTGATCCTGGGGCGGCGATCAAGAGCCGCCCGCGTGGGCTACTCCGCTGAAGGGTTGAAGGCTTGAAGAGGCTCTTCCTCGTCCTGGGCGGCGTCCTGGCGCTGGCCGCGCTCCTCGCCGCCTGGTCGATCGCGCGCACGTTCCCGCGCGAGAGCGGGACGATCCGAGTGCCCGGCCACGCGGGCGCGATCCGCATCGACTTCGACGCGCACGGCGTCCCGACGATCCACGCGCGGTCGATCGAGGACGCGATGTTCGGGCTCGGGTACGTCCACGCGAAGGACCGGCTGTGGCAGCTCGAGTTCGAGCGGCGCGTCGGGTCGGGCCGGCTGGCCGAGATCCTCGGCCGCGGCCTCCTCGACGCCGACCGCTTCCTGCGCACGATCGGGTTCCGCCAGGCCGCCGAGGCGACCTGGCGAGGACTCCCTCCCGAGTCGCGGCTCCCGTTCGAGGCGTACGCGCGCGGCGTCAATGCCTTCGTGGCGACCTCGTCCTCACGGCCGATCGAGTTTCGGCTCCTGCGCGTCGATCCCGAGCCGTGGAGGCCGGAGGACAGCCTGGTCTGGGCCAAGATGATGGCCTGGGACCTCGCGGGCAACGCGCGCGACGAGATTCGCCTGGCCCGCTTCGCCGCCGCGGTCGGTCCGGAACGCGCCGCGGAGCTCCTGCCGGTCGCGAGCGCCGAGCCGTCGATCCTGACCCCGGAGGAGTGGACGCCGCCGCGGCCAGGCGCGGGGTCCGCCGGCTCACGCTCCGGCGTCGCCGAGGCGCCCGGTGATCCGTTCGAGTCGCCGTGGGGGCCCTTGGCCGCCCGCTTCGACGCGCTCGACGCCCTGGGGTTCGGGGGCGAGACCCTCGGCAGCAACTCGTGGGTGCTGTCCGGGGCGCGCACGGCCAGCGGATACCCGATCCTGGCCAACGATCCGCACCTGGGACTGAAGACGCCGTCGGTCTGGTACCTCGCCGCGATCGACGCGCCCGGCTACAGGATGTCCGGCGCGACGCTCCCCGGGATCCCCAGCGTCATCATCGGACACAACGACCGGATCGCCTGGGGAGTGACCTCGATCGAGCCGGACGTCCAGGATCTCTTCGTCGAGACGGTCGACCCGGCGGATCCCGGCCGCTACCGTAACCGGGGAGAGTGGAAGAGCTTCTCGGTCCGGAACGAGACGATCCACGTGCGCGGCGCGCCGGACGTCCCCCTCGTCGTGCGCGGCTCGGTCCACGGTCCCATCGTCACCGACGTCTTCGGCGGCGCCGCGTCGCTCGGGAAGGCCGTGGCGCTGCGCTGGACCGGCCTCGACGACGGCGACCGAACGGCCGAGGCCTTCTTCGGGCTCGGCCGCGCGCGGGACTGGAACGGGTTCCTGGCCGCCGCCGCGCTCCTGAAGGTTCCGCCACAGAATCTCGTATACGCGGACGTGGAGGGCCACATCGGCTTCGTCGCGGCGGGCGACATGCCGATCCGGCCGCGCGCCGACGGGCGCCTTCCGGTCTCCGGCGAGGGCGACGACGACTGGGCGGGAGTGATCCCCTTCGAGCAGCTTCCCCGCGTGCTCGACCCGGCGAAGGGGTACGTGGTGGCCGCCAACAACCGCCTGGTGTCGGGTCCAAGCGGGAACGCTTACGGCCTGAACTGGGCAGAGCCTTACCGGGCGAAGCGCATCCGCGACGCGATCGAGGCGAAGCCTCGATGGTCGGTCGCGGACAGCGCGGCCCTGCAGCTCGACCGCGGCTCGGGGCAGGCGGACGATCTGCTGCCGCTCCTGCTCGACACGACTCCGCTCGACGCCGCCTCGCGGGACGCGCTCGAGCGGCTTCGCGGCTGGAACCGCGAGATGGCGCCCGACTCCGTTCCCGCGTCGATCTATGCCGCTTTGTACGTCGCGCTCGCGAAGATGCCCGAGGACGAGCTCGGCCTCGGCGGAGTCCCGCGCGGGAGCACGCGGGGGAGGTTCCTCGTGCGCGCGCTCTCCGGGAACTCTGCGTGGTGCGACGACGTCAGGACGCCGATAGTCGAGACCTGCTCGGACTTCAAGGCGGCGGCGCTCCGCGATGCTCTGGCCCTTCTGCGGAGGACGCTCGGTCCCGATCCGTCGGCCTGGCGCTGGGAGCGCCTGCACCACGCCCGCTTCCCCCACGACGTGTTCCACCAGGTCGCCGGACTGCGCCGGATCTTCGACCTGAGCGTCGGGCAGGGCGGCGACGGATCGACCGTCAACGTCGGCGCCTTCAGCCAGGACGGCTCCTTCGACATGACCGACGGCCCGAGCTACCGCCAGGTGATCGACCTCTCGGACCTCGCGCGCAGCCGGTACGTGCATACGACCGGCCAGTCCGGGAACGTCTTCGACCGCCGCTACCGCGACCTGCTGCCGGAGTGGCTCGCCGGGCGGAGCTTCGAGATCGGGACGGCGGCGCCGGTTACGACGCTCGTTCTCGAGCCCTGAGAACGGCGTCGAGGATTCGCGAGACGGCGGGCGCGGGCTGCGGCCGGAGCGACTCGTCCCCCGACATCTCTTGGCGTCCGTCGTCGGGCGCCCCGAGGAGCGCGCGGAGGCTGGCTTCCGCGGAGCGTGCGATCGCGTCGAGGTTGTAGCCTCCCTCGAGCGCGAGGACGACGCGGCCGCCGGCGAGGCCGAGGAGCCGCTGCGTCAACCGGGCGTAGCCGTCCGGGGTGATTCGCATGGAGCCGAGGAGATCGCCGTCGGCGGCGTCGTACCCCGCCGAGACGAGCACGAGATCGGGCGCGAAGTCCCGCGCCACCGGCAGGAGAATGCGGTCGAAGGCCGCGAGGTACTCCGCGTCCCCGCATCCCGCGGGGAGCGGAACGTTCAGCGTGAAGCCCCGGCCGGCGCCGCCGCCGATCTCGTCGATCGCGCCGGTGCCCGGATAGAACGGGAACTGGTGGGTCGAGAAGTAGAGGACCGTGGGGTCCTCCCAGAACGAATGCTGCGTGCCGTTGCCGTGGTGGAGGTCCCAGTCGACGATCAGGACTCGTTCGACTCCTTCGCTCGGCGCGGCCTTTGCCGCGCCCGCCGCTTGTATCGCCCTCGCGATTCCCTGGTTCTGCGCGGCTCGCGCGATTCCTTGGTTCTGCGCGGCTCGCGCGACTCCCTGGTTCTGCGCGGCTCGCGCCGCGACCGCCACGTTGTTGAAGAGGCAGAAGCCCATGGCGCGGTCCGCCTCGGCGTGGTGGCCGGGCGGGCGGAGCAGCGCGAGGCCGTTCTCGAGCCGGCCCTCGGCGACGGCGAGGGCCAGGTCGACGAGGCCGCCCGCGGCGAGGAGCGCGGCCTTCGCCGAGTCGCGGCATGCGTAGGTGTCCGGATCGAGCTGCGTGAAGTCCCGCTTCGCGGTCTCCGCGATCGTCCGGAGGTGCGCGGGCGTGTGGATCCGCTCGAGCTCCTCTCGGGTCGCCTCGCGGGCCGCGACGGTCTCGCAGCGGGCGAGGAGACCCTCCTCTTCGAGCCGGTCGTGGATCGCAGCGAGACGTCCCGGGTGCTCGGGGTGCTCATAGGGCGCTCGGTGGAGGAGGAAGCGCTCGTCGTAAAGGATTCCGGTCGTCATCGACAAGAGAGGACGTCGGTCGTCGTCGACCGAGGAACGACGCCGGTCTTCACGCGGTCGTCGGGAAGAGGAGGGCCTCGAGCGCCTCCGGATCGGTCACCGGCGCCTGGCAGGCGAAGCGCTCGCAGACGTATGCCGCGGCCTTCCCGTCCCGCATCGTCCGCGCCCGCGTCAGCGGCGCGAGCGCGGGCACCGCGGCCGCCGATTCGACGTGCGCCACGACGCGGTTCGGGTCCGGGCTCGCGAAGACGGCGCTGCGCAGCGCCTCGAAGTCGGGCCGCCCGGGCTCTCCCGCCAACGCGATCTCGCGGGGACCCGAGGCGCGGAAGTCGAGCGCACAGAGCAGCCGCGGGAACGCGGAGCCCGCGCGCTCGAGGAGCTCGCCGAAGGCCTCGAAGAGCGCGTCCGCGCGTTTCTCGTAGCGCTCGTCGCCGGTGAAGGCTCCGAGGCGCAGCAGGTTCATCGCGGCGACCGAGTTGGAGGACGGGGTCGCGCCGTCGTACGACTCCCGGGGGCGCACGATCAGGCCGTCGTGCGTGCCGGCCGAGAGGAAGTAGCCCCCGCGGGGGTCGGCGAAGTCCCGGTCGAAGGTCTCCTGGAGTCTCAGAGCCTGTTGAAAGTAGTCCGGCTCGAAGGTGGCCTCGTACAAGTCGAGCAGCGCCTCGATCCCGTACGCGTAGTCCGTGGCGAAGCCCGGGATGGCCGCGCTCCCGGCCCTCTCGCGGTGCAGGAGCCGCCCGTCCCGGATGCAGTTCCGAAGGATGCGGTCCGCCGCCGCGCGCGCCGCCTCCTCGTAGCGGGGCTCCGCGAGCACCCTCGAGGCGAGCGCGAAGGCGGAGATCGCCAGCGCGGACCAGTCCGTCAGGAGCTTGTCGTCGGTGGCGGGAGCGACCCGCAGGGCGCGGGCGGCGTACATCTTCGCCCGCGCCTCGGCGAGGAGAGCCTCGATCGCGGCCTCCGGTTTGCCGAACTCGGCGGCGAGCTCCGCGACGCTCTTCACGACCGAGAGGACCGTCTCGTGCTCCTCGAAGTTGCCCTGCGGCGTGACGCCAAACCGGGCGGCGACGACGGGCGCCGCCTCGCGGCCCACCGCGCGCTCCAGCGAGTCGGGGTTCCAGACGTAGAAGGTGCCCTCGACGCCGCCAGAGTCGGCGTCCTGCGCGGCGAAGAAGCCGCCCGACGAATCGTCGGGAGTCATCTCGCGCAGCAGATAGTCGAGCGTGTCGCGCGCGATCGCGGCGTACTCGGGGGTTCCGAACGCGCGGTGGGCCAGGACGTAGACGCGCGCGAGCATCGCGTTGTCGTAGAGCATCTTCTCGAAGTGGGGCACGAGCCAGTGGGCGTCGACCGAGTAGCGGTGGAAGCCGCCGCCGACCTGGTCGTACATCCCGCCCGCCGCCATCTTCGAGAGCGTCCGCACGACCATCTCGCGTGTCTCCGGACGACCCGTCGCCGTCGCCGTCGCCGTCGCGCTCCGCCGCTCGACGCGCAGCAGCAGCTCGAGGCGCATCGATGGGGGGACCTTGGGCGCGCCGCCGAAGCCGCCCTCCGTGGGGTCGTACTGGCTCGCGATCTGCCGCTGCGCCGCCGCCAGGATCTGCGGCGCGTCCCGCGGGCCGATCCGCGCGGGTCCCGGAGTCGCCTCCTCGTCGTGGCCCAGGTGGGCGAGCATCTCGCCGGCGGAAGACTCGAGCTCCTCGCGGCGCGTCCGCCAGGCGTTCGCGATCGACTCGAGGATCGTGACGAAGCCGGGCCGGCCCCAGCGCGAGGTCGGGGGGAAGTAGGTCCCGCCGTAGAACGGGCGCCCGTCGGGAGTCAGGAACAGCGAGAGCGGCCAGCCGCCGCTGCCCGTCATCATCTGGACGGCCCGCATGTAGATGTCGTCGACGTCCGGGCGCTCCTCGCGGTCGACCTTGATCGAGACGAAGTCGCGGTTGAGCACGTCGGCGACCGGCTGAGTCTCGAAGGACTCGTGCTCCATGACGTGGCACCAGTGGCAGGTGGAGTACCCGATCGAGAGGAAGATCGGCTTGTCCTCTGCCCGCGCGCGCGACAAGGCCTCTTCTCCCCAGGGGTACCAGTCGACGGGGTTGTCCCGGTGCTGGAGGAGGTAGGGGCTCAGTTCCTTCGCGAGCCGGTTCGGCACGAACCGAAGATATCGCGCCGGGAAGAGACGATTCGATTCAGCCGGCGGGCTGAGCCGCGGCGCGCGCCGCTCCGGAGCCGAGGAACTCCCGGCGGTGCTCCGACAGGTAGATGAGCGCGAGGATCATTCCTCCGACGAGCCCCGTCGCGAGCTCGAGGAATCCTTCGAGCGCGTTGGGTGCGACGCCTCCTCGGAGCAGGACGAGGACCAGGTAACCGGCCCAGCTCGCCGCGTAGAGCGCCCGGGCCGCGCGAAAACGCCACAGCAGGAGAATCCACGCGGCGACGGTCGATGCGCAGACGGCGAGCCAGAGCACGAAGGCGAGCCCGTGCGGCGGCGGCGTGCCGGACGCCGTGCTCGCGGCCATGGAGACGACGGCGATCGCCACGTCCGCCAGGATCAGCCGGTCGAGGACGTTCATCGGCTGCCTCGGTCCGTCAGGAGACGTGCAGGTGCAGGTTGTGGCGCGGCACGGCGGTGATCGTGACCTCGCTGTCGGAGTCCTGGATCGTCACGACGTCGCCCGGCTCGAGCTCGTCCAGGCGGTGCAGGATCTCGGAGGTCGAGATGGAGCGCTCCTCCGAGAGGCCCTCGATCACGCTCCGCGGCAGCCGGATGTGCACGTGCTTGTCCCAGCTGTCCTTGACGTCGATCGCGAGCGTGCCCTTGTCGTCGGCCACCTCGATCTTCGAGTCGCCCTTCTCGATCACGCCCGGCTTTCCCGGTTCGCTCTTGTCGGCGGCCTCGAGGATGTCCTGGACGCTCACGTCGCCCTTGCCCCAGTCGGTCGTGAGATTGCCTCCACCGATGGAGTCGAGGTGCGAGAGCTTGGCGATGCGAGAGATGAGCGTGGTCGGGACCTTGAACGAGAGATGGCGCGTCTCGCCGCCCTCCCTCTGCCGGACCTCGACCTTGAACTCCTTGATGCGCGTGAACTCCTTCGCCGGCCGGTTCCAGTACGCGAGCATCATCGCGGCGAGGAGGACCACGACCAGGCCCAGGACGACCGCACGAACTTCTTTCATGAGCGAAGTCTCTCCCATCTTCCTAACGCATTCCCACGCCGAAAGTTCGGGGCGTTCGCGGGGACGGCGCGGATGGTGTGTGATACCGTGACGGCTGGACCGGCCGCCCTCAAAGGGTTGCCACAGCGAGGTTTATGCCCCATTTCATCACCGACACCTGCATCGGCTGCGGCGTCTGCGAGATCAAGTGCCCGACGCACACGATCACGGGTGACAAGAGCGAGAAGTACGTCATCCACGCGGACCGCTGCATCGACTGCTCGGTCTGCGCCCGGTACTGCCCGGTCTCCTGCATCCAGGACCAGAAGGGCGAGCTGGTCGAGAAGATGCGGCCGAAGGACATCCCCAAGGCGATCGTGGACCGGGACCTGTGCACGGGCTGTGAGTTCTGCATCGACATCTGCCCCTTCGACTGCATCTATCTGATCGACGATCCTCTCCACGAGACCTTCCACAAGATCGCCGAGGTCGAGGCGGGACCCTGCGTGTCCTGCCGTCTCTGCGAGACGGTCTGCGAGAAGGACGCGATCTTCGTGCCCAACCCCATCACGCAGGCAAAGAGGTACCTCCCGGCCCTGTGAGCGATTTGCCGCAGCAACCCGAAGACGAAGAATTCACGGAGGAACCCCGCGGCGCCGGCCGGCTGATCGCGCGGTTCTTCCTGCTTCCGCTGCTCGTCGTGGTCGGCGCGGTCGGCATCTTCCTCGTCTTCAACCTCATGACCTTCGAGCGCCGTACCCCGCGCGACTACCTCCAGGAGGTCCGGGGCGGGGCCGCCAACCGTCGCTGGCAGGCCGCCTTCGAGCTCTCGCGCTCGCTCGGCAACATGCCGCCCGAGGAGCGGGCTTCGCTGACCGCCGAGACCCTCCGCCTCTTCGAGACGCTGACGCCGAAGCGGCCGGACGACGTCCTGGTGCGCCGCTACCTCGTGCTCGTGCTGGGCCGCCTGGGGGAGAAGGAGGCGGTGCCGGCGCTGGTCGGGGCCGCCCAGGATCCGGATCCGGACACTCGGCTCTACGCGATCTGGGCGCTCGGAAAGATCGGCGATCCTTCCGGCTTCGACGCGGTTCTCGCGTCGTCCCAATCGGAGGACGCCGGCGCCCGCAAGATGGCGGCCTACGTCCTGGGCCAGCTGGGCGACCCCCGGGCCGTCCCCCGGCTCAAGGTGCTGGCGGAGGATCGCGTCGCGGACGTGCGCTGGAACGCGGCGATCGGGCTCGCCGAGCTCAAGGACGGATCCGGCCTGCCCGTCCTGCGCTCCATGATCGATCGCGCCGCCCTGGCGCGCCAGGCCGAGATCACGAGCGACCAGACGGAGGCGGCCATGGTCAACGCGCTCAAGGCGCTGTCGCTCCTGCGCGACGCGGAGAGCCTGCCGCAGCTCGAGAGGCTCGCGAAGGAGGATCCCAACCTGCGCGTGCGCGAGGCGGCGCGGAAGGCGGCGGAGGCGACCCGCGGACGAGGAGCGAGCCGTCTTGAGGGTGCCGGCGCGGTTTTGATAGTCTGAGACACCGAGATTGATGTCTACCGAACGGGCCCCGAACAGCTTGCCGTCGCCCCCGCCCGACGTCACCCTCGACGGCGTCACCCGGCGTTCCACCCTGAAATGGATGACCCTGGCGTGGACGGGATTCGCGGCCGCGACGGCCGCGGGCCTGACGGCGACCGTGCGGTTCCTCTTCCCGAACGTCCTCTTCGAGCCGCCCACCCGCTTCAAGGCGGGGGATCCGTCGAGCTACGCGCTGGGGGTGGACGAGCGCTGGAAGGAGAAGTTCGGCGTCTGGATCGTGCGCAACACGGATTCGATCTATGCGCTCGTGGCCGTCTGCACGCACCTGGGATGCACGCCCAACTGGCTCCAGGCACAGAACAAGTTCAAGTGCCCCTGCCACGGCTCGGGCTACTACATCTCGGGGGTCAACTTCGAGGGGCCAACGCCCCGTCCGCTGGAGCGGGCGGAGATCGGCGTCTCGGCCGAGGACGGACAGATCGTCGTCGACAAGGCGACTCGGTACCTGTACGAGCGGGGTCAGTGGAGCGATCCGAAGGCCTTCATCAAGATGGCATAGGCCGGGCGCGGCGCCCGGCTCCGAGCGGAGGAACGATTGGGTTCTCGATGGCGTGATTTTCAACAGGCGATCGTCTCGAGCCAGCTCTGGAAATCGATCTTCCGCGTCGGCATTCCGAACACCAACCGGAAGCGCGTGCTGGCGATGCTGGGCAACGTCGTCCTGCACCTGCACCCGGTCAAGACGCGCAAGTCCGGCGTCAAGATGCGCTACACCTGGTGCGCCGGCGGCGTGACGTTCTTCCTGTTCCTGGTGCTGACCTTTACCGGTCTGCTCCTGATGTTCTACTACCGGCCGACGGTCGAGTACGCGTTCGTCGACATCCTGGACCTGCGCGAACAGGTCCCGTTCGGGATCATGCGCGAGGTGCACCGCTGGGGCGCGCACGCCATGGTCATCTCGGTCTGGATCCACATGTTCCGCGTGTTCATGACCGGCTCGTACAAGCCGCCCCGCGAGTTCAACTGGGTCATCGGCGTCATCCTGCTCGTCCTGACCCTGCTGCTCTCGTTCACGGGGTACCTCCTGCCGTGGGACCAGCTCGCGATCTGGGCGATCACGGTCGGATCCAACATGGCCTCCGCCACGCCGCTCCTGGGAATCCAGGGCCCCGGCACGGGCCTGCTGAAGATCGGCGACATCCAACTCGTGACGTCGACCAACGACGCGCGGTTCGGCCTCCTGGGCGGCCGGTTCGTCGGCGCCGGCGCGCTGCTGCGGTTCTACGTCCTCCACTGCGTGGGAATCCCGCTCATCGCCGCCTTCCTCATGGCGGTGCACTTCTGGCGCGTCCGCAAGGACGGCGGGATCTCGGGACCCGTCTAGAGCCATGAACCCGATCACCCTTCTCAAGAACGCGATCGACTTCCTGTCGGCGCCGCAATACCTGGTGAGCATGGCGCTCGTCGGGCTCGTCTTGGTGATCCACTGGCGGCCGATGTGGACCAGGAAGGGCGGGATCGTCCTCCTCGCCCTGGTCGCCGGTGGGATCGGACTCTCCTACCTCGATCCCAACTTCAACAAGGTCGCGACGCTTCCGGACAACGTTCCGATCGTGGGCATGATCTTCCTGGTCGGATTCTTCTTCTGGTTCGCGATGAGCCAGGCGTATGAGAACGACCGGCGGATCGCGCAGGGACGGCCGCCCATCGAGGGCGAGGACTCGGCGCAGAAGGTCTTCTCCTGGCCGGACCTCGTGTACGTCGAGCTCATCTGCCTGGTCGTCGTGATGGCGGTGATGATCGTCTGGTCGATCTACCTGAAGGCCCCGCTCGAGGAGCCCGCCAACCCGACCGACTCGCCGAATCCCGCCAAGGCGCCGTGGTACTTCCTGGGCCTCCAGGAGATGCTCGTCTACTTCGATCCCTGGCTCGCCGGCGTGGCGTTTCCCTCGGTCATCATCGTCGGGTTGATGGCGATCCCGTACATCGACACGAATCCGAAGGGCAACGGCTACTTCACGTTCAAGGAACGCCGCTGGGAGATCACGTTGTTCCTGACGGGGTTCCTGGTGCTGTGGTGCATGCTGATCGTCCTCGGGACGTTCCTGCGCGGACCGAACTGGAACTTCTTCGGCCCCTATGAGTTCTGGGACATCAACAAGCTCGTCCCGTTGAACAACATCAACCTCTCCGAGATCATCTGGATCAAGGTCTTCCAGCGAAGTCTGCCCAACTTCTGGCTCTTCCGCGAGATCTTCGGCCTCGTGCTGGTCGGCTTCTACGTGGCGGTGCTGCCGCTGCTCCTGTCGAAGACGCTGCTGCGGCGCTTCTTCGAGAAGATGGACACGCCGCGCTACCTGATCGGCGTCTCGCTCGCGCTCATGATGCTCGCGCTTCCGATAAAAATGTACCTGCGCTGGATCTTCAACCTGAAGTACATCGTCGCGATCCCCGAATTCGCGTTCAACATCTAGCCGGTTAGCGCGAGCCCACCATGCCCCGCAAGCCTCCCGCCGAGCCGATCGATCATCACTACAACATCCCTCGGCTCAACCGCTCCTTCTTCTGGACCGGCGGGATCCTGACCTTCGTCTTCGTCCTGA
This sequence comes from Thermoanaerobaculia bacterium, assembly GCA_036493875.1. GTDB lineage: Bacteria > Acidobacteriota > Thermoanaerobaculia > UBA5066 > Gp7-AA6 > DAHUXD01. The sequence goes on from DASXPB010000009.1 coordinate 12,880, forward strand.
TGATCGTCTACGACTACTCGCGCGACTGGAAGACGATCCAGCGAACCTTCATGCGCCTCGACGCGAAGCTGACCCGCGAGCAGGCCCTGGCGGCGCGCCAGAAGGCGCTCGACGACGAGCACGCCAAGCTCATCGGGGAGCTCAAGTCGGCGCGCGCCGAGATCGCGACCCACAAGGCGCGCCTGGCGAAGCTCAACGCGACCCTCCACGATCTGGAGCCGAAGGTCTACGCGGCCGACCAGCAGTACAAGTTCACCAAGGCGTCCTTCGACGCGGAGCGCTACCTCTACGAGGACGCCCTCGCGAACAAGCCGAAGTCCGCGCCCGGCGCCAAGCGCTCGCTCGACAGGCTGACGAAGCAGCTCGACGACCGGACGCTGCGCCTGGCCCAGCTCAAGAAGGAGCAGGGCGAGGCGCAGGCGCAGATCGACACGATCAACGCCCGCAAGAAGGATCTCGAGACCACGATCGAGAAGCGCACCGCGGACTTCCGGCTGGCGCGGCAGAAGTTCGGGACCCTCCGGCAGGACACGCTCTTCCAGCTGCGCAACTCGCCGATCCTGGACATGATCAACCCGTCGCTGCGCGTGCAGCAGGTCCAGCTTCCCGACCACTTCATCAACGTCAACTTCATGCGGATCCCGCGCGTGGACCGCTGCACGACGTGCCACATCGCCGCCGACCGCAAGGGCTTCGAGGACCCGAAGATCAAGACCGTCTACCGGACGCATCCGCGAATGCATCGCATGGTCGGGAGCGAGTCGATGCACCCGGCGACCTCCTTCGGCTGCACGCCCTGCCACGGCGGCCGGGACCGTGCGACCTCGTTCTGGTCGGCGGGGCACTCCCCGGTGAGCGAGGCGGAGGAGCACGCCTGGACCAGGAAGTACGACTGGGAGTTCGACAAATTCAACGAGAACCCCATCCTGCCGCTGAAGTACGCCGAGGCCGGCTGCTACCGCTGCCACTCGAGCGAGGCGAACTTCCCGGAGGCGCCCACGCTCGACGCCGGCATGCGCATCGTCGAGGGCCTGGGCTGCTGGGGCTGCCACCGCATCGACGGCCTCGAGAAGCAGCGCCTGCCGAGGGTCGGGCCGTCGCTCGAGAAGGTCGCCTCGAAGGTTCCGACCGACTGGGCGAAGCGCTGGATCACGAACCCGGCCGCGTTCCGCGGCAACACCAAGATGCCCACGTTCTTCTACCAGGAGAACTTCGTCGACGTCTCGGGACCCAAGCCGCCGACGGACGCCCAGAAGAAGATGAACGAGGAGGGCCACGTCGAGAACGACACGATGGTCAACGCCATCGTGGAGTACCTGATCGAGCACTCGCGCCCGAGCCAGGTGCCGCCGGTCTCGGGCAAGGGCGACGCCGCCCACGGCCAGAAGCTGCTGGCCGAGCGCGGCTGCTACGGGTGCCACCTCGTGGACCCGCTTGCCCAGCGCGACCTGACGGGTACCTACCGCCAGTTCGGCCCGAACCTCGCGGGGATCGGCTCCAAGACGACGCGCGACTGGATCTACCACTGGATCTCGAACCCGAAGGAGTGGAACCCCGACACCAAGATGCCGAACCTGCGCCTCGCGCCGGAGGACGCGCTCGACATCGCGGAGTACCTCGCGACGCTCAAGGCGCCGGCCGCGTTCGACGCGATCGCCCTGCCCAGGACCGACGAGAAGGTCCTGAACCAGATCGCGCTGTACTTCGAGATGTCCACGAAGACGCTCTTCGACGCGAAGGCGGAGCTCGCGAAGATGGACCTCCAGGGTCGGCAGGTCTACGTCGGCAAGAACCTGATCGCGCACTACGGCTGCTACGCCTGCCACGCGATCCCGGGCTTCGAGGACGCCAAGCCGATCGGGACCGAGCTGACCGAGGAGGGCTCCAAGGCGGTGCATCGCCTCGACTTCGGCTTCATCCACCTGCCCCACACGCGCCAGGACTGGTTCCGCACCAAGCTGCACGCTCCCCGGATCTTCGACCGCGACCGTGCACGCGGGTGGGAGGAGAAGCTTCGGATGCCGAACTTCCGGTTCTCGGATCGTGAGCTCGACCAGGTCCTCACGGCCGTGCTCGGGTTCCAGCAGCTCAACGCCGCGGCGAACGTCGTCAAGGAGCTCGACCCGCGCGAGGCCGCGATCGAACACGGCCGGCGGATCGTCAAGGATCACAACTGCCAGGGCTGCCACGTGATCGAAGGCTTCGGAGGCTCGATCCGTTCCCTGGTCGCCGACGCGTCGCTCGCTCCGCCGATCATCCAGGGCGAGGGCGCCAAGGTCCAGAGCGACTGGCTCTTCGCGTTCCTGCGCGCGCCGAAGACCGGCCAGATCCGTCCGTGGCTCGAGGTCCACATGCCGACCTTCGGCTTCAGCGACCAGGAGCTCAACGACCTGACGCTCTACTTCGCCTCGCTCGACCGTTCGGCCTATCCGTTCCTGGTGCAGGACTACGTGACCAGCCCCGCGAGCTGGGCGGCGGGCAAGAAGGTCTTCGAGCTGCTCAAGTGCGCGCAGTGCCACCCGCGCTCGATCGAGGACATGAACCGGCCGGGCGTCGACCGCGCTTCTCTTGCGCCGAATCTCCAGATGGCCGCGACGCGCCTGCGCCACGACTGGATCGCCGACTGGATCCGCCGGCCCGACGAGTGGATGCCGGGTACGCGCATGCCCACTAACTTCCCCAAGGGCGACGACGGCCACCGGACCTCGCCGCTGGCGGGACTGCTCGACGCGCCCAACTTCGCGAAGGATCGCGAGGAGTTCCTCCGGCTCTTCGGCAGCGACGAGGCCGCGAAGCAGTTCCTGGGCAGTCCCGAGGCCGTCACCCGGGCCCTGCGCGACTACGTCTGGTCGATCGGCGTCAACGGCGGGACGGCCCCCGTGGAGCCGAAGACGCCGCCGGTCCAGGCCCAGAGCACGTTCGGGGCGGCCCCGGCCCCGGCTGCGTCGGGCAGGCCGGCGCCCTCTGCCGCGGGCGGGCGCTAAGCCGCGGAGAGGCCATGGACGTCGGCCTGTTCTGGGCCAGCCTGCTGCTCGCGCTCGCGGCCGTCGTCGTCTTCCTGGTCCTGTTGCGCCGGCCGGCGGAGAAACGTCCCGGGGGAGAGAAGCCGCGCTAGGGCGTCCAATCACCGATCAGCGGCCGCATCCTGGCGGTCGGATCTCGGGTCTCAGATCTCAGATTTCAGATCTCAGACCGCCTCTTCGCGGTCAGATGTCGTCGTCGAGCCGGAAGTCCTTCAGCATGACCTCGCCCTTCTTCCAGGCCTCGTCCCAGGTCTTGTCCGGGCTCTCGAACATCAGGACGTAGAGGGTGTCCGTCTTGCCATTGCCGATCGCGAGAACGTGCTCGGTGAAAGCGGGCGGATCGTGCGTGACGTGAAGGCGGGCGCCGTAGAGCTTCAGGGCGCCGTTTTCCTGCTCCCACAGATTCACGACGTCGCCTCCCTGCGCCTGCTCCGCGATGTACTGCCGCGCACGCGCCGGGGCGTCCTTCTTGTTCTTGAACACGTTGACCGTGAGCCCGGTCTCGAACCGGCCGCTCTGGTCGATGCTTTCCTTCGAGATGAAGATGCCACGGACGTCCTTCCGGAGCTCCTCCTTGAAGAACCAGCCGTCGGGCACGAGGAACGCCGCCTTGATCGACGCGACGCTCTTCCAGGCGAATCCCGCCGGCGCCGGCGGCGGAGTCGGGTCCTTGGCGCGAGGACCGGCCGCCGCGAGGCTGAGGATGGCCGCGAGGCCGAGCGTCAGACGAAGAGTCGGAGTCCTCCGGTCCATCGGCTCCTCCGTTCGAGTGCGATCAGGACGCGATCAGCTGATCGATGCGGCTCTTCACGTCCGGGTCGGACCAGCTGACCGGACCCTGGACCCGGAAGAGGACCCGGCCGCTCTTGTTCACGATGTAGGTCTCGGGGTACTGCGAGCTCCCGAACCGATGGGCGGTCGCGGCGCCCGGATCGTGGTACAGCGGAGCCGAGCTCACCGCGTTCGGGTTCTTCTTCAGGAAGGCATCGATCGTGGGCCAGTCCTTGTCGACGGAGATCGTGTAGAGCCGGACGTCGGGGCGCAACTTGTACTCGTCCCAGAATCGCGACAGCGCGGGAAGCTCCTCCACGCACGGCGGGCACCAGGTCGCCCAGAAGTGGATGATGAAGAGGTCGCCCTGGAGCTTCGAGAGGTCGACCTTCTTGCCGGCGCGGTCATAGATGGGAAGCTCGGGAGCCGCCGACAGGAACTGAAGCGAGCCGGTGGGCGATTCGGGCGGCACGAGCGAGTGGATCCAGACGGTGCCCACGGCGGCGAGCGCGACGGCAAAGGTGAGCGTGAGGACGGAGCGTGTCGTCATGCGTGAAGAATTCGTGATTCGTGATTAGTGATTCGTGATTGCGGCGTGGGAACCTTCGCGAGGGTAGGAGCGCGCCGGCGGCCGACGCGGCAGGCGTCGCGCACCGGGCAGATCCCGCACTGGCACCGCGAGACCTCGGGCGTGCAGACGTCCAGGATCCCGAGCCGGCAGAGCGCGTAGTCGAAGCGGACCGGATCGTCGGCGTCGAATCGGGCGAGCGCGTCGGTGATCTCCCGCGCCGTCTTCCAGTCGGCGGCGGCCCGCCGGGTGAGGCCGAGACGGCGCGCGATCCGGTGCACGTGAGTGTCGGTGGGGACGACCAGGCGCCGCGTCGGGATCCCGCGCCAGAGGCCGAAGTCCAGCCGGTCGCGCCGGACCATCCAGCGCAGGAACAGGTTCCAGCGCTTGCAGGCGGAGCCCGCCGCGGGATCCGGGAAGAAGAAGCGGACGGCAGAGCCTTCCGGCAGCTCCCGCGCGCGAAGAGCGGGCCGGTAGTCGAGGGACGTGAGGCGCGCGACGACACGCGAGAGCAGGGGACCGACGTCGGCGTCCTCCTCCCGCTGCTCGCGCTCGAAGAACGCGCGCACCGAGCCGGCCTCGCGGCGCACCGCGGCGATGGCGTACAGGAGCGCCGCGGCGTCGCGGGCGCCGTGGAAGCGGTGCCGGAAGCCGCGGAGGGCTTCCCGCGCGAAGCCCCGGTAGTCGCCGATGGCATCGAGCCCGCGCGCCGGGCGCGGCCCGAGCGCGGCGAGCAGGAATCCGACGTTGTCCTGGATCGTCCTGACCTGGCCGTACGCGAACGCGCTCGCCACCCAGCCGGCCACCTCGCGGTCTTCCGCCGCGGCGTAGCGGAGCGGGAAGACGATCGGATCCGTGCGCGCGGTCTCGGGACCGTAGAGGCCGTAGAGGTCCTCGAGACGCTGTCCGAGAAGCGGCGAGAGCATTCGTGTAAGCAATACCACAGCGGAACGGGAGCGGAACTAGAATCGTGCACGTGAGAGCCGCGCCGAAACGTGAACGCGTCCTGGTGATCGGCGTCTCTCCCAAGGGCATCCCCCGGGCCGTCGCGGAAGACCATCTCGACGAGCTCGAGCGGCTCGTCGACACCGCGGGAGGCGAGGTCGTCGGCCGCTTCGTCCAGTCGCGACAGGCTGCGGACCCCGCGACGTACATCGGCAAGGGCTCGGTCGAGGGGATCGGCGAAGCCGCGCGCCGCGAGAAGGCGTCTCTCGTGGTCTTCGACGACGAGCTCTCGCCCGGCCAGGTCCGCAATCTCGAGGAGGCGTGGGGCGACGGTGTCCGCGTCCTCGACCGACCCGGTCTCATCCTCGACGTGTTCGCGCTGCACGCGCGCTCGCGCGAGGCCCGCACCCAGGTCGAGCTCGCGCAGCTCCAGTACCTCCTGCCGCGGCTGGCGGGCCGCTACAGCCATCTCTCGCGGCTGGGCGGCGGGATCGGAGGGCGCGGCGCCGGCGAACAGAAGCTCGAGCTCGACCGCCGCAAGATCCGGGACCGCATCGCGCGGCTCCGGCAAGACCTGCAGAAGATCGAGGTGGCCCGTCTCGTGCGCCGCCGCGGCCGGCGCCGCTCGTTCCAGGTCGCGGTCGCGGGCTACACCAACGCCGGCAAGACGACCCTCTTCAACCGCCTGACACAGGATTCGGCGTACGCGGCGGATCGCCTCTTCGCGACGCTCGACGCGCGGGCGGCCAGGGCTTCGTCGCGGGAGCTGGCGAACGTGATCTTCGTCGACACCGTCGGCTTCGTCCGCAAGCTGCCGACCTCCCTCGTCGCGTCGTTTCGCTCGACGCTCGCCGAGATCCGGGACGCGGACCTGGTCCTGCACGTCATCGACGGCTCCTCCTCCCGCGCCGACGAGGAGGAGCGGATCGCCGTGGAGACCTTCGAGGAGCTGGGCGTCCCGAGGGAGCGCATCCTGCCGGTCTGGACGAAGGCCGACCTCGCGGGAAACGGCGGGCATGCCGGCGCCGGCCTCCGGGTCTCCGGCACGACCGGAACGGGAATCCCGGAGCTCATCGCCCGGATTCGCGAGCGCCTCCTGCCCGAGAGCGAGGAGTTCCGGGTACGGATCCCTTACACGAGCCCCCGGGCCATCGCCGCCGCCAGGGCGGCCTTCCGGGTGCTCGATGAGCAGGACCGCGGAGACGGGCTCTGGATGCGCCTGGCGGGGGAGCGGAGGCACCTGCGCCCGCTGCTGCGATTCGTGGAGGCCTAGGAGGCGTGCCCGGCGGCGACTTCCCGGACGTCCCGGGGGAGTTCGGCAAAAAAACAAGGGGGGAATCGGCCGATTCCCCCCTTACCACTATGCCGGAAAACTCCCACGCCGGCACTCTTCTTGGCCGAGAGCAGTATCAAGAGTCGTACCAGCACGAGGCCGAAACCCGGCCCTCGATTTATCAAGGACTTGCGCGAGAGGCGGCGGTGAGTCCCGCCAAACTCGGGCACGCGAAAGCCCATGAAACCGACAATATTTGTCGAGGCGCCCGGGTCGTCCCGGTAGAATCCGCGCACTTCGGAGGAGTTGGACGCATGAAGCGAATCCGGGCGGCGGGTCTGGCTCTGATCCTGGCCTCCGCAGCCTTGGCGGGCGTCGCCTGCGGCGAGCGATCCCACCGGGCCGAGCACGGGCGCGCAAGCGCGGCTCCGGAGCCCGCTCCACCGACGCCCGACACGACTCCGATCGAGGCGCTGCGGACGCCGGCTGGGCTGGTGTTGAAGATCGATCAGCCGACGCCGGTCCCGAGTACGACACCGACTCCTACGCCCTAGGCGCTCGCGCCGTCATCCCGAGGAGCGAACCGGTCACCGACGAGACAGCATCATCGTGAGGAACAGACAGCTGTCATCCTGAGGAGCGAAGCGACGAGCCGACCACCGAAGGCAAGCCCCCGGCTGTAGGCAACGCCAACCGAAGGTTGGCGGTAACGATCCCGTCCTCGACCACCATCGCCGCGATTCTTCACGGGATCCTTCGCTCCGCTCAGGATGACAGGCTGATCCAGCACACAGGCTGATCTCGCTGACCGGCTGATTGAGTACACCCGCTGATCTCACGGAATGGCTGATCTACGAGTCCAGGACCTCGCGTACCTTGCGCACGAGCGCGTCCGGCGTGAACGGCTTCTGGAGGAAGTGCGTGTCCGGTCCGAGACGGTCCGTGCCGCGCGAAGAGGCCTCGGCGTACCCCGAGACGTAGAGCACGCGCGTCGCGGGCCAGCTCGCGAGCATGCGCCGCGCGAGCTCTGCTCCCGATTCTCCCGTCATGACCATGTCGGTGACGAGGAGGCTCACGCGGCCGGGGAAGCGGCCGGCCACGGCGAGGGCCTCCTCCGCGCTGCTCGCCTCGAGCACGGTGTAGCCCTGGGCCTCCAGCACGCGCCGCGAGAGCCGCCGCAGCGCGTCCTCGTCCTCGGCGAGCAGGATGCACTCCGAGCCGGCCGCGGCCTCCGCCGCCGTCCGGGCCGCGGGCTGGCCGGCCTGCGCCTCGCCTGATAGGACCCGCGGAAGGTAGATCTCGAAGGCGGCGCCGCGGTCGACCTCGCTCTGGACGTCGATGTACCCGCCGCTCTGCTTGACGATGCCGTAGACGGTCGAGAGGCCGAGCCCCGTTCCCTTGCCGGTCTCCTTGGTGGTGAAGAACGGCTCGAAGAGGCGGCTCCGGGTCTGGGCATCCATTCCGACTCCCGTGTCGCGGACCGAGAGCACGACGTATTCGCCCGGCGGGATCGCGAAGTGGAGTCCGGCCAGGGGCTCCGTGCGCGACACGTTGCGTGTCGCCAGGGTGATTCGCCCGCCGCGAGGCATGGCGTCGCGGCTGTTGATCGTCAGGTTGAAGAGGACCTGCTCGACCTGGACGGGGTCCGCGAGCACCGCGCCGAGCGAGGGTTCGAGATCCGTCGCGAGCGCGAGGTCCTCGCCGATCAGCCGCTCGAGCAGCTTCGCGGACTCCGAGACGACGTCGTTCAGGCTGATGACGCGAGGCGCGATCACCTGCTTGCGCGAGAACGCGAGCAGCTGGCGCGTCAGAGACGCCGCCCGCTCGCTCGCCTTGCGGATCTCTCCGACCTCCTCGCGCAGCGCCCCATCGGCCGGGTGCGAGCGGAGGATCAGCTCGCTGTATCCGAGGATCGTCGTGAGGAGATTGTTGAAGTCGTGCGCGATCCCGCCGGCGAGGCGCCCTATGGCCTCCATCTTCTGGGCCTGGAGGAGCTGCTCCCCGGTGCGGCGACGCTCCGTGACGTCGCGGAAGCTCCACACGCGGCCGATCGACTGGCCGTCGATCCACTGAGGCCGGGAGTAGCGCTCGAAGGTGCGCCCGTCCTTGAACTCGAGGGTGTCGAAGCTCTCCGCCTCGGGAGTCGCGTAGAGCTCGCGGACCTTCGAGAGGAAGGCCTCAGGGTCGATCAACTGGTCCAGCACGAAGGCGAGCGCGGCCTTGTCGTCGCGGTCCGAGAGGATCTCCGAGGGGAGCCGCCACATCGACGCGAACTTTCCGTTGTACGTCGAGATCTTCCCGTCCCGGTCGACCACGAGGAGGCCGTCGGCGGTGGACTCGAGCGTCGCCCGCAAGAGCGAGATGAGGGGGGCGAGGTCCTGGTCCGGTCGCGACGCTCCGTACCCGTACCCGGACCCGGACCCGGGCGGATCCGACGCTCTCTCGGGCCGGCGCGGAGCGCTCAAATCGGCGCCGGCTCGCGCGTGTCGAGGATCTCCCGGACCCGGCGCGCGAGGGTCTCCGGCGTGAACGGCTTCTGCAGGAAGGAGGCGTCGGGCTCGAGGAGCCCCTGGGAGGCCATCGCCTCGTCGGGGTAGCCCGAGACGTAGAGGACGCGAAGCCCCGGCCACGAGGGGACGAGCCGGCGCGCGAGCTCGGGCCCCGAGAGCCCCGGCATCACGACGTCGGTCAGCAGCATGTCGAGCCTCCCGGGGTGCCGCCGGGCGAGCTCGAGCGCCGACTCGGCGTCGCTCGCCGGGAGCACCGTGTAGCCGCCGTTCTCGAGCAGCCGCCGGGTCAGGTTGCGCACAGCGTCCTCGTCCTCCACGAGGAGGATCGTCTGGGCGCTGGGATGGAGCGGGATCTGCGTCGGCGTCTCCCCGGAGGCGTGCTTGGCGCCCTCGCGGGGGAGATAGACGGAGAAGAGCGCGCCGCGGCCCGGCTCGCTCGACAGGAACACCTGCCCGCCGCTCTGGCTGACGATGCCGTAGACGGTGGCGAGACCGAGCCCGACGCCGGCCGGGCGGTCCTTGGTGGTGAAGAAGGGCTCGAAGACGCGCCTCTGCGTGTCCGCGTCCATGCCGATGCCGGTATCGGCGATGCTGAAGACCGCGTAGTGCCCGGGCGCGATGCCGAAGTGCAGACGGGACGACCCCGCGTCGACGTCGGCATTGTGGCTTCGGATGGTCAGGGTGCCGCCGTCCGGCATCGCGTCGCGCGCGTTGACCACGAGATTCAGGAGCACCTGTTCGAGCTGCCCGGGGTCCGCGCGGACGTTGCCCACGGAGGCGTCGAGCTGCGTGACGATGCGGATGTGGCCGCCGACCAGGCGCGAGAGCGTCGGAACCGCCTCGGTCACGAGCGCGTTCAGGTCCACCAGCTTCGAGGCGAACACCTGCTTGCGGGAGAACGCGAGCAGCTGATGGGTCAGGCTGGCCGCCTTCTCGCCGGCGCGCTGGATCTCCTGGATCTCGGCGCGGATGGGATCCCTCTCCGAGAGCTGCCGGAGCGCCATGTCGCTGTAGCCGATGACCGTGGTCAGCAGGTTGTTGAAGTCGTGGGCGATCCCTCCCGCCAGCTGCCCGATGGCCTCCATCTTCTGGGACTGCCGCAGCTGCTCCTCGAGGAGCTTGCGCTCGGTGATGTCCGTGGCGGTGCCTTCGATGATGACCTCGCCGGCCGCCTCGTCCGCCAGCAGGGCGGCGTTCTGGAGGGTCCAGACGGCGCTCTCGTCCTTGCGGGCGCCCTGGAGCTCGTAGTTCGTGAGGTTGCGGAACTGGAGCAGGGCCTCCCGGAAGCTTCCCCAGTCCTCGTCGGAGGGGTAGAGGCTGCGGATGTCGCATCCGAGCAGCTCCTCGCGGGAGCCGTAGCCGAAGATGCGGGCCAGCGCCTCGTTGCACTCGAGGATGCGGCCGGAGAGGGTCGTCCGGTAGACGCCGGCCATGTTGCGCTCGAAGAGGAGACGATAGCGCTCCTCGGACTCGCGGATCGCGTCCTGGGCCCGCTTGCGTTCCAGCGCCACGGCGATCTGCTGGGAGACGAACGTCAGCATCTCCTTCTCCGCGTCGCCGTAGCGGAACCGCGGGTCGTAGCTCTGGACCACGAGGACGCCGAAGGTGGCGCCGCCGCGCTTCAGAGGCACGCCGAGCCAGTCGACCGACGAGGACCCCACCAGCTCGACCTCGCCGCGCTCGAGCATGACGTTGAAGGAGTCGTCGCTCGCGAGGAGCGGCTGGCCGGTGCGCAGGACCAACTCGGTGAGTCCCTTCCCGAGGCGCTTGGGCGCGGGCGTCGGATCCGCCTCGTCCACGCAGTAGGGGAAGGACAACAGGTCGGCGGCGTGGTCGTAGAGGGCGACGTAGAGGTTCTTCGCGTACATCAGCTCGCCCACGATGCCGTGGATGGCGACGTAGAACTCGTCGATGTCCTCGGCGGAGCTCGCCGTGGCGGCGATGCGGTAGAGCGCCGCCTGCAGGCGTTCCGCCCGCTTGCGCGCGCTGATGTCCGTGGAGACGCCCAGGACCTCGTGGCGGCCGCCGCCGGCCGGCGCCAGGGGCACCTTGATCGTCTGGAACCAGCGCGTGATCCGCGAGCGGGAATCGGTCACCGACTCCTCGACGATCAGCTTCGGCCTTCCGGTCTGCATGACCTCGCGGTCGTCCCGCAGGAATCGCTCGATCTCCGCCGGATTGACGTTGAAGTCGGCATCGGCCTTGCCGACGAGATTCTCGACGGTCGTGCCGTACAGCTCGGCGACGGCGTGGTTCGCGAGCGTGAAGCGGCCGTTCCAGTCCTTCGCGAAGACGAGGTTGGGGTCCGCGTCGATCACGCGGCGGAGGAACTCGTGCTGCGACCGGACCTGCTGCTCGGTTCGCCGGCGCTCGGTCACGTCGATCGAGGAGCCGATGTAGCCCGCGAAGGTCCCGGAGGGCGTGAAGCGAGGGTGCGCGGCGTCGAAGATCCAGCGGTACTCGCCGTCGTGGCGGCGCAGGCGGTACTCCATCTGGAAGGGCCGGAGCGTTGGCCGGGACTCGGCCTCGATGGCGCGGATGCGCGCGAGATCGTCCGGGTGCACGCCGTCGCACCAGCCGAGCCCCAGCTCCGCCTCCAGCGGGCGTCCGGTGAAGTCGAGCCACGGCTTGCTGAAATACGTGACCTGCGAATTCTCGTCGTCGAGCCAGATCATGACCGGCGCCGCGTCGGCCATGAAGCGAAAACGCTCCTCGCTCTCGCGGACGGCCTCCTCGACGCTTCGGCGGTCGGTGATGTCGATCGCGGATCCGATGAACCCTCCGAACTCGCCGGACTCGGTGAGGCGAGGAATCGCGGTCTCGAGGATCCAGCGGTACACCCCGTCGTGACGCCTCAGGCGGTACTCGGTCTGGAAGGCGGCGCGCGCCGCGTAGGCTCGGTCGTAGGCGGTCACGAAGCCCGGGAGATCGTCCGGATGGATGCCGTCGCGCGAGCCCTTGCCGAACTCCTGCTCGAGCGTGCGGCCGGTGAAGTCGAGCCAGGGCTTGCTGAAGTACGTGCTCATGCCCGCGGCGTCGTCCATCCAGATCATGACGGGCGCCGCGTCGGCCATGTTGCGGAAGCGCTCCTCGCTCTCCCGCAGCGCCTGCTCGGCGCGGCGGCGCTCGGTGACGTCGTGCACGAGCCCGATCACGCCGACGATCTCGCCGGCCGCGTTGCGGTGCGGGCTGTACGTGGCGACGGCGAAGCCGGTGCGGCCGCCCGGCACGGCGTAGCCGACGTCCTCCGAGGTCGCGATCTCCCCCGCGAGGGCACGCTCGATCAGCCGGACGACGCCCTGCTGCTCGAGAAACGGGAAGAGATCCGCGGCCCGCCGGCCCAGGACCCGGTCGGCGGGCAGGCCGATCATCCGCTCCATGTAGCCGTTCCAGACGATGTAGCGCAGCTCGCGGTCGTAGACGACGATGCCCTCGCCGGCGCCGGAGATGATCTCCTGGCGGAACTGGTTGGACTCCTGAAGCTCCTCGCGCGCCCGGCGGCGCTCCGTGATGTCTTCGACGGAGGCCTCGTAATGGAGGAGCCGCCCCGAAGGGTCGCGCACCGGCCGCGCGTTCTTGCGCACCGTGATGATCTGCCCGCCGTAGCGCTTCCACGAGAGCTCGAAGTCGTGGACCTCGCCTTCCTTGTCGAGGCGCTCCAGAAAGGCGCGGCGTGACTTGGGGTCGGCGTAGATCTCGCGGAGATTGGTCGCCATGAGGCTCTCCCGCGAGGAGAAGCCGAGCAGACGCAGCAGGGCGGGGTTCGCGTCGAGGATCTGTCCCGAGAGTGTCGCGCGGTAGAGGCCGACCGGAACTCCCTCGAAGAGCGTCCGGTAGCGCGTCTCGGCCTCGTGAGCGATGCGGCGGTGCGTCGCCTCCTCGAGCGCGGAGCGGATCGCCGAGGGAAGCCGGGGAAAGTGATGGGGGTGCTTGAGCACGTAGTCGTCGAAGCCCGCCTTCATGGCGGCGACCGCGAGCTCCTCGCTTCCCGTGCCCGTGCAGAGGATGACCGGCACGTACTGGTAGTCCCGGCGGATCCTCTCGCGCAGGTGGAAGGCGTCCACCCAGCTCGGCCGGTGGTCCGCGAGGACCACGTCGAAGCGGCCCTGGGCGACCTGGGACTCGAGGTCGGCCGGGTCGGCGACCTCGCTGACCTCGACGTTGCCGAGGGCGTTGCGAAGAAGGGCGCGAATCAGCTCGCGGTCCCGCGCGCTCTCGTCGACGACGAGAATCCGCAGCATTTCGCCCGTTTCGCCACCCCGCGAGGCCGAGCGGGGGGCCGTTGGATCCGGTGCCATCACTTGAGTTGTCTGCCGACATTATGCCCGAAAACCGGCCTCATCGGCCCCGAAACGGCGTCGCGAAGGCGACCGGCCGCGCCCGCGCGCGCCGTAACGCCCGCCGCGGAGAGGCCGTTTCTGATACGGAGGAGTCCGTGCGCATGCGGTTTCGGACGGCGGCGGTTCTCGAAGGCGTGGCGGCGGGCACCGGCACCGTGGAGGCGGAAGCCGGGGGGCGCGTCGAGTTGCACGCGAGCGTCGCGGCCAACGGGGCCGTGGAGGACGGGTCCGGAAGTCCGATCTTGCTGAATCCCTTCCGCCTGGACGGCGGCGTCGCGGTCGCGCCGCCGGTCACCGTCATCCCGCACCTCGCGCCCGGTTCGTACAGGTTCGTCGTGCCGGGCGGCGACAAGGCAGCGACCTATTATTCCTTCACCGTCGCCGAGGGCCAGACCACGACGCTCGCGCTGCCGTAGGACGCTGGCGATCGCCTGAGTCTCGCGCCCCGAGAACCTCGGCGGAGCTGATTCGTACGAAGGGGAGACCCTTGTGAGGAGGATTGATCCATGAAGTACGGCCCCTTTTCGGTTTCGCGCTTCGTTCTCGCGACTCTCGCCGTCGGCCTACTCGGCCTTTCGATTCCGGTTGGAGTCGGAGCCGGGGCAGAGGCGCCTCGCGGGATCGATCCCTCCAAGATGGACACCAGAATTTCCCCATGCCAGGACTTCTACCTGTATGCCAGCGGGACCTGGCTCGCGAACAATCCGATCCCGCCCGACCGCGCGAGCTGGGGCGCGGGCAGCGAGCTGCAGGAGCAGAACTTCACGGTCCTGAAGCAGATTCTCGACGGCGCGGCCGCGGACCGTTCCGCACCCGCCGCCTCCGTGAAGGGGAAGGTCGGCGAGTTCTACCGCGTGGGCATGGACGAGTCGCGGATCGAGAAGGACGGCCGCAAGCCGCTCGAGGCCGACTTCGCGCGCATCGCGGCGATCGGCGACGCCGACGCGCTGGCCCGGGAGATCGGACGCCTCCACCGCGCGGGAACGGGAGCCGCGTTCGCCGTCTTCGTGGGACAGGACGCCAAGAACAGCACGGAGCTCCTCGCGGAGCTGTACCAGGGCGGGCTCGGGCTGCCGGACCGCGACTACTACCTGAGCGACGACGCCCACATGAAGGAGCTGCGCGCGAAGTACCAGAAGCACGTCGCGAAGATGTTCGTGCTCGCCGGGGATTCGGCGGCGGAGGCGGCGGCGAACGCGCGCGCCGTTCTCGCCATCGAGACCCGCCTGGCGAAGAAGTCCATGACCCCGGTCGAGCAGCGCGACCCCAACGCGCTGTACCACCGGATGTCGTCGCAGGAGCTCGCACGCCTCGCGCCGGGATTTCCCTGGAAGACGTACTTCGCCGGCGTCGGCCTCACGGAGCCCGGCGCGCTCGCCGCCCTCAACGTGAACCAGCCGGAGTTCGTCAAGGAAGTCGGCGCGATGACGAAGGCCGTCCCCCTGAAGGACTGGAAGCCGTACCTGCGCTGGAACGTCATCCACGCCTCCGCTCCCTACCTGAGCTCGCCCTTCGTCGACGAGAACTTCGCGTTCTACGGCAAGGAGCTGTTCGGCCAGAAGGAGCTCCGCGTCCGCTGGAAACGCGTCCTCTCGGCGGTTGACGGCGAGCTCGGCGAGGCGCTGGGCCAGCTCTACGTCGAGCGCGCGTTCTCGCCGGAGGCGAAGGCGAAGGCCCTCGCGATGGTGATGAACCTCAAGGCCGCGCTCGGCGACCGGATCCGGACGCTCGACTGGATCGGAGAGGACACGCGGAAGCAGGCGCTGTACAAGCTGGACGCGATCGTGGTGAAGGTCGGGTACCCGGACCGGTGGCGCGACTACACGGGCCTGAAGGTGGACGGCGGCTCGTACCTGGCGAACGTGCGGCAGGGCGAGGAGTTCGAGTTCCAGCGCAACCTGAACAAGATCGGCAAGCCGCTCGACCGGACCGAGTGGGGCATCACGACGCCCACGGTCGACGCGTACTACAACCCGACCCTGAACGAGATCGTGTTCCCGGCGGGAATCCTGCAGCCCCCGTTCTTCGACCCGCAGGCCGACGACGCCTCCAACTACGGCTCGATCGGCGGGGTCATCGGCCACGAGCTGACCCACGGATTCGACGACGAGGGCCGCCAGTTCGACGCCGAGGGCAACCTCAAGAACTGGTGGACGGATCAGGACGTCAAGAACTTCCAGGAGCGCGGAAAGGCCGTCGCCCGGCAATACTCCGGCTACGTCGCGGTGGACGACCTCCACATCAACGGCGACCTGACGCTCGGGGAGAACATCGCCGACGTCGGCGGGCTGAAGATCGCGTACCTCGCCCTGCAGAAGGCGCTGGCCGGCAATCCGGCGCCCGACAAGATCGACGGCTTCACCGCCGACCAGCGCTTCTTCATCGCCTACGCGCAGGGCTGGCGGCGCAACGCCACGCCCGAGAGCCTGCGCGTCATGATCGCCACCGATCCGCATTCCCCGGCGCCCTTCCGCGTGCGCGGGCCCACGGCCGACACGCCGGAGTTCAGCC
>DASXPB010000010.1:0-45381 GCA_036493875.1 Thermoanaerobaculia bacterium
CTCAAGATGAGATTTCCCGGGAGCAATCCCCTGAAGGCCCGTGGGAGACGACCACGTTGATAGGCGGGGTGTGGAAGCGCTGTGAGGCGTGAAGCTGACCCGTACTAATCGGCCGTGCGGCTTGACCATAAAATTTTTAAGGCGCGAATCGACAACAGTACATACCGACTCTCTTGCATGAGTGGCGCGGCGACATACCGCCGCGCGCTCACAATGAACAGGGAAACAGAGTTTCCCGGTGACCTTAGCGAAGGGGCCACACCCGTTCCCATTCCGAACACGGCCGTTAAGCCCTTCAGCCCCGATGGTACTTCGCGGTAGACCGCGTGGGAGAGTAGGACGTTGCCGGGGATTAAATTTCGAGAGCCCAGGACTCGTTCCTGGGCTTTTCTTTTTCTGCCGAGTCGACCGCCCCGGACGATTCCGTCATCGCGAGGCCTTGCAGGTAGGAGTCAGAACCAGCGGACCTGCCAGGCCATGCCGAACGTCTCGAAGTTCTGGCCCACGCGGACCGACGCGCCGCGGCTATAGGCGAACTTGACCGACTGATGCCGGCCGAGCGGAATCGAGAGCGTCCCACCGACGCGCGTGTTGTCCTGACGTCCGACGGGCGGCCCGTCGTCGATGTGCGCGGCACCCCCGGAGTACCAGGTGAAGTCCGCAGCGAGCCAGAGCCCCGGGCGGAAGGTGTAGCTCACGTGAGTCTGGAGGGTCGCGAGCGGATCCTGGTCGCGAGTCGAGGCTCCCGGATAGAAGCGCGGGTTGCGCGTAAAGAACACGGCGCCCGCGTACGCGTCGAAGTCGAACTTCCCCCAGGGAACGGCGACGCCGATCTCCGGCTTGAAGGCCCAGCGATTGGTGCCGAGGTTGATCAGTTTGGTTTCGTCGTACTGGCCTGTCGGCGCGGCTAGTGCGAGACTCGCCGCGACGAGGACGCGCTCGTTGTGCTCTCGACCGAATTCGGCGGGCGAGAGGGCTGGATTCCCCAGCAGATTGACCGACAACTTCGCCTTCAGGTCCGCGAGCCCCGAGCGGGTGATCGCGCGATGCTCCTCGCCGACGTCACCCTCGGCGTCGCCCCACGCGTAGGGCAGCGCCGCCGTGATCAGCGCCTGGCGGCCGAAGAGCGCGAACGTGCGCCCATAGCCCAGTGCGAGAGCGTTGATGCGGGCCGAGGCGTTCGTGATCGGGATCGAGGGGTCGAACACGATGTCCCCGGTCGAACGCACGAATCCCAGCACCGCGAAGTTGAGGCCGACCGGAGAGGCCGAATACGCGCGCGGTTCGAGGTCCTGCGCGAGGATCGGCACGGCCGTCGAGAGGACCAGCGTCGCGAGGAAAAGAGTCCGGAGTCCGGTCGCCTGCCGCATGGCGGGTGGCATTGTGGTCGGGCCGACCGCTCCGGACAAGGCGAAAAGTCGGGACTCATTGACGGCCCGGTGCGCGCCTGAAATCATTCGCATCGTCACGAACCCGAGGAGGATTTCATGAAGCGTGGACTCGTCCTGGGTCTTGTCCTCTGGGCCGTCGCGACGGCCGTCCTGAGGTTCGCGTCGTCCGGCCTCCTCCCGTCGGAGCGGCCACGTGTCATCCTGGCGCTCTACGGCGCGAGCTTCCTGCTCTTCTTCGTCCTCATCCGAAGGGTGATGGCTCCGGCGCCGGGCGCTCCGAACGCCGGCGAGAAGCTGCGCGCGGGTGTGGCGCTCTTCCTGCCGACCCTCGTTCTCGACGCGATCGCGGCAGCGTTCTTTCCGACGGCTTACCCCAACTTCGCCGCGGCGTCGGCTGGAGTCTTCGGCGGCTGGATGCTGATCTGCTGCGGCGGAGGCCTGGCGGGCCTGATCTCGCGAGGCTGAGGCGCTGAGGCGCTGCGGCACCTACTCAGCGCGGGTGGGTGGGCAGCCGTGCCGGCACGGAGTCGGCGGACCGGGGCGGGTCGGTCCCGCGGAGCCGGTACAGCGCGCTCCGCCGCTCCCCGCACGTGGCACAGGTCCCGACCGGTTCGCCCGAGCGCAGGCCGTCGCGAATGCGCGCGAGCGGTGCCCCCTTCGCGATCCGGTCGAGCGAGTCCGCCGGGTAGAAGCCGATCGGGTCCCCGTCCCAGTAGATGCACGGATGGACGGCGCCGTTGGGTCGGATGACGTAGTTGCGGTCGGGATAGGCACAGCCGAAGAGGGACTGATACCAGCCGTATCGAAAGTACTCCGGCCGGTCGATCCCCGCCTTCAGCCGCCAGAGCCGGCGCCGCACGCGAGCGATCACTCCCGTGGGCTCGTCCTCCGCGTTCTCGAACACGGGGTAGGACGAGAGCTTCAAGCCGCGCCGAACCGCGTCGCGCGCGGCGGCGGCGAGCTCGGCGTTGAGCGCGCGCGGGTCCTGATCGGACAGGAGCTCGGGCGTGACGTCCACTCCGTCGGTGAGCGAGACGAAGCGCACGTCGAGTTCCTCGGCGCCGTGGTCGGCGGCGAACTCCGGCAGCATCGCGAGGTCGCTGCGGTTCGACTTCATCCAGGTGAAGATGATGCGCAGGCGCGGGGTCTTCGAGCGGGCGGCCTTCTTGACGCTGCGCAGCAACTCGAGGCACGCCGTCAGGCGTTCAAACTTCGCCGGCACCCGGATCTTCTCGTAGGTTTCCTTGCGCATCCCGTCGATCGAGGCCGCGACGGTCGTGACGTTCGCCGCGATCAGGGCCTGCGCCGTCGGCTCGGTCAGCGCGAGCAGGTTGGTCGGGAACCACAGATCTGGCACGCCGTAGCGCCCGGCGATGCCCACGATCTCGCGGAAACGGGGGTGGATCATGGGCTCCGCCGCGCAGGCCAGCGCCACTCGCCACGCCCGCGGGAAGAGATCGGCCGCGATCTTCTCGAAGACGTCCACCGGCATGTTGCCGTCGTCCGAGAGCGGCGGAAGGTCGTAGGGGGGGAACAGCAGGCGGTCCGTGTTCGCGAAGTAACACATGACGCACTTCAGGTTGCAGCGGGCCGTCAGATCGAGGATGACGTTCAGAGGCCGGGGCACCCGGCAATTATGTCATCCGGCCTCCGACCCGGAGGCGAACCGAGGCGCGTCGATTCCCAATTCCCGTCAAGCGATGCACCAAGGGGCAGAAGCCGCCGGCGCAGGAAATGGCCGGACTTCGATATTGTTGGCCTCGCGTAAACCTAGGAGGAGGCCCAGATGGTCTCGTCGATGCCACGGCGGTCCGCGGACGCGTCTTTCGCGACCGTCGCCCTCGCCATGCTCCTCATCGGCGCGGCCGGACAGGCCGCGTGCAAGAAGAAGGAAGAGGCCGCGGCGCCTCCCCCCCCGACGGTGGAAGTCGCGTCCGTGACTCAGAAGGACGTGCCGGTTTACGGCGAATGGATCGGAACCCTCGATGGATTCGTCAACGCCGAGATCCGGCCCCAGATCGAGGGCTACCTGCTGCGGCAGGTCTACAGGGAGGGCTCGGTCGTCCGGGCCGGCGAACCGATGTTCGAGATCGATCCGCGCGAGTTCCAGGCGGCCTACGACCAGGCCGCCGGCGCGGTCGCGCAGTACGACGCGACGCTCGCCAACGCCAAGACGACCGTGGCGCGCTACACGCCCCTGGCCGCGCAGAAGGCGATCAGCCAGCAGGAGCTGGACGACGCCGTCACGAAGCAGCGCACGGCGGAGGCCAATGTCGCGTCCTCCAGGGCCGCGCTCGAGCGGGCCCGGCTGAATCTCGCCTGGACGAAGGTCGCCTCGCCCATCGACGGCATCGCCGGCGTCGCGAAGTCTCAGGTCGGCGACCTCGTCAACCGCCAGACGGTCATGACCACCGTCTCCCAGGTCGATCCGATCAAGGTCTACTTCAATCCGAGCGAGCAGGAGTACCTGGCCTGGGTCAACAAGAACGGACCGGTCGAGAAGAGTCTCACCACCGACGGCAAGAACCTGGATTCCGGGAGGCTCGAACTCGTCCTCGCCGACGGTTCGACCTACAAGCATCACGGCAAGCCCTTCCTCGTGGGCCGCGAGGTGGACGTCAAGACCGGCACGATCCAGCTCGCAGGCGCGTTTCCGAACCCGGGCAACGTCCTGCGTCCCGGGCAGTACGCGAAGGTGCGCGTCGCGATGGACGTGAAGAAGGGCGCCATCCTCGTGCCGCAGCGGGCGGTCTCCGAGCTGCAGGGCAGCTACCAGGTCGGGGTCGTCGGGCCCGACAACAAGGTCACGATCAAGGTCGTCAAACCGGGACCCCTCGACGGGAGCCAGTGGGTCATCGAGGAGGGCCTGAAACCCGGTGACAAGATCATCGTGGAAGGTCTCCAGCGCGTGCGTTCGGGGATGACGGTCGCTCCGAAGGAGGCGGGCAGCGGGGCGGCTGAGACCGGCGCCGCCAAGGACGCCGACCCAGAGGCCGGGAAGTAGATCCGTGGGCGCCCTCTTCGTCCGCCGGCCGATCGTCGCGATCGTCATCGCGATCCTGACCACGATGGCGGGCTACGTCGCCATGACGAAGCTCCCGACCGCGCAGTATCCCGACATCGTTCCGCCCCAGATCCAGGTCTCGACGACCTACACGGGGGCGGACGCGATCACGATCGAGGGGTCCGTCGCGACGCCCCTCGAGCAGCAGATGAACGGCGTCGACTACATGCTCTACATGCAGTCCACGAATGCCAACGACGGGACGATGACCCTCAAGGTCACGTACGACGTCGAGACCGACATCAACATCGACCAGGTCAACACCCAGAACCGCGTCTCCCAGGCGCAGCCCAACCTGCCGGCCGACGTCAACACGTTCGGGTTGACGGTCAAGAAGGCCACGTCGAACCCTCTCCTCGTCGTCTCCCTCTACTCGCCCAAGGGGACCTACGACGCGCTCTTCCTCGGCAACTACGCGACGATCAACGTCAACGACGCGATCTACCGCGTGCCCGGGGTCGGACAGATCCAGAACTACGGCACGGCCGACTACGCGATGCGGATCTGGGTCAAGCCCGAGCGCCTGGCGAGCCTCGGCCTCACGGTACCGGACGTCCTCGCCGCGGTTCAGCAGCAGAGCACCGTCAACCCGTCCGGCGGCATCGGCACGGAGCCGGCGCCCAAGGGCCAGGAGTTCACCTACACGGTCCGCTCGCAGGGCCGCCTCGTCTCGTCCGAGGAGTTCGGCAACGTGGTCGTTCGTCTGAATCCGGACGGCTCCGTGGTGCGGCTGAAGGACGTCAGCCGGATCGACCTCGGCGCGCTGAACTACCAGCAGCGGGCCCGCCTGAACGGCAAGCCGGCTTGTCCGATCGGCATCTTTCAGGTCCCGGGCTCGAACGCAATCGCGGTCGCCGAGGGCGTCAAGAAGACGATGGCGGAGCTCAAGCAGCGGTTTCCGGACGACCTCGACTACGTGGTCGCGCTCGACACGACGCTGCCGGTCACCGAGGGCATCAAGGAGATCACCCACACGCTCTTCGAGGCGATCGTCCTCGTCATCATCGTGGTCTTCCTGTTCCTGCAGGGCTGGCGCGCGACGCTGATCCCGCTGCTGGCCGTGCCGGTGTCGCTCGTCGGGACGTTCATCTTCTTCCCGATGCTCGGCTTCTCGATCAACACGCTCTCCCTCTTCGGCCTGGTGCTCGCGATCGGGCTCGTCGTCGACGACGCCATCGTCGTCGTCGAGGCCGTGGAGCACCACATCGAGCACGGGCTCTCGCCGAAGGACGCCACCCTGAAGGCGATGGAGGAGGTCACGCAGCCCGTCATCGGCATCGCGCTCGTCCTCTCCGCGGTGTTCATCCCGGTCGCGTTCATGGGCGGCATCCAGGGCCGGATGAACATGCAGTTCGCCATCACGATCGCGGTGTCGGTGCTCATCTCGGCGTTCAACGCCCTCTCGCTCTCGCCCGCGCTCTGCTCGTTGATCCTGCGACCGAAGAAGCCGTCGAAGGGGCCGCTCGGGAAGTTCTTCGCCTGGTTCAACAAGGTGTTCGGAAAGCTGACGGACGGCTACGTCAGCTTCTCGCACGGCCTCATCCGAAAGATGATCGTGAGCGTCGGAATCCTCGTCGGCTTCGTCGTCCTGTGCGGCGTGCTCGGGAAGCGGCTGCCGGCCGGCTTCCTGCCGACCGAGGACCAGGGCTACTTCTTCGTCAACGTCCAGCTGCCGGACGCCTCGTCGCTGCAGCGCACGGACGCGGTCTGCAAACGCATCGAGGAGATCCTCGGAAAGACCAAGGGCGTCAAATACACCACGACCGTCGCGGGATTCAGCCTCCTGTCCGGTGCCTCCGCGCCGTACACCGGCTTCTACTTCGTGTCGCTGGATCCGTGGGACGAGCGCAAGGAGAAGGACATGCACGTCACGCCGCTCATGCAGCGGCTGAACGTGGCGTTCCGCACGAACATCCCCGAGGCGAACGTCGTGGCGTTTCCGCCGCCGGCCATCCAGGGCCTCGGCACGGGCGGCGGCTTCTCCTTCTGGCTGCAGGACCGCAGCGGCGGGACCGTCGCCTTCCTCCAGGAGAACCTCCAGAAGTTCCTGGAGGCTGCGAGAAAGCGCCCCGAACTCGCCAACGTCAACAGCGTCTGGCGCCCGTCGGTGCCCCAGATCTTCGCCGAGGTCAATCGGGACAAGGTGATCAAGCAGGGCGTCGCGATCAAGGACGTCTACCAGGGCCTCCAGGCATTCCTCGGCGGCATCTACGTCAACCAGTTCAACCGCTTCGGGAGGCAATGGAAGGTCTTCCTGCAGGCCGAGGCGGAAGGGCGCGTCAAGCCCGCGGACATCAACCAGTTCTACGTCAAGAACAACGACGGCAAGATGGTTCCGCTGTCCGCTCTCGTGACCACGCGGTCGATCTCCGGTCCCGAGTTCACCAACCGCTTCAACCTCTTCCGGGCCGCGCAAGTCACGGGCGTCCCCGCGCCGGGCTACAGCTCCGGCCAGGCCACCGCGGCGCTCGAGGCCGTCGCGAAGGAGGTCTTGCCGCGCGAGATGGGCTACGACTGGGCCGACATGTCGTACCAGGAGGTCAAGGCCGCCGGCGCGGGCGCGAGGGTCTTCGTGCTCTCGATCATCTTCGTGTTCCTGATCCTCGCCGCGCTCTACGAGAGCTGGTCGCTCCCGTTCGCCGTGCTGCTGACCGTGCCGATCGCGGTCTTCGGCGCGTTCCTGGGGCTCCTGCTGCGCAAGTTCGACCTCGACGTGTACGGCCAGATCGGACTCGTCATGCTGATCGGCCTCGCGGCGAAGAACGCAATCCTCATCGTCGAGTTCGCCGTGCTCCAGCAGAAAGAGAAGGGCATGGGGCTCGTGGACGCCGCGCTCGAGGGCGCGAAGCTGCGCCTGCGTCCCATCCTGATGACCTCGTTCGCGTTCATCCTCGGCTGCGTGCCGCTGTACCTCGCTTCCGGATCCGGCGCCGAGTCGCGCAAGATCCTGGGGACGGTCGTGATCGCGGGGATGCTCGCCGCCACGGGGCTCGCGATCTTCATCATCCCTGCGCTCTTCGTCCTGGTCGAGAAGCTCGCGCGCAAGGACAAGCCCAAAGAGGCGAGGAAGGACGAGGGCGCGGCGGGCGCGGCGGGTACCGTCGCGGCGCCGCATCCCGCGGGCGGAGCGCATTGAGGTGAAGTCGTGAGGCGCCTTCTCGCCATCGGCCTCTGCCTCGCGCTCACCGGCTGCGCCGTCGGGCCCAACTACAAGCAGCCGCCGGTGACGGTGCCCGACGTCTACCGCGACGTCCAGGGACCCCCGGTTCCGGCGGCGTCGCTCGCGGACCAGCCGTGGTGGGAAGTCTTCGGGGACCCGAAGCTGAAGGCGCTCATCGACGAGGCCCTCATCACCGGCTACGATCCGCAGCTCGCCGCGTGGCGCGTGGAGGAGTTCCGAGCACGCGCGGGCATCGCGCGCTCCGAGTTCTTCCCGCAGATCGACTACGGCGGGGGCTGGTCGCGCGGCCGTAACGCGGTGTCCGTTCCCCCCTTCAGCAGCGCGACGCTCAATGCGTACTCGGTCAACGTCAATTTCGGCTGGGAGCTCGACATCTGGGGCCGCATCCGCCGGCTCAACGAGGCGGCGAAGGCCGAGTACCTTTCGTCCGAGGAGGCGCGCAAGGGCGTGCTCCTCTCTCTCGTCTCGGACGTGGCGAACACGTACTTCCAGCTGCGCGAGCTCGACGAGGAGCTCGCCATCTCGCTCAAGACGGTGGATGCCTTCAAGCAGACCGCCGATCTCTTCCAGCGCAAATTGAACGAGGGGGCCGCCTCGGCCCTGGAGACGTCCTACGCGTCGGCGGCCTACAACCAGGTCGCCGCGACGGTCCCCGACATCGAGCGCCAGATCGAGGCCACCGAGAACCAGCTCAACCTGCTGCTCGGGCACAACCCGGGGCCGATCGAGCGGGGCCTGGATCTCGAGGCGCAGCCGCAGCCGCCGCAGGTTCCGGCGGGGCTTCCCTCCACGCTGCTCGAGCGGCGTCCGGACGTCCGCGGCGCCGAGCAGGACCTCATCGCCGCGAATGCCCAGGTGGGCGTCGCCTTCGCGAACTTCTTCCCGACCATCAGCCTGACGGGCCTCTTCGGCGCGGTCAGCCCGGACGTGTCAAATCTCTATCCCGCCGGCAAGACCTGGACGATCGCGGCCGGCCTGCTCGGCCCGCTCTTCCAGGGCGGCCGGCTGCGCAGCAACTACGACGCGACGATGGCGCAGTGGGAGCAGAGCCGCGTGCGCTACGAGCAGACGGTGACGGCCGCGTTCGCGGAGACCACCACCGTCCTCTATGCGCGCGACAAGATCGCCGCCTCTCTGGCCGAGCTCGAGCAGACCGTGAACCACTACGGTGAGATGGTGCGCCTCACGAACCTCCGCTACGACAGCGGCCTCTCGAACTACTTCGAGGTCCTGTACGCCATGCAGCAGCTCTTCCCGGCGGAGATCACGCTCGCGCGTTTCCGCCTCAACCTGCTGACGAATTACGTGGATCTCTACAAGGCGCTCGGCGGCGGGTGGTCGATCGAGAACCCGTCCTGGCAGTCGCCCGCGGCGACCCCGGCCTCGACGCAGCCGTAGCCGGAACAAAGGTGCGGCGCGCCTGGACATGGCTCGTCCCCGCGGCGGCGGTGGCGCTGCTCGTCGGCGCGATCCTGGCGGGCGTGGGGCCGTTCGTGGCGGTGCTCTGCGCACTCGGCCTGCTCGGCGCGGTGTTCGCCGCCGTCCACCACGCCGAGGTCGTCGCGCATCGCGTGGGGGAGCCGTTCGGGACGCTCGTCCTCGCGGTGGCGGTGACGGTCATCGAGGCGTCGCTGATTCTCTCGATGATGCTGGCGGGAGGCGCCCACACCGCCGTTCTCCCGCGCGACACCCTCTACGCCGCGGTGATGATAATCGCCAACGGCGTCGTCGGCATCTGCATCCTCCTGGGCGGCGTCGCGCATCGGGAGCAGACCTTCCGCGTCGAAGGGGCGGGCACGGGGCTCGCCGCCCTCATCGCGCTCTCGGCGTTTTCCCTCGTGCTGCCGGCCTTCACGACGACCACGCCGGCCGGCACGCTCAGCGGATCGCAGCTCGTCTTCGTGGCGGCCGCCTCGGTCGCGCTCTGGGCGATCTTCGTCTTCATCCAGACCGTGCGGCACCGGGACTACTTCATCCCGGTCGCGGACCCGGCCAACCCGGAGTTGCACGCCGAGCCGCCGACGGTCCGGGCGGCCTGGGGGAGCTTCGGCCTGCTGCTGGTCTCACTCGTCGCGGTCGTGGGTCTCGCGAAGATGCTCTCGCCCACGATCGAGCACGCCGTCGCGGCGGCCGGTGCGCCCCACGCCGTGATCGGAATCGTGATCGCGATGCTGGTCCTGCTGCCGGAGACGTGGGCCGCCGCGCGCGCCGCCCGCGCGAATCGCCTCCAGACCAGCATGAATCTGGCCGTGGGCTCTGCGCTGGCGTCGATCGGCCTGACCATCCCCGTCGTGGTCGTCGCGGCGATCGTGTTCCATCTGCCGCTCCATCTCGGCCTGGACCCCAAGGGGATCGCGATGCTCGCGGTGACGTTCCTCGTGAGCGCCGTGACCCTGGGGACGGGGCGCACCAACATGATGCAGGGCGCCGTGCATCTGGTGATCTTCGCGGCGTTCCTCTTCCTCGCGTTCGTGCCCTGATCGGGACACCCATGAGCGAGTCGTGCACGGCGCCGCAGGCATTCGCACTATGATCGCTCAGCGGTCCCGACGGGACACAGGAGGATTCATGCGAAGAGCGACGATTCTCGCGGCGGCCACCCTGCTTCTCTGGGCGAGCGTAGCTGCGGCACAGAAGGTCAAGCCCATCGAAACCTTCACGGCGTTCGTTGCGGCCATGCAACAGGGGAAGGCGGGGACGGTGACGATCACCATCGAGCGCTGGTCGACCGACGAGGAGCGCCAGATGCTCCTGGCGACGCTGAAGGAGAAGGGCCAGGCCGGCCTGATGGCGGAGCTCACGAGGCTGCCGCGCGTCGGGTACATCCGGATGCCGAACACGCTCGGCAAGGACCTCCACTACGCGCGGGACATCACCCTCCCCGACGGAAGCCGCCGGGTCGTCGTCGCTACGGACCGCTACCTGCAGATCCGAGAAGTGTCGAATGCGACGCGATCCAAGAACTACGACTTCGCGTTCGCCGAGCTGTTGATGCCCAAGGACGGCAAGGGCGAAGGGAAGCTCGCGCCCGCGAACAAGATCGAGATCAACAAGGAGACCGGCCAGATCGAGGTCGAGAATTTCGGCACGCAGCCGCCGAGACTGCTGAGCATCACGTCCAAGAAGCCGTGATCCGCCGGGGGAATGGGAAGGCGTTGACGTTGCCCGGCCGCCGATCGGTCCTCGCCGGGGCGCTGCCGGCGCTCCTGCTGGCTCTGCTGGCCCCGGTGGTCACGGCGCCGCCGGCCCGTGCCCAGACCGAAACCGCCGCACCGGCCCACGCGCCGCCCTGTCCGCCGCACCTCTTCGTGATTGCGCGCAGCAAGAACGCCAACATCGTCGCGTACGACGCCAACCGCGACCCGGCGGGGGAGTTCGTCAAATCCACTCCCGTGGTCGCCTACTGGCTTCTCAACGGAGAGGGAGGCGCGCGGGAGGAGCTGGGCTTCATCGATCGGACCCGCGCCTACGGATTCGACACGGTGCCGGGTCACACGCCGGGGACCTACAAGCTGACCTTCAAGGCCGGGAAGAAGCGCCGCCTGACGATTCACATGCTGAACGGATGCCCCGTGGCGACCGCTCGGATCGGCGGTCACGACGGGATCCTGCGCCGGATGTTCATCCAGGCGAAGGAAACCTCCCGACTGCCCAAGGTCGAGTACGTCGAGTTCTTCGGCGAGGACCTCAAGGACGGCGGGCCGCTCTACGAGAAGATCCTTCCCTGACAGAGACCCGGAGGGACGTGCTCATGGCCAAGGAACGACCGGATCAACCGAAGAAGCTCAAGACCAAGGAGTACATGAAGGAGCTGCGCCGCCTCCAGGCGGAGCTCTGCTACCTCCAGGACTGGGTCAAGCACGAGGGGCTGCGCATCATCGTCGTCTTCGAGGGGCGCGATGGCGCCGGCAAGGGCGGGACGATCCGCGCCCTGACCGAGCGCGTCAGCCCGCGCGTCTTCCGCGTCGTGGCGCTGCCGGCGCCGTCGGATCGCGAGAAGAGCCAGATGTTCATGCAGCGTTACATGGCCCACTTCCCGGCGGCGGGGGAAGTCGTGATCTTCGACCGCAGCTGGTACAACCGTCCGGGCGTCGAGAAGGTCATGGGCTTCACCGCCGAGAAGGAGATTCAGCGGTTCCTCAAGCTCTGTCCGACCGTCGAGAAATGGATGATCGAGAGCGGGATCATCCTGCTCAAGTACTGGCTCGAGGTCGGCAACAAGGAGCAGGAGCGTCGCTTCGAGGCGCGCATCACCGATCCGCTGCGCCAGTGGAAGCTCTCGCCCATGGATCTTCCGGGGCGCACGAAGTGGTACGAGTACTCCCGGGCCCGCGACCAGATGCTCGAGGCGACCGACACGAAGGACGCCCCCTGGCACATCCTTCACTCCGATGACAAGAAGCGGGCCCGCCTCAATTTCCTCGAGCACTTCCTGAAGCAGATCCCCTATCGAAGGGTCAAGCGCGAGAAGATCCGGCTCCCGAAGCGCTCCAAGAAGGGCGCGTACGACGATCAGGCCTCGCTGAAGGGCCGGCGGTTCGTCCCCGCGGTGTTCTGAGGACCCGATGACGGCGGGACCCGGGAAGAGACGACCCGGCGAGACCGCGGAGGGCCGCCGTCTCGCGGAGAACGACCGGCGCCTCGCGCACTGGAACCGCTGGGGGCCCTTCCTCTCGACGCGCGCCTGGGGCACGGTCCGGGAGGACTACAGCGCCAACGGCACGGCCTGGGACTATTTCCCGTTCGAGCAGGCTCACACCCGGGCCTATCGGTGGAACGAGGACGGCCTCGCCGGGCTCTGCGACCGTCACCAGCTCGTCTGCTTCGCGATCGCGCTCTGGAACGGGAAGGACCCGATCCTGAAGGAGCGCCCGTTCGGCCTGTCGAACTCCCAGGGAAACCACGGCGAGGACGTCAAGGACTACTGGTTCTACCTCGACGCGACGCCCACGAGCTCGTACCTGAAGTGTCTCTACAAGTACCCCCAGCGGGAATTCCCGTACGCGGAACTGCTGGCGGAGAACGCGCGGCGGACGATCGAGCAGCCCGAGTACGAGCTCCTCGACACCGGCATCTTCGCCGAGAGCCGCTACTTCGACGTCACCGTCGAGTACGCGAAGGCCGCCACCGACGACGTCCTGATCGCGATCACCGTCGCGAATCGCGGACCCGAGGAGGCGACGCTCGACCTCCTCCCGACGCTCTGGTTTCGCAACACCTGGTGGAAGCCGGGCCGCATGCCTCCGCGGCTCGCGGCGGAGCGGCGCGGCGACGGGCGGACGGTCATCGAGCTCAACGAGTCCTACATTGGCCGCTACTTCCTGCACACGGCGCCGGGCACGGAGCTCCTCTTCACCGAGAACGAAACGAACTTCGAGCGCGTGTTCAACTCTCCGAACCGGTCTCCCTACGTCAAGGACGCGTTCCACGACTACGTGATCCGCGGAAACGCGGCCGCGGTCAACCCCGAGCTGCACGGGACGAAGGCGGCGGCGCGCTACCGCCTCTCCCTCGCGGCCGGCGCCGAGGCGCGCGTCCATCTGCGCCTCACCGACGGCCCCTGGCTCTCGGGCGACCCGCTCTCCGAAGAGTTCGACCGGACGCTCGCGCTGCGGAAGGCCGAAGCCGACGAGTTCTATGACGCCGTCCTCCCGGAGCGCCTGACGGCCGACGAACGCAACGTGTCCCGTCAGGCCTTCGCCGGGATGATCTGGTCCAAGCAGTTCTACAAATACGACGTCCGCCGCTGGCTCCTGGGAGATCCGGGCCAGCCGCCGCCTCCGCCGCAACGGCTCGAGGGGCGCAACAGCGACTGGCAGCACGTCTTCGCCGCGGACGTCCTCTCGATGCCGGACACGTGGGAGTTCCCCTGGTTCGCGGCCTGGGACCTCGCGTTCCACTGCGTCGTCTTCGCGCTGATCGACCCGCAGTTCGCCAAGGACCAGCTCGTGCTGATGCTGCGCGAGTGGTACATGCACCCGAACGGGCAGATCCCGGCGTACGAGTGGAGCTTTAGCGACGTGAACCCGCCGGTCCACGCGTGGGCGGCGTTGCGGGTCTTCCAGGTCGAGCGCGCGAAGACGGGCCGGTCCGACTTCGCCTTCCTCGAGCGCGTCTTCCACAAGCTTCTCCTGAACTTCGACTGGTGGGTCAACCGCAAGGACGCCCTCGGCAACAACATCTTCCAGGGCGGCTTCCTCGGGCTCGACAACATCGGCCTCTTCGACCGCAACACGCCGCTGCCGCCGGGCTGGATCCTGGGCCAGGCGGACGGTACGAGCTGGATGGCGACGTACTGCCTCAACATGCTGGCCATCGCGCTCCAGCTCGCGTCCGAGGATCCGGTCTACGAGGACGTCGCGAGCAAGTTCTGGGAGCACTTCGTCTACATCGCCTACGCGATCCAGCGTCCGGACGATCCCGAGAAGGGACTCTGGGACGAGGAGGACGGGTTCTTCTACGACAACCTGCACGGGCCGGACGGCCGCAACACGCCCATCCGTGTGCGCTCGGGGGTCGGGCTGATCCCGCTCTCGGCCGTGGCGGTCGGAGACTCGAAGCTGATCGACCGCTTCCCCGGCTTCAAGAGGCGCATGGAATGGTTCGGGAAGAACCGGCCGGACCTGACGGAGTCCTGCGCCTCGATGACGACGCACGGCCAGGAGCAGCGGCTGATGATGTCGGTCGTCAAGCCGGACCAGCTCAAACGCGTCCTCGCGCGCATGCTCGACGAGACGGAGTTCCTCTCACCCTACGGGATCCGCTCGGTCTCCCGGTATCACCGCCAGCATCCGTACGAGCTCCATGCGCGGGGAACGGACTACCGCCTCGAATACGAGCCCGGCGAGTCGCGCACGAAGCTCTTCGGCGGAAACTCCAACTGGCGCGGCCCGATCTGGTTCCCGCTCAACTACCTGATCATCGAGTCCCTGCACCGCTTCCATGACTACTTCGGAGACTCGTTCCAGGTCGAGTGCCCGACGGGCTCCGGGAGGATGTTGAATCTGCGCGAGGTCTCGCGCGAGCTCGCGCGTCGGCTCTCGCGGATCTTCCTGCCGGCAAGCGACGGACAGCGTCCCGTCGCCGGGCCGTACGCGATCTTCCGCGACGATCCGCACTGGCGGGACCTCATGCTCTTCCATGAGTACTTCCACGGGGACACGGGGGCGGGACTCGGCGCGAGCCACCAGACGGGCTGGACGGGCCTGGTCGCCAAGCTCCTGGACGAGCTCGGCCAGGGAGACGGCTACGTCCCGAGCCCGGGGTAACGAATCGCCACGCTGACGGCAGCCCTCAGCCCTCAGCGGTCGTTGCGCGAGGAGACCCGCATCGAGACCAGGCGAGCGATCAGGATCGCCGGATAGAGCTGCCCGATCAGCGCCTCGGAGATCGCGAGGCTGCGGGCCGTCGGGTGGAGGGGCGTGATGTCGCCGTACCCGAGCGTCGTGAGCGTCACGAAGCTGTAGTAGATCAGCGCGTCACGCGCGCGGGCCGGTCCGGGGTCGCCCTGCGCGAACGAGAAGGCTGCGGGCATCCCGGTGTGGAGTAGCCCGTAGGCGACGGCCCAGGTGAAGCCGACCAGGAGGTAGACGAGGATCGCTCCCTGGATCCGGTACGTCGTGACGGGGCCCTCTCGGAAGACCTGCACGAGCACGAGTGCCGTGAAGGTCCCCAGCAACACGATGGCGAGCGCGTCGCTCCAGATCCGAAGGGCCGAGTCGGGGGATCGGAAGCTCGCCCAGCGCAGGACCAGCGTCGCGGCCGTGACCGCCGCGGCGGCGACCGTGAGCAGCCTGCGATGGCCCAGGGTCACGACCCCCGACACGAGCAGCAGCGAGAACAGGACGCCGAAGACGAGTTCGCCCTGGGTGGTCTCCTCCGAGAGCGGCACTCCGACCAGGAGCGCGAGCAGCAGGAACACGAGCATCGCGGAGAGCCCCTGGTCGGTGCGCCAGACCTCGCGGAGCGCGGGGGGGCGCTTCACGCGGGCGGGGGAGGGTAGTGCGCGAACAGCGGGGCCAGGATCTCCCGGAGGCGATCCTCCCGTTCCGCGTTCTCCTTGTTCGCCCGGATCTCGCCGCTCGCCGTGACGCGGTACACGATCTCCTTCTTCCCGACGTCGACGAGGTCGATGATCATCATCCCCGCGGGCACCTGATAGACCGTGGTCATCGCGGGCGCCGCCCAGTAGGATCCCCACCCGTAGCCCCACCCCGGGCTGTACGAGTACACCTGCTCCTCCTGCGTGAGCCGCCAGTGCACGGCCACCCAGAGATCGGCGTCCGGTTCCTTCCGCGTCAGCCCGTGCCTGGCGAGCTCGTCCTCGAGGACGGCCTCGACCCTGCGCTTCCAGACGGCGTCCCGGATGGAGCCGTCGTCCTTCCAGGACCAGGTCTTGTACCGGGGAAAATCGGCCTTCTTGTCCCAGCCGACGTCCGTCTTCAGACTCGTGGCGCAGGCGAGCAGGGACACGTAGGCGGCCGTGGCCGCGAGAACCGCAAGGGCGCGTAATCGATTTCGCATCGAGTCTCCTGGAGCCGATTCTATCGGCGGCCTCGAGTCGTGCCGAACTATAGTTTCGAGAAATGCCGGGAGCCGCAGTCGGACGGCATCGTGTCCTGCTCCGCGCGGCCGCGGTGGCGCTTCTCCTCTCGTCGCTCGCCGCGACGGCCTCGGCCTTCGACAGCAAGGGCCACGTCGTCATCGAGGCGCTGGTCTACCGCTCGCTCGTGGAGGGCCGCGACGGAGAGCCGCCGCGGCCCGAGGTCCTCCGCGATCTCTTCAACGACGGCGCGCTCCTGGCGCCGATCTGCTTCGGCCGCGGGCCGACGCCGCCCGCCCTGTGCGCCGCGGCGGCGTCCGAGAATCCGCTCCTCGACTGGCCGCGTCCGCTCACCGACCAGCCCGACGCCGCGTTCCGGCGGCAGTTCTCCGACCCCGGCCAGTGCTTCCACTTCATGGCGACGCTCGAGGATGCGCAGACGGAGACCATCGCGGGGACCACGATTCCGCGCGGACTCGCCGTCTCGGCCGTCGTCCGCTGCCGCGACCTCCTGGACGATCTGCTCCGGCAGGTCGTGATCGACGGGGGGCCCGGGACTCGGCGGAGCGCCTACGGCCTCTACGAGCTCATGCACGCCGTCGGCGATTCCTTCTCGGGAGCGCACACGGAGAGGCGGGGCGACGGGCGGATCGAATCCCTCCGCGTCTGGAAGCCGCTCGAGCGGCTCGCGCACATTCCGACCGAGCGCTCGGCGCGGATTCCCAAGAGCGCGTACCACAACTGGAACGACCACCGCGACCACGACTACGTCGAGCAGGACCCGCGGCTCTCGGACGGCCGCCGCTGCGGCAGCCTCACGGACCAGCCGTACGAGGTGCCGTTCGAGTGTCTCGCGGAGCCGGGCGATCGGGCGAGGCGGGCCCTCGTCGAGTTGCTGGTGGTCGTGCGCGGGCTGCGCCAGGAGCACCTGGCCGCGGGATCCGCCGCCGATCTTTTTCCCGAGAAGAGCGAGGCGTGGCAGGCGTACAAGGAGAAGTGGTTCGCGCCGGCGCACGCCTGCGCCGGGGCGGAGTGCGCGGTGAAGCAGCTCGCCGATCCGTTCCCCGGCGCCTACGGGCTGATCGGGCTCGACACCTCGTACAACGCGACGCGGAACTTCTTCGACGCGGCGGCCCGCGGGACGCTTCTGCGCTACAGCTCCGAGCTGAACCCGTTCGTCTACGCGGTGTCGGCGGAGCTGGGGTATCGGCACTTCGACTCGGGCGGGGGAGCCGGGCTCGCGGGTCTCGAGCTCGGCCTGATCCTGCCGCTCGGCAAGCGCGCCGCGCTGGGATTCGTGCCGGCCGCCTGGCGGGTCACGTTCGGCGGCGAGCACGGCGGATCCGAGCTCGTCACGAGGCTGCTTCGATTCGACCTGCGCGTGGGCGAGAAGCTCGCTCTCACGCTCAATGCGCCCCTCGAGGTGAACTGGCGCAGGCCCGCGGCGGAGTGGTCGTTCGGACTCGGGTTGAGCTACGCGCCGTCGGCGTCGCAGGCCGCGGCCGGACCGCTCATCCGGAGCCACTCCGAGACGGTCGATCGCCGGGGCGATTCCTGGGAGCCTCCGCCGGCTCCCTACGGCCGTCTCCTCGGGCGGAGGGCGTCCTGGTACGTGGCGACGAGCGGGACGACGGTCGAGACTCCCGCCGTCGCGGTCCCCGACCGAATCTACGGCCTCGGCTCCATCGGCGCGGCCCTGATGTGGGATCGGGACCGCTGGGGAAAGCGCTTCGTCTGGGCACCCGCGGTCTCGCTCGCACTCGGCGCGCGGCGGACATCCGGGGAGTCGTCCTATCTCACCGGAGTATTCGCCGCCGGGCTGCGCTGGTACGTGCTCGGCCCGCTGGGATTGTCGCTGACCCCGGTCCGGATCGAAGGCGGACCGAAGATCCATGGCGGCGCGGAGGACGATCTCTCCTCGGACGTCCACGGGTCGCCTGGCAGCCAGTACTACTTCCAGGCGGGCACGCGCGCGGGCGTGGCCTTCAACGCGGGGATCGTCGACGTCCTGGTCGAGGCACCCACGCTCGCCTGGCGAGCGCACCCGTTCAACACCGGCGAGGTCGTGACGTTCGGGCTCGGAATCCGGCTGAACTGAAAGGATAGAGTCTGGCGAGCGTGCTCTCGAACGCGAACCCCTTGTTCGCCGCCGTCTGCCTGGCGGTCCTGATGGCCCTCGCCTGGACCATCGGGTGGCGGTCGGGGGTTGCGGCCCGCCGTCGAGGAGTGCCGCCTCCGGATACGAAGCTCGACGACGCGGCGCTCGCGTTGCTGGGGCTCTTGCTCGCGTTCACGTTCTCGATGGCGCTCAACAAGTACGAGAGCCGTCGCCAGGCGATGGTGACCGACAGCAACGCCATCGGCGACTTCTACACGTGCGCGACCCTGATCCCGGAGCCGGGGCGCACCCGGCTCCAGGACGTCGTGCGCGAATACACCCGTCTTCGTGTGGAGCTGGGACGCCATCCCTCGCCCGCGCGCGACGACGTGGATCGCGCCCTGGCGCGGTTCGACCAGATGCAGGGCCGCATGACCGTGCTGGTCGGCGAGGCGATCGCCACCGGCACCCCCATCGCCATGCCGCTGACGAACACGCTGAACGGCGTGACGAGCAGTCAGGCGTCGCGGCTCGCGGCCCTGCGCGACCGCGTCCCGGGCAGCGTCATTTTTCTGCTGGGGGTCACCGCGGCGCTCGCCGCGGGACTCGTGGGCCGCGAGCAGGGAATCTCGCCGAGACCCTCGCTGGCGGGAACCTTCGCCTTCATCGTGATCGTGGCGCTGACCGTGTACGTCACGCTCGACCTCAACCACCCGACACGCGGGTTCATCCGCATCAGCCAGGAGCCCATGGAGAGGCTCCTCTCCTCGATGGGGACTCCATGACCGTTCCCGGGGAGGCCGAACCTTGAAGATCAAGCCGTCGCTCTCCTGGCTCTTCGTCTTCGTGCCGATCACCGTCGCGCTGGAGTACGCGCACGCGTCGGATCCCGTGCTCTTCTTCTCGGCGGCGCTCGCCATCGTGCCGATCGCCGGCCTCATCGTCGAGGCGACCGAGCAGGTCGCGAAGCGTACCGGCGACGCGATCGGCGGCCTGCTCAACGCGACGTTCGGTAACGCGCCCGAGCTCATCATCAGCCTCGTCGCGCTCAAGGCCGGCAACTACGACCTGGTTCGGGCGTCGATCATCGGCGCGATCCTGGCCAACCTGCTCCTGGCGCTCGGGGTCTCGTTCCTCGGCGGAGGCCTGAAGTTCCACAGCCAGGAGTACAACCCGACCGCCGCCCGGACCTACAGCACGATGATGCTGCTCGCCGCCGTCAGCCTCGCGGTGCCGAGCGCCTTCAGCCGCTTCTTCTCTCCGGATCAGCCGATCCGCGCGGAGAAGATGCTCAACGTCGGACTCGCCGTCGTGCTTCTCGCCGCCTATGCCCTCTACCTGGTCTTCATGCTGAAGACCCATCCCGAGGCGTTCCAGAGCGCGAAGGCCGGCGAGCAGGGCGGACACGAGGGCCCCACCTGGAGCGTCGCTCGGGCCGCCGGCAGCCTGGTCGCGGCTTCGGTGCTCGCGGCCTGGATGAGCGAGATCCTCGTGGGCGCCGCCGAGGGAACGGGGAAGGCGCTGGGGATGTCGCAGACGTTCATCGGTCTCGTCTTCGTCGCGATCGTCGGCGGCGCGGCCGAGAGCGGCTCGGCCATCGCCATGGCCCTCAAGAACAAGGTCGATCTCTCGCTGGGCATCGTCTTCGGCAGCAGCATCCAGATCGTGCTCTTCGTCGCGCCCGTCCTGGTGCTCGCGAGCTACCTCTTCCGCCCCGAGCCGATGATGCTGGCCTTCGGACGCGCGGAGATCGGATCCCTGCTCTTCGCGGTCCTGATCGGGGCCATCGTCTCCGGCGACGGCCGGGCGAACTGGTACAAGGGCGTCCAGCTTTTGACCCTCTACGCCATCATGGCGCTGATGTTCTATTTCATTCCCGCCCGGTGATTGCGGCTCAGCGCTCTCCGGCGATCGCCTCGAAGGCGCCCAGCTTCCCGTGCTCCAGGAACTTCTTGCCGTCGAACTGCCCGAAGAGGTCGATGAGCGTCGCGACGAGCCCGGTCCAGCCCGTTTGATGGCTCGCGCCGATCCCGGCGCCGTTGTCGCCGTGGAAGTACTCGTAGAAGAGGAGATTGTCGCGCCAGTTCGGATCGGTCTGGAACACGTCGTTGCCGCCGAAGACGGGCCGCCGTCCGTCGGGACCGCGCAGGAAGATCCGAACGAGCCGGGACGCGAGCTCGCGCGCCACCTCGAAGAGGTTCATCTTCCGCCCCGAGCCCGTCGGCACCTCCACCTGAAACGTGTCGCCGTAATAGAGGTAGAAGGAGAGTAAGGCCCGGATCAGGAGAGCGTTGACGGGCATCCAGATCGGGCCCCGCCAGTTGGAGTTGCCGCCGAACATCCCCGAATCCGACTCGGCCGGCAGGTAGCCGACCCGGAACTCCTCGCCGTGGACGCGCAGCACGTACGGCTGGTCACGGTGCGCGCGCGAGAGGGCCCGGATGCCATACGGGCTCAGAAACTCGTTCTCGTCCAACATCCGCGACAGGATGCGCCGGAGGCGCTCGGGATTCACGACGGCGAACAGGCCCCGGTCTCCGTAGCCGCGATGCTGCGGACCGATGGGATGAATGCCCTCGAGCAACGCGGGGATCCGCCGGACCCGCTCCGCGAACTGCGCCTGGAGCTCCGGCATGCGGTCCCGCTGCCAGGGCTCGATCACCGTCGTGGCGCAGAGCGGCAGGAGACCCACCATCGACCGCACCTTCAGCCGGCTCGCGCGTCCGTCGGGGAGTCGCAGCACGTCGTAGTAGAAGCCGTCCTCCTCGTCCCACATGCCGTCGCTGCCCACCTTGTTCATCGCCCTCGCGATCCACAGGAAGTGGTCCACGAACTTGGCGGCCAGGCTCTCGTAGGTCGGGTCGGCGCCGGTGATCTCGACGGCGATCTCGAGCATGTTCTGGCAGAAGAGAGCCATCCACGCCGTGCCGTCGGCCTGCTCGAGCGTTCCGCCGGTCGGCAGGGGGGACGACCGGTCGAAGACCCCGATGTTGTCGAGCCCCAGGAAGCCGCCCTCGAAGACGTTCTTCCCGAAGCGGTCCTTGCGGTTGACCCACCAGGTGAAGTTGGCGAGCAGCTTCCCGAAGGACTCCTTCAGGAAGTGGATGTCGCCTCGGCCGCTCATGGCCTGTTCCATGCGGTAGATGAAGATCGTGGCCCACGGCTGCACCGGCGGATTGACGTCGCTGAAGTTCCACTCGTAGGCCGGGATCTGGCCGCTCGGGTGCAGGTAGGTCTCGCGGAGCATCAAATCCAGCTGGTCCTTGGCGAAGTCCACGTCTACCGACGCGAGGGCGATGGTGTGAAACGCCAGGTCCCACGCCGCGTACCAGGGGTACTCCCACTTGTCGGGCATGGAGATCACGTGGTCGTTGACCATGTGGCTCCAGTCGCGATTGCGGACGGGACGCGAGGACTCGGCGAAGGGGTCGACGCCGTGCTCGTGGAGCCAGCGGTTGGCGTCGAGGAAGTAGTACTGCTTGCTCCAGAGCATCCCCGCGAGCGCCTGCCGCATCACTCGGCTCGCATCCTCGCCGACCGCAGGCGGGATGGTGTCGCGGTAGAACGCGTCGGCCTCTGCGCGGCGGGCCTCGACGATCGCGTCGAAACCGGCGAAGGCGTCGCCCGCGGCGCCCTCATCGGACGCGGACAAACGCAGGCGCAGGACCCGCTCGCCGCCTCCCTCCACGCGCAGGCGGTAGTGCGCCGCGGCCTTGGTGCCCGATTTCTCGGGGTTGACGGCGTCCATGCGCCCGTGGACCACGAGTTCGTGGATCGCGTCCTTGACGAAGGCCGAGGCGTTCGGCGTGCCGAAGAGGCGCTGGGAGTTGGTCTCGTTCTCGGTGAACAGGAGCGGCGCGTCGGTCTCGAGGCGCCACCAGAGGCTCCCGAGCTCGGGATGGGAGGCCGCCACCATACGCGCCGTCCCGGGCGCCTCCACGAGGAGCGGCCTGCGGGCGTCGGTTCCGTAGGCCCACGTGTTGCGGAACCAGAGCGTGGGCAGGAGATGGAGCTCCGCCGCGTCGGGCCCGCGGTTGCAAGCCGTGATTCGGATCAGGACGTCCTCCGGGGTGTCCTTCGCGTATTCGACGAAGACGTCGAAGTAGCGCTCATCGGCAAAGACGCCGGTGTCGAGCAGCTCGTACTCCGGATAGGTGCGAGGACGCCGCCGGTTCGTGTCGACCAGGTCGGAGTACGGATAGGCCCGCTGCGGGTACTTGTAGAGATACTTCATGTAGGAGTGCGTGGGCGTCGCGTCGAGGTAGTAGTAGTACTCCTTGACGTCCTCGCCGTGGTTCCCTTCGGCGTTCGTCAGCCCGAACAGCCTCTCCTTGAGGATCGGGTCCTTCCCGTTCCAGAGCGCGAGCGCGAAGCACAGGCGCTGCTTCTCGTCCGAGAACCCCGCGAGTCCGTCCTCGCCCCACCGGTAGGCGCGCGAGCGCGCCTGGTCATGCGTGAAGTAGCTCCAGGCGTCGCCCGACTCGCTGTAGTCCTCCCGGACCGTGCCCCACTGGCGCTCCGAGAGATAGGGCCCCCACTTCCGCCACGGCACCCCGCGCTCGCGCGCCTCGTCGAGCCGCAGGCACTCCTCCGGCTTCTTCGACTTCTTCACGGTCGGCCGCGCGCGGCTCACGGCCTGGGATTCGCGTCGGCAAGCGCGCCGGCATGGATCGCCCGGATCGTCAGCAGCGTGATGTCGTCGTCGTGCCCCTCGGCGGGAGGACGCGCCGTCCAGTCCTTCACGGCTTCGAGGAGCCGGTCGGCGAATGCGTCCGACGGCAGATCCGGGTCGCGCTCGACCAGCGACTGCAGGCCGTCCAGTCCGAACTCCTCCTGCTTGGGGTTGCGGGCCTCCGAGATCCCGTCGGTGTAGATCACGCAGCGGTCGCCGGGTCCGATCGGAATCCGGATCGCCGAGTACTTCGCGGCCGGGAACATGCCGAGGAAGAGCCCGTTCTCCTGATGGGCGCGCGTGCCCCCGCCCGACTTCGAGTAGAGGAGGATGGGCGGATGACCGGCGCCCGCATAGTCGATCGTTCCCTTCTCGGCGTCCACGAAGAGGTAGGCCGCGGTCACGAAGTGATCCTCGAGCTTGCCGCACAGGGCCGCGTTGAGCCCGCGGAGCACCTCCGCCGGGTCCGACGCGTGCGGCGCCTGCGCAGCGAAGGCCATCTTCACCATCGACGCGACCAGCGCCGCCGGAACGCCGTGACCCGAGACGTCCGAGACGAGGACGCCGAAGCGCCGCTCGTCCACCGCGAGAAAGTCGTAGAAGTCCCCGGCGACCGACGTCATCGGGACGTAGCGCGCCGCGATCTCCATGCCGGCGACGCGAGGCACCGCGCGGGGCAGGATGGAGAGCTGCATCTTGCGGGCCATCTCCAGCTCCTTCTGGAGCTCGGAGAGGCGCGAGGCGATCTGCTCGCGGGCGGCCCGGAGCGCGAGGTGGGTTTGCACGCGCGCCTTGACGATCGCGGGCACGAAGGGCTTGTGGATGTAGTCGACCGCTCCTGCTGCGAAGCCGCGCGTCTCGTCCTCGGCCTCCGTCTTGCCGGTCAGGAAGATCACGGGGATGTCTCGCGTCTCGGGATCCGCCTTCAGGCGCTCGCAGACCTCGTAGCCGTCCATCTCCGGCATGCCGATGTCGAGGAGGATCAGGTCGGGCATTGGCCTCGTCTTCGCCAGCTCGAGCGCCTTGGCGCCGCTCGTGGCGACGCGGATCCGGTAGTCGTCCTTCAGGATCGCGTTCGCGATCTGGATGTTCGCCGGCGCGTCGTCTACCAGGAGCAGCAGCCTCCTGGTCTCGGTCTCGCTCATACGTGCTCCTTGCTCGTGCCGCAGTCCCGCGCGATGGCCTCCAGCTTCGACAGCGCGCCGTCGAAGTCGAAGGCGTCGATGGCTCGCCCCAGCTCCTCGAGGCGCGGCCGGGGGAGCGCTCCTTCGAGCGCACCCTCGAGATCCGCGAATGCGGCGGCCGCGTCTCCGTCGCTCGCCGCGAGGAGCTCCCGGAGCCGCTCGATGGCGACGCCGGCGGCCCGGGCTTCGAAGGGGACCGGCGCCGCCGCCTCCTCAGAGAGTCCAGCGGTCGACGCCCGGGACCGCCTGGAGTCTTCGACCTCGAGCGCTCGCCGGACGGCCTCGACCTGCCCGGCGAGGAGCGCCGAGTACTCTTCCGCCTCTTCACGCGTGGCCGTGCCGCCGCGCAGCGCGCGCTCGAGCGCCTCCGCCGACGCGTGGAGCCGCCGCATGCCGAGGTTCCCGGCGACGCCCTTGACCGTGTGGACGGCAAGCGTCGCGGCCTCACGATCTCCGAGGTCGACGTCGACCCGGCTCGTCGTCCCGCCCTGGCTCTGCGCGAACTGCGCGAGCAGGCTGCGGTAGAGGCGCGCGTTGCCCGCGACGCGGGCGAGTCCGTCGGCGGTGTCCACGCCCTCGATCGCCGGCAGGCCCTCTCCGGAGGCCGGCTTCGGCGTCGGCTTCGGCGTCGGCGTGTCGGCGGGCTTGGGCGGCGTTGCGGTAGGCGCGGAAGGCGTGGGCTTCTGCTCGGCGCCCGCGGCGGGTCTCGCCCAGCGCTCGACGGTGGCGTACAGGATCTCCGGCTCGATGGGCTTCGAGACGTGGTCGTTCATCCCGGCGTCGAGGCAGCGCTGTCGCTCCTCGGTGGTGGCGTGCGCGGTCATAGCGATGATGGGAAGCCGCGCGAAGCGCGGATCGGAGCGGATCCTCGCCGTCGCCTGGTAGCCATCCATCTCGGGCATCTGGAGGTCCATCAGGGCGAGGTCGTACGGCGGCGGGAAATCGACCCCCTGGAGCCTGCCGACGGCCTCCGCGCCGTTTCCGGCCACCGTGACCCGGGCGCCCACGGACTCCAGCAGCTCGACCGCGATCTGCTGGTTGATCGGGTTGTCCTCGGCGAGCAGGATCCGGACGCCGCTCAGCCGATCCGGCCGCGGCGCCGCCTCACCGGACTGGCCGCGGGTCTCGGCCTCCTTCGGCGCGAAGATCGAGACGAGCGTGTCGACGATCATGGACTTGGTGACCGGCTTCAGGAGGAAGCCCGCGACCTCGAGCTTCTCCGACTCCTCGCGCACCTCCTCCCGGCCGAAGGCCGTGACCATGACGATGTCGGGAGTCTTCTTCAGGCCCGAGTCACGCTTGATCCGGCGCGTCGCCTCGAGCCCGTCCATCTCCGGCATGCGCCAATCCATGAAGACGACGTCGTAGGGACGATCCGTGTCGCTCCGACGCACGGCCTCCAGGGCCTCCGCGCCCGAGGCGACCGCATCCACCCGCTCGGTCACGTCGCGCAGCGCATCCACCAGGATCTCGCGAGCGGACGGATTGTCGTCCACGACGAGCGCAGCGAGACGCCGGAGGGTCCGGGGATGGAAGCGGCCCGTGGGCGCATCGGCTCCGAGCCCGAGCCAGACCGTGAAAAAGAAAGTCGACCCCTTGCCCGGCGCGCTCTCGAGCCAGATCTGTCCGCCCATCAGCTCGACCAGGCGCTTGCAGATCGTCAGGCCGAGACCCGTCCCGCCGTGCTTGCGGGTCGTGGACATGTCGGCCTGCGTGAACGGCTGGAAGAGGCGCGCCGCCTGCTCGGGCGTCATTCCGAGGCCCGTGTCCCGGATTGAGAACCGCAGGTTCACCCGGTCTCGGGATTCCTCGAGGAGCTCCGCCTTCATGCGGATCTCGCCGCTCTCGGTGAACTTGACGGCGTTGTTGACGAGGTTCGTCAGGATCTGGCCGAGCCGGAGCGGATCGCCCCGGAGGCTCTGGGGGACGCTCGAGGGCACGTCCGCCAGGTACTCCAGCCCCTTCTCCTGCGCCTTCTGCCCGGTCACGGTCGTCACGGTCGCGATCACGTCGTCGAGGCGGAACGCGGTCGACTCGAGGTCGAGCTTGCCGGCCTCGATCTTCGAGAAGTCGAGGATGTCGTTGATGATGCCGAGGAGCGACGTTCCCGCCGCGTGGACCTTGCCGACGTAGTCCCGCTGCTTGGGCGTGAGGTCGGTCTTCAGCGCGAGGTGCGAGAGCCCGATGATCGCGTTCATCGGCGTTCGGATCTCGTGGCTCATGTTCGCCAGGAACATGGACTTGAGCTCCGTCGCCTCCTCGGCCTGTTTCTTGGCGGCCAGGATCTCGGCCTCCTGCTTGCGCTGCAGGGTGACGTCGCGAATGGACACGGCGACGCGCGGGCCCTCGTCCGCCCCGGCCGGCAGCGGGCTCAGCCCGACCTCGACCGGGACCAGCGAGCCGTTCTGTCGCCGGCCGCTCAAAGTGCGGCCCGACCCCATCCGGCGGGGACCCGGCGAGCGGTGGTAGCTCTCCCGCAGCCCCGGGTGCCCCGGCCGCACGTCGTCGGGGACCAGCATCTCGACCGGCTGGCCCACGAGCTCCTCGCGCGTATAGCCGAACAGTTCCTCGCACTGTGCGTTGGCCAGCTGGATGACGCCCTTCTCGTCGACGACCATCAGGCCATCCGGCGCCAGCTCGAGCACGCTTCGGAAGAAGCGTTCCGTTTCCTGCACGCGCCGCTCGGCCACCTCGCGCGCCTTCGCGCTCTCCTTCAGGACTGCGACCGCACGCGCGAGGTCCCCGGTCTCGTCCTGCGCCTCCGTGAAGGGCACCTCCTTCGCGTAGTCGCCTCCGGCGATGGCCTCGACCTCCGTCTGGAGGCCGCGGATCGGACGGACGATCCGGCGAAGCGTCACGTATCCCAGGATGCCGGAGAGGAGGAGCGCGGCGACCACCGCCGCGAGCGTGTCCCGCCGCGCGGTCTCGACGCTCGCGACGAGGGCCTCTCCGGCGCCCGTCGCGAGCCTCTCGTTGTGAAGGATCCATTCCTGAGACGTGCGTCCGAGCTTCTCCCCCAGCTGCTGCATGCGGCCCTGGAGCATCTCGGCGGCGGCGAGCTGCTGACCTCCCTCTTCCTCGGCCCGGATCATGATCTGCCGGACCGCGGCGGCCCACTCCTCGCTCACACGGCGGTACTCCTCGAGCAGCATCCGGTCGCGCTCGCCGGTGACGAGTGACTGCGAGTACTGGGCGAATCGACGGGACAGCTCGGCGCTGCCCGACGCGAAGGCGGCTCGGGCGCGGTTGCGGGATTCCGATTCGACGGCCAGGAGGTAGTCGCGAGCGGTGACCCGGAGCTCCTCCTGGAGCCGGCTGATGTTCCCGAGCGCCGCGAGGCTCGCCACCTGTTTCTCGGCGACGAAGCGCCCCCGCGATTCGATGCGGGACAGCTCGATCCAGGAGAAGGCGCCCAGGACGACGAGAATGACGAGGGGAACGGCGAGGAGGAGCGTCAGGCGCCGGGCGATCGTCATGGCGTCATCGGGTCATCGCTTCGCGTACCGCGCGACCGCGGCCTCGAGGTTGAAGTGCATGCGCTCGCGGCCCAGGGCGCTCCCGAGAGCCGAGTTCTGGACCACGGCCAGCACCGCGGGCGTCAGGCCGACGAGCCAGAGCTCGACGCCCGTCTCGCGAACCTGCTTCTCTCCCTGGATCAGCATCTTGAGCGCGGTGTACTCGAGGTCGAAGACCGCGCTCAGGTCGAGCGCGACGACCCTCACCTTCGGCCTCGCCTCGTCGGCGAACGCGCGCAGCTTCTGGCCGATCCTCTCGGCGTTGGCGAAGAAGATC
This sequence comes from Thermoanaerobaculia bacterium, assembly GCA_036493875.1. GTDB lineage: Bacteria > Acidobacteriota > Thermoanaerobaculia > UBA5066 > Gp7-AA6 > DAHUXD01. The sequence continues at coordinate 27,925 of DASXPB010000010.1, forward strand.
CGGCCCTCGGGGCGCAGGATCAGCAGGCCCGGGAAGGCCTCATCCTCGGGGTGCTCGCTCGTGCGCGGCCGAAAGACGTTGGTCCCGGGCTTGCGGCCCAGCACGTAGACCGGCGGATCCGCGACCTGGTGCGCGAGCGCCACGAGGGAGAGGATGATGGCGACGATGATGCCCTTGAGCGTTCCGAGGAGCATGACGCCCGCGAACGCCGCGAGCGCCCACACGAACTCCGTGCGCCGGATCTTCAGGATCGCGCGGAACTCCGCGGGCTTGATCAGCCCGATCGAGTAGACGACGACGACGGCGGCGAGCGTGGCCTGGGGCATTAGGCCGATGAGCGGCGCCAGGAAGAACATCGTGGCGAGCGTCGCTCCGGCCGTGACGATCTCCGCGAGCTGCGAGCGCGCTCCGGCGTGGCGGTTCACGGCGGTCTGGGACGTGCCCCCGCCGGACGGCATGGCTCCCAGGAAAGCGCCGGCGGCGTTGCCGAGGCCCGTCGCCAGGAGCTCGCGGTTGGCCAGCGGAGTCGGCTCGCCGCTCCGGGCGAAGGCGCGTCCGGAGGCCACGGTCTCGGTGAACGACATCAGCGCGATGCCGATGGCGGCGGACCAGAGTCCCGCGGCGAGGGAGAAATCCGGCCTCGTGAGCGGCGGGAGTCCGGTCGGGATGTGCCCCACCAGCTCGACGCCCTTCTCCTTCAGGCCGAGCAGCGCAGCTCCGGCGATTCCGGCGGCGACCGCGACGAGCGGCGCCGGCACGCGTGGGAGCACGCGCTCGAGCCCGACGAGGAGCACGATCGTGACGACCGAGACCGCGAAAGTCGGCAGCGACGTCTCCGGAAGGTGCTGGAACGTCGCGGCGAGCTTCTTCAGGAAGGACCCGGAGACGTGGAACCCCAGGAGCTTGGGGACCTGGTCGCAGACGATCACGACTCCGATCCCCGCCTTGAATCCGATCAGCACGGGCTCGGAGATGAAGTTCGCCACGAAGCCGAGCCGGAAGACCCAGGCGACCACGAGGATCGCGCCGACGAGCAGGGTCAGGGTGGCCGCGGCGCGCGCCAGCGCGATCGGGTCGGCCTCCGACGCGGTCCCCGCGAGCGCTGCGCCGGTCAGGATCGCCATCGTCGTCGTCGTGCTGACGCTCAGCACGCGTGAGGTGCCGAGGATGGCGTAGACCAGCATCGGCACGAACGCCGTGTAGAGACCGACCTGGACCGGGAGCCCGCCGATGGTGGCGTACGCCATCGCCTTGGGGATGACGACCGCGGCGGCGGTCAGGCCGGCAACGACGTCCGCGCTCAGCCAGTCCTTCCGGTAGCCGCCGCGCCAGCCCGGAAAGAGCGACGACGTCACTGAGGGGAATCCGCAACCGGGGCAGGCCTCGCCGCGAAGGTCTCCATCCACTCGCGGAAAAGGTTGTAGGCGACGGTCAGCAGCACCGGACCGATGAAGAGCCCGAGGAACCCGAACGCCACGATCCCCCCGATCACGCCCAGGAAGATGATGGCCATCGGCGCCTCGGTGCCCTTGCCGATCAGGAGCGGACGAATGATGTTGTCCGACCCGCCGATGATGAACAGCCCCCAGATTCCGAGGAAGATCGCGCGCCCGGTCGAGCCGTTCGCCCCGAGCCAGATGGCCGCGGGCAGCCAGAGGATCGTGGGTCCGCCCGGGACCACCGACAGGAAGAACGTCCCCATGCCGAGCAGCAGGACGTTCGGTATGCCGGCGATCCAGAAGCCGATGATCGCGAGAATGGCCTGGGCCGCGGCGGTTCCGATCAAGCCCCGGAAGACGCTGCGGACCGTCGAGCGGATCACGGCCACCTGCCGATGGCCGAAGTCTCCCGCGAGACGGCCCGCGATGTTGTCCGCGACCGCGGTCACGCGATCCCCCTGAACGTAGAGGAGCGCGGCCAGAAACAGAGCCAGTGCGAACTGAAGGACGCCAACGCCGATGCTCGCCGCGGCCGCGAGGAGGAAATCCTTGATGGGACCGAAGAAGGGCCGTAGCTGCTGGCTTAGCTTCTCGGGATCGGCGGCCGCCGACAGCCACCATTCGTTTACGCGCTTGCCGATGAGTGGGATCCCGGCGAGCCAGGACGGCGGTTCCTTCAATCCACCGGCGAGCATGCCGTTGACCCACTCGATCAGTTTGGGAACGCCCTCGGCGACGTTGGCGCCAAGCAAGGCGACGGGAACGAGCAGGATCGCGATGAGGAGAAGGGTGGTCAGGCCCGCCGCGAGCTTGCGTCTGCCGCGCAGCAGCGACACGCACTTGCCATACAGCCCCTGCGTCGAGATCGCGATGATCCAACCCCACAAGAACGCGATCAGGAACGGACGGACGATGAGGTAGCAGCCGAAGAGCAGGAGGAGCAGCAGCGCGAGGACGGCGTAGCGCTCGAAATCACTGGGGCGGCGTTCCGTTGCAGTCATGACTCACCTCGCGGGTCAGGAGAGAGGGTCATTCTTTCACGTCCTGACGCGCTGCCGGCGCGGTCGAAGAGCCATCCCCGCTCAGTACTGCACGAAGTAGCGTTGAATCTGCGCGGGATCCTTCGTCTTCGTGAGGGCCAGGCGAAGAAGCACTCTGGACTTCTGGGGGTTCAGATCCAGCGAGGCGACGAGGCCGAGCTTGTCGTCGTCGACCTCGACGTTGCGGCCGACGTTCCCGGTGGTCACGCGCGAGGAGCGGACGCAGACGATGCCTTTCTTCGCCTGCGCGGCGAGCGCGTCGAGCGCCGGCTTGGTCATGTTCCCGTTGCCGACGCCGGCGATCACAACGCCCTTCGCTCCGGCCGCGACGGCGGCGTCGATCAGTGCGCCGTCCATGTTCTCGTAGGCCATGACGATGTCCACGCGCGGCAGCGCGGTGATGCCATCCAGCGAGAAGTCCGAGTCCACCGTGTTCTTCCCGACGGGGGCGCGATACCACTCGGCCTCGCCGTACGTCACCGTGCCGATCAGGCCGCGGAGCGGCGACAGGAACGTCTGCACGGCCGTCGTGCTCGTCTTGGTCAGAGAGGACGCGCCGTGGATCCAGTCGTTGACGACGACGAGCACGCCGCGCCCGGCCGCGTCCCGGTTCGCCGCGATCGCGACCGCGTTGTAGAAGTTGAGGGGTCCGTCGGCGGAGAGCGCCGTGGACGGCCGCATCGCGGCGGTCAAAACGACCGGCTTCTTCGACTTGACGACCAGATTCAGGAAGTAGGCCGTCTCCTCGATCGTGTCCGTGCCGTGCGTGATGACGATCCCGTCAACGTCCGGCATCGCGGTGAGCTCGTTGATCCGGCGCGCCAGCTTGAGCCAGACCTCGTCGTTCATGTCCTGCGATCCGATGTTGGACACCTGCTCGCCGCGCAGGGCGGCGAGCTTCCTGGCCTGCGGCACCGCGGCGAGGAGCTGGTCGACGCCGACCTGGCCGGACGTGTAGCCGGCCTGGACGTCGGTGGCTGCGGCTCCGGCGATCGTGCCTCCGGTGGCGAGGACGACGACGGTCGGAAGCTTCGCGGCCTGTGCGCCCGCCTGCGCCATCGCCGGACCGCTCAGGGCCGCAATCATCAGGAGAACGAGAATCGAACAAAGGGCCGCGCGTTTCGTCATGGCTGTCTCCTACTTCGTCAGGAAAACGATCACTGGGCCCCACGCCGTCAGGATGATGTTCCCGAGGGCGTAGGGAACGGTATAGCCGAGAACGGGAAGCTTGCTCTGCGCCTCGTCCTGGATGGCTCGTAGCGCGGCGGTGACCGTTCCGGCGCCGGCGCTGGCGCCGAACAGCAGGATCGGATTCATCTTCAGGACCCTTCGGCCGAAGAAGAGCGCCGCCAGGTGCGGCAGGGCCGCGACGAGCACGCTGACCAACACCAGACTCGGCCCGGTCTGTCGGAGGCCGGACACGAAGCCGGGCCCGGCGCCGATCCCGACGATGCCGATGAAGACCGCCAGGCCGACAGTGTCGAAGACCCAAACCGCGGCGTCCGGGATCCGGCCGAAGGTCGGTCGAACCGAGCGGAGCCACCCGAAGACGAGTCCCATGACGAGGGCGCCGCCGCTCGCGGTCAGGGTCAGCGGAAGTCCGGCTACTGTGATCGACAGGAGGCCGATGAGGCCCCCCACGACGATCCCCAGCCCGACGAAGACGACGTCGGTCTCGTGCGAGGACCTCTCGATGTACCCCAGTACCTTCGCGGCCCTCTCGAGGTCGCGGGAGGCGCCCGTGAGCGTCAGGAGATCGCCGCGATTGATCACGGTCGTGGGCACGAAGGGAATCTCCTCTCCGCCGCGCACGAGCTTCGAGAGCACGAGACCGCGGCCGTGCTCCGCGGCCAGCTCGGCGAGCGTCTTCCCTTCGAGGCTCTTGCTGGTCACGACCAGGTCGGCGACCTCGATCCGGAACTCGAGCAGGCCCCGATCCTCGATCTCCGCCCCGAGGGAAACGCCTCCGGCAAGATTCTTGCGGCGCGCGATGACCGCGATCGCGTCGCCGCTTTGGAGGAGCGTGTCCGGAGTTGCCTCGAGGAGCTCGCTGCCGCGGCGGATCCGCTCGACGAAGAGCCGCTCGGGGAGGAACGAGCCCTCGAGAGCGGCCACGCGCCGATCCGCCCAGGCGGCGTCCAGCCGATAGGCGCGCCGGTCCCACTCTGGATACGCGGACGGCCCGGCGGGGCCCCACTCCTGTCCGCCCGAGAGCTCGGCCTCGAGCTTGCGGGCCTCGGCCTTGAGGTCCACCTTGAAGAGACGCGGCGCGAGGCTCGAGAGGAACCAGAGAACGAAGCCGGTGCCTACCAGGTACGAGACCGCGTAGGCCACCGGAATGTTGTTCAAGAGACGGGATCTCTCGGCGTCGGGAAGGTCGAGCCGGTTGATCGTCTCGCCCGCGGTGCCGATGACCGTGGATTCCGTGAACGCCCCGGCCATCAGGCCCGCGGCCGTGCCGCAGTCGTAGTGAAAGACCTTCGCGGCGACAACCGTGGTGATCAGGCTCGTGACGCAGAGGACGAGCGTGACGGCGACGACCGGAAGGGCGCTCTTGCCCAGCCCGCGGAAGAACTGCGGGCCGACCTTGTATCCGGTGGCGAAGAGGAACAGATCGAAGAACACGAGCCGGACGACCGGATCGACGCGAATCCCGAGCTGTCCGATGAGGACACCCGCCAGGAGCGTCCCCAGGACGTTCCCCGGACGGAAGCCGCCGATGCGCAGCCGGCCGAAGAGGAAGCCGAGGGCCAGCGTCAGGAAGACGGCGAGCTCGGGATTTTTCCGGAGAGCCTCGGCGAAATACGTCACGGCGGTTTCTTCCCGGTCAGACGCTCATCTCGGCTTCGAGGCGTAGGGATTGCCGCCCAGCGCGTTCGAGATGTCGGCGATCGCGTTCTGGCCCCTGACGCTGTTGCCCGCGTCGTCGAGCGGCGGCGACACGACGGCGATTCCGAACTTGCCGGGGGAGACGGCGATGAGACCGCCGCCCACGCCGCTCTTGCCGGGCAGCCCGGTCCGATAGAGCCACTTCCCCGATTCGTCGTAGAGGCCGGCGATCGCCATGACCGCCAGCACCTCCGGCACGTCTTCGGTCTTCAAGACCTGCTTGCCCGTCATGGGGTTCTTGCCGCCGTTCGCCAGCGTCGCGGCCATGATCGCGAGGTCCTTCGCGTTGACGTTGACCGAGCACTGCTCCGTGTAGATGTCGGTGGCGCGCATCGGCTCCGACTTGATGAACTCGTAGGCGTACATCAGGTAGCCGATCGCCTGGTTGCGCTGGTTGGTGTCGGACTCCGACTTGAAGACTTCCTGGTTGACGGTGAGCGGCCGCCCCGCGAAGTCGGAGTAGTAGCCGAGGAGGCTCTTCCAGATCTCGTCGCGGGTCCCGCCTGCGACCATGCTCGTGGCTGTGATCGCGCCGGGGTTGACGAGGGGGTTTATCTCCGGTCCGCCCAGTACCTTCCGGGCGTACTCGACCGCCACGATCGAGTTAAACCGCATGCCGGTCGGGTCGACGCCGATCCGCTGGACGATCGCGTCGGGCCCCTGCTCCTGGATGACCTTGGCCATCGTGAACACCTTGGAGATCGACTGGATCGAGACCTCGGACTTGACGTCTCCGACGGTGTACAGCTTCCCGTCGGCCGCCACGAGGGCGATGCCGTAAATGTTCGAGTCCACCTTCGCGAGCGCGGGGATGTAGTCGGCGTTCTTGCCTTCCTTGAGGTCCCTGTACTTGTCGTATGCCGCCTTCAGGGACGAGTTGATCTGCGCCGGCGTCTGCGCCGATACGAGGGACGCGGCGAGAGTCGAGAGGCAGACGGCCCCGAGCATTCGGACGAGTCGGTGCGTGCTCATGGATTCGGCCCTCCCAAGTGGAAGTCGAAGTTGTATCTTGCCGAGAACTGGAGACGATAGTCGCTGACGCCGAAGCCGTCTGAGAAGTTCTCGCGGCGGCCCCACTGGAACTCGAGCCCCGCCATCACGTTCTTGACGGGGTAGTAGAGGAGATTGGCGAGGGCGTACTGGCCGTTCTTGAACGCGCTCGGCTCTTGCCCGTTGCTGTTGGTGATGTCCACGCGCGAATAGCCGACCGCGGTACTGAACTTGCTGCTCCAGTTGAAGTCGTAGAACGCCACGATCCCGACGACGGGCATCGCCCGGGCGGTGATCGGCGTGCGCGGGTTGGAAAAGTTCGTCTCCAGGCCGACGTCCACCGGCGCGTCGTTCATGTAGTTCTCGACGCCGTGGCCCCACACGACCGACGCGCGGACGGTCCCGTTCATCGGAGTCTTGATGTTCGTGCTGAGGTTGACGCCCCAGCCGAGCTTGTGGCCGGTCAGATAGAACTGGTCCTGCAGCGTGTCGACCCACCCGATATAGCGGACGATTCCAGCGAGCTGAACGTGGCCCCAGTCGCCGCTCTCCTTGTAGTGCGCCGAGAAGTCGGGGGCCGGGAAGTGTCCTTTCAGATTCTGGTCTTGCAGCTCGACGCGGTCGGCGAACCGTCCCCCGTCGGCGCTCGCGCCTGGCCGCTCGAGCGCGAGGAAGAGCTCGTGTTTTCCTCGCATCGGCATATAGCGCACCTGGACGTTGCGAAAGAACACCATCCCGTTGGGGCCCCAGTACTCGATGGAGTTGGGGAAGACGTCCGGGTCCATGAACGGGCTCCAGCTCTGACCGGCGCCGAAGCAGCTGAGCTCGCCCCACGCGTGGCGGAGGCGGAATGTCGTCTGGCCCGCGTCCGCGCCTACTCCGAACAGCTCGAACTCGAAGATCGTCTTGATCTCGCCGAGGGCGGTCGGGAGATAACCCTTCACGCCCAGCCGGCTCTGGCGGACGCCGGCGTAGAAGTTGCCGTCCTCTCCGAACTGGTTCGTGAAGGACGGGAGCTTGGTCGGCCGCAGTACGTCGAACCAGTCCGGATCGACCTGCTTGAAGTCGTAGCCCATATCGAGCATGGCGAAGCCGTAGATGTCCATCCGCGGCTTGGGCTCAGTCGACGTCTCGGGGGGGGGCACGGCGTCGGAAGTCGCGGTTTCGGGGACGTCGGAGGCGGCGACGAGAGCCGCGGCGGCCGAGCTCGACTCGCCGGGTCCGGCAAGAGCGTGTGCGGCCGGGGATGACAAGGCGACGAGAGCCGCCGCCGTGGGAAGCCATCGATGCGAAGGGAGACCGTTCATGAGGACTCTCCTTTGGCTTCAGCTCAAAAATCCAAGCCCACCGAGAAGACGAACGTCGGATCCGTCCAGCCGAGGTTGAAGACGTAAAACCCGAGCGTCCAATTCTTGATCAACCCCCGTACGAGGAACCCCCGCTGGATGTCGAGGGGCGTCTGGTAGGCCCGTGTCCGTTGCGAGACGAGCCCCGCCTGGAGCCACTCGAGCGGCGAATAGGTGAGCTCGTTCCAGGCGTAGAAGAAGCTGTCGTCGTGGCGGTCGGTGTCGAAGAGGTATTCGCCCTCGCTGTAGAGCTCCAGGCGCTTCCAGCCGATCGTCAGGTGGTACGCGGGCGCGACGCCGTGGACGTGCCCGAAGACGCCGCCCACCATGGGTGTGATCTCGAAGGTGACCGACTCCGCTTTGCCAAATTCGAAGTTCGCGCCGGCCCAGAGCGAGCCCGTGTCGAGGCCCTCGTAGTTGTAGCGGGCCTCGAGGTGGAACGCACCGCGGTCTCCCGTGACGGTCGCGGAGGCGTAGTCGCGGTCCTCCGGCACGACGTAGACGTAGGTCGAGGCGGAGAACTCCCACTCCGCGGCCGGCGGAGCCGCGGGCTCGGTCGGCCGGGGGACCGGAGACGGCTGGGCCACGGCCACGGCGGCCCGCAGGAGGGTAGCCGCAGCCCACGCGAGCCGCGCCGCCGGTCTCATCCTCCGAGCGCCATCGTCGCGGCGACCAGGGCCGCACCGATCGCGGCCATCACCAGGCCGGAGAGGACCGGCCGCAGGCCGCCGTAGCGGCCCATCGCGAACCCGCAGAAGAAGAGGAGCGCCACGCCGACGGCGTTCGAGAGGCGCAGGGCGAGGTGCGGCTCGGAGGCGAAGAGGAAGGGCAGGACGACCGGGAACGTCGAGAGAAACACCAGCACGAACACGCCGAGCGCGCCGAACAGATCCTCGCCGTTCAGCCTCGGCCGCGGCGGTTCGGGCATCTCGGCGAGTTTTCTGCGCACGAAGTCCAGGTCCGAATCGCGGAGGACCGAGGCCACGAGCGGGGGCAGCTCATCGGCGACCAGCGCGCGCCCCTGGGCCGCGTCCGTGGTCCTCGCCCGGATCGCGCTCACGATCGCGCGATTGCGGCCGCGCGCGAAGAGGCTTCCGAGCAGATACATGACGGCGTCGACGAGCCCCCACGCCGTGTTGCAGCCCAACGCGCCGATCAGCATGGTGCGCACTTCGGTGTGTCCGGCTTCGGCCACGCTCAGTGAGCCCGTGATCGTCAGCACCATGATGAGTCCGAAAACGGACTCGCCGAAGCGCTCGGAAGGACTGAGAACCCGGCGCCGGTTGTCGACCCACGGCTTCAACGCGGTCGCAACGGTCATGGTGCGGCTCCTACGGAGCCTTCTTTACCTCTTCCCGAGCCTTCCTCTTCTCGGCCTCGCTCTCGGTCGCGAGCTTGTAGGCGATGTAGTACTTGTAGATGTTGGAGACGTACGTCACGGTCTCGCGGCCGATCTTCTCCGACGCGATGAGCTCGACGTTGTTGAACCACTTGTTCGGGTCGAGGCCGCGCTTCGCCGCCTCCCTGCGAAGGCCCGCCAGCCGGCCCGGCCCGCAGTTGTACGCCGCGAACGCGAAGAGACCCTTGTTGAGCTTGTCCATGGGCTCGTTGGCGAAGTACTGGTCGATCATGAACCGCATGTACTTGACCCCCGCGTGGATGTTGGGCTCGAGCTGCGAGATGTCTCCGACCTTCAGATCCTTGCCGGTCGCGGGCATGACCTGCATGACGCCGACGGCGCCGACCGGGCTCTTCGCGTCCTGCCTCAGCTGCGACTCCTGGTAGCCCTGCGCCGCCATCAGCAGGTAGTCCACGTCGTACTTGTCGCCGTACTCCTTGAAGAAGTCGACCGTCCGATCGTACTTCTTCATCTCCTCGGCGGAGGCCGCGTTCTTCACGAACTTGGTGCTCTTGAAGTACCGCTGAAGGAGCATGTTGCGGGTGGCGGATCCCTCGGGATGCTTCGCGATGAACTCGTCGAGCTCGGCCTTCAGGAGCGGACTGTTCTTGCGGATCGCCCAGCCGATCTCGCCCCCCGTGCGCAGCGCGACGTCCGGGTGGACCTTGATCTTGGGAAGCACCTTCGCCCAGAAGTTGGCCAGATAGTCGTCGACCACGACGTAGTCGACGAGACCCGCGTTCAGCATCTGGAGGAGATCCTCGTCCTCGAGGTCGTCGGGAGCGAAGCGCTCCTCCACGGGCGGCTTTCCCTTCTTCGCGAGGTCAGCGTTCAGCTTCTGCACGCTCTGATCGAAGACGGAGCCCTTCCGCACGAAGATCCGGCGGCCGGACAGGTCGTCGGCCGTCGCGAGGGGCGGGGACTGCGGGCCCGAGACCACGACCTCCGAGACGTTCTTGAGCACGGGATCGGCGAAGTCGGCCTTCTCCAGCCGCTCCGGCGTGATCGTGATGCCCGCCGCGACGATGTCCCCTTTTCCGCTGAAGAGCGCGTCGGCGAGGTCGCCCCGGCCCGTCGGGATGAACGCGACGTGGATCCGGAGGTTCCCCGTCTTGTACTTCTTGTTGAGCGAATCCTCGAACATCTTGAAGGCTTCGTAGGTGATGCCGCGCTGCGTCCCCTTGTCGATGAAGTAGTTGGTCTTGTTGTAGGGAAGCAGCACGCGGATCACCCGGCGCTTCCGCATCCCGTCGAAGTCGCCCGTGAAGGTCGCGATCTGGGTGGGCAGCTCGTGAGTCTCCCTCTCCGCGCTCGCAGGGGCGGCCGACGCGCCCGACTTCTTCGGCGGGACCGGGGCCGGGCTCGGTTTCTTCTGCTGGGCCGCGAGCGGCGACGCACTCGCGAGCACGGCGAAAGCCAGGGCGAGGAGAGCGGCCCGGCGGAAGATCCCTCGGGAACTCATCGGTTTGTCCTCCTTCTGAGACGGCGGGGATTCTAACGCCTCGGATGCACGCTCGGATTCCCCGGATCTCCCCAAAGGGAGGCTGGATGCGGGATCGTTTCCCTTATACGATCCGGCCACGAATTCATGCGGCGTGGCCGCGGGATGAGCCGCACAAAACGGAGGACTCGATGATTTCGCTCAGGTGTCAACCGAACCGGTGGCGGGGCTTGGGAGGGACGGCGCTGACGGCGCTCCTGGCCGGGCTCCTCGTCGCGCCGGAGAGCGTTCTCCTGGCACAGCAGCCTACGACGACGTCGACGTCGGTTCCCCCAGGCGCAGCGCCGGCGGCTCCGTCCGACGCGCCCGAGTCGGCCAAGCTCACCCCCGATCAGCTCGACTCGCTGGTCGCGCCGATCGCGCTCTATCCCGACCCGTTGCTCGCCCAGTGTCTCGTGGCCGCGACCTATCCCATCGACGTGGTCGCGGCGCAGCAGTGGCTGGCGAAGAACTCGACCCTGAAGGGCGAGGCGCTCGAGAAGGCCGCGATGGAGCAGCCCTGGGATCCGAGCGTGCAGGCGCTCGTGTCGCTGCCCGACGCGCTCAAGATTCTGAGCGAAAACATCAAGTGGACCGAAGACCTCGGCGACGCGACACTCGCTCAGCAGGCCGACGTCATGGACGCGGTGCAGCGGATGCGCAAGAAGGCCAAGGACGGCGGGAAGCTCGAGTCGTCGGAACAGCAGAAGGTCGAGACCAAGGTGATCGAGACCAAGGAAACCATCATCATCCAGCCCTCGAACCCCGAGGTCATCTATGTCCCTCAGTACAGCCCGGCGGTCGTCTACCCGCCCCCGGTGTACCCGTATCCGCCGATGTACTACCCGCCGTACTACGCCGGGGCCGCGTTCGTGAGCTTCGGCGTCGGCATGGCCATCGGAATCGGGATGGCGGGCGGCTGGAATACCGGCTGGGGAGGCGGCAACAACACGATCAACATCAACAACAACAACAACTACAACAAGAACAACAACCTCAAGAACAACCAGGGCAACCGGACGGGCAACAGCAACTGGCAGCACAACGCGTCGCAGCGCGGGGGCGCCCCGTACAAGGACAAGGCGACCGCCGGCAAGTACGGCGGCAGCGCGCGGGGCGACTCGGCGTCCTCGAGACAGGCCGGAGCGCAGAGCCGCCAGGGTCAGAGTCAGAGCCGCGCCGGGGCGGGCGCCTCCGACCGCAGCGGCGGCGGAAACCGGGGTGGCGGAGCGAGCCCCAGCGCCTCGAGCAGGAGCGGCGGCGGAGCGGGCGGCGGCGGCGGCGGGGGCGGCAATCGCGCCGGCAGCCGAGACGTGGGCGGCTCGGGCCGCAGCGGCGCCAGCAGCAGCGCCTTCAGCGGCAGCGGCGGCGGCGGTGGCTCGCGCAGCAGCGGAGGCGGCGGCTCGCGCAGCGGCGGCGGTGGCTCCTTCAGCGGCAGCTCGGCGCGTTCGTCGAGCTCGCGGGGCTCCGCGAGTCGGGGCGGTGGCGGTGGCGGCGGCGGGCGGCGGCGGTAGGGGAGGCGAACATGAACAAGCAGACTCTTCGTATCCGTATGCGGTTTCTGTTCACGGTCGCCTGCGCCGGTTACTCGGCCGCCCTCCTGGGTTCGCCGGACACGGCGCCGGTCGCCGGAGTGAAGACGTTCGACACGCCTAAGCAGGCGGCGGACGCGCTCGTGCAGGCAGCGGCGGCCGGCGACCAGGCCGCGGTGATGGCGCTCTTCGGGGCGGATGGCAAGGACATCGTCACGTCCGGGGATTCCGTCGAGGACAAGAACCGGATGGTGAAGTTCGCCCAGCTCGCCAAGGAGAAGATGCACATTTCGAACGAGGGCTCGCAGAAGGCGATCGTCGAGATCGGGAAGGACGACTGGCCCCTTCCGGTCCCCCTCGTCGAGTCCGGCGGGAAGTGGCACTTCGACGCGAAGCAGGGCCGTGAGGAGATCCTGAACCGGCGTGTCGGTGAGAACGAGCTGGAGACCATCAACCTGCTTCGCGGTTACGTGGAGGCGCAGGAGGAATACGCCTCCGTACCTCGTCAGGAAGACGGCTTGCGCCAGTACGCGCAGAAGTTCATCAGCACCCCGGGCAAGCAGGACGGCCTCTCGTGGAAGGGTGCGGACGGGAAGCCCGCCGGCCCGATGGGCGACGAGATCGCGAAGGCGCTCGCCGAGGGCTATACCGACAAGACGCAGCCCTACAACGGTTATTACATGCGGACCATGACGAGCCAGGGTCCGGACGCGCGGCTCGGAGCACGCGACTACGTCTGGAAGGGAGCCATGATCGGCGGTTTCGCAGCGATTGCCTGGCCGGCGCAGTATGGCGTCACCGGGATCCAGACCTTCCAGGTCAACAACGACGGCGTCGTGTACCAGAAGGACCTCGGGCCCAAGACGGCGGAGATCGCGCCGACGATCAAGGAGTACAACCCCGACAAGACCTGGGTCGAGACCGACGACGAGCCGTAGAGAGCCCGACGCGACACGGGCCCGTGCGCACGAGTGCGAGCCCGTGGCCCGCATGGCATGATGGCGCGATGCCGGCTGGATCGAGTCCCCGCCCCCGAGGCCTTCGGGTCGCCGAGGCGCTCGCCTGGGCCTTCGGGCTCCTCCTGATCGGGGCCTACTTCGCGATTCGCGCTCGCCAGTCCGCGGGCGCCCGTGAACAGCTTCGCCGATTCGAGCAGCAACGGCTCGAACAGGCGCGCGCCGCGCCGCCGCCCGCGGCCCCCGTGGCTCCCGCCCAGGCCGCCGCTCCTCCCGCGCCGCCGCTCGCCTGGGGCGAGCCAGACCAGAGCCTCTGGTCGCACGAGCGAGTGAAGGCCTGGACCCTGGCCTCCTCGGTCCCGGCCGAACATCCTGCCGCGGCCGCTGGCCCGCTGGCGGTATTGAAGATTCCCAAGATCCACCTGGAGGTGCCCATCCTCGAGGGCACCGACGACCCGGCGCTCGACTACGGGGCCGGCCACGTCGAGGGGACGGCTCTCCCGGGCGAGGTCGGGAACGTCGCGATCGCGGGACACCGGGACGGTTTCTTTCGCGGTCTGAAGGACATCGTCGTCGGCGACACCATGGAGCTCGAGACCGTCCGCGGTTCCGAGACCTTCGTCGTCCAGAACATCTGGCTCGTCACTCCGAACGACGTCTGGGTCCTCGACCCGACGCCGACCGAGTCGCTCACGCTCGTGACGTGCTACCCGTTCTACTTCGTCGGCTCCGCGCCGCAGCGGTACATCGTGCGGGCGACGCGGGCACCCTCCAACCCGAGCTGACCTCGCGCGGGACGAGAGTCGCGGCGTCCGCGGGGATTGGACTCTCCGAAGCAGAACCCAAGAATGTTCCGAGGACTCGCGGAGGCCGCTTCGCATAGCGTTCCTTCTCAGAAAGAGGAGGACGAACTCATGGTGCTCTCACGGCGGTTGTTGGCGGCATTGGTTCTCGGCGCTCTGGCGCTCTTCTCGGGCGTCGGGTCGGCGCAGGAGACGAAGAAGACGACGGAGACGCGGAGCTTCGAGATCATCTCCGTCGACGGAAACAAGGTGGTCTATCGAAGCAACGGGGCCGTCCGCGAAGTCACGGTCAACGACGACTTCAAGCTCAACATGAATGGGCAGACGATCGGCGTACACGACCTCAAGCCGGGGATGAGGGGATCGGCGGTCATCACGACGACCACGACGACCGAACCCGTGACGGTCACCGAAGTCCGCAACGCCAGGGTGCTGGCCACGGCCGGCAACGCGATCATCGTGCGCGGGCAGGACGGCCTGCGCAAGTTCACGCTCGACGACGTCAACGACAAGAACATCACGATCCTTCGCGACGGACAGAGGGTGGATCTCTCCGGCTTGAAGGTCGGAGACAACCTCACGGCGACGATCATCACGCGGCATCCGCCCAAGGTCGTGACGGACCGTGAAGTGAACGCGAGCCTCGAGAAGCCCGCTCCCGCCGTGGCCGCGGCTCCCGCGGCTGCGCCGGCTCCCGCCGCTGCGCCGGCTCCCGCTCCGAGAGTCGCCGCCGTGCCCGCCGCGGCTCCGGCGCACGAGAAGACGATGCCCAAGACCGGCAGCGACCTGCCCCTCCTCGCGCTGGGCGGCGTCGCCGCTCTCTTTGTCGGGTTCGGGCTGACGCTGCGCCGCCGCGTGAGGAACGTCTCCTAGTCGAGCGACGTCTTCCTCGGTCCTCGGCCGGGCCCGGATCATCCCGGGCTCGGCCTCTCCGAAAGGGGCAGCGCGGGCTAAAGGCTGCGGGCTACGACTTACCCGGCTTCACGCAGCGGAACCCGGTGTGCTCGGATCCGGTGTCGGGCGACGTCGCGCGCCGCGCGCTCGGGCGGTAGCTCTCGCAGTAGGAGACGTTGCAGAGAAACGAGCCGCCCTTGACGACCCGCTTCTTCGAGTACGGGTCGCCCGGGTCGAAGCTCTCCTTCGGGCCCCGCGGGTTTGTGGCGACTCCCGTGTGCGCGAGGTCCGCGAAGTAGTCGATGCGGTACCAGTCGCCCGTCCACTGCCAGACGTTCCCGGCCATGTCGTAGAGACCATAGCCGTTTGGCGGGAACGACTTCACCGGCGAGCGTCTCGCGAAGCCGTCCTCGACGTGCTCCTTGTCCGGAAAGTGCCCCTGGAACGTGTTCGCCATGTACTTGCCGCCGGGACGGAACTCGTCGCCCCACGCGAATCGCTTGCCCTCGAGGCCGCCGCGCGCGGCGTACTCCCACTCGGCCTCCGTTGGGAGGCGCTTGCCCGCCCACTTCGCGTAGGCGTTGGCGTCGTCCCACGAGACCTGGACGACCGGCTCCGCGTCCCGGCCGCGGACATCGCTCGCCGGGCCCTCCGGATGGCGCCAGCTCGCGCCCGGTACCCAGCGCCACCAATTCGACACGTCGTCGAGGGGCACCGGCTCCGACGGCGGCGTGTAGACGAGGGAGCCCGGCACCAGCTGGCTCGGGTCGGGCTTCGGGGTCCCGGGAGGGAGCTCTTTCCGGAGCTCTTCCCAGACCGGCGCTCGCTCGGCCGTCGTCTCGTAGCCGGTGGCCTTCACGAACCGCGCGAACTGCGCGTTGGTCACCGTAGTCTCGTCGATCCAGAATCCGTCGAGCTTGACGCGGTGGGCCGGCCGCTCGTTGACCATGCTGTCGCCGCCGTCCGTGCCCATCGTGAACTCGCCGGGCGGGATCCAGCGCATCCCGGCGGGCGCCTTGGCCGGCGGCGCGGCGGCGCAGAGGACGAACAGCACGCAGAGGACAAGCGGCGCCCGCAAGGAAGGCGCGGGCGAAGTCCCGATCCGTTCGACCCTGAGGAGTGGGTCCATGTTCCGATCGCCCGGGACTACGGGATTCGAGGCCTCGTTTCAGCCGACTTCGTCAGCAGCCCTTGCCCTTCGCGGGAGTCGCCGGTGCGGTGATCGCGACGGCGACCGCCTCCTCGTAGACGATCGTGATCTTGTCGCCCGCCTTGAGGCCTTCCGCATTCTTGGGGTTCTGGATGTGGAAGGTCTCGGTGTCGCCGCTCGCGGTGTGCACCTTGACCTCGCGCTTGGCGAGATCGACCGATTCGACGGCGACGGTCGCCTTCACCCGGCTCGTCGCGACGCCGGCGGGCTTCTCGCCGCCCTTCTTCGGCTCGATGGACTGTTCGACCGAGGTGCCGAGCGCCGTGGAGGAGTCGGCCTTGGACACGCCGATGACGAGCGCCTCCGTGTAGGTGATGTTGAGCTGGTCGCCGACCTTGATCTCGGGGAACCGCTTCACGGCGGGAGAGACGCTGACATCCACGACCTCGCCCTGCGCGTCCTTGAGGCTCAGGACCCGGTTGGCGGGGTCGATCTTCACGACGGTCGCGGTGACCGTCGCCCTGGCCGCGGCGCCCATGGCCTTCGGGGCGGCCGCGCTCTCCTGAGCGACGAGGGGAACGGCCGCGATGAGCGCGGCGAGGGCGATGACTCTGGTCTTCGACATTCGAGCTGCTTCCTTTCTTCTACTTGACGATGTACTTCTTGCTCTCGAGGCACGCGCTGAACGCCTTCTTGAAGGTGTCGATCTGCGCGGCCGTGGCGTTCTGAACGTTCTGCGTGTACTCCTCCGCCTGCGCCTCGTTGTGGCGCTTGCGCATGCGGCCGCCCACGAACCCGGCCGCCGCGCCGATCGCGGCGCCCTTGCCCGCGTCACCCGCGATTCCGCCGATGAGCGCTCCGCCCGCGGCTCCCCGCGCCGCGCCGCCCACGCCGGCTCCCGCATTGGCGTTGGCCGCCTGCTGCTGCGCCGAGGCCGTGCGCTCGTTGGCCGTCTTCTGCGCCTGGAACGGGTCCACGCCCGTGTTCTTCACGGCCCACTGATAGCAGGCCGCCTCGTCCTGGGACTGGACCGTCTGGGTCTGGCCGGCCGAGGGGAAGACGGCGAGTCCGATGGAGGCGCCCAGCGTCTTCTGCTGCGCCTGCGCAGACGGATCGTTCGACAGCAGGGCGATCAGCAGCACGGGCGCGACGACCGCCGCAACCACGAGAATCTTCTTCCTCTTCGTTTTCATCTGGGACCTCCTATTTGTTCGCCGAGGGAGTACAGGCGCCGAAAACCGAGACGGCCTTGCCGTCCCGCGCCACGGCCGCCGACAGCATGCCCGTCTTCTCCGAGATCACGAAGCTGAAGGCCCGGCCCATCTCGATTCCCTGGATGAAGATGAGGCCGTCTTCCCGCTCGAGCGTTCGGATCGGGGTCGAGCGGTTCTCGCCGCTCGCCTTCGTCGTCGCCATCATCTTGCCCTTGAGGTCGAGCTCGAGAAACTGCGGGATGTTCAGTTCCCAGGGGTTCTCGGTTTCACAGTCGCCGTCGCTCGTGCAAAGGGTCGCCTGCACGGAGGTGCAGAGCAGCGATTG
>DASXPB010000011.1:0-60732 GCA_036493875.1 Thermoanaerobaculia bacterium
CGAACGGCCGTACTCGGCCTCGTATCCGGAGCTCTTCACCTGGACTTCCTCGATGAACTCCTGCGAAAGCGCCTTGCCCTGGAACCCCTTGATGACGTTCGTCGTGTTGACGCCGTCCACCAGGTAGGAGTTCTCGACCGAAGTCGCCCCGTAGATCGTCCAACCGCCGCCGGTCGGATTCGTCGATCCGCCGCGGCCCTGGGTCTCCGACTGGTCGGTCGCGACGCCCGGCTGGATCGCAACGACCGAGGAGTAGTTGCGCCCGACGGGGAGCTTCTGCGCGACTTCCTGCCGGATGTTGGTGCCCGACTCGGCCGAAGTCGTGTCGACGACCGGCGCCTCACCCGTGACGACCAGCTCCTCCTTCGCGGAGACCTGGAGCTGCATCTGCACTTGGATGGCCGCGTCCAGCTTCACGGTCGCGAGCCTCTCGACCGTTGTGAAGCCGGACAGGCTGCCCTTGACCTTGTAGGAGCCGGGGGGCAGCGAAATGAATCGGAACGTCCCGTCGTTGCCGGTCACGCTGACGCGCGTGCCCTGCAGCGAGGGACTCGTGGCCTCGACGGTGACTCCCGGCAGGGGGCGACCGTCGGTTCCCGTGACCGTCCCCGTGATCTCGCCGGTCGTCTGCGCCAGCGCGACCGAGGTGGCGACCAAGAGCAGAAGCGCCGCCAGCAGGACGAACTGGGATCGACCACCTCTCCTTCGCCGTGATCCGAAACGTCGTGTCATTTCTCCTCCTTGGCGCCGCTCGGATATCGAGCAGCGTCACAGGCGCGGAGCAATCGAATTGCCACGAGGCGCGAAGTCACGGATCTCCCGTGCTCAGAGCAGTTACGGAGAGGACGAGTCGCATTAAACCGAGGACGAGATCAACGGAAATGGAGGGGATTCTGAAAATTTGAATGGGAACTGCTGGGCGAAGGATCGGCGTCCCCTCCGGCTGCCCTCCGAGGAGGACGCCGAGCGGCTCCAGAGCGCGCGAGACGACGTCGGAAAAGGCGTCCAAGGGCGCGCCGCGGAACGGCGATTTGTCGGTGCGCCCGCAAGCGAGACGGCGTCTGACGGTGCGCCGCTAGACGGCGTCTGACGGCAGCTCGACCCTCTGGGGCATGGCCGAGCCCTGGCGCCGGCGGCGGCGGAGACGGCGAACCGGCGTTTCGGGAGCGGCCCGGGCGACGCGTCGCAGCCTCGCGAAGGACTTGGCCTCCGTCGCCTCGCGCGGGATCTGGAAGCCCTCCTGGCGGACCTTCCGCACGGCCTCGTCCAGGCGATGCCCGGGCCGCGGCGAATCCTCGAGGCAGAGCGCCCAGGCCGCATCGTCGAACGAGCAGCGCGTCCGGGCGCAGATCGCGGCGATGCGCTCCGCATTCGTCCCGGCGGTCCGGCGCGCGGCCAGGCACACCCGCTGAAGCAGAAGCACGCGCTGATAGGCCAGCCAGAGGTGTCCCGAGTAGAGCCCGCGCCCCGACTCCGACTTTCCGATGAGCCGCCGGAAGACGGCGCGCAAATCGGCGATGGCGCCCTTGAACGACGCGCCGCGGGCCTCGCAGGAGAGATTCTGGATCTTGTCGCGGACGCGCCACGACTTGAGGAACGACGACGGCAGCAGCGAGAGCGCGGTCGCGAGCGGCATCTCGGCCTCGAGCCCGTTTCCATGGCGGCGCAGGACCTGCTCGACCGCGATCTCGTCGCGGAGGAGCCGCTCCCAGGGGATGTTCAGCTCCTCCGCCGCGTGGAGGAGCTCGGCCGCCTGCTCGAGCTCGCGGCCGGCAACGCCCGCACCCGGCCGCGTGACGTGCGTCGGCGCCGGAAAGGGCCGCGTGGAGGTCGAGCCCGGCGTGGACTGGGATTGAGGGCGCTGGCGAAAACGCGCGTTCATCGCATGTCCCGTGACTGGCTCCCGTGGCGCCGCTCTGCGGTCATCTTCCCCCTGGGTCGAACGTTGGAGGCGCGCATGGCCGCCGGCGATGACCACTGGCCCGATTCGCAAGTGACCACCCGCTCGCCGGCCGTACCGCCTCCCGATAAAAACAACGCTCGGAAAGCGCCGGCGATTACCCGGAGGATGGACACGTCGTGACGAGACGGCCGTTTCCAAAATCAAATTGGAAGACGATGAGATTGCCTGTTCTCAGAGACTTGCACGCGATAGGAGTTTTCTTAAGCGCCGATTCGGTGCCTTTCCGACTCGGAACACGGGAAATTGCGGCATTCGACGGCTCCACCGAGGACAACGAAATGCGTCCTGGCGATCAGAAGATCAGGCGAGCTCCGATGCACGGCGGCCGGCCGAGCGAGCAGGCCGAAGAGCGAGCTCCGGCGAGCAGCCGGTCAGGCGTCGTCGCCGCGCCGGGCGTCGCGCGCGGTCAGCGGGGTGACGCCGGTTGGCGGGCTGGCCGTTCGGCGCGCTCGAAGCGCCTCGCGAAGAGGGCGTCGAGAGACAGCAGGCCCGCGCCGTAGGCGCCCAGCCAGAGCGCGAGCGCGATGTAGAGATACTCCGATGTCCCAAAGAGGTCCGAGAGCTCGTGGATGTCGCCGGCCTTCGCCGTCTTGAGGGCGACGAGCATGATCACGATGATGGGTATGCTCGCGAGCCGCGTACAGAGCCCCAGGAGCAGCAGCGCACCGCAGAGAAACTCCATGGACGCCGCAAAGGGCGCCTGGATCTCCGGCGCGGGGATCCCCAGGCTACGGAAGAACTCGATGACCTTGGGCAGGCTGTGCAGCTTGCCCCATCCCGACTGCAGGAAGACCCAGCCCAGGGTCAGCCTCGCGACCGTGGGCGGTAGCCAGCGAAGGGAGGAACTGACGCGGAGGATGAGTCGGCGCAGTCGGGAGATCCGATCGGTCGCTGTCGGCATGTCGACTCCTTGCGTTTGTGGGAAGCCTATCGCTTGTCTCTATCCGGCGATGCGCGCCATCGCGTCGGCGACCTCGGCCTGGGGCCGGGAGATGGTGTCGCGGCGCCGCGAGAGGAACTTCACGAGGTCCTTGGAGAAGATCAGGTCCCAGGTCCAGTCCAGGGCGACCCGCAGCCTCTTCTCGAGCCGGGGCAGCTTCATCAGGTAGATCGTTCTCCACATCCACCAGGCGACGAACCCGGAGAACTGAACGCCGAAGACCTGCGCCACGCCGGTGCGCCGTCCGAGCGACGCGAGCTGACCGATCGTCCGAAACGCGAAGGGCCGCTTCGGCGTCCCGCGGAGCTCCGCGAGAATGTTGCGCGCGAGAGTCTTCCCCTGGCGGATCGCGTGCTGGGCGGTCGGCGGGTGGAAGCCTCCGCTCGCGGGGTCCGGCACGAGGGCGCAATCGCCGAGCGCCCAGACCCCGGGCCAGCCCGGCACGCCGAGGTACTCGTCCACGCAGACGCGGCCCTTCTCGCGCTTGCACGGGAGCGTGCCGACGAGCGGATTGGGCTGGGTTCCGGCGGTCCAGACGATCGTCGCCGCGTCGATCTCTGTCCCGTCCGAGAGGCAGACTCCCCGCTCCGTGACGCAGGAGACTTTGGTTTTGGAACGGATCTCGACGCCGCGCTCGACCAGCTTCTTCTGCGCGTAACGGCCGAGCCTCTCGGACAGCTCGGGCAGGATCACGTCTCCCGGATGCACGAGGATCATCCGAACCTTCTCGGAAGGAATGTGCGGGTAGAACCGCAGGGCTTGGTGGACGAAGTCGTTCATCCCCGCGATCGTCTCGACCCCCGCGAATCCGCCGCCGGCCACGACGAAGGTCATGATGTGGTCGCGGTCGGGGGCTCCGCATTCGGTCTCGGCCTCCTCGAGCTGGTTGATCATCCGGTTGCGCAGTGCGATCGCGTCCCCCAGGGACTTCATCGTGATCGCGCGCTCCTCCAGCCCGGGGAGACCGAAGAAGTTGGTGACGGAACCGGGCGAGAGCACGAGGTGGTCGTACGGGAGCTCGTGGGTGTGGCCGTCGCCGTGCGACACCGTGACAATCCGACGGGCGAGGTCGACCGACTCGACGTCGCCGTCGAAGAAGTCGACGTCCGAGACGAGCTTGCGTACGGGACTGACGATGTTGGTGATGTCGAGGTCGCTCGCGGCGACCTCGTGGAGCATCGGGGTGAACAGGAAGAAGTTGTCGCGGTTGACGATCGTCACGTCGACGTTGGGATGCCGGAACAGCCACTTGTCGAGCTCGAGCGCCGTGTAGATGCCGCCGAAGCCGCCGCCCGCGATGACGATCCGGGTTCGCTGAGTCTCCATGGGCTTAGTCTGCCACCTCACAGTAGGCCTTGATCACTCCGTTCCCGCCCGTCAGATGACCCAGGAGCTCGCGATAGTTCTCGAGCCCCTTCACGGGATGCGTCAGGAGCCGCTCGAGCCACCCGGGATACGAGAGCTCGGCCTGCGAGAGGTCCGCGACGCCGTGCTCGAAGTCCTCGCGGCTGGCGTTGACGCTCCCGACAGCAACCTTGTTGCCCAGCACGAAGCCCTGGTTGATGCGATCGGCGGGAACCTCGACGGACCGGTCGCCGCCGGTGACGCTGACCATGGAGAGAACGCCGTTCTTCCCCAGGACGGCCATCGCCTCGAAGACGAGAGGCGAGAAGCCCGTGCCTTCGACGATCAGGTCGAACGGCCCGTGGAGCTCCGACGCGTGCGTCAGGCTGGTCTGCCGCGTCGAGAGGTACCGGACGCCGATCGCCTCCAGCATGCCCGAGTTCAGATACGGCGGCTCCTGCAGCCCCAGCGCGGTCACCTCGAGGCCTCGGAGCCGCAGGATCATGGAAGCGAGCAGACCCAGGGTTCCCGTTCCGAGCACGGCCGCGCGGCGCGGGCGCCACACGCGGAGGCGGCGCTGGATCTCGTAGGCCTGGCCGATCGCCTTCTCGGCGACGCTCATGGGCTCCATCAGCACGCCGACGTTGCGGAGGCGTTCCGGGATCCGGACGAGGTAGTCGGCGGAGTCGACGTAGTACTCGGCCAGGTAGCCGTGGAGCAGATTGATGCCGCGCTCGAAGTACGCGTCGTCCGTCGTCATGTCCTGGAGGCCGATCGCGTCGTAGAGGCTCCCGCCCGGGCGGCGCACCGAGGCGACGACGTGGTCGCCGGGCGCGAGCTCCGTGACCCGCGGCCCGACCCGCTCGACACGTCCGAAGCTCTCGTGGCCCAGGATCAGGTAGTCCTGGCCGGGAGGCGGCGCGCCATACTCGGCGGCGTTGATCTCCTTGTCGGTCCCATCGACCCCCACCCGGAGCACGCGGACCAGGACGCCGCGGCCGCCCGGGACGTCGTCGACCGACGGCAGGGGCGCCTCGCGCAGGTGTATGGAATCGGCCCGACCCGGAATGACGGCTACGGCTTTCATGCATCCTTGGATGACGCGTGCGGCCATCCGGTTTCGCGGCGCGGAGCGCCGGCGGCCTCTATTGCCCGCTCTGCTGGATCAGCTTCGCCACCAGGGCCGTCCACCCGGTCTGGTGCGACGCCCCGATGCCGGCGCCGTCGTCGCCGTGGAAGTACTCGTAGAAGAGGACGTGGTCCCGGAAGTGAGGATCGGTCTGGAGCTTGTGGGCGCCGCCGAAGACCGGGCGCCTCCCCTCCTCGTCGCGCAGGAAGATGCGGTTCAGCCGCCGCGAGAGCTCGCCCGCGACCTCCCAGAGCGTGAGCATCTGCCCGCTGCCCACGGGGCATTCGACTCGGTAGGAGTCGCCCAGATAGAAGTGGAACTTCTGGAGCGACTCGATGATCAGGTAGTTCACCGGGAACCAGACCGGGCCACGCCAGTTGGAATTGCCGCCGAACAGGCCGGTCGAGGACTCCGCGGGCTCGTAGTCGACGCGGTGGTCGACGCCCATGACGTTCAGGACGTAGGGCTTCTCGCGATGGAATCGCGAGACCGCCCGGATGCCGTGCGGGGAGAGGAACTCGGTCTCGTCCAGAAGATATCGGCAGATCGCCTTGAGCCGGTGCCGGTTGACCAGGGAGAAGAATCGCCGGACCTCCCCGTCGGGCGAGGTCTCGGTCTCGACGTGCTGGGCGAAGTCGGGACGGTTCTCGAGGAACCACTGCAGGCGGCGCTTGAAGCCGGGCAGCCTGTCGCAGATCTCCGAGGAGAGCGTCTCGACCGCGAACAGCGGGATCAAGCCCACCATCGAGCGGACCTTCATGGGGAACTTCCGGCCGTCCGGGAGATCCAGCACGTCGTAGAAGAATCCGTCCTCCCGATTCCAGAGCTCGATGCCCTCGCCGCCGATGTTGTTCATCGCCCGGCAGATGTAGACGAAGTGCTCGAAGAACTTGGAGGCGACGTCCTCGTAGGCGGAATCCTCGCGCGCGAGCTCCAGCGCGATCTGGCACATGTTGAGCGAGTACATGCCCATCCAGCTCGTCGCGTCGGACTGCTCGATGTGGCCGCCCGTCGGCAGCGGCGAGCTGCGATCGAAGACGCCGATGTTGTCGAGGCCGAGGAACCCGCCCTGGAAGACGTTCTTCCCCTCCGAGTCCTTCCGGTTGATCCACCACGTGAAGTTCAGGAGCAGCTTGTGGAAGACGCGCTCCAGGAACTTGCGGTCGCCGTGGCCGCTGCGCTTCTTGTCGATCTTGTAGACGCGCCACGCGGCCCACGCGTGGACCGGAGGATTTACATCCCCGAACGCCCACTCGTAGGCCGGCAGCTGCCCGTTGGGGTGCATGTACCACTCGCGCAACAGCAGGATCAGCTGCTGCTTGGCGAAGTCGGGATCCACCAGCGCGAGTGGGATGCAGTGGAACGCCAGGTCCCAGGCGGCGAACCACGGGTACTCCCACTTGTCGGGCATCGAGATGACGTCGGCGTTGTAGAGGTGCGTCCACTCGGCGTTGCGGCCGCTCATCCGCTCGGGCGGCGGCTCCTGACCCTGCGGATCGCCGCGGAGCCAGCGGGAGACGTCGTAGTGGTAGAACTGCTTGGACCACAAGACGCCAGCGAAGGCCTGCCGCTGAACGGCGCGCGCGTCCTCCGAGAGATCGGGCGTCGCGAGAGACGAGTAGAACTCGTTGGCCTCCCGGATGCGCCCTTCGAACACTTCGTCGAACTCCCGTCCGAAGGCCTGCTCCGGCTTCCGGTTCGTCAGACGCAGACGGACGACCTGCGACTCGCCCGCCGGGATCGTCAGCACGTAGCGCGCGGAGGCCTTGGACCCGACGCGGTTCGGGTTGACCGCGTCCTGGACGCCCTGCACGACGTAGTCGTGGATTCCGTCCTTCGCGTAAGCGGAGTCGTTCTCGCCGCCCCAGAGCCGGCGCGCGTTGGTTTCGTTCTCGGTGAAGAGCAGCTCCGGCGTCCCGTCGCAGGCCAGCACCAACCGGCCGTAGTACTCGCTGTCGACGTCGATCCACCGGATCGCGGATTCCGCCACGCCCTCGCGCAGGCGCTGCCGCCGGCCCCCGAGGCCCCACGACCACGTGTTGCGGAACCAGATCGTGGGCAGCAGGTGCAGGACCGCCTCCTCGGGCCCGCGGTTGAAGACGTGGATGCGGATCAGGATGTCGTCGGTCCCCGCCTTGGCGTACTCGGTGAAGACGTCGAAGTAGCGGTCGTCGTCGAAGACACCCGTGTCCAGCAGCTCGAATTCGGGGTCGCCCTTGCCGCGGCGGCGGCTCTCCTCCAGCAGCCTCGCGTACGGATACTCGCGCTGGGGATACTTGTAGAGAGCCTTCAAGTAGGAGTGCGTGGGCGTCGAGTCGAGGTAGTAGTAGGACTCCTTGACGTCCTCGCCGTGGTTGCCCTGCGGGCCGGTCAGGCCGAAGAGCCGCTCCTTCAGGATGGGATCGCGCCCGTTCCAGAGCGCGACCGAGAAGCAGACGTACTGGTGGCGGTCCGAGATGCCCATCAGCCCGTCCTCGCCCCAGCGGTACGCGCGGGAGCGCGCGTGCTCGTGCGGGAAGGAGTCCCAGGCCGATCCGTGCGGACTGTAGTCCTCGCGGACGGTTCCCCATTGGCGCTCGGAGAGGTAGGGACCCCAGCGCTTCCAGTTCTTCTGGCGCTTCGTGTCCTCGGCGAGCCGGAGCCGTTCGGGATCGGGAACGTCGATCGTGCCGACGAACGTCGACTCGTTCGCGCGGCGGGTCATGGACGTGTCGTCCTGCGGGGGCCGCGGCTCGCCTGGGGCTCGCGGATGGGGGCTTCGCCTCGCTCCATCGTTTTCGGCGCGAGGATCACGCGATCGATCCGGAGGGTCTCGCCGACCGACCACGCCTGGAACGGGCAGCCGCCGGGCGTATGGGGAGGATCGCCGTCGGCGACCTCGGAGACGTGCGAGAGCCCCGCCTGGTCCAGATGCGCGATGAGGGGCGCGAGGAAACGTGCTCGCGCCTCGTTCCGCGCCTCGTTCGATCCGCCGCGGACCCGCACCCACGCATCGACGAAGGGTCCGGCGAGCCAGGGCCAGACCGTTCCCTGGTGGTAGGCGCCGTCGCGCTCGAGGACGCCGCCCGCGTATCGCGGGCGGTAGCCGGGATCGTCGCGCGGCAGCGTGCGCAGGCCGAGCGGAGTGAGCAGACGCGCCTCGACAGCGTCCACGATCCGGCGGGCGCGCTCGCCGTCGACGTCCAGGAGCGCGAACGGGAGCCCGCCGACGGCGAGGATCTGGTTGGGTCGGAACGTCGCGTCGGCCGTGCCGGCGACGTGGTCGACGTCCACCACGTCGTGGAGACAGCCGGCCTCCGCGTTCCAGAAACGGTGCTCGAAGGACTCCGCGGCCATCCGGAGGATTCCCGAGAACTCCTCGGTGAAGCCGGCGGCGATCCGCAGGGCGTTGATCCAGAGCGCCTGCACCTCGACCGGCTTTCCGATCCGCGGCGTGACGACCCAGTCGCCCACCTTCGCGTCCATCCACGTCAGCTGCACGCCGGGCGCCCCGGCCGCGAGCAATCCGTCCGAGTCCGCGCGGATATCGTAACGGGTGCCGCGCGCGTAGCCCGACAGGATCGCGCCGAAGGCGTCCTGCAGGCGGCCCCGCTCGGCGCGCCCGACCGTGCGGCCCGCCTCCGCGGAGGCCGCGAGGTACTCGTGCACGGCGATCAGGTACCAGAGGGAGGCGTCGACGGAGTTGAACTCCGGCGCCTTGTCGGCGTCGGGGAAGTAGTTCGGCAGCATGCCCTCCGAAACGGCGCCGGCCCACTCTCCGAGAATCCGTCCCGCCTCGTCCAAGCGACCGGTCGCCAGGCAGAGACCACGCAGCGCGATGAAGGTGTCCCGGCCCCAGTCCGTGAACCAGGGGTAGCCGGCGACGATGGTCTGACCTTCCCCGCGCCGCACGAGGTACGCGTCGGCCGAGCGCTCGAGCCGGCTGCCGAAACCTCTGCGCCGGCGCCGCTCGGCGAGCCGAAGGGTCCCGATCGCCGTCTCCGCGGTCGCGCCCGCGAGGGCCGCCTCGTGGCCCTCGGCCGCCATCAGCAGGACCGCGTCGCCCGCCGAGAGATCGAACCGGAAAATCCCGGGCGAGGCCAGGTCCTCGGCGAAGTCGAGTCCCCGAAGGCGCTCCTCGACGTAGAGGAAGTTGCGGTACCACTCGGGCGCGGGCGCATAGGCGCCGTTGCCGCGGAACACGACTGACGGGACGTCCGGATACGAGCGCAAGCGCACCCAGCCGCCATCCTCGGTCTCCGCCGCGAACCGGAAGGCCGGGTTCTCGTGATGCAGGGAGTGGTAGTCCCGCCCGGACAGAAACGGGCGCACCTCGAGCGACACGGTCCCCGTTCCGGCCGCCAGCCGCCACGAGACCGCGGCCGCGGAAGCGTCCTTCGGAACGAAGAGCTCCTGGACGATTCGGGTGCCGTCCTCGAGCTCGTAGGTCCAGGTCGGCCACGGCTCCAGGGTGAAGGCCTCGAGCCGGCCGGCGCCGTCCGGAGAGATGACCCCCGGACCGTAGGCCTGCGAGCTGATGGCGAAACGGCCGGCGGAGGTCTCCACCCACGCATCGAACCCGTTGACGAGCACGATGCGATCGGTCGGAGGCCGCCGCGCCGTCAGGAGCAGCGCGTGGTAGCGGCGCGTGCGCACGCCCGGCACGGTGCCCGAGGCGAAGCCCCCCAGGCCGTCGGCCTCCAGCCACTCGCGCCCGGCGTCGTCGATCACTCGCGCAAGCCTATCGCCCCTCAGGGCGTCCGCACTCTCGCGCCCTCCGAAGCGGCTGATCTCGACGGCTCTCATGGCGGGATCGGCCTACGCCGCGCTCGCCCGGGAGCGCGAGAGCTCGAGGCGTACCGGCCGCACGGCGACGCGCTTGCAGGCGCCGCAGGCGTAGACGTCGGCGAGGATCCCCGCGAAGTCGTCGTCGTCCCGCTGATAGGGACCGTCGCCCGCCCATCCCAGGTCCAGCTTGTCGATTTGCGCGCGCATCAGGCCGCCGCACGCCTCGCACTGAACCGCTTCTCCGTTGACCATGTCGACCTCCATTTGCTCAGTTGGATGCGATTCGAGGGGCGGGGTTTCCGGTTTCCCGGGTTCTCGGCTTCGCTTTAGCGAACGAGTTGCACCTGGTGCCCGTCGGGATCCGCGACCAGCAGCGCCTCGGCGAATCCGGCCTCGGCGACGGGCACCCGGACGAGGCCCGGGGACAGGAACGGCGCGCGCCCGGCGCGAAGAGCCTTCTCCACCGCCGAGGCGTCGCCGACCCGGAGCCTCGTCTGCCAGGCGATCAGGTCGTTCGCGCGGGTGCCGGCGGGGCGCGGCCTTCCGTCCGAAGGGGCCAGGTACTGGAGGAACTCGATCCCCGGCCCCTGCGAGGCTCGCAGCCCGGTGATGCGGAGGCGCGCGCCGAAGACGTTGTTGAGGTGCTCCTGTTCCACGCCCGAGTTCTCGCTCTCCCCCGCCACCCTCAATCCCAGCGCGTCCCGGTAGAACCGGAGGCTCGCTTCCGTGTCCGACACCACGATCGCCGTATGGTCGATGCCCAGGAACAGGCGGGACTTCTCCTGCCAGCGCGGGTCGCCCTTGCCGGGAGGAAACGCGAGCACCTCCAGCGCGTGGCCGTCGGGATCCTTGAAGTAGAACGCCTCGATTCCGCCGGCACTTCTGTTCCAGTCCGGGAGCCGCTGCGGGCCGCTGGACGCGTGCCGGACCTTGTGAGCCCGCAGGTGCGCGTACGCCTTCGCCATGTCAGAGACGATGACGGCGACGTGCTGGAACCAGAGATCGTTGGAGCGCGAGTCGGCGGGCACGGGCCTACCCTCGGGCGCGAGGTACTCGACCAGCTCGATCTGCTCGGACCCCAGCCGCAGCCGCGCGGTACGCATCCGCAGGCCGAAGACGCCCTCGAGTCGCTCCCACGCCTCGCCCGCGACCTCGGTGCGCCCGACCTCCTGGAAGGTCAGAACGTCCGTATAGAAGGCGACCGAGCGGTCCAGGTCCGACACGGGGATCGCTACCGAGGCGACCTCCGTCGCGAGCGGAGCCTGCGCGCCGGCCGCCGCCGCGCAGAACAGGAGCGCCAGCACCGCGAGACGCCGTGCCCGCATCCGCCTCACTGCAGGCGTTCCTTGAGGCGCTCGCCGACGCGCAGCGCGTTGGCCATGATCGTGAGCGCCGGGTTCACGGCCGCGGAGGACGGGAAGAAGCTGCCGTCCACGACGTAGAGATTGTCGAGCTCGTGGGCCTTGCAGTCGGGGTCCAGGGCGGAGGTCTTCGGGTCGCGTCCGAACCGGATCGTCCCGTTCTGGTGTGCGACGCCGGCGAGCGGGATCTGCTCGCCGATGAAGAGATTGCGGGCGAAGATGCCGACGTGGCACGCGCCCCCGTGCATCGCGCAGGAGCGCTGCTTGTTCATGTACTTCTGCAGGGTCGCGCGCAGCTTCTCGTGCGCGGCGACGTTGTTGGGCTGGTACTTCAGGACGATGTTCCCGTCCCGATCCAGCGTGACGCGATTCTCCGGATCCGGAAGGTCCTCCGAGGTCAGCCAGAAGTCCAGGGAGTGCTTCGCCATCAGGTCGAGCGTGAACCCCGGCGCGATCGCCGGGGCCCCCGCCGACAGCGCCACGCCGTCGAGCTTGCCCACGAACGAGATGTGGCCCATCGGGTAATCCCACTCCTTGGAGGCGAAGTAGAAGTCGTTGACCGCGAGCGTCTTCTGGAAGACGGTCGGGTTGGGGCACTTCGAGACCGCCAACACGACCGAGTTGACGTGCCCCATGTAGTGGCGCCCCACGACGTCGGAGCCGTTGGCCAGGCCGCGCGGATGCCTGTCGTTGGCCGAGCGCAAAAGGAGCGCGGCCGAGTTGATCGCTCCCGCCGACAGCACGACGAGGTCGGCCGAGTACTCCTCGGGCCCGCTGCCGTTGCGGTCGACCGACACCTTCGTCACGACCCGGCCCGAGGCGTCGGTGTGCAGCCGGGTGACCTTCGCGTTGGTCAGCAGCGTGACGTTCTCGCGGGCGAGCGCCGGCTCGACGCAGGTGACGTGCGCGTCCGCCTTCGCCTGCACCAGGCACGGGAAGCCGTCGCAGGACTCGCAGCGGATGCACGCGCTGCGGCCCTTGTCCTTCTCGTTGAGCCGGATCCCGAGCGGCACGTGAAACGGCCGCAGGCCGTGCTGAGCGAAATCCTCGGCGAGGTGCTGAATGCGCGGCTCGTGACTCACCGCCGGCGCGGGATAGGGCGCGCTGGCGGGCGGATCGGTCGGATCCTCGCCTCGTGTCCCGTGCACGTTGTACAGCCGCTCGGCGGCCGTGTAGTACGGCTCGAGCTCGTCGTAGGCGATCGGCCACGCCGGGGAGATGCCGCCGTGGTGACGGATCTCGCCGAAGTCCTCCTGGCGCAGGCGGAAGAGCGCGGCCCCGTAGAATTTCGTATTGCCGCCGACGTAGTAGTTGGTGTGCGGATGGAGCGGCTTGCCGTCCGTGTCCCGCCACACCTCCTTCGTCTGGTACTTGCCGTCGACGTTGACCGCGCGCGAGCTCCAGTTGTCCTTCTCCCGCGGCACGAAGTCGCCGCGCTCCAGCACGAGGATCCGCTTCCCGGTCGCGGCCAGCGACGAGAGGATCGTTCCCCCGCCGGCGCCGGTGCCGATGATGAGGACGTCGTAGTGATTGGCGTTAGCCACGGTGGGCTCCTTTCGCCGGAAGGGCCGGCGCGCAGACGGGATAGCCGCAACGGAAGATGCAGCGCTGATCGTTCTCGTGGTGGAGCTTCGCGCAGAGAATCGAGTGGAGGCCGCGAGTGCGGAGCCTCGCCTCGGCGGCGAGGAGCATTCCGAGCGGCGGGGCCGTGAAGTAGATCCACAGGTGGTCCCAGCGCATCGCGCCCGAGGCCGACCCGAAGGTGCGCGCGGGGTTCATGCTCATCCCCGAGAGGGGCGCCTCGAAGGTGATGAAGAGCGCCACGCAGGCGCCCACCGCGAGGCCCGTCAAGCGGTTCCACCGGGGCGCGTTCGTCATCGCGAGGACGACCGTGATCAGGACGAAGGTGATCGCGACCTCGGCGGCGAAGGCCGCGCCCGCGCCGGCGGGCCCCGGAAGGGTCGCGGCGAAGTTGACCGCGGGGTGGCGCACCGCCGCGGGCAGCAGCCACGCCATCAGGCCGATGCCGGCGAGCGCTCCCACGAACTGCGCGGCGGCGTAGAGGACGGCGTCCGCTCCTTCGACCCGGCCGAGCCGGAAGAAGGTCAGCGTGGTCGCGGGATTGATGTGCGCCCCGGAGCGCCGTCCCCACGGCGAATAGATGATCGCGATCGCGGTGGCGCCCATCGCGAGCCCCATCAGGGCGCGCCGGGCGAAGCCGTCGGCGATCGATTGCCGGACCGGGGAACCCGGATGCTCGAGCACCACCGAGAAGACGCAGGCCGAGACCATGAAGGCGCCGAGCAGCGCCGCCTCGATCGCGTACTCGGGCCAGTGGCGCCGGAGCGCGGCGGCCAGGCCGGAGCGACTCGGGTTCGCCCCGGGGAGCGGCGAGACGGAAGCGGAGGCCTCGGCGCGGGAATTCAGAGTCGTCACGATGGGCGTTGGATGCTCCCGCCGCCGCGAGGTTTCCACCGCGGGGGGACCGGGGTACGATCCCGACGCATCCATGTCCTCCATTCGGTCCGACATCGACCGGCCGCCGTCTCGAGCCGTCGACGCGGCGGAGGCTCTCGCGAGCGCGCTCGCGTCGGGCCCCGGCCCGTTGCCTCCGGCTTTCCGGGAGCGGCTGCTCCGGGCAATCGCGGACGGAAGAATCGAGGCGAGCGACGCGAAGGAGGCGGCGCTGTCGGCGTTCGCGCTCCGCCTGGCACGTCAACCGTTGACCGTCGGCGCCGGCGAGGTCGAGGAACTTCGGGTTCAGGCGGCCGCCTCCGACGAGGAGATCCTCGAGGCCGTCCTGATGGCGGGCCTCGCGGTCCTGCGGCGCACGCTCGACGCCGGGATCGGACGGGCGTGCGCCTGGGACCAGGAACAGACCGGCGCCGGGCCCGAGCCTCGTCCCGGGCCCGTACAGGCGGACGCGACGCGGAGACCCACGCTGAGCGCGCCGGTCCGCAGGCCGGGCGAGTTCGCCCCGTTCGATCTCCTGCGCGAACGGCTCGGCTTCGTCCCCGCGCTCTACAAGGCGCAGACCCTCCTCCCCGAAGCCCTCGAGAGCGAGATCCGCGCTCTCTGCGAGATCCTGCTCGACGACGGGCGGCTTCCCCGCCGGCTGAAGGAGCTCGCCCTGCTGGCCGTCTCCGCGGCCAACGCGAACACGTACTGCGTCGCGGTCCACGGCGAGATCCTCCGGAGCCTTGGCGTTCCTCCGGAGCAATCCGACGCGATCGCGCACGATCCTCTCCGGCCCGGCCTCGCGGAAGACGAGAAGGCCCTGGTCGATGCGGCGGTGGGGCTCGCCACGCGGCCCGAGGATTGCGATCCCGCGGCGACTCCGGAAAGCCTGGAGGTCGCGGCCGTCGCGGCCCTGACCGGGTTCCTCAACACGATCGAGCGAGGCCTCAACCCACGGCCGGACTTCCGCCCGCGGCGCGACCTGCTGGCCGAGCGCGTCGAGGCGGAGAAGGCGCGCGCCGCCGCGGCTGCGGAGGCGGCGTCGGACCCCGACGCCGGACTCGTGGCTCTCGCGCGCGAAGGCGACGACGCCGCCTTCGAGCAGCTCGTGCGCCGCCACCAGGCGCGGGTCTACAGGACCGTCGCCGGGGTCACCGGCAGTCCCGAGGACGCCGAGGACGGCACGCAGGCCGTGTTCGTCAGGGTGTTCCGCAAGCTTTCCGACTTCTCGGGCGCGTCGCGCTTCTCGACCTGGCTCACCCGGATCGCGATCCACGAGGGAATCGATCTCCTGCGGCGGCGCCGCCCTGCGGAGAGCCTGGAGAACGACGCCGAGGAGCCGGACTTTCGGCCGTCCAGTCTCTCTCCATGGATCGACGATCCGGAGCGTCTCTACGCGCGGGACGAGATGCGGCGGCTCGTCCGGGAGAAGCTCGCGACCCTCCCCGAGCGCTACCGCGTCGCCGTGTTCCTGCGGGACATCGAGCAGCTCTCGACGTCCGAGGCCGCGGAGGCCCTGGACGTCCCGGTGGCGACGCTCAAGACGCGGCTGCTGCGGGGCCGGCTGATGATGCGCGAGGCGCTGGCGCCCCTCTTCGATGCGGGCGCGAAGGGAGGACGCGGTGTTTAGCTGCGAGGAGTTTCGGGCCGAGCTTTCGAACGTCGTCGACGAGGAGATTCCCGGATCGCTGCGGCGGCTGGTCGAGCATCACCTGACCGAATGCCGCGCGTGCCGGATCCTCTACGACTCCACCCGGAAAACGCTGACGATCCTGACCGAGGCGGGCTCCTTCGAGCTCGAGCCTCGCGTCTCCGAAAGGCTGGCCGCTAGGATCCTCGCGTCCCTGAAAGAGCGGGACTAGGGACGCCGAGCACCATCTCCACGCGGGCCGAGTCGAAGTCCGGGACCGTGCCCAGCCCGAACGACACGACGGTGGCGTACTGCGAGATCCCGACCATGAGGATCGCCTCGAGGATCTGCTGATCGGTGAAGTCGTAGGTCCGCAACGCGTCGATGTCGTCGGCCTCGATCTTCTTGGGCGTCGCGTTGAGCTTCAGCGCGAAGTTCAGGAGGGCCTTGTCGGCCACGGGGATGTCGGTCGCGTTGTGGTTGATTGCGACCAGCTCGGGCTCGGGCCCCTCGATCCCGAGCATCCGCACGATCTCGCAGTGGGCAGTCACGCAGTAGGTGCTGAGGTTCGCCGCCGAGGTGACGAGGAAGATGTATTCCTTCTGCCGCCGCGCGAGGGCCCCTTCGCCGACCATGATCGAGCCGATGAAGTTCATCTGCGGCTCCACCAGGTCGGCTCGCAGGGTCTGCGCGCGGAAGAAGTTCGGCAGGAACCCGAAGGTCTCGCGGATCTGGCGAAACGGCGGAAAGGCGTCCTCGTCGAGAGGAGCGCGCTCCAGGTAGCTCATGATGTTCTCCGTTGCTGCCGAAAGTCTATACCCCATTGAATCCTTTCGGCGCTCCGTCCCGTCCTATGAAGCGGGGAGGCGTCGTGTACAGCTGCGAAACCGTTCGGAGCGAGCTGTCCAACCTCGTCGACGGGGACCTGGCCGAGCGCTTGCGTCGCGAGGTGGATCACCACCTGGCCGAGTGCCGGGCCTGCCGCGCGCTCTACGACTCCACCCGAAAGACCCTGACCATCGTGAGCGAGGCCGGAGGCTACGAGCTGACCGAGTCGGTGTCGGAGCGTCTGATGCGGAGCATCCGGGACCGGGTCGCGCGGGGCGAGACGGCCGCGGACCTGCCTCCGACCGAGGAGACCCGCCTGGAGGCGCTCCGGCGCTATGGGATCCTCGACACGCCGGCGGAATCCGACTTCGACGATCTAGTGCTGCTTGCCTCGCAGATCTGCGGGACCCCGATCGCGGCCGTCAGCATCGTCGACCGCGACCGCCAGTGGTTCAAGGCGAGGGTCGGCCTGGACGCCGCCGAGACTCCGCGCGAGGTCGCTTTCTGTGCCCACGCCATCCTCGGCAAGGACCTGATGGTCGTTCCGGACGCTTGGCTCGACAAGCGTTTCGAGGAGAACCCCCTCGTGACCGAGGAGCCGCGCATTCGCTTCTACGCGGGCGCTCCGCTGATCACGCGAGACGGCGTCCCGCTGGGCACGCTCTGCGTCATCGACCGCGTCCCGCGCCAGCTGACGCCGGAGCAGGAGCGGGCGCTAGTGGCGTTGAGCCGCGAGGTCGTGGCGCAACTCGAGCTGCGGAAGGTCAACGCCACCCTGGAGCAGACGCTGACGCGGCGCCTGGCCACGGAGGAGGCGCTGCGGTCGAGCGAAGAGTTCAAGACGCGCATGATCGAGTGCAGCCGGGACTGCATCAAGGTCCTGGATCTCGAGGGACGGCTTCTCTCGATGAACGCCGGAGGCATGGAGGCCCTGGAGATCTGCGACCTCGCGCCGTTTCTCAACAACTCCTGGATCGACTTCTGGAAGGGGAAGGACCTCGAGATGGCTCGCGGCGCGGTCGCGGCTGCGGCCGCCGGCTCCGTGGGCCGCTTCGTCGGCTACTTCGAAACAGTCCAGACCCGCAGCCCTCGATGGTTTGACGTCGTCGTCAGCCCGATTCTGAGCGACGAGCGCCGGCCCCAGCAGCTCCTGGCGGTGTCTCGCGACATCACCAGCCACAAGCGCGTGGAAGATCTCTTTCGGACCCTGACCCAAGCCACGGCCACGACCACGGGCACGGAGTTCTTCCGGGCGCTGGTCCGGACCGTCGCCACGGCGCTCAGCGCCCGCTACGCCTTCGTCACCGAGTGCCTGGAGGGCTCCGGGAGCGTGCGGATGCTGGCGTTCTGGAAGACGGACGGTTACTCGGAGAACCTCGAGTACGGGCTGGCCGGCACCCCCTGCCAGGCCGTGATCGAGGGCGAGATGCGTTGCTATCCCGACCGGCTCGCCGCGCGATTCCCACAGGACACCGGACTCCTCGAATGGCAGGCCGAGAGCTTCCTCGGCCTTCCGCTGCGGGGGCGGTCGGGAGCCGTGATCGGGCATCTCGCCGTGATCGACGACGGGCCCATGCAGGAGTCCTCACTCGAGGCGTCCGTGCTTCAGGTCTTCGCCGACCGGGCGGCCGCGGAGCTCGAGCGCCTCCGCGCGTCGAGCGAGCTCGAGGCGCTGAAGGACCGGCTGCAGGCCGAGAACGTCTACCTGCAGGAGGAGATCCGCTCGCAGCACAACTTCGAGGAGATCATCGGCAACAGCCCGGCGCTGCTGGCCGCGCTGGCGCGCGTCGAGCGGGTCGCCCAGACGGACTCGGCGGTGCTCATCCAGGGCGAGACGGGGACCGGCAAGGAGCTGTTCGCGCGCGCGATCCACAGCCGTAGCGCCCGCCGCCAGCGGCCCCTCGTCAAGGTCAACTGCGGCGCGATCCCCGCGGGCCTCGTCGAGAGCGAGCTCTTCGGCCACGCGCGCGGCGCCTTCACCGGGGCGCTCGAGAAGCGCATCGGCCGGTTCGAGCTCGCCGACGGCGGCACGATCTTCCTGGACGAAGTCGGCGAGATGCCCCTGGACACCCAGGTCAAGCTGCTCCGCGTCCTCCAGGAGCAGGAGTTCGAGCCGGTCGGATCGAGCCGGACCGTGCGAGTCGACGTGCGCGTCATCGCCGCGTCCAACCGCGACCTGGAACGCGCGGCCCAGGAGGGGCGCTTCCGCGCCGACCTGCTCTATCGGCTGAACGTGGTCCCCGTGGCGATCCCGCCGCTGCGCGACCGCGAAGGCGACATCCCCCTCCTCGTCGGGTTCTTCGCGGCGGGCCTGTCCAAGCGTCTGGGAAAGCCGATCGAGGGATTCAGCCGCCGCGGCATGGAGCAGCTGCGCGCCTACTCCTGGCCGGGCAACGTGCGCGAGCTGCAGAACGTGGTCGAGCGCGCGGCGATCCTGTCGGCGGGACCCGTGCTCGAGCTCGAGAGCGACCTCGCGAGCCCGGAGCGCGAATCCTCCGCTCTTGCGGCGGCGCCGAGATCTCTGGCGGAGGTCGAGAAGGCCCATATCCTGGACGCGCTCCAAGCGACGGGAGGCGTGGTCGAGGGGCCCAACGGCGCCGCCCGGATCCTGGGTCTCAACGCCAATACGCTCCGCAGCCGCCTCAAGAAGCTCGCCGTGAATCCGCGCCGCGAGACTTCGTAGCAACCGCGAAATCTCGCGGCGTCTCGCCATTTCGCTCTCCCCTCCCGCTAACCTAAACACTTGAAGGCGCGCGTCTTGCGTCTTTGAGGTGCTTTCGCCGACCTGGCCTCGCGCTTGCTCTCTTGCTCGGTCCAGGAAAGCGAGATGAGAAGCGATGTTGCGAATTACCCAGCGCGCAGAGTGCCTGATGGTCGAGGGTCGGATCGCGGGCCCGTGGGTCCGCGAGCTGCGACGAGCCGCGGATCTTTGCCTGGAGAAGCACCCCACGGCGGCCCTGGATCTCTCGGGGGTCAGCTTCGTGGACGCGGAGGGAGCGAGCCTCCTCCGCAGCCTCCTGGCGCGGCGGATGCCCGTCCTCGCGAGCTCGGCCTTCGTCACGGCGATGCTCGGGGAGCCGCAGTCATGAGCGGCGCAGCCGTGGCCGGCGCTCCGCCCTCCGAGTCGACGCTGCTCGCGCGTCTGCGGTGCGGCGACGACGGCGCCTACGAGATCCTCGTGCGCGAGAACTCGGGCCGCATGCTGGCGGTGGCGCGCCGCTACGTGCGCAACGAGGAGGCGGCGCGCGACGCCGTCCAGGAGGCGTTCGTCTCCGCGTTCCGCTCGATCGCGCGATTCCAGGGAGGCTCGAGCCTCTCCACCTGGCTCCATCGCATCGTCGTCAACGCCTGCCTCATGAAACTGCGCAGCGGACGCCGGCACGCCGAGACCTCGATCGAGGAGCTGCTGCCGCGGTTCGACGAGACCGGCCACCGGATCTCCGTGGAGGAGGACTGGTCCGAGTCCGCGGAGGCGGCACTCTCGCGGCATCAGACTTGCGGCGCCGTCCGCGCGGCGATCGACCGGCTGCCCGAGGCCTACCGCACGGTCCTGATCCTGCGGGACATCGAGGAGCTGTCGACGGCGGAGGCGGCCGCGAAGCTCCGCACGACGCCGACAGCGGTCAAGGTCCGCCTGCATCGGGCGCGGCAGGCCCTCCGAACCCTGCTCGCTCCCTCCTTCGCGCCGATGCTCAGCGCGCCGGGTCCGAGCCGGGCGGCGGCGCCACCTCCAGCACGGAGTTGAAGCCTCCGTACGGATCGGGCTCGCGGAGCGCGTTGGCGGGGTCGGCGATCCAGCGCTCGCCGTCGACCCGGAGCTTGTATCGGTAGAGCCCGGGGGGGGGAAGCGGCACCTCCACGACCCAGTCGCCTCCGCCGCCGCGCGAGAGCGGGCACCGCGAGGCCTCCCACCCGTTGAAATCGCCGGCCACCTCGACCCGCGTCGCAGAATCGTCGTGAAACGCGAAGCGCACCGTCGTTTCCCCGGCGCGGGGGGCGCGGCCGCCGGCCTCCCCGTGGGCCTCCCGCCGCGCGGCATCGATCGCGGCGCGCGGATTCAGGACTCCATACCCCTGCCGCATCGCGGAGAGCTCCCCGGCGCGGTCCGCGGTCTGGAGCAGGATGCGCCGGACGGCCGCCGGTGACAGGGCGGGATTCGCCTCCAGCATCAGCGCGACGACCGAGGCCGCGATCGGTGCCGCGAACGAGGTTCCGTCCACGTGCTGGTAGTGCGCCGCGACGATCTTCTCCGCCCGCAGCCGGCCGTCGATCCGCGCGCGGAGCGTCTCGAGCTCGTCCTCCGCGGCGGCGGACGGCTGGCCCAGCAGTTCGGGGCCGATCTCGAGGAGCGTCCGCCGCAGCCGATTGTCCGGCGTCTGCGCGAGGCGCGAGAGAGCCTCGGCGCGGGCGTAGGTCTCCGTTCCCGGCAGGATCGGCGCCGCGATCCACATTGCCGGTGCGATGATCTCGGGCTTGACGAGGCCGTCCGCGGTGACGCCGAAGCTCGAGCAGTAGGCCTGCAGCCGCCGGCGCTCCGGGTCGTTGCGATCGTCGTAGCCGCCGACGGCGATGACCGACGGCGCCGTCGCGGGCGGAAGGCAGCGGTGCCTCTCCGAGCATCCCGAGTTCCCCGCCGCGGCGACGAGCACCATCCCTGCGGCCACGGCCTCCTCCGCGAGGCGATTGACGCGGCTCTCCGCGAGGGGGCGATCCTCGTCGCCGCCCAGGGACATGCTGACGACCCGGATCCCGTGGCGCTCCCGGTTCGCGAGCACCCACTCGAGCCCGCGGGCGATGCCGTCCTCGGAGACGCGCCCATCCCTCCCGACGCGCACGAGCACCAGGCGCGCCTCGCAGGCGAGGCCGCGGTACGCGCCGCCGGAGAGGAAGCCGTTGCCCGCGGCCGCCACGCAGGTCTGGGTTCCGTGCCAGTCATCCGCGCGCGGCGTCTCTACCGCGGACAGCACGGCCCCCGGATCCCAGACGTCGTGGTAGGCCGCGACGCGGTTGGCCGGCTGCGTGATGTCGGGATGGGGGTGAAACCCCGAGTCGACGAACGCAAGGGTTACGCCGCGGCCGGCCAGTCTCTCGCCTTCGCCTTCGGCTCCGCCCGCCCGCTCCGAAGTCGAGAGAACCGCGAAACGATTCGGGGCGTGGTCGTGCTCCGAATGCAGCTCTCTCCCTGAACTCGAATTCTCCATGACCGGGGATTGGATGCGTGCGAGGCGCGGACGTTACGGAGATCAGCCGGCCGACTGGAACATGCCCTCGGCGACCCACGCCCGGAGCCACCGGAAGATCTGATCGCCGGGACTGCCCTGGAGGCCCCGCGCCGCCGCGGCGACGGCCTTGCCGAACGGCCGTCCGTTCGCGAGCGCGTGCAGAAAATCGTAGGCCGGCTTGCCCAGGTCGAGCCGCCACACCTCGTAGTCCTTCCGGTACACGGCGACCCACGAGGCGCGGCGTGGCAGAGCCGGATGGTCGTGGTTCTCCGTCTTCACCGACTGGAGGTAGGCATTAACGGGGTACGCGAAGGAGAGCACGCGGAGCGCCTCGATCGGCCGGAGGACCGCCGTCTCCCAGGACTCCCGCGGCATCTTCTCGATCGCCTCGGCCGGCCAGGCCGGGGACTGCGGGGCGTCGAAGACCTCGGTGACGGCGCGCTCGAGCCGGGCGAGGTCCGTCAGCACGGCGCGCCGGCGGAGCCACTTCGCGTCGCGAATGAACTCCGGAAACTTCCCGCCGAAGCGGTTGAACGTGTAGCTGCGAGACGGGTGCGCCTTCGCGTAGCGCTCGACGAGCTCGGCGAAGGCGTCCGAGCCCAGAAAGTGCGCGACCGCGGGATAGTCGCCCTCCAGGGCCTCGATCATCCGCAGCAGGTACATTCCCTGGTAGACGCCGACGCGCTCGACCGGCGAGAGCGTCTTCGACGGCAGGATCACGCCCTCGATGTCTTCCGGGTCCAGCTCCGCGCGCGCCGCGGGCGACACGACCGCTTCCTCCGCCGTTCCCGGCTGCTCGATGACGGCCAGCATCCAGCGCTGGACGCGGTCGAGCGGCAGCTCAAGAGGCCGCGGCTTCAAGATCCTTCCTCTCGCGCCCGGGGTTGCTCTCCTCGCGGCGGAACGCGCGTGCCTTGAGGGCCTCGGCGTGGATGACCTCGAAGGCGGGGATGTCCGCGTCCCACTCGAGGAGCGTCGAGACGTTGCCGGTCCGCTCCACCGAATGGCGGTAGAGCTCCCACACCGGATCGATGACGTAGTCGTTGTGCGTGTCGATGATGTGCGTGCCTTTGTTCGTGTGGCCCGCAAGGTGGTACTGCGCGACGCGCGACGGCGGGATGGCGTCGAGGTACTGCTTCGGGTCGAAGCCATGGTTGTAGGAGCTGACGTAGACGTTGTTGACGTCGAGCAGCATCCCGCAGTCGGCCTCCTCCATGAGCCGGGCGAAGAACTCCCACTCCGGCATCGACGAGGCCGTGAACTCCGCGTAGGTCGAGGCGTTCTCCAAAATCAGCGGCCGCTCGAGAAAGTCCGAGACCGTCCGGACGCGGCCGACGACGTGGGACAGCGCCTCCTCCGTGAGGGGCATCGGGAGAAGATCGTGCGTGTTGCGGCCGGACACTCCGGTCCAGCAGAGGTGGTCCGAGACCCACAGCGCGCGCGTGCGATCGGCGAGCGCCTTCAGCTTCGTCAGGTGCTCGCGGTCCAGCGGATCCGTGCTCCCGATCGAGAGCGACACGCCGTGGAGCACCACGGGATACGCCTCGGCGATCTGATCGAGGACCCATGCCGGTCGTCCGCCGGAGTCCATGTAGTTCTCGGAGAGGATCTCGAAGAAGTCGACGTCGGGACGCTTCTCCAGGATGTGCGGATAGTGAACGGTGCGCAGGCCGACTCCGAGGCCGAGATCCGGGAAACCCCAGCGATTCCGGGAGGAGGGGGTGTGACGCTTCATGGGAGGTCGAAAAATACCCTGAAAAAATCCTGGGGGCCACGGCGACGAGGTCGTACCGAGGCCCCCAGGCCAATCGACAGAACTAGGCCGCCTTCTTGACCGGAACCGCGCAGCCGCCCTTGCCCTTGCAAGAGTTCTTGCCAGCGCAGCCGCCGTCGCCAGTCTTGCAGCCGCCCGAACCCTTGCAGGAGTTCATGCCCTTGCAAGAGTGCTTCACGTCGGCCGAGGCGCAGCCGCCCTTGCCCTTGCAAGAGTTCTTGCCCGCGCAGCCGCCGTCGCCGGCCTTACAGCCGCCCTTGCCCTTGCACGCGTTCTGGCCCTTGCAGACGTGCTTGTCCGAGGAGGCCGACTTGTCCTTGGAGGTTTTCTCTTCTCCGGCCACCGGCTTCTTGTCGGCCGGCTTGGCCGTGTCCTGCTTGGCAAGCGCCAGGCCCGAACCGGCGAGAACGCCGGCGATCGCGAGACCGAGGACATTCGTGGTCAGATCACCCTTCTTCATCAACGTCTCCTTTCCTTCCCCGCTTCCGGGGATCCCCAAGCCCGATGAGCCGACATGGCTGCATCGGATTACTCGTACCGATTCCGGATGCGACCCGCGCCGGGGCCGCCGTGGTTTGCAGGAATCTTATCCTCACCCCGTCGATCCCGTGTCAACCTTTGCGGGCAATTCCCGCGCACTTCACCAAAGGGCTGCGTACCGTCCTTCGATGCTTGATACGGAGAAAGGGCTCCTCCGGATCTGCCTAACGCGCACGTTCATCTTCGGTTCATGTTCGGAGCCGGAGCGGTCCGATCGCCCTCAAAATCGTCGGGCGTCGATTTCGCTGACAGACAACGGATTAGGGTCTCGCGAGCTCTCCCGCGGCGGCGCGATCCACCAGCCACAGGAGGTCTCCGTCCCGCGGCCGGATTCGCTGACACGGAAACGCGTCGGGCGGAGAGCCCGGGTCGAAGACGGCGCGCAGCGTCTGCGCCTTGTCCGCGCCCGAGACCAGGAAGTGCACGGCGGCCGCCGCGTCGAACACCGGGAGCGTCAGCGTGATGCGGTACGCGTCGAACTTCGCGACCCAGGTCGCGGCCGCCGCCCGATGGCGAACGGCGAGCGCGTCGGTGCCCGGGAAGAGCGACGCCGTGTGTCCGTCGGGGCCCATGCCGAGAAGGATCAGGTCGAACCGCGGCCACTCGCCGGGCGCCAGCGCGAAGACGCGCCCGATCTCTCCGGCGTAGAGCGCGGCGGCCTCGGCGGCGTCCGGGCGTTCGGCCTCGACGCGATGCACGTTGCCGCGCGGAATCGGCACGCGCGAGAGCAGCGCCTCGTCGGCCATGCGGTAGTTGCTCTGGGGATCGTCCGGCGGCACGTGCCGCTCGTCGCCGAAGAAGACCTGGGTCGCGGTCCACGGAATCGCGGCGCGAAACGGCGCCGCCGGATCGGCGAGGAGCGCATAGAGCCGGCGCGGCGTCGATCCTCCCGACAGCGCCAGCGTGAAGCGTCCCGATGCGGCCACGGACCGCTGCGCGATGCGCGTCAGCTCCGCGGCGGCCTCCCGCGCGAGCGCGTCCGCGTCGTCGACGACGACGAGGCGGCCGCGATCCTCGCTCACTCCCTACGCGCCCTTCGGCGCGGGACCGCGGCCCTTCTCGACGTCGTGGAGGAAATCGATCAGGCCCTTGAAGTAGGTTTCCTGATCGTCCCACATCGCGAGGTGGCTGCCGTTCTCGCAGATCAAGACGCGCGAGCGCGGGATCAGGCGTCCCTCGCGCCGGATGTCCTCGGGATCCATCTCGTCGTACTTCGCTCCGATGACCAGCGTCGGCACGCCGATCTTCGGCAGATCCGCCCAGCGGTCCCAGGCCTTGAAGTTGCCGGTCACGACGAACTCGTTGTTCCCCTGCATCGTGTTGTAGACCTGGTTGTTGACGTGCTTGAAGGCGCGCTGGACCGGATCGGGCCACGGGTCGAGGCGGCAGATGTGGCGCTTGTAGAGGACGTCCATGATCACCTGCTGGTACTCGGGCGCGTCGTACGAGTTCGTCGCCTCGTACTTCTCGAGCGTCGCGACGGCGTCCTTCGGAAGCGCCGCACGGAGCTTGGCGGTATACGTCATATAGGAGGGGATCGACGCCGTCATGCTCGAGAGGACCAGACCCTTCAGGTGGCGCTGGTACTTGAGCGCGTATTCGATCGCCAGCATGCTCCCCCACGACTGGCCGTAGAGGTAGAAGTTCTCGAGACCCAGCGCGGCCCGAACCTGCTCGACCTCCTCGCGGAACCGGTCGATCGTCCAGAGGGAGGGGTCGTCCGGCTGGTCCGAATACGAGGAGCCGAGCTGGTCGTAGTAGTAGAACTCGACGCCCGCCGGCGGCAGGAAGTCCTCGAAGCACTCGAAGTACTCGTGGCCGAAGCCCGGACCCCCGTGGAGCGTCAGCATCTTGATCGGTCCGCTGCCGACCTTCTTGGTCCATACCTTGTACTTTCCGTCCACAGGGATCAGGCGGATGCCGGCGGTCTTGACCTCGCCGGTCCTGGCCTCCGGCGCGGGCAGCGCCCGCAACCTTCGGTGCGCCAGAGCGCCCGCGCCCAGAGCCATCAGCGTGCGCCGATTGATCGTCGTCATGCCGCGGATCATACCCGCGCGCTGCGAAAAAGAGCCGGAGCCGCGAGCATCCAGCGGCTCCCGCGCTCCGGCCGAATGAGGAGGAAAACGGACGGTGACGGCTCAGCTCGTCTTCTTTTCCTGCGTCGTGGGCGCGTGCTTCGCGGACGCAGCCGCCTTCGTCAGGCTTCCGCCCCGGATCTTCAGGCAGGTGTCGGGGTTGATGCGCAGGAAGCCCTGACCCTTGCACGCGTTGGATCCGTGGCAGCCGGAGTTGCGGCAGCCCTCGGCGCCGCAGTCGCCGAGGCCCTTGCACTTGTTGACCCCCCAGCACGGTTTCTTGTCGCCGTCGTCGGGGGCCGGCTTCTGACCCTGGGCCGAGAGGACGGCGGGCAACGCGAGCATGCCGGCGAGGGCGGCGACCAGCAGGGTTCGGGAACTCTTCGAGGCGTTCATGGAAGCTCTCCTTCAATTTCAATCACACCGGAGGATCCGGTGTGGCGTCGGATCACGAAGACGTCTCGCCGCACGAGCTCGCGGAAGGCCGCGAGCAATCCGCCGACCGCGGCAGGGTCGGCGCCCGGCGCGGCGAGCGCGAGGAGGTCGTCCAGGGTCGCGTCGCCGAAGCCCGCCGCCTCGATGAGCCGCGCGGTCGTCTCGTCGACGCCCTCGCAGCGCACGAAGGAACCGCTCCGGTAGACCAGGACGTTCCGCGGGCGCCCCTCCAACGGGATGTCGACCGCGTCGTCGTCGCTCTCGGCCCGACACCGCCAGAGATCGTCGAGCGGCCAGTCCGAGCGAACGAGCGACGTGCCCGGCGCGAGCGCGAGCGGGAGAGACGCCGCCTCTTCGGGAGTGCGCGCCTGCAGCTCCGCCCACGTCAGCGGACGGGCGTCGGCCGCCACGAAGGCCTCGGCGATCCTGCGCTCGAGCCGCGCGAGGTCGGGCAGGAAGCCGAGCTCTCGAGTCAGCGGATCGAACTCGAGGAATCGCGCCAGGCGGTCTCCGGCGTGCGCCAGGTCGAAGGACCGTGGAGGGAACACGCCAAGGTATCGCTCGACGAGCCGCCCGAAGGCCGCCTCCCCGACGATGCGGCATACCGCGGCGTACTCCGCCTCGAGAGCCTCCGTGAGGCGCGCGGTGAAGCCGTGCGCGTAGACGTGCCAGCGCTCGTCGACACTCGAGAGCGCGGGCTGCCGGAACGCGTCTCGCCGCTGCCAGGACGAACGCGGCCGGCGGCCGAGCAGGTCGTCGAGGAATCCGCGCTGCGCCTCCCGCGTGAAGGGAGCGTGTTCAGGCGGCCGCACGGACATCGTCC
The DNA here is from genome assembly GCA_036493875.1 of Thermoanaerobaculia bacterium. Taxonomy (GTDB): domain Bacteria; phylum Acidobacteriota; class Thermoanaerobaculia; order UBA5066; family Gp7-AA6; genus DAHUXD01. Next base: position 27,289 of record DASXPB010000011.1, read on the forward strand.
TCTCCTTGCAGACGCCGCGACCGGGAGCGCTGAATCCGCTCGGCCCGCCGCGCCTCCTTCAGCACCGCATCGAGCGGGGGAACCTTCGCGTCCCACTCGATCAAGGTCGGCACCGGGCCGAACCGCGCGATCGCCTCCCGGTAGAGCGCCCACACCGCTTCCGACACCGGGTGATCGTGTGTGTCGATGACGACGTCGCCGTGATCCTCGTGCCCGGCGAGGTGCATCTGCCCCACGCGGCCGGCGGGGATCGCGTCGAGGTAGCGCACCGGATCCAGGCCGTGATTGCGCGCGTTGACGTAGAGGTTGTTGACGTCGAGGAGAATGCCGCAGTCGGCATCCTCGACGACGGCTCGGAGGAAGTCGGCCTCCGCGAGCTGCGCGCCGGCATGCTCGAGATAGCTCGAGACGTTCTCGACGAGGATGCGGCGGCCCAGGAAGTCCTGCGCCTCGCGGATCTTCGCAGCGGTCCAGCGCGCGGCCTCCTCCGTGAACGGCATCGGCAGGAGGTCGTGGCTGTTGTGCCCCTCGAGGCTGGTCCAGCAGAGGTGGTCTGAGACGACTGCCGGCGACACGCGGTCGACAAGCGTGCTCAGGCGGCGCAGGTAGGCGCGGTCGAGGGGCTCGGCCGAGCCGAGCGACATCGAGACGCCGTGCAGCGCGACGGGATGATCGCGGCGGACCGCCTCGAGCACCGCGAGCGGTCTCCCGCCGTCGACCAGGAAGTTCTCGGTGACGACCTCGAAGAACGCGACGTCGGGCCTGCGCGTCAGCACGTCGTCGAAGTGCTCCTTGCGCAGGCCGATTCCGCAGCCCGCGGGCAGAACACCGGAGTCCGCGGCGACGGTCACGGGATCACCGCGGCGCCGGCCATCGCGATCTCCTCGTCCACCTGGGGAGAGTCGCCCGAGACGCCGATCGCGCCGACGAACTGTCCGGCCGAGAAGATCGGAACGCCGCCCTGCAGCGGCGTGAAGTCCTCCAGCGCGAGCGTCACGATGCGGCCGTTCTTGACCTGGTCCTCGAAGAACTTCGTCGGCCGCTTGAAGTGCGCGGCGGTGCGCGCCTTGCCGATCCCGACCCGGATCGAGCCGACCTGCGTTGAGTCGAGGCGCTCCAGGTAGAGCAGGTTGCCGGCGTCGTCCACGACGACGATCACGACGGGCAGGTTCCGGCGTTTCGCGTCGGCCTCGGCCGCGGCGGCCGCCTTCTTCGCGCCGTCGAGCGTCAGGATCTTTCGCTCGGAGACCTGGGCGGAGAGCGAGGCGGCCCAGGCGAGGAGCGTGGCGAAAAGGATCGCGGCGATGAGAACCGTTCGTGTCTTCATGCCGGTTTGGATGCCGCGCGGGAGCGCGCGTTTCGACGGGGCGGCCTAGAACCCCTGGCCGCGGGTCGTCGTGCGGACGCGGCCGATCGCATGCTCGGCCGCCACGAAGAGCGTCGAGCCGTCCTCGCCGAACGCGAGATTTCCGGTGGCGACGCCCGTGTCGATCCAGCCGAGCAGCGCGCCGTCGGGCGCGAACACGTACACGCCGCGAGGCGCCGCCGCCCAGACGTTGCCGTGCACGTCGACCTTGAGGCTGTCGGGCACGCCGGGGCCGTCGCCGACCCAGGCGCTCCCGTCGTGGAAGACGCGGCCCTCGCGGAGCGTCCCGTCCGCGAGGACCGGGAACGCATACCAGACGGGATGCTTCAGGTCCGAGTTGGCGACGTAGAGCGTCCGGCCGTCCGGTGAGAAGCCGATCCCGTTGGGCGCGCGGACCTCCTTCGTCAGGAGCGTCAGCTTGCCGTCTCTCCCGATCCGGTAGACGCCCTGGTACGGGAGCTCCTTTCCGGGATCGTCGAAGGCCTGCGGCAGGCCGAAGGGAGGATCCGTGAAGTAGATGTCGCCGTTGGACCGGACCGTCAGGTCGTTGGGACTGTTCAGACGCTTTCCCTCGTAACGGTCGGCCAGCACGGTGATCGAGCCGTCGCGCTCGCGGCGGACCACGCGGCGGTCGCCGTGCTGGCAGAAGACCAGCCGACCCTCGGGATCGAAGGCGAGCCCGTTCGATCCGGGCTCGCGGCCCGTGAAGGGCGCCGTGCCCGTGTATCCGCTGTGCTCCAGGAAGACACTCGTGCCCTCGCCGCGCTTCCACCGCTCGATCGCGTTCGACGGCACGTCCGAAAACAGCAGCGCGCCCTGCGCCCGGTCCCAGACCGGCCCTTCGGCCCACTGGAACCCGTCGGCGACCCGCTCGACCGCCGCCACAGGAGGAATCAGCGCGTCGAGGCGCGGATCCTTGCGGACCACGCGCGCCAGGCTCGAGGGCGAGCCGGCGACGTTGAGGCGCATCTTGTACAGCCCGGACTGCGCGCAGAGGTAGAGCGTCCTGCCGTCGTCTCCCCACGCCAGGTTGTGCGGGTGCCTGGGCGCGACGATCGTGCCGAGGTGCTTCCCTTCCGCCGACAGCACCCAGAGTCCGCCCGGACCCGAGACGTAGAGGTTTCCCTTCACGTCCACCTTGATCCCGTCGATCGCGTCCTCGCCCGGCGCCGAGGTCATGTCGAAGAAGACCTCGCTCCTTCCGATTCCGCCGTCGGGCCGGACGGGATACCGCATGACGATCTTCTTGTTCTCGTCCCAATCCCCGACGTAGAGGAACCGCTCGTCCGGGGAGAACGCGATCCCATTCGGGCCGGTCAGTTCGGAGGTCAGCAGGCGCGGCTTCCCTCCCGGCGAGACCGCGTACACGCCGGAGAACGCGAGCTCCTTGCGCGGGTCGTCGAAGAACTTCGGCAGGCCGAAGGGCGGATCCGTGAAGTAGAGCGTCCCGTCCGAGCGGTAGACCAGATCGTTGGGGCTGTTGAGCCTCTTCCCGCGATAGCGGTCCGCGAGCACGGTCTCCGTGCCGTCTCTCTCGAGGCGGATTACGCGGCGATTCCCGTGCTGATCGATCGTGAGCCGGCCCTGCTGGTCGAGCGTCAGGCCATTCGAGCCGGGCTGGCCGAATTCCGCGATGTCGGCGCCCACATAACCGCTCGGCGTACGGAAGACCTCGAGCCGCGGCGCCTCCGGATTCGGAGTGTACCGATAGATCGTGTTGCGGTTGGGGTCCGAGAAGAGCAGCGCCTTCTCGTCCGGCAGCCAGATCGGTCCCTCGGTGAAGTCGAAGCCCTCGGCAAGCTTCCAGATCTTCGGGTTCGGGCCGACGATCGCGTCGAGCGCCGGATCGTTGCGGACGATCGCGACGTTGACCTCGGCCGGGGTGATCGCGATCGGCCCGGGAGCACCGGGATGGAGCTCCAGTCTCGCCGTCCGCACGTAGATGAAGTTGGTGGGCGGGCTCGACAGCGGACCGTTGACGCCGAAGATCGCGAGCTGGATCTTCTGCCCAGGCTTGACGCGGCGGCCGATCACCAGGCGGTTGGGAGCGTTCCAACCCGCCACCATCGAGCCGCCGCGCTGGCCGAGGTATCGGGTGAGCTCTCCGTCGACCCAGACCTCCGCGGCGTCGTCGAGCGTCGTCTCGAGCACGACGTCCTTGCCGAGCGTCGGCACTCCGCCGACGCTCTCGGGGATCGTCACGGCGATGCGGTACCAGTCGAAAGACAGCCGTCCGTGACCGCGTCGCGCCGACAGGACCGCCGGGGCGACGACCTCCCAGCGCGAGTCGTCGAAGGCGGCACCGCCCGCGTGCGGCGTGTAGTCGTAGGTCATGGCGACGGGGCCGGTCGGCTGGTTGTCCGCGCCGGGCCCGGGCAGCTCGGTCTCGACGATGCGCGTGTCCGCGTAACGCCACTCGCCCTTCACGAGAGCGAGCCCCTCCGCGGTCGTTAGGTCGAGGACCGCCTCGGGCCTCCCCTCCGGCGCGTCCTGCGGCGCGCTACGGGGAGTCTGGGGAGTCTGGGAAAAAAGCGCGGCGGCGCCGAGGAGAAGCGCCACCGCCATGAGGATTGCTCGCCGCGCGCGCATGGTCAGCGCACCTTGACGACGTAGTAGGTGAACGCCGCCGGGACCTTCTCGAACCAGTGCGGGGTTCCCGCGGGCACGATCACGACGTCGCCCTTCCCGAGCGTCCGGGTCTCGCCCCCCGCGATCGACCGGCCCCGAACCTCGTCCGGCGCGGTCGTCTTCGGCTCGACGACGGTGCCTCCGGTGACGAAGGTCGCCTTTCCGTCCAGGACGTAGATGATGTCGGCGTCCTTCGCGTGGACCTCCGCCTGGCCGGCGGCGTCGCGGCGCGACGCGTGGACCATGTAGCGCTCGCCCTGGTCGAACAGCACGGAGCCCTTCGCGAAGGCGTCCCGCACCCGCGTGCTGTCGTAGAAGCTGACCTTGGCGGGCGCCGCGCCGATCGCGGCGGCGCCGATGGTGGCGAGCTCCTCGTCCTCGGCGGCGCTCGCGGCGCCGGAGACCCCGACCGCGCCGACGATCTGCCCATCGACGGTGATCGGGACGCCGCCGCGGAGAGGCGTGAAGTCGTTCACGGTCGTCATGGCGGTGCGGCCCTTGTTGATCAGGTCCTCGAAGAAGCTCGTGGGCTTCTTGAACAGGGCCGCGGTCCGCGCCTTGCCGATCGAGATCTGACCCCCCGCCGCGAACGTCCCGTCAATCCGCTCGACCGCCATGAGGTTGCCGCCGTCGTCGACCACGGCGATCACTCCGGTCGTGTTGCGCTTCCGGGCCTCCGCCGTCGCGGCGTCGATGACGCGGCGCGCCCCATCGAGATTCAGAGTCTTCTTGTCGGTCCATTGTCCGCGCGCGATGGCCGCCGAGAGAATCCAGACCGCCGCCGCCGCCGAACCCATCGTCTTGCGATGCATGTCTTGGTCCTCGCTTTCTCGGGTCGTTGGATGCGCGGGAGCCGGACCCGTTTCGGCGCGACCCTTGCCGTCGCTGGCCGTCCGATCCGGGCGGAAGGGGGCAACCGGCGGTACGACCTGTTCCGTCGAGCGCCACAAGGCGATGCCCTTCATGCAAGGGTCGTTCGCCCGGAGGCAACGGGAGGGCTCGACGACGCGGATCACCCTCTGGAGGCCGGTCGCGGACGGCCCGTGAGGCCGAATTCTCAGCGGCCGCGGGCCCTCAGAATGGCCTCGATCAGCTCCTCGGGAGCCTCCTCGTGCTCGGACGGCTCGAAGGCCCGAGGGGCGAGGCGGATCGCGACCCCGTATTGCCGGATGTAGGCGCGGCAGGCCGGGCAGACGTCCACGTGGCGGTCGAATTCGGCTCGGCGGTCCTCGGGCAGCTCGTTCTCGAGGTAGGAGTCGAGGAAGTCCAGCAGCTCGCGGCAGGTGATGTAGGGACGGTCCTCGCCGCTCATCGGGACCTCGCGGGGTGGGCCTGGGGCGTACTCAAAGGTCTCTCACGTTGCTTGGATGCCCGGGAGATGCGGCGGTTTCGCCTTCTTTCTGTGGGACTGGCACTGGCCGTTTTTTTTGACATAATCCCCCCGCCCTTATGCAGTTGACGAGCCGCGCGGACGGCGACATCACCATTCTGACCGTGACCGGCGACCTCGTCATCGGCGAGCCGGAGACCACCTTCAAGAAGACCGTCACTCAGCTCCTCGAGGAGGGGCGGGTCAACCTGCTCGTCGATCTCTCGAGCGTCGGCTTCCTCGACAGCTCCGGTCTCGGCGCACTGGTGCGCGCTCTGACCCAGTCGCAGAAGGAAGGCGGCCAGACCAAGCTCCTCAACGCGGGCCCGCAGGTCCGCAAGCTGCTCCAGATGACCAAGCTGGATTCGGTCTTCGAGATTCACAGCGACCTGGAGGCCGCGGTCTCGAGCTTCTGAACCTCCAACCCCTCGGCTCGTCGTAACCGAGAGGAGACCGCCCGATGGCGGACGAACCCGAACACCCGAACGACGAAGCCGTCGCAACGGAGGACGAGCCCTCCGAAGAGGAAGAGCAGGGCGAGGAGTCCGGCGGCGTCGCCGCCTCCGACGAGACCGAGGCGTCCGTGCTCGCCGAGCTCGCGCTCTGCGAGAACCTCTCCCAGACCTCCGGCTGGGCCGCGCGGTGGAGCGCCTCGATGGCGGGCGCCGACGGCGTGCTGCTCTGGGCGCCCGACACGGTGCATCCACTCTTCCTCTGCATCGGCGCTCACGGCCGCGGCCTCGAGCGCATCCTCCGGCGCTCGGTCCCCCGGGAGGAGGGCCTCGCTCACGACCTCGTGCGCGACCGCGCGGCCATCGCGCTCGACCGGGCCGAGATCGCGGCTTCGACGGATCCCTTCCTGCGCGGCGTGCCGGAAGTGTTCCAGGCCTGCCTGGCGGTGCCTCTGCAGGCGGAGGGGATCGTCGTCGGTCTGGTGGCCCTGTTCTTCGCGCACGGCACGGATCCCGACGAGACGCTCGCCCGGCTCGAGGGCTTCCTCCATCACGCCGCGCCCGCTCTCGGCCGCGCGCTGCGCTCCGAGCGCAAGACCGTCGGCATGCTCCACGCGATCGAGCGGCTGACCAACCTCTACGACCTCTCCAAGGCGTTCGGCTCCACGCTCGACGTCGACGAGCTCGCGGGACTCATCGTGCGCAAGGCGGCCGACTTCATGACCGCGGAGGCCGCGTCCCTCTGGCTGCTCGACCGCAACGGCGGCGAGGTCACGCTGGGCGGCACCGGCGTCAACGAGAACTACTCCGTCGAGGCTCCCGCGGCGGTCGGCATGACGGTGGTGGGCGACGTGATCGCAGACCAGGCCGCCGTCCGGCGCAACCGTATCCCCGAATCGGATCCCCTCTTCTCCGAGAGCGACGGCTACGCGATCCGGTCGGTCCTCGCAGTGCCCCTGACCGAGGACGAGGTGATCGTCGGCGCGCTCGTCCTGGTCAACAAGCGCGGGCGCCATCCCGAGTTCACCGCCGAGGACGAGGAGCTGCTCCAGGACCTCTGCCGCCAGGCAGTCCGCGCCCTGCGCACCGCGCGCCAGCACGAGGCGGAGAAGAAGGTCCAGGAGCTCGACGCGCTGCTCGCGGTCAGCCGCGAGATCACCTCGACCCTGGACCTCGACAAGGTCATGAACTCGATCGTCAACGCGAGCTCCGCCCTGATTCCGTACGACCGGTGCGGGATCGCGATCCAGGAGAAGGGGCGTCTGCGGCTGGGCGCGCTGTCGGGCGCGGCGGAGGTCGACCGGAAGAATCCCGACGCCCGGCGGATGGAGGAGCTCCTCCAGTGGGTGTTCCTCTCGGGCAGCGATGCGGCGGTCCATCAGGACGAGGACGGGACGATCACGGCCGACCGGCCGGAGACCGAGGAGAAGTTCCGCGCGGTCTTCGAGCAGACCGGCCTGCGCTCCTTCTTCGGCGTGGTCCTGAAGGACGAGGAGGGCAAGCTCGGCGCGCTCGCCTTCGAGAGCAAGCAGCCGTTCTCCTTCGACGAGGAGACCAAGGACCTTCTCTCGATCCTGGTCAACCAGGCGACCGTGGCCGTGCGCAACGCGCAGCTCTATCAGCAGGTGCCCCTCTCCGGGTTCCTGAAGCCGCTCCTCGACAAGCGTCGCAAGGTCGCGACGATCCCGGCCCGGCGCAAGCGCGCCTGGGCGATCGGTGTACTCGTCGCCGCCGTCGTGCTCTTCGTCGTGCCCTGGCCCCTCCGGGTCGCGGGACCGGCTCGCGTCCTCCCGGGCCACCGCTCCTCCGTGACCTCGCTCGTCGACGGCGTCATCGCCGACGTGTTCCGCCACGAGGGAGACCGCGTGCAGGCCGGGGAGGTGATCGCCGCGCTCAAGCCGGAACCGTTCGAGGCCGCCCTGGCGCAGGCCCGCTCCGCGCTCACGCTCGCCGAGAGCGACGTGGCGAGGGCGCGCGACAGCGCCGACGCCGCGGCGGTCTTCGACGGCGAGTCCCGGAAGCGCGAGGCCGCCGCGCAGATCGCCCTCGCGAGCGATCGCCTGGCGCGCACGCGCCTGACCGCGCCGACCTCGGGGATCATCGTCACGCCGCGGATCGAGGAGCGGATCGGACAGCACCTCACGCGGGGCGCCGAGCTCTGCGTGGTCGCCGATCTTCAGTCCGTGACGGCGGAGGTCGCGGTGCCCGAGTCCGACGTGGCGCTCGTGAAGGCGGGCCAGAGGACGGCCCTCAAGTTCAATCCCTATCCGGGCCGCCTGTTTCGCGGCTCGGTCGACCGCGTCGGGGCGCGCCTTCGCCAGGACGGGGATGAGCGGTTCCTGATCGCCGAGGTCTCCATCCCGAACCCCGACGCCGCCCTGAAGACCGGCATGCTCGGAACGGGCAAGGTCTCGGTCGGCACGCGCAGCGTCTTCACGGCGCTCTTCCGCCGGCCCGCGCGCTACCTCTGGAACAAGATCTGGCCGCTCCTGCCTTGACCGACGCCGCCATCGTCCCCAAGAGCCGGCTCATCGCCGCGGCGCGGCTCGAGGAGACCGCGGCCGCGCTGGCCGCCCGGCACGGCGCCGCCGGCAACCGGCCCGGCCTCCGCAAGGACCTCGTGTTCCGCCGTCTCGTGCAGATGGGCGAGGTCAAGTGGGTGGTCAAGGACCCCATCGCGGCGTCGTACTACTACTTCGAAGAGGCGCAGTGGGGGCTGATCCAGCTCTTCGACGGAACCCGCACCCCGGCCGAGATTCACCGCGACTACCAGGTGCAGTTCCCGGACATCGAACCGAGCCTCATCGTCGAATACGAGGAGATGCTTCGCGGCATAGACCTCATCGAGAAGTCCGCGGCGGAGAGAAACCTCGCCCTGCTCGCCAGCTCGCGGTCCGCCCGCAAGCGCGCCGCGGAAGCCAAGGCCGAGGGGTTCAATCCCTTCTTCATCCTGTTTCACGTCCTCGACCCGGCCGCCTTCCTCCAGCGCACCCTCAAGTACGTGCGCTGGCTCTGGTCGCCTCCGGTCGTCACCTTCTCCCTCGTGTTCTTCGCCTGGACGCTGGGGGTCATCGTCGTGCACTGGGGCGAGGTCTGGAACGGTACGAAGATCGTCTACGGCCTCGGGAACAAGCCGTTTCTCGAGATCGTCCAGTTCATCCTCATCATCACGTTCATCGGCGCCTTTCACGAATCCGCCCACGGTTACGTGACGCATCTGTACGGCGGCGAGGTCCACGACATCGGCATCGCGCTCGTCTACGCGACGCCGGCCTTCTACTGCAACACGACCGACTCGCTCCTCTTCACGAATCGCTGGCACGAGCTGTGGGTCACCCTCGCGGGGATCTACATCGAGGCCTGGATGTGCTCCCTCGCCACGGTCTGCTGGGTCGTTTCTTATCCCGACACGTTCCTCCACGACTTCGCATTCAAGACCATGCTGTACACGGGCGTGTCGACGATCTTCCTGAACATCAACCCGCTCATCAAGATCGACGGGTACTACGCGCTGACGACGCTGGTCCAGATCTCCGAGCTGCGCGAGGATTCCTTCAAATACGTGGGGGCGGCGTTCCAGCGCAACGTGCTGCGCCTGCCGGTCGAGGTTCCGGTGGTCTCGCGACGCAAGCGCCGGATCTACTGGATCTACGGGACGCTCGCCCTCGCCTGGGTCGTCGTGATCATGCGGATCATCGGGGGGTTCTTCTACAATCTCTATTTTCACTACTTCCCCAATTGGGCGGTCGTCCTCCTGCTGGTCACTCTCTACTACGTGTTTCGCAAGCGCCTGCGCCTGCTGACGCGAACCCTCCGGCTCGTGTACCTGGACAAGAAGGAGCTCATCATGTCCGCCAAGTTCCGCAGGCCGCTGATCGCCGCCGCCGTTCTCCTCGCGATCCTCCTGTTCACGCCCTGGAGCCGGCGAACGCTGGGGGCGCCCGCCACTCTGCGGCCGCTGACCGCGGTTCGCCTCGAGGCTCCGGAGGACGCCGTCGTCGAACGGGTGCTGGTGCAGGAGGGCGAACGCGTCGAGGCCGGCCAGCCGGTCCTCCAGCTGGTGAGCCCCCAGAGCGCGGAGGAGCGCGTGCGGCTCGCCTCGGAGCGCGAACGGATGGGCGCCGAGCTCGCCCGCGGCCGCGAGGAGGCGGAGGCGGGCAAGGTCTTTCAGTCGGAGACCCGCGGCGCCTCGATCGACGCGGCGCTGCGCAGGGGCCGCGCTCGCGAGCTTGGACTGGTCGTGCGCAGTCCCATCGCCGGCCGAGTCCTGACGCCACGGCTCGGGGACCTCGAGGGGCGCGCGGTCATCGAGGGATCGCTACTCGCGGAGGTCGGTGCGGACAAGCGGCTCGCCGCCGATCTGGCGGTGTCCGAGCGTCTCTTCGACGACCTCGAGCCGAACGCGCCGGTTGCGGCGCTCTTCCGCGGCCATCCCGCGCCGGTCCGGGGACGGGTCGTCTCGCTCGCGCCGGCGGCGCTGACGCAGCCGGCCACGGCGTCGAGCGCCTCCGACCCCGCGGCGCCCCAGGAGCGCCCCGAGCAGTTCGCCGCGGTGGCGGTGTTCGAAAACGCCGACGGGAGCCTCGTCGCCGGCATGACGGGAAACGCGAAGATCCTGGGCCGGCGCGCCTCCTACGCCGCTCGGATCTGGCGGATCGTGAAGCGCTGGGCGCAGTCCACGATCTGGTGAGACGGGCCGGTCATCGTACGCGACCCAAAAGAAAACGCCCCGCCGAAGCGGGGCGCAGTGTCGCGAATCGGGTCGGGAATCAGAAGTTCGCTTTGAGTGGGGCCTTCATGTTGGCCTTGAGCGGGGCCTTCATGTTCGCCTTGAGCGGAGCCTTCATGTTCGCCTTCAGCGGGGCCTTCATGTTGGCCTTCAGGGGGGCCTTGGCGCTCGCCTTCAGCGGGGCCTTCATGTTGGCCTTCAGCGGCGCCTTGGCGCTCGCCTTCAGCGGAGCCTTCATGTTCGCCTTGAGCGGAGCCTTCATGTTGGCCTTCAGCGGGGCCTTCATGCTCGCCTTCAGCGGGGCCTTCGTGGACACCCGGTTGCTCGAGCCCGTCGTCGAAACCGCCGGAGCGCCGCCGAAGGACTCGACGCGGATCTCGGGCAGGTCCTTGCCCGTCGCCTGCTTGATCTTCGCCTTCTGAGCGTCGGTGAGCTTGATCTTCACTTCGTTTGACATCCTCGATACCTCCCTATTTGCAGTCCTCAAGAGGCAAGCGCCGGGCCAAGTGGAAGCTCGAAACCGCTCTTAGCTAAGTCCTGACAAATCAATTGCTTCGTCGGCAGAGGTTCCTTCACGCTCACCCTGCGGTTGAAACCTTCTTCAACCGCGGATGACTTTTTCACCTCGCTACAGGCCGTACTTCCGGCAGAGGTACTTGATCTGGTTCGCGTCGAGACCGAGCCGGCGCGCGGCCTCGGCCTTCACTCCCCCGGCCGCGGCGATGGCATTCGTCAGTAGCGTCCGCTCGAAGTCCTCGACCGCCGCCGCGAAGCCCTTGTCCGCCGCGGTCGGCGCCGCCGAGGCGGCCGCGGATCGCGTCGGCCGCCGCAGCGCCCGGGGCAGGTCCGCCTCGTCGATGACCTCGCCGTCGGAGAAGAGGACCAGCATCTCGATCACGTGCTGCAGCTCGCGGACGTTCCCGCGCCAGGGATGGGCCTCGAGCCGTTCGACCACGGCCGGCGACAGGCTCCGGCCGGGCTTGCCGTGGCGCTTCCCGAAGCGCTCGAGGAAGTACTCCGCGAGCAGCGGGAGATCGCCCGCGCGCTCCCGCAGCGGCGGGATCGCGATCGGGACCGTGTGGACGCGGTAATAGAGGTCCTCGCGGAAGGTGCCCGCGGCCACGCGCGCCTCGAGGTCCTCGTTGGTCGCCGAGATCAGCCGGAAGTCGACGGGAATCGTGCGCCGTCCTCCGAGGCGCTCGACCTCCCGGCTCTCGAGCACGCGAAGGAGCTTGGACTGCACCGCCGGCGAGAGCGTGCCGATCTCGTCGAGGAAGAGTGTCCCGCCCTCGGCGAGCTCGAAGCGGCCGGGGCGCGACCCGACGGCGCCCGTGAACGCGCCGCGCTCGTGCCCGAACAGCTCCGCCTCGGCCAGGGACTCGGGGAGCGCCGAGGCATTGACCGCCACGAACGGACGGTCGCGGCGCGGGCCCCTCGCGTGGATCGAGCGCGCCGCGAGCTCCTTGCCGGTGCCGCTCTCTCCGACGAGAAGGACCGTGGCGTCGCTTCCCGCGACGCGCTCGAGGTCGCGGAGGAGCCGCTGCATGGGAGCGCTCCGGCCGACGAGCCCACCGGCCGACTCCGGCTCCGCCACCGTCCGCCGCAGCTCGCGATTCTCTCCGAGGAGTCTCCGGCGCTCGAGGGCGCGGTTCAGGATCACCATCAGCTCCGCCGTGTCGATCGGCTTCTGAAAGAAGTCGAAGGCGCCGAGCGCGACCGCGCGGAGCGCATCTCCTCGCTCCCCCTCGCCCGACATCATGACGACGGTCGCCTCCGCGTCCCGCCGCCGGACGTGCTTCAAGAGATCGAGTCCCTCCTGGACCTGCCCGGACGGCGGGAGCCGCATGTCGAAGAGGTAGAGGTCGGGATCGGATTCGCAGAGCGCCTTGCCGTGCGTGGCGTCGCGCGCCGCGGAGACCGAGAACCTGCCCTTCAGCGCCCAGGTCAGCTGCTCGAGCAGCTCCGGATCGTCCTCGACGATCACGATCCGGCCGAGGCCCGCCGGCCGATCGCTGGCCCTCATGCAGACTCCGCGACGCCCGGCAGCGACAACCGGACGAGAGTCCCGCCGCCCGGCTGCGAGAGGATCCGAATCGTGCCGCGGTGGAACCGGACGATCTGGCTCGCAGTCGCGAGGCCGAGGCCCACGCCGTGGGGCTTGGTCGTCTCGAACGGGCGGAACAGACGGTCGCGCAGGAACTCGGCGGACATTCCGGCTCCATTGTCGATGAACTCGATCACCGCCCGCGGCCTCTGGCCCGCGCCGCGCGCGAAGCTCCGCACCACGACCCTCCCCTCCGGCGCGGCCGCCTCGAGCGCGTTCTCGAGCAGGCTCCCGAACGCGTCGCCCAGGTAATAGGAGTCGCCCCAGATGCGCGGGACGGATCCCAGCGCGAGCGTCACGGGCGGAACCGGAGCGCCGCGCGACCCCCGGCGCGGCGGACGCTCGACGACCTGCCGGAGCAGGCCGTTCACGTCCAGCTCGACTTTGATCATGAGGGCGTTCTCGTTGGCCACGAAGCGGCCGACGATGTTCTCCAGCCGCTCCACGGAGGTGGCCAGGAGGTCGCGGACCGTCTTCCGGAACTCCGGGTCGTCCCAGTGCTCGTCGAGATTGGAGAGCAGGAGCCGGAGCCGGAACGACATGTTCTTGATGTCGTGGACGAGCATCCGGTCGAAGGTCCCCCGGAGTGCCGAGATGCGGGAACGGTCAGCCATCGCCCATCGACCGGGTCGGCGAGGTCAGTGCGAGGCGGCGGCCTTGGCGGCGGTCTTCGGGGCGAATCGCACCTTCACCGCGATGCCCGGCCGCAGTACCGTGCGCGCGGCTTCCCGCCGGACGCGGATCACGACCTGGAAGGTGCCGCTCGCGGCGTCGACGGCGGGGCTGATGAACTGGACCTCGCCCGTCGTGCGCGCGTCCGGGAAGCGGTCGGGAACGACCTCGACCCGGTCGCCGACCTTCACGCGCAGAAGCTCCTCCTCGGGAAGGTAGATCCGGGCCAGGAGCGGCTCGACCGCCGTGATCTTGAACAGCGGGTCGTCCTTGTCCTCGATGACCTTCTGTCCGACGCGCGCCCACTTCTCGGTGACGATGCCGGCGAATGGCGCGCGGATCACGGTGTAGTCGCGAAGAGTCTTCGCCTTCTCCCAGCGCGCCTGTGCGACCTCGAACTGCGCCTTCTTCTCGTCGAGGTCGGCGGCGCTGACGACCTTGGAGGCGGCCAGGGACTTGGAGCGCTCGAAGTCGGCCCGCTTCAGCTCCATGTCCTCCTTGGCTTCCTTGACGTTGGCGTCGGCCTCGCGCGGGTCGAGCGTCGCGAGCGTCTGTCCCAGCGTGACCGCCGCGCCGCGGTCGACGGCGATGCTCTCCACGATGCCGCCGATTCGCGAGTTGATCACGACCTCCTGATCGACCATGAGATGCGATGCGTAGGAGGCGGACTCGCCGGGCGGCGAGGCGGATGGACTCGCCAGCAGGAGCAGGCAGAGGCCTGGGTGGAGCACGGTTTTCACGTTGTCGGATCGAACGGCGGGGATGCTATCGTGTATGACAATCCATGTCGATCTCCCTGGCTAACGATGCTCCCGAGATCGAGCAGAGGGGGCTGCGGGCCAACTTCCGCTGGGCCATGACCGAGCCGTGGGACGAGCGTCGGCTGGCGGCGTTCCTGATGACCAAGCATCGCCGCAGCGACTCGGACTGGACGCGGCGTCCCTCCCCGTTCTTCGCTTCCCTCGGGCAGAAGACCGTGGAGTGCTCGGTGCCCGTCGCGCACTCCGACGCCCTCCCGGAGCTGGCCGGGATCCTGACTTCCGAGCTCAAGGGCATCCTGACCGGCGCCGGCCAGATCCACGACCAGATGATCGACGGCCAGGACTGGAAGTCGGTCTCTCCCCCGTAAATCCAACCCCTTCCGGCCCCTGAAAGTTGGCTCAAACCGGGAGGGCCCCGGTATACCCTTTCCCCCGCCCCGCGAAGCGTCCTCTGGCCGCGGCGGGGCGAGTGTCCCGGGCGTCCTCGTAGGAGGTGGCCATGATCTCGGTTCCCTCGCTGCGCCTGAATCAGTTCGGCGTCCGGTTCTACGAGGCGCTGCTTTCGGGCGCGGATCTGCAGTCCCTGGTGGGCTTCGAGGTGCTCTCGTTCGGGCCCGGCAGCCAGACGACGCGCGGCCACTCGAAGACCCCCAAGCACCATCCCGGACGGGTCAACTGGGACCTCCTCGAGCGGAAGATCGCGGCCTCCGAACAGGCCTTCCAGCGTCCCATCATCAAGAAGAAGATCGACGAGCTCGTCGCCTACTACCTCCAGCAGGCCGACTCCGGGTCACTGCCCGCGATTCCGGGCAGCGTCCTCCTCGTCTCGGAGAAGCGCCTCGAGTTCGCCCCCTCCGGAGGACGGGCCGACTCCGGGTCGCTCAAGCTCCCCGAAGAGTCCGGGATCCTCCGGGCCCTGGACGGACAGCACCGCCTGCTCGCCCTGCACGAGATCGCCGAGAAGCACAACCTCCGCGACTTCCAGGTGCCGGCGGTCGTCTTCGACAACCTGACGGCGGATCAGATCGTCGAGCTGTTCGTCACGATCAACAGCAAGCACACCAAGCTCAACCCGTCGCACCTGATCTCGCTCTCCGGCCGCCGCCTCTACCGCGACGAGAACCTCGCCGCGGCTCACGACGTCATCCGGACGCTCAACGAGGACGAGGGCTCGCCGCTGAAGGGCTCGATCAAGGTCCTCGGGATCGGCAAGGGGACGGTCACCCAGGCCTCGCTGGCCGACGAGCTGCGCGACGTGTTCGCCGCGATCGACACGGCCGGGGGCCGCATCGCCCGCGAATTCCGCGAGAACGCGAGGCGGTTCTTCCTGAACTACTTCAAGGCGGCGGCCCGGGCGTTCCCGGCGGCGTTCGCCGGGCGCAAGTACTCCATCAAGAGCTCGGCCTCGCTGCGGGCCTTCATCCGCATCGTGCCCTACGTGATCGCCATGGTGCGCAAGCGAGGCGGGGACGTCTGGTCCGCCGGCGAGCTCGACGCCGCGCTGCGGCCGTGGGCGGAGTCGATCGGGGACAAGCGCTTCGAGACCGAGGGCCTGTGGAAGGAGAAGCTGACCGGCGGGACCCGGTCGGCCGTCGAGATCCTGGCCCGCGAGCTGCGGCAGGGGCTCAATGCTTAGCTCTCAGCTCTCAGCTCTCAGCTCACAGCCAGACGGCTCTCGGCTCGGTTCGGCTGAAAGCTGCAAGCTGAAAGCTGAGAGCTCGTCTCTCGAAGCTCGAGGGCAAACAATCGAGTTTCTTTTCCGTACCACCCACCAGGGGCTTTAAGAAACATGGCTGCCATCGGAGGCTGTCTTCTGGTCCTGGTGGTCCTCGCGGTCATCGCCGCCATGTGGGCGATCTGGCGCTACAACAACCTCATCTCCCTGCGCAATCAGGTCGCCAACGGCTGGAAGCAGATCGACGTCCAGCTGAAGCGCCGCCACGACCTCATCCCGAACCTCGTCGCCGCCGTCAAGGGTGAGATGCAGTTCGAGCAGGACACGCTCGAGAAGGTCATCGCCGCCCGCAACGGCGCGGTTGCGGCGAAGGGCGTCGCCGACGCCGCGGAGAAGGAGAACGCGCTGACGCAGACGCTCTCCCGGCTCTTCGCGCTGGCCGAGAACTACCCGACGCTCAAGGCCAACGAGAACGTCAAGTCGCTGATGGAGGAGCTCGCCTCGACCGAGAACCGGATCGGCTTCGCGCGGCAGTTCTACAACGACATCGCGACGCGCTTCAACACGGCGCAGCAGGTCTTCCCCGACAGCTTCATCGCGCAGGCGTTCAAGTTCCAGCCGGTCGAGCTCTTCGAGCTCAAGGACGAGGCCGAGCGCGCCGTCCCGAAGGTGGACCTGAACCTGCGGTCGGACCGGACGCAGTCGTAGGATTCGCCCGAGTCGAGGCCGGGATCCCTCGCTCCGCTCGGGATGACGGCAAGATGCCGATGAACCTCTACGACCAGCAGAAGCGCAACCTCTCCAACACGCGCTGGTTCATCTTCGGCTTCATCCTTCTCCTCGCGATCATGGGCCTCGGCGCCGACGGTGTCCTGTACGGCGCCGGCGTGACCCCGGGCCTTCCGATCGCCACGCTGGGCGCCGTCTGCCTCGGCTCCTTCTCGGCGTGGTGGTCGCTCCACGGCGGCGACCAGGCGGTGCTCGAGTCCGCGCACGCCGTTCCCCTGAACCCCGCCGACCCGAAGCAGCGCGTGCTGGACAACGTCGTCGAGGAGATCGCGATCGCGGGCGGCCTCCCCAAGCCGGCGATCTTCATCATCCCCGACGGCGATCCCAATGCGTTCGCCACCGGCAGCGGACCGGAGCGTGCCTCGATCGCCGTCACGCGGGGCCTTCTCGAAAAGCTCGACCGCGACGAGCTCCAGGGCGTCGTCGCGCACGAGCTGTCCCACGTCAAGAACTACGACGTTCGACTGATGACCGTCGTGGCGGCGCTCGCCGGAGCGATCCTGCTGCTCTCGGACTGGAGCCGCCGCGGGCTCTGGTGGGGCGGCGGAAGATCGTCGCGCGGCTCCGACCGGAGCGGCGGTGGCGGCGCCGGCGCGGTCTTCGCCGTCCTGTGGGTCGTCTCGATCATCCTCGCGCCCTTCGTCGCGCAGATCGTCTCGCTCGCGGTGTCCCGGCAGCGCGAGTACCTGGCGGACGCCTCCGGCGCCGAGCTGACCCGCAATCCCCTGGGGCTCGCCTCGGCGCTTCAGAAGATCGAGGACGCAGTCGAGCCGACGCCCTCGATCAAGCAGGGGATCGCGCACCTCTGCATCGCGGACCCACGCGGCCGCTCGCTCAACGAGCGCGAGGGCTTCTTCGCGAGCCTCTTCTCGACGCACCCGCCGATCGCGAAGCGGATCGCGCTGCTGCGCGAGATGGCGTACCAGAAAGGATAGAGGACGGCGGCTGTCGACAGTCGTCTGGACTGTGAGCTAGTCCAGGTCGATGTCGCGGACGGGCCTGGAGGTGTCGTCCTTCGCTTTCTCGAAGAGCTCCTGGAACTTCCGGTTCAGGACGTCCTTCTTGGTCTTCTCGGCCTCGACGGAGGCGGCGAACTTCTTCTCGCGCTCCTCGTCGGCGCCCTTGAGCGCCCCGATCGCGTCGTCGACCGTACCGAACTTGCGCGGCACCTTCGGCGCCTCGTGCGCGATGACGGCCTTCAGCTCCGGGTCGATCTTGAGCCGCGCGTTGCAGCAGGGACAGAGCAGATCGAAGTCCATTGGAGGAGCTTACAGCCGACGGCCAGGAACTAGCCGCGTTTGAGGCGAATGCGGTCGCGCCGATCGCGTTTGTCGGGTCGACCCTCGTCGCGCGGCCGCAGCAGCCTGTCCAGCCGGCGCGCCTCGATGATCTCCGGCGGCGCAGGGGGCGTCACGTCCTCGTAGAGCTGGCGCGCCTGCGCCTTGGGGATCGAGCGCTCGGCCAGGCCCCGGACGATCAGCTCGCGGCGCGCGCCCTCGCGCCCCGAGACCGTAACGCGGTCGCCGAGCCGGATCTCGCGGTGGGGCTTGGCGCGGTCGCCGTTGACATCGACCTTGCCGCCCTCGCAGGCCGCCTTGGCCCGGGAGCGGGTCGGGAAGAGGCAGGCGACGTCGAGCCAGACGTCCAGGCGAACCGAACCCGAACCGGCGTCCATGCGTCAGGCCGAGCGCTTCGTCTCCGGCCGCGTCTGGACCCAGAGCCGAAACTCCTCCGTCGGCGCCGGCGGCTGCACGGACGGCCGCGCCAGGAAGTACCCCTGCGCCGCGCCCACGCCCTCCTCCGCGCAGATGTCCAGGTCCTCGGAGGACTCGATCCCCTCGGCGATCAGTGTCGACGAGAATTCCTTCGCCAGGTCCGCCAGGAACTTGAGGATCGCTCGCCGCCGCGGATCCTGCGCGATGCCCTTGGTGACCTCGCTGTCCACCTTGATCCACTCGGGCTGCAGCGCGTGGCAGAGCTGCAGCGTGCTGTAGCCGGAGGTGATGTCGTCGAGCGCGATGACCGCGCCGAGGTCGCGCGGCACCGTGAGCGCCGTCGCGACGTCCTCGACGGCGGGCAGCTCCTCGATCTCGACCAGGTCGAGCACGATCCGCGAGAACGGGAATCCGCGCCGTTCGCTCTCCTCACCGAGCGCCGCGAGCGCGTGCTCCGAGCGCTCGATCAGGCGCGGGTTCACGTTGAGGAACAGGAGCGCGCCTTCCGGAATCCGGCTCGCCGCCTCGAGCACGCACGTCCACGAGAACCGCTCGAAGGTCTTCTCGAGCTGCAGCGACTCGGCCGCCGGGAAGATCTCGGCGGCGAGCTTGGCCTGGCCGTCGCGCCCCTGGGCACGCAGGAGGCCCTCATACCCGACCGGATCTCCCGACTTCAGATCGAAGAGCGGCTGGAACTCGACGAAGAACTCTCCGGTCGTCAGCTCGTCCGCGAGCCAGAGCGCCTGGACCTCGCGTCGCGCGCGCGGCAGAGACTGGAGGCGGCTCATCGCATCCCACTTGGTCTGCCGCATGTCCTCCGGCGCGACGCGGACCCGCTCCGCCAGGGGACCCAGCGCCTCCGCCAGGTCGTCGAGGAAGGCCTCGGGGGTCCGCTCGACGAGCAGACGCCGCGCGCGCCCGTACATCGGCGCGCGAACCCAGCTTCGGCCATACACGGCGGCGACGGCGCGCTCGGCCTCGGGACCGTCCGGCCGGACGAAGACCGCCCGCGCCTTCCGCCAGCGATCCAGCCGGCCAAGAACCTGGCCGTCCAGAACGCTTCCGGATGCTTTCACTCAATCGATTGTACGACTCCGGGAGAGGTGCGACGGCCTTTTTCTCTGGCGGTGGCGACCGAGTTGACCGCGAGTACGGCTCTCGATGCGGAGGTGATCACTCGCCGTGTCTCGTCGCTCGCGGCCGCGCAGGATCGCGACGGCGGCGGGACCAGCCGACCGAGTCAACCCGCCCTCCCTCATAATGAGCCGTGCCCTCCCTGAAATCGCGGCTCGTCCGAGTCGCCCTCTTGCTCTTCGGCTCCGGGCTCTCCTCTCTCATCTACCAGGTTGCCTGGATGCGGGACCTGCGGCTGGTGTTCGGGTTCTCGACGGCGGCGTCGGCGGCGGTGGTGGCGATCTTCCTGGGAGGGCTCGGGCTCGGTAGTCGATACCTCGGGAAGAAGGCCGACGCGGCCGAGCGGCCGCTCGAGTTCTACGGCAGGCTCGAGCTCGGGATCGCTGCCTCCGCGGCCGTCACGCCCGGGTTGCTCTGGCTGATCCGCTGGCTCTATCTCGCGCTGGGCGGCTCGCTGGCGCTCGGCCTGGTCGGGGGCTCGATCGTCCGGCTGATCCTCTCCGCGCTCGTCCTCCTCGTCCCGACCTTCCTCATGGGCGGCACGGTGCCTGCCGCCTCGCGCGCGGTCGAGACCGACGACGACGCCGACCGGCGCCGCATGGCCGTGCTCTACGGCGCGAACACGCTCGGCGCGGTCGTCGGGACCGCGCTCTCCACGTTCTGGCTCCTCGAGGCACTGGGGACGCGCGAGACGCTGTGGGCCGCCTGTGTCTTCAACGCCCTGATCGGGCTCGCGGCCGTCGCGCTCGGTAAGAAGATCGTGATCCGCGACGCCGAGGCTCCGGAGACCGTCGAAGCCTCCGCCGTGGAGGCCGCCCCGCGCTCCTTCGTCCTCGCCGCCTCCTGCATCGTGGGGTTTGCCTTCACGCTGATGGAGCTGGTCTGGTACCGCATGCTCGCGCCGCTCCTGGGCGGGTCGACCTACACCTTCGGCCTCATCCTCGCGGTCGCGCTCGCCGGCATCGGCCTCGGCGCGGCGCTGTACGGCCGCGTGGCGCGGGGCCGCCCGGCGACTCTGACGGGCCTCGCCGCGACGACCGCGCTAGAGGCCGTCTGCCTCGCGCTCCCCTACGCGGTCGGCGACCGCATCGCCGTCTTCGCCGCGCTCTCGCGGCCGCTCGGCGTCTACGGCTTCTCGGGGTACATCCTGACCTGGACGCAGGTCACGGTCCTCGTCGTCCTGCCCGCCGCGCTCGTGGCGGGCTTCCAGTTCCCGCAGCTCGTGGGACTCCTCGGCCGCGGGCGCCGGGGCGTCGGCGAGGACGTCGGCCTCGCGTACGCCTGGAACACGCTCGGCGCGATCGGCGGCTCGCTCGCCGGCGGCTTCGGGCTGCTTCCAATCCTCTACGCGACCGGGAGTTGGAAGGCCGTCATCCTGATGCTGGCCGTCCTGAGCGCCTGGACGCTCTGGCTCGCCGCCTCCGTCCATCGCGCGGCCGGAAGTCGACAACCCGCCCGCACCGGCGTCTGGCTCCCCCTCGCAGGCATCGCGGCGAGCGTCGGCATGCTCTTCGCGACCGGCCCCACCTCCGTCTGGCGCCACAGCCCGATCGGCGCGGGCCGCGTTCACCTCGAGACCTCCGCACCCAACGACGTCGTCGTGTGGGAGCGCGACCAGCGCCGGCTCATCGCCTGGGATGCCGACGGCCGCGAGAGCGCAGTGGCTCTCCTCAAGACGCGCGGCGGCGCGGCGTTCGTCATCAACGGCAAGGTCGACGGCAACTCCCGCGAGGACGCGGCGACGCAGGTGATGAGCGGGATGGTGGGCGCCGCGCTCCATCCCCACGTCAAGAACGCGCTCGTCATCGGGCTCGGCACCGGGTCGACGGCCGGGTGGCTCGGGACGCTGCCGACCATCGAGCGGGTGGACGTCGCCGAGCTCGAGGCGGCCGTCCTCGGCGTCGCGCGCGACTGCGCTCCGGTCAACCGCGGCGTGCTCGCCAACACGAAGGTGCACATCACGATCGGCGACGCGCGCGAGCTCCTGCTGACGACGCGCCGCAAGTACGACCTCGTCTTCTCGGAGCCCAGCAACCCGTACCGCGCCGGGATCTCGAGCCTCTTCACGCAGGACTTCTACCGGGCCGTCAAGGACCGTCTCGAGCCGGGCGGCATCTTCGTGCAGTGGCTCCAGGCCTACGAAGTGGATCCACAGACCGTGCGCACCGTCTACGCGACGCTCGGCAGCGTGTTCGGAAGCGTCGAGACCTTCTCGGGAAAGAACGACGACCTGCTGCTCGTCTCCACGGAGAAGCCGATCCGCTACGACGCGGACGCCCTGCGCAAGCGGCTCGCGGAGGAGCCGTTCGCGAGCGCGATGCAGGACGCGTGGCGCGTCGTCGGGCTCGAGGGCTTCCTCGCGCATTACGTCGCGCGCGACTCGCTCACGCGCTCGATCGTGCGCGCGGAGGCCGGCCGCGTGAACCGCGACGACAAGAACGTCGTGGAGTTCGCCTTCGCCCGGAGTCTGGGGCAGGGCGGGCTCTTCCAGGGCGACGAGCTGCGCGTGCTCGCCCAGGCGCGCGGGGAGAACAGCCCTGCTGCGATCGAGGGCACGACGCCCGACTGGAGTCGCGTCCGCTGGAACACGGTCATCGCCCGCACCGAGGAAGGGCTCGCCGCGCCGCAGCCCGGGAGCGCCGACGACGTCCGGCGCCTGGCGGCGCACACGGCCTTCCTCGCGGGCGACCTGCGCCAGGTCATGACCGCGTACCTCGGCGGTCCCTGGGAGCCGGACGGCCCACTCGAGATCGCGATGATCGCCGAGGCGCTGGCGGACGGCGGCCAGGAGGCGGCGCTCGACTGGATCGCGAAGCTGCGGCCCTACCAGCCGGCGGAGGCGGACGCGATCCTGGCCCGCTACCTGTGGAGCCAGGGACGGTTCCAGGAGTGCTACCAGGCGTCTGCTGCGGCGATGGGACGGTACCGCATCGACCCGTGGCCGCTCTCCAGCATCATGGGCCGGTTCTTCGCGGTCCTGGGCGACCTGCCGGCGCGCGACGCGAAGCTCGCGCCGCTCGTCTACGATCTCCTGACGCCGCCTCTCCCGCTCTGGATTCTCGACGACGAGCGCAACCTCATGCGCCTCTACGTCGGGCACTACCTGGGAACCGCGCGCGCCGCGGAGGCCCTCGAGCCGCTCGAGCCGAACTTCCCGTGGCGGCGCGACCTGCTCGAGGACCGCGTCAAGATCTACGAGGAGATCAAGCACCCGCGCGCGCAACTCGCGCGCCGGGAGCTCGAGGCCTTCGACCGCAGGGTCCCGATGGCCTTCGAGCAGGGCCTGCAGGTCCAGGTCGCCGCGCCCGCGCCCTGAGCGGCTCGCGGCTCTCTATTCCGCCTCGCCGAACCGCCGGATGTCCTCGAGGCCGTCCCGGGTCACCCTCTTCTTCGGGCCCTGCACCGCCAGGCGAATCTGCTCGACCACGTCGGGGTTCGCCAGCGTCGTGATGTCTCCGATCTCCATCTCGTTCGAGATGGCGGCCAGGACGCGGCGCATGATCTTTCCCGAACGCGTCTTGGGCATGTCCGGCACGACGTGCACCGTCTTGGGCCGCGCGATCTTTCCGATCATCGTCTCGATCGTCGAGACGACCTGGTCGATGATCGCCTTGCTCGGCGCGTAGGTCGGCTTCAACGCGATGTAGACCTCGGGAACGCGGCCCTTGATGTCGTCGACGACCGGCACGACCGCGGCCTCCGCGACCTGCGGAACGGTCAGGCACGCCGACTCGATCTCCTTCGTTCCCAGCCGGTGCCCCGCGACGTTGATCACGTCGTCGACGCGCCCGAGGATCCGGAAGTACCCGTCGGCGGAGAGCACCGCGCCGTCCGCGGCGAAGTACGGCCAGTCGTGCCAGTCCTTGCTGTTGGGATCCTTGCAGTACTTCGAGTAGTACTGCTTGACGAAGCGCTCCCGGTCGCCCCAGATCGTCTGGATGATTCCCGGCCACGGATTGCGGATGCAGATGTTGCCGGCCCGGCCGCTTCCGGCGGGGACGTCCTCCCCTCGCTCGTCGTAGATGACCGGATAGATGCCGGGCAGTCCCGGGCCGGCGCTGCCCGGCTTCATGCGATCGATCGCCGGCTTCGTACTGCAGAGGAATCCGCCGTTCTCCGTCTGCCACCAGGTGTCGACGATCACCGCCTCGCGCTTGCCGACGACGTCGTAGTACCACCGCCACACCTCGGGCTCGATGGGCTCCCCGACGGTCGTCATGTGCTTGAAGTGGTAGGCGTACTTCTTGGGCTCCTCGGGGCCCGCCTTGCGCAGCATGCGGATGGCCGTGGGCGACGTGTGGAAGATGTTGACGTCGAGCTTCTCGGCGATGCGCCACGGGCGGCCGGCATCGGGATAGTTGGGGACGCCCTCGTAGATGACGGACGTCGCGGCCAGCGAGAGCGGCCCGTAGACGATGTAGGAGTGCCCGGTGATCCAGCCGATGTCCGCCATGCACCAGTACACGTCCGTCGGATGGATGTCCTGGATCCACTTCGACGTCGCGGTGACGTAGGCGAGGTAGCCGCCGGTCCGGTGCTGGCAGCCCTTGGGCTTGCCGGTCGTTCCGCTCGTGTACATCAGGAAGAGCGGCGCCTCCGCGTCCATGGGCACGGGATCCACGCGCTGCCCCCGATAGTTGCCGACGACCTCGTCCACGAAGATGTCGCGGCCGCGGACCATCGGCGTCGGGGAGCTGTTCTTGCCGGGATACCGGCGCCAGACCAGCACCTTGTCGATCGTCTGGCCGTTCGACGCCGCCGTCGATACGGCGAGGTCGGCCGCCGCCTTGTGGTCGATCAGCTTGCCGCCCCGGTAGTACGCGTCCATGTACACGAGCACGCGGCTGCCCGAGTCGGCGGCCCGCAGGCCGCAGGCCTCGCCGCTGAACCCGCCGAACACGACCGAGTGGACGAGGCCCAGGCGCGCGCACGCGAGCATGGTGATCGGCAGCTCGGCCACCATCGGCATGTGGATCGTGACGCGGTCTCCCGCCTTCAGGCCGACGAAGTCCCGGAGCAGCGTCGCGAACTCGTTGACCCGCACGTAGAGCTCGCGGTAGGTGATCGTGAGGGGATCCTCGTTCTCGGGCTCCGGCACGCAGATGAGCGCCGCCTTGTTCTTGTGCTTCTCCAGGTGGCGGTCGATGCAGTTGTCGGAGGCGTTGAGCTTTCCGCCCACGAACCATTTCCAGAACGGGGGGTCGCTCGTGTCGAGCACGTTGTCCCACCGCTTCGACCAGCGGAGCATGTCCGCGTATTCCTCGAAACACTTCGGAAAGTTCTTCTCCCCGAAGCGCTCGGTGATCGCGGAATCCGTCAGGTTCGCCTGTGCGACGAAGCTCGCGGGAGGTGGGTAGTACTCCTCCTCCTTCCAGTGAACCGCGATCTGGGCTTCGGTTGTTTCCGCAACCACCGGTCCTTGCGCGTCGGCCATGGCTGCCTCCTTTCGTCCAAGGGGCGGAAGGCAATCTTAGTCCGCCGGAACGCCGGAAGGGGGCCGGGGGCGGCGTGAGCCGGATGCGAAGTGCCCCGTCGGCCCTCTTGACATGTACGAGGTCTGGCAAAAGACTTCAACAGCTTCGAGGTCGACGGACCACCTTGCCTAAGCCTGCCGAGGTCGTGCCAACGGGACCGGGCGGAAAGTGCGCCCGACGCCCGACGTCTGGGCGTCCGGCCGGACCCGAATCCCCGGCGCCCCCTCTCCATCCCCATGACCACACGAAATCTCGAATGCGCCCGGATCCTCATGTCGTGAGCTGAAGGAGGGAAGCGATGTCGACCGCAGTCGCGGGAACCAGCCAACCACCGGCCGGAACCATCACGGGCGCGGAAAAACGCGTCATCTTCGCCTCGTCCCTGGGCACCGTCTTCGAGTGGTACGACTTCTACCTGTACGCGACTCTGGCGCCGTTCTTCGCGGCCCTCTTCTTTCCACCCGGCAACGCCACGGCCGCCCTCCTGTCGTCATTCGTCGCCTACGCGGCCGGCTTCCTCGTGCGCCCGTTCGGCGCGCTGGTCTTTGGACGCATCGGCGACCTGGTCGGCCGCAAGTACACCTTCCTCGTCACGATCGTCGTCATGGGCGCCTCGACCGCGGCCGTCGGTCTCCTTCCGACCTACGCCTCGATCGGATTCGCGGCGCCGATCCTCCTCGTCGCCCTGCGGCTCCTGCAGGGCCTGGCGCTCGGCGGCGAGTACGGCGGCGCAGCCACGTACGTCGCGGAGCATGCCCCGCACGGCAAGCGCGGGTACGACACGGCCTGGATCCAGACGACCGCCACCCTGGGCCTCCTGCTCGCGCTGATCGTCATCGGGGTCTGCCGGGTCAAGATGTCGGCCGACGTCTTCAAGTCGTGGGGCTGGCGTCTCCCCTTCCTGATCTCGCTGGTTCTCCTGGCGTTCTCCGTCTACATACGACTCAAGCTGCAGGAGTCGCCCGTATTCCAGGCCATGAAGTCCCAGGGCAAGGGATCGAAGGCTCCGCTGACCGACAGCTTCACGAACTGGGCCAACCTCAAGGTCGTCCTTCTCGCTTTGTTCGGCGCGACCGCGGGACAGGGCGTCGTCTGGTACACGGGCCAGTTCTACGCCCTCTTCTTCCTGACGCTTTACCTCAAAGTGGACTACCTCACGACCTACTGGCTCATCGGCCTGTCGCTCGTCATCGGAACGCCCTTCTTCATCTTCTTCGGCTGGCTCTCGGACAGGATTGGCCGCAAGTGGATCATCATGGCCGGCTGCCTGATCTCGGCGTTGACCTACGTTCCACTCTTCAAGGCGCTGACGCACAACGTCAACCCGGCGCTCGAAAAGTACGCCGCGGAAACCCCGGTGAGCGTGGCGGCCTCCGATTGCCAGATGCACATCTTCCCGACGCCGAAGACGCGCTACTCCGACTGCGACAAGGCGCGCGACTTCCTGACCAAGGGCGGGCTCTCGTTCCAGGAGCTGCCGGCCGTCGAGGGCCAGACGGTCGTGACGAAGATCGGCAGCGTCGAGCTCAAGGGCTGGAACGAAGACGAGTACAAGGCAGCGCTGAAGTCCACTGGCTATCCGGACAAGATCGACAAGTCGGCCATCAACTGGGGAATGACGATCCTGATCCTGGTGATCATGGTCATCTACGTGACGATGGTCTACGGGCCGATTGCGGCGTTCCTCGTCGAGCTCTTCCCGACGCGAATTCGCTACACGTCCATGTCGCTGCCGTACCACATCGGCAACGGCTGGTTCGGCGGCATGCTGCCCTTGCTCGCCACCGCCATCGTCGCGACGAGAGGCAACATCTACGCCGGCCTCTGGTACCCGATCATCGTGGCGCTCATGAGCTTCGTGATCGGGGCCCTCTTCATCCGCGAGACGAAGGACGTGGACATTCGTCACTTCTGACGGGGGCCGGGAGATCGGGCTGGATCGAGTGAAGGAACGGGTCCGACTTTGGAGGGAGGAGTCATGACGAAGCACCGGAAGCCCGGGATCACGCGCCGCCGGTTCGCGAAGCTGACCGGCGCCGGGGCCGCCGCCGCGGGACTGGGCGCGAACTTTCTCTTTCCCGCGCGAGCCGCCGCGCAGCAGAAGACGCTGAAGATTCTCCAGTGGAGCCACTTCGTCCCGGCGTGGGACACCTGGTTCAACGGCACCTACGTGAAGGAGTGGGGCCAGAAGAACAACACCAACGTCGTCGTCGACAACATCAATCTCGTGGACCTCGGGGCCCGGGCCGCCTCGGAGGCCTCCGCCAAGAAGGGCCACGACCTCTTCATGCTCCTCTCTCCTCCCGCGTCCTACGAAAACCAGGTCATCGACATGACCAACGTCTACGCGGAGGTCGAGAAGAAGCACGGGAAGAAGATCGACCTGGCGCACAAGTCCACCTACAACCCGAAGACCAAGAAATACTTCGCCTTCTCCGATGCCTACACGCCCGACCCCGGCAACTGGCACAAGGACTGGTGGACCGAGGCCGGATACCCCAACGGCCCCGACACCTACGACGACCTGCTGAAGGGCGGCAAGAAGATCCGCGACGCGTCCGGCCACCCCGTCGGGCTCGGCCTCGCGCAGGAGCTCGACACGTCGATGGCGCTCCGCGCGATCCTGTGGTCCTACGGCGGGGCCGAGCAGGACGAGGCCGGCAACGTCACCATCAACTCGAAGCAGACGGTCGACGCGCTCAAGTACGTCAAGGAGCTGTACACGCAGACCGAGACGGCGGAGGTCTTCACGTGGACGCCGCCGTCCAACAACCAGGCGATGCTGGCGGGGCGCGTCAGCTTCGTCCAGAACGCCATCTCGGTCACGCGCCAGTCGGAGCGGGAGAAGCTTCCGATCGACTCGAAGATCATGATCAGCCCCGCGCTGAAGGGGCCGGTCCGGCGCCTCGCGGCCGAGCACGTCATGAACTGCTACGTGATCTGGGAGTTCGCCGAGAACAAGGAGGGCGCGCAGAAGTTCCTGATCGACTGGATCGACCACTTCCGCGACGGGTTCGTCGCTGGTCAGTTCTACAACTTCCCGTGCTTCCCCTCCACCGTGCCCGACCTGCAGACGCTCATCGCGAAGGACGACCGGGCGAATCCCCCCGACAAGTACAAGGTCCTCGGCAACGTGCTCGACTGGGCGACCAACGTGGGCTACCCGGGATACGCCACGGCCGGGATCTCGGAGGCCTTCAGCACGTGGGTCCTCCCGACCATGTTCGCGAAGGTCGCGCGGGGGGACGAGAGCGCCGAGGATGCCGCGAAGGCGGCGGAAGCGGAGTACAAGCGCATCTTCGCGAGATGGAAGTAGCCTGAGCCGCCCTCGGCGCCACCGCCGCGTCGGGGACCGTCGTCCTTCGTACGCCCCGCGCCCAAACTGACGCTTCGACTGTCGGTATCCTTAGCGCCCGATGGCTGTCGTCGAAACGCGGAACCTCACCAAGATCTTCAAGGCGGGCGAGCTCGGGGCGGTCAACGACGTCAGCCTCGTCACCGAGGAAGGCGAGTTCCTGGTCTTCCTGGGGCCCTCCGGCTCCGGGAAGACCACCCTGCTCCGCATGATCGCGGGCCTGGAGACGCCCAGCTCGGGCGAGATCCTGATCGGCGGTCGGGTCGTCAACGACCTCTCCCCGCGGGAGCGTCGGATCGCGATGGTCTTCCAGAGCTATGCCCTCTATCCGCATCTGACCGTCTACAAGAACATCGCGTTTCCGCTGAAGGCGCAGGGCGTCCCGAAGGCGGAGCATCGCCCGAAGGTCGAGTGGGCCGCCGGCCTGCTCGGCATCGGCCGGCTGCTCGACCGCAAGCCCCGCGAGCTGTCCGGCGGCGAGCGGCAGCGCGTCGCCCTCGCGCGCGCGATCGTCCGCGAGCCGGCCGTGTTCCTCCTCGACGAGCCCCTCTCGAACCTCGACGCGAAGCTGCGGGCCTCCGCGCGCGAGGAGCTCGAGCGCTTCCACGAGAGCGTCCGCACGACCACGATCTACGTGACTCACGACCAGGTCGAGGCGATGGCCATGGGCGATCGGATCGTGGTCATGAACTTCGGGGAGGTCCGGCAGATCGGGACGCCCGCCGAGGTCTACGACGAGCCGGCGGACACGTTCGTCGCCACCTTCCTGGGCTCGCCGCCCATGAACCTCGTCGAGAAGGACGACCTGATCGTCGGCTTCCGCCCCGAGCACTTCTTCCCCGTCACCGTCCTCGCCGGGCGCGCGGCCGTCCCGGAGCACCTGCTTCCGCACGATCGCGAGGGCCCCTACGTGCCGCTCGGCCTCCGCGTGACGCACGAGGAATACCTTGGGGCCGAGCGAGTCGTCTACGGGCTGATCGAGGGGGGTCCCTTCCAGGGAAAGAAGGTCATCTCCCGGATGCCGTCGACGCTCGTCGCGCACTACGCGCCCGACACCGTGCACGCGTTCGCCGTCACGGAGCGGCAGCTGAAGTTCTACGACCGCGCGACCGGCAGGCGCACGGCGACCCGGCTCGCCCCGGGAGCCTGGCGGTAACGCGGTGAAGCGGCAGGGCGCCTCCGGCCAGAGCCCTCTCCTCGGCATCGCCATGTTCGCGCCCGCGGTCCTCTACATCGTGCTGCTGATCGGGGTCCCGTTCGCGCTCGCGGTGCTCTATGCGTTCAGCGACGCGCGGATCGGGAGCACGAGCTTCCACCTCGTCGGGCTGGAGAACTTCCGGAGCATTCTCCAGAGCCCCAGCTTCCGCAAGGCGCTGCGCAACTCGATCGTCTTCACGCTCTGCGCCCAGGCGATCGTCATCGTGTGCTCCAACATCCTCTCGATCGCCCTCGAGAAGCCCTTCCGCGGCCGTGGCTTCGTGCGCTTCCTCATCCTGCTGCCGTGGGTCGCGCCGGTCTCACTCGGGACCATCGGGTGGAAGTGGATCCTCGACTCGATCTACAGCGTGATCACGTGGGTCCTGGTCACGCTGCACCTCTTCAAGCCCTTCAACACCCCGATGTGGCTGGGAGAGCCGCACCTCGCGATGGCCTCGGTCATCCTGGTCCACTGCTGGCGCCTGATCCCGTTCTCAACGGTCATCATGCTCGCGGGCCGCTCGGCCATCTCGAAGGAGATCCCCGAGGCCGCGGCCATCGACGGCGCGGGCTTCTGGCGCACGACGTTCCAGATCAACCTGCCCATGATGACGCCCATCCTTTCGGTGGCCGTCCTCTTCGGGATCATCTTCACCTTCACCGACATGACGGTCGTCTACATCCTGACTGCGGGAGGGCCCTACGACTCGACGCAGACGCTGCCGTCCCTGGCCTTCGCCACCGGAATCGCCGGCAGCGATCTCGCCGCCGGCGCGGCCATCTCGCTCTTCCTCGTCCCGGTGCTCGTGCTGGTCGCGTACGGGATGCTGCGGCTGGCCCGCCGCGCGGAGGTCGTGTGAGCGCGCGCCCCGCCGCCCGGAGGCTCGGCGCGAAGCTCCTGCTCGCCGGCGTGCTCGTCTTCTTCACGGTCGTCCTCGCCTTCCCCTTCTTCTGGATGCTGATCGCCTCCTTCAAGCAGAACATCGACCTCTACACGGTCGAGAACAACCCCTTCAAGTTCAACCTCCCCCCGACGCTCGAGCACGTGCGCTTCCTGTTCACGCAGACCCGCTTCGTCCGCTGGCTCGGGAACACCGCACTCGTGGGCGTGATCGTCACGGCGATCACGCTCTTGGTCGCCCTCCCGGCGGCCTATTCCTTAGCGCGCCTGACCGGCCGCTGGGGCGAGCGTCTCGGGATCGCGATCTTCCTGACCTACCTCATCCCCCCCACGCTCCTCTTCATCCCTCTCTCGCGCGTGGTGGGACTCCTCGGGCTGCAGGACTCGATCTTCTCGCTCGTCCTGGTCTACCCGAGCATGACCATCCCCTTCTCGATCTGGCTCCTGATGGGCTTCTTCAAGTCGATCCCGAGGGAGCTCGAGGACGCGGCCATGGTGGACGGCCTGACCCGGTTCGGCGCCTTTCTCCGGATGGTCGTCCCCATTTCAGTTTCCGGGATTTTGACGGTCGTGATTTTCAGCTTCACGCTGGTGACTCAGGAGTTTGTGTACGCATTGACTTTCATCTCGCCCGAGGCCAACCAGATGATCGGCGTCGGCGTTCCGATCTTTCTGGTCCGGGGAGACGTCTACTACTGGGGCTCCCTGATGGCGGCCTGCCTCATCGCCAGTCTTCCGATCGGGATCGTCTACAACCTCTTCCTCGACCGGTTCATCGCCGGCTTTACCGTCGGGTCGGTGAAATGAGCGTTGACTTTTGACGGGGGAATTGGGGTTACTATCCCGCGCAGACGGTCGGAACGGTGATGCGTAGCGCGCAACCGGTAATGCCCCTGTGGGCCGCGACCAGGCGCGGCGACTTCGCGCCCTCCTGGCGGCTGGAGGAGCGCCGACCTCCCTGACCCAGCTCCCATACCCCCATCGCGTCGGCCGTGGCTCGACGCGACGGCATCCTCTCCCAGGAGAAAGGAAAAGGAGCAGTCATGAGGTTCGCAATTCGCTCTACGGTCCTCGTCGCGTGCATGGTCCTCCTGGCGGCGGCGCTCTCGGCGCAGGCCACGGTTTCCCTCGGCGGCGCGGGCACGCTGACCCTGAAGGGATTCATCAGCGCAACGGCCTTTGCCCAGGACCAGAACACGACGTTCGGCAACGGCCAGAACGCCGAGTTCCCGACCGGAGCGCAGTGCGTGGTGGATTGCTGGTTCGGCGGCGGGGATATCCGGAACACCCGCCTGACCCTCACCTTCGACGGGCCGAAGCTCTTCGCGGATTGGAAGGGCGGCGGGACGGTCGAGATGGACTTCTTCGGGGGTTTCGCCAATCCGACCAACAGCGCCTTCGAGGGCCAGCAGACCGTGCCCCGCCTGCGGCTCGGTTACCTCCAGCTCACCAATGGCAGCACGACGATCCAGCTCGGCCAGCAGTGGGCACCGCTCTTCGCCAACACCGCCGTCTCCCTCTCGCACATCGCCTTCCCGCTCGGATATGGCTCGGCCGGCGACATCGGCTGGCGCTTCCCGGGCCTGTTCGTGATCCAGAAGTTGACTCCGAAGGATTCCCTGGTCCAGGCGGACCTCACGACCGCCATCATGTCGGGCTCCTGGAACGGGCCCAACTGCGCGAACGACAACTTGAACTGCGAGAACTGGCAGACCGCCGGGAACGCCTCCTGGCCGCAGTTCGAGGCGCGGTTCAACGTCAGCGGAAAGATGGGCGAGAAGGGAACCTGGAGCGGCTACGTCGTCGGCCACTACGACGTGAAGGATCTGTCGGGCGCCGGCGCGTCGGGTTGCAATCCGATCCCCCCCGCGACGACCAGCCCCTGCGGTCCGGGCGACAGCGACAAGCTCATCGGCTCGGCGGTCGAGATCGGCGCGAAGTTCCAGATCGGGCCGGTCCTGATCCAGGGCAACGGCTACGACGGCCAGGGGATCGGCCAGCAGTTCGGCGCCATCACGCAGTTCGGCAAGATCCGGAGCCTCGGCGGCTGGGCGCAAGTCGGCTTCGACATCACGCCGATGTGGAGCCTCTTCGGCTTCTGGGGAATCGACGATCCGAAGAACTCGGACGTGGCGCTCTGGGTCAGCCCCACGGCCGGGCGCATGAAGAACATGCAGTACGTCGGGATGCTCCGGTGGAAGTGCGGCCCGCTCGCCTTCGGCTTCGAGTACATCTACGACAAGCTCTCCGTCGGGCTCCTCGAGACCAAGCGCCATTCGAAGCAGCTCGCGCTCTCCGGTCTTTACAACTTCTGATTCGCGATACTCCGCGGGCGGGGCGCGTGGATCCCGCCCGCGGGCCGCTGGAAGGGTGTCGGCCAGCCGCCAGCTCTTGACATGTCTCCGGAATGAGGAATTGAATCGTCACGGCGCACTCTATGCAGGGGTAACGAACCCGGGGAGGACCAACCATGGAGGTCACGCGTCGAGGCTTCCTGAAGGCCACGGGCATCGGAACCAGCATCGCCCTCGGCTTCGACGTCTCCACCGCTGAAGCGGAGATGCGGCAGTTCAAGATCGCCCGCACCATCGAGACCCGAAGTACCTGCCCCTACTGCGCGGTGTCCTGCGGAGTGATCATCCACACGCTGGGCGACAAGGCCAAGAACGCGACCCCGGCCGTCGTCCACGTCGAAGGCGATCCCGAGCATCCGATCAACCGCGGAACACTCTGCCCCAAGGGGGCGACCCTTCGGGATGACATCAACAATCCCAACCGGCTGCTCTCCCCCAAGGTCCGCCGACCCGGATCGGACCACTGGGAGGACATCTCCTGGGACGAGGCGATCGCCAAGATCGCGCGCCACATCAAGGACACGCGCGACAAGACGTTCGTGGCGAAGAACGCCAAGGGGCAGACCGTCAATCGAACGCCCGGAATCGGGATGATCGGCGGCTGCACCGACACGAACGAATTCAACTACCTCCAGTGGAAATTCATCACGGCCATGGGGGTGCCGTACCGGGACAGCCAGGCCCGGGTTTGACACGGCCCGACGGTGGCCAGTTTGGCCGCCACGTTCGGGCGAGGGGCGATGACCAACGGATGGGTCGACATCAAGAA
>DASXPB010000012.1:0-2740 GCA_036493875.1 Thermoanaerobaculia bacterium
CGCCGAGACCCTGACGGCGATCATCCGCGAGGAGCCGGAGGCGCTCGCCGCGGTGGACCCCCAGGTTCCGATTCCCCTGCGGTGGATCGTCGCGCGGTGCCTCTCCAAGGCGCCCGAGGAGCGCTACGCGTCGACGCGGGATTTGGCTCGGGACCTGCAGAACGTGCGCGACCACCTCTCGCAGATCGACGGATCGGGGGAGGGCCCCCGGGCCTTCGAGGCGGTCCCGAGGCGCCCGCGGCTGCGCCTCTCGGGCTCGGTGGCCGTGGCGGTCGCCGGGCTCGTCGCCGCCGCGTACTTCCTGGGAGCGAATCTGCCGGCACACGGCTCCCCGTCGTTCCAGCGTCTGACGTTCCGGGACGGCACGGTGTGGTCGGGGCGATTCGGGCCCGACGCCCGCTCCGTCGCGTACGCCGCGGCCTGGAGCGGAGGCCCCATCCGGATCTACACGGCGCGCTCCGAGACGCCCGAGTCCTCGGCCGTTCCGCTCCCGCCGGCGAGCCTGCTCGCGATGTCTCCATCGGGGGAGATCGCCGTCTCGCTCGACGCGAGGCCGTCCGGCGCGTTCTCGACGACGGGGACGCTCGCGCGCTCGACGCTCGCCGGCGGCGCCTCGCGCGAGGTGATGGAGGGCGTCCAGGCCGCCGACTATGCGCCGGACGGCTCCGCGCTCGCCGTTCTGCGCACGGCCGACGGGAAGAGCCGCCTCGAGTTTCCGATCGGTCGGACTCTCTACGAGACGGCCTCCGGATACCTGAGCCATCCGCGCGTCTCGCCGCGAGGCGACCTCGTCGCCTTCCTGGAGCATCCGATGCGCGGGAGCGACGCGGGGTCCGTCGCCGTGGTCGGCACCGGGTCCGAAGGAGCGCCGCGCGTCCTCTCCGCGGGATGGACGACGGTGCGCGGCCTCGCCTGGTCGCCCGACGGCGGCGAGGTCTGGTTCACCGCCGCCTCCGTCGGCGGCTCGCGTGCGCTCCACGCCGTCTCGCTTTCGGGCCGCCGGCGCCTCGTGCTGCGCGTCCCGGGAGCGCTCACGCTGCACGACGTGTCGTGCGACGGGCGGGTCCTCCTGGCCCACGAACACGCGCGCGAGGGGATCGCGGGCGTCTCGCCCGGAGACGCGACGGGGCGCGCCGAGCGCGACCTCTCCTGGCACGACTGGTCCCGGCCGGTCGACCTGACCGCGGACGGCACCGCGGTCCTCTTCGACGAGACGGGCGAGGGCGGCGGAGCCTCGTACGCGGTCTACCTCCGCGCGACGGACGAGTCGCCGGCGGTCCGGCTCGGCGACGGCCACGCGCTGGCGCTCTCGCCGGACGGCAGGTGGGCGCTGTCGACGCCGCAGTCGGAGCCGGCGCAGCTCGTGCTGCTGCCGACGGGTCCGGGCACGCCGCGGGGGATCCCGACGGGCGCCTTCGACGCCATCCTCCGGGCGGCCTTCCTCCCGGGAGGCGAGCGCCTGATCCTCTCCGCGAACGAGCCGGGGCGCGCGCTGCGGCTCTACGTGCAGCCGGTCGCGGGCGGGGCGCCGCGCGCGATCACGCCCGAGAACGTGGGCGCGGACTGGGCCGTCTCGCCGGATGGCCTTCGGGTCGTCGCGGCCGACGAGCGTGGCGAGCTCGCGTCGTATCCGGTAGATGATGCAGATGCCGGTGCCGGCGGCCAGCCGGTCCCGATTCCGGGAACGGCTCCGGGCGATGCGCCCATTCGCTTCTCACCGGAGGGCCGCTCGCTCTACGTGCTAGCGCGAGGCAACGGCGCCGCGTGCGCGATCGAGCGCCTGGACCTCGCGACGGGGCGTCGCGAGCCCTGGAGGGCCATCACGCCGCCGGATCCCGTCGGCGTCTACGCCGTCCCGCGCCTGCTCCTGTCGGCGGACGGTGCGTCCTACGTGTACGCCTACGTGCGGCTGCTGGACGATCTCTATCTGGTCGACGGGCTGCGGTAAGCTTCGTCGGAGCCCGAGCGGTCCGCCGGCGACCGCGGCCGCGTCACCGCCACGACGAAGCGCACGCGCTCGAGGAAGCGGTGAAGTCGCCCGCTCATGGAGAGCTTGGGCTTCGGGTTCGGGCTCGGGTTTGGGTTGACGAAGCGGCCAGACTCCGGAATCGGAACGTCCGCCAGGGACGAGCGGCCGCAGTCGTCCACTTGCATCGTCGAGCACTCCTACGCGATCACGCCGAGGCGCTTGTTCTCGGCGCAGTCGTAGCCCGGGAAGACGCGGTCGAGCGCCGTCACGCGAAGGCGCTTCGCGAGGATCTCCGCGAACACGTCGCGGAAGTCGGTCGTGACGGCGAGGTCGCGGTTCTCGTAGAGGTGCGAGGAATCGAGGCCCGGCCACTTTCCGTAGACCCGGCCGCCCGCGACGCCGCCGCCCAGGAGGAGCATGACGTTGGCGTGGCCGTGGTCCGTGCCGCGGTTGCCGTTCTCGCGGACGGTGCGGCCGAACTCAGACATCGTCACCAGCGTGACGTCGGCCATGCGGGAGCCCAGGTCCTGCGCGAACGCCGCGATCGCCTGTCCGAAGTCGCGCAGCCGATTGGCGAGCTGGCCGTTGCCGCCGCCCTCGGCGGCGTGGGTGTCCCACCCGCCGACGTCCGTGAACGCGACCTCGAGCCCCACGTCCGACTTGATGAGCTGACTGATCTGCCGGAGGGCGCTCCCGAGGGGCCCGCGGGGATAGGCGGCCCCGTTCGCGACGGGGATCCCGTTCGGATCCGCGGAGCGCACGAGGTGCACG
>DASXPB010000013.1:0-98817 GCA_036493875.1 Thermoanaerobaculia bacterium
GTCGCGGGGTCGCTCGGGCTCACCCCGAACACGAGGCTCGAGACCGCGCGCCCGAAGGCCAGGGATCCGGCCAGTCCGATGGCGAGGCCCAGGAGCGCGGGGCGCATGCCCTGGCCCACGACGAGGCGGACCACGTCCGACCGCTGCGCGCCGAGAGCCATCCGGATGCCGATCTCGCGCGTCCGTCGCCGCACCGCGTACGCCAGCACGCTGTAGATCCCGACGGCCGAGAGCAGGAGCGCGAGCGCGGCGAAGGCCGTGAGCAGGAGCACCGTGAAACGCGCGTGCGCGAGCGCGTCGCCGGCGTGCTGCTCCATGGTCTCGATGTCGGTCACCGGTTGCTCGGGGTCGAGCGCCTGCACGGCGGCCGTGACCGCTGATGCCAGGTTCCGCGGCTCGACCGCGGTCCGCACGACGAGCGTCAACGAATAGCGGGACTGCTGGGCCTCGGGGACGTAGATCGCCGAGATCGGCTCGACGAGCTGGACGCCGCGCAGCTTTACGTCGGCGACGACGCCGACGACCTCGCGCGGGCCGGGTTGGAACGTCAACGACAGGCGTTTGCCCACGGCGTCCTGGCCGGGCCAGAACCGGCGGGCCATGGCCTCGCTGATGAGCACCACCGGCTTCGTCTTCTCCGAGTCCGCGGAGGTGATGTCGCGGCCCCGCCGCAGCGGGACCCTCAGGGCCGCGAGCGTCCCGGGCATGAGGTTGCGCACCGCCACCTCCGGCTGCTCCGCGAGCGTCGCCGCCGGGGCGCCCTCGATGGCGACCGGCTGCGTGGAGCCGCCGTCGGTCAGGGGGACCGTGCTCATCGCGCCAGCCGCCGTGACGCCGGGCAGCGCGCGGATGCGCTCGAGGAGGCGCTCGTAGAAGGCCGTGCGCGCCTCCGGGTTCGCATAGCGAGCGTCGGGAAGCGACACCTGGCCGAGCAGGACGTTCTTCGGCTCGAAGCCCGGGTCGACGCCGCGCAGCTTCGCCAGGCTGCGCACGAGCAGCGCCGCCCCCACCATGAGCATGAGCGCCAGGGCGACCTCCGCGACGACAAGGCCGTTGCGCATCGCCGGACTGCCGGCGTCCGCATCCGAGCGCCCGCCCTGCTTGAGCGCCTCGATGGGGTTCGTGCCGGTCAGGCGCCAGCCGGGAAGGATGCCCGCCAGGATCCCGGTCAGCAGCGAGAGCCCGACCGTGAACGCGAGGACCGCGCCGTCCACGCCGACCGAGGCGGCGTGCGGCAGCTGGTCGCCGAGGAACCCGACGATGAGACGGACCCCGGCGCCCGCGAGAACCAGTCCCAGCGCGCCGCCGGCGAGCGCGAGCAGGATCGTCTCGACGAAGAGCTGGCGGACGATGCGCGCGCGGCTCGCCCCGAGCGCCGCGCGGACGGCGATCTCCTTGCGGCGGCCCACGGTCTTCGCGAGCACGAGGTTCGCGACGTTGGCGCACGCGATCAGCAGGACGAAGCCGACCGCGCCGAGCAGGACCATCAGAGCCGTCTTTACGTCGCCGACCAGCTCCTCGTGGAGCGGGATGACCGTGGCGCCCCAGCCCTTGTCGTCCTTGGGGTAGAGCTCGGCGAGGCGCGCCGAGAGGACGTTCATCTCGGCGTGGGCGCGCGCGACGGTCACGCCAGGCCGGAGGCGGGCGATGACCCCGTAGTCGTGGATCCCGCGAATCGCCTGCTCCTCGGGAGTCCAGACCAGCGGAATCCAGACGCGGGCGTCCTCGGGAAACGTCTGCGCCGCCGGCAGAACACCGACGATCGCGTACGCCTCGCCATTCAGCATCATCTTCCCGCCGACCGCGGACGGGTTTCCGCCGAAACGCGTCTTCCAGAGCGCCTCCGACAGCACGACCACGTTCTTGCCCGGCTCGTCATCGCCGGCCACGAGCGTCCGTCCGATGAGCGGCCGCGTGCGCAGCACCGAGAAGAAATCGGGCGCGACGACTCCGGCGAGAATGTTCTCGGGACGGCCCGAGCCCGTCAGCGCGAGGTCCGAATCGCCCCAGGCGGCCATCGACTCGAACACCCGGTTCTCGCGCTTCCAGTCCAGATAGTTCGCCGGCGAGACCGAGAAGGTCTTGCGACCCGGAAAGATCTCCGGGGGAGGGACGTGCGGCACGGAGACGATGCGATCCGGCTCCGGGAAGGGGAGCGGTCTCAGGAGGACGGCGTGGACGACGCTGAAGATGGCGGTGTTCGCGCCGATGCCCAGCGCCAGGACGGCGATCGCGACGGCCGCGAATCCCGGTCCCTTCGCGATTACTCGAAGCCCGTAGCGAACGTCCTGCATGAGTGCGCCCATGGTTCTCCCCCACTGGTGAAGACGGATGGCCGGGGCGAAAGTTCTGCGGACGTCGCGAGACGGCGAGGCGGTGAGAGGGCGAGAACGCTAGCCGGCGTCCTTCACCCTGATCGTCTCGATCAGCCGCTCGAGGGTCGACGGGTCGACCGGCTTGACCAGGTGGTAATCGAAGCCCGCATCCTTCGACCGGCGGCGATCCTCCGCCTGTCCCCATCCGGTCACCGCGATGAGGATCGTGTCCCGCGTCTCCGAGTCGCTCTTGACCCGCCGGGCGATCTCGTAGCCGTCCATCCTGGGCATTCCCACGTCGAGAATGGCGATGTGCGGCCGGAAGTCGCGGGCGACGCTCAGCGCGGAGACTCCGTCGTAGGCGACGCGCACCTGGTCGCCGTTCAATTCGAGCAGCAGCTTGAGGCCGTCCGCGGCGTCGACGTTGTCGTCCGTCACCAGGATGCGCCGGCCGGTTCGCGAGGCGCTCGGCGCGGCGGGGAGACGGGTCTCCCGGCCCGCG
Organism: Thermoanaerobaculia bacterium; assembly: GCA_036493875.1. GTDB lineage: Bacteria > Acidobacteriota > Thermoanaerobaculia > UBA5066 > Gp7-AA6 > DAHUXD01. The sequence goes on from DASXPB010000013.1 coordinate 2,818, forward strand.
CTTCCGATCGGTACCTGCGGCAGCCGGACCACGAACTCGCTCCCGCGGCCGAGGCCGGCGCTGAAGACGTGGACGGACCCCTCGTGCAGCTCGACCAGCTGCTTCACGACGGCGAGACCCAGGCCGACGCCGCCGACCGACCGCTTCTCGCGGCGCTCCGCTTGGACGAACGGCTCGAAGAGCCTGGGGGCCATCGTCGGATCGATCCCGATGCCGGTATCGCGCACCCGGATCACCGCCTGGCCGCCCTCGGCTCGCGCGGAGAGCGCGATCCGCCCCCCCGTATCGGTGTACTTCGCGGCGTTGTTGAGGATGTTGACGAGGATCTGCTGCAGCCGCACCGGGTCGGCGTCGACTCCGAGAGGCTCGTCCGGGAGGTCGACCGAGAGCTCGAGCCCGCGTTCCTCGATGAGAGGGAGCTCCGCCGCCACGGCGCGGCGCGCGATCTCGGTGACATCGAGGGCCTCGCGGCGGATCTCGAGCTTGCCCTGGCTGATCCGGGCGACGTCCAGGAGGTCGTCCAGGAGGCGAGCCATGTGGCGGATCTGCCGGTCGGCGATCTCCTGCGCGTGCGCGACCTCGGGGTTGGCGGGGCTCTGCCGCGAGAGGACCTGGATCGCGCTGCGGATCGGGGCGAGGGGGTTGCGCAGCTCGTGGGCGAGCAGGGCCAGGAACTCGTTCTTGAAGCGATCGGCCTGCTGGAGCTCGTCGATCTGGCGGCGCTCCGTCAGGTCCCGTGTGACTTTCGCGAAGCCCCGGAGCTCGCCGTGCTCGTCCCGGAGCGCGGTGAGGACGACGTTCGCCCAGAACCGGCGGCCGTCCTTGCGCACCCTCCAGTCCACGTCCTCGATGCTTCCGTGCTCCATCGCCGCGTTCAGCATCCACTCCGGCTTGCCGCGCGCGATGGCCTCCGGCGTGTAGAAGATCGAGAACGACTTGCCCAGCACCTCCTCGGCCCGGTAGCCCTTGATCCGCTCCGCGCCCGCGTTCCATGTCGCAATGCGCCCCTCCGCGGTCAGGGCGAAGATGGCGTAGTCGCGGACGCCCTCGATCAGCAGGCGGAAGCGCTCCTCGCTCTCGCGGAGCGACTGCTCGGCGATCCGGCGCTCGGTCAGGTCGCGAGTGATCTTGAGGAAACCCGCGAGGGTGCCGTCGTCGGCGCGCTCCGCCGTGATGGTCACGCCCGCCCAGAAGCGCGAGCCGTCCTTGCGGTATCTCCAGCCCTCGGTCTCGAAGCGCCCCACGCGCGCCGCGATCTCGAGCTCCTGCTGGGGCCAGCGGCGCTCGACGTCCTCACGCGAGTAGAAAATCGAGAAGTGCTTGCCCACGATCTCCTCGGGCGCGTAGCCCTTGATGTGCTGGGCCCCGGCGTTCCAGCTCCGGACGTTTCCCCGCGGATCGAGGAGGAAGATGGCGTAGTCCTGGACGCTGGAGACGAGGTGGGCGAACTGGTCGCCCAGCCGGTTGGTCTCGGGCGCGGCCTGTTCCCCGGCCTGTGGCTGAGCGTCCTCGCCCGTGTGCATCCGGCGGACTCTAACCCGAGGGGGGCTTACAATCCGCGCGGGAGAATGCATGGGACGAGCCGAAACTGAGCCCGAACGGGGAATCGAGAGCGGCGCGGAATCGACCGGCCGGGCGATCGTCGCCGGCGTGCCCGCGCGGGACGAGTCCGCCGCCTACTACCACCGTTATATCGACCGGGTGATCGGCGCCGGCCCCGACGTCATCGGCATCCTCCAGAGCCAGCGCGAGGACACGCTCGCGTTCCTCGAGCGCTTCTCCGAGGAGCAGTCGCGATTCCGCTACGCCCCCGGCAAGTGGACCGCGCGCGAGGTGCTCTCGCACGTCAACGACTGCGAACGGCTCTTCGTCTTCCGCGCGATGTGGTTCGCCCGAGGCTTCGAGAGTCCTCTGCCGAGCTTCGACCAGGAGGTGGCCGCGGTCTCGGCGCGCGCCGACGCGGTCGCGTGGGTCAGGCACGTCGAGGAGTTCCGGGGCATTCGGCTCGCGAGCGAGGCGTTCTTCGGAAACCTGCCCGAGGAGGCCTGGTCGCGCCGCGGGCTCGCGAGCGACAATCCCTTCACCGTGCGCGCCCTCGCATACGTCACGGCGGGGCACCTCGTCCACCACCGCGAGATCCTGCGGGAGCGCTATTTGCCGCCGGCCGGCTAGGCTCGGCGCCTCGGGTCATCTCCCTCGATGCGCCCCTAGGAATTCAGCCGGAACGTGACCGTGACCGTCAGGTAGACCCGGACCGGCCGGTTATTCAGGGTCGCGGGCTGGTACTTCCACTGTGAGATCGCCTCAATGCCCATGACGTCGAGCGTGGGTGTGGCGCTCTTCAATAGTCTCGGGTCCACGACGCATCCTTGAGACGTGATGACGGCCTCGTAGATCGCGACGCCTTCCTCCCGATTCTTTCGCGCGGCCTTCGGATACAGCGGTTCGATCCTCTTGATCAGCTTCGGAGCGACGACGGGGCCACGGACGCGAACGGCATCCGTCTGATCCTGCGGGACGGCGGGCGCGGCGGCGGTCCGGTCGGCGCAGGCGTAGGCCTCGGGGTCGAACAGCGCCAGGAGCGACTGCGGACGAGCCGCGGCGTCGGCTTCCTCCGACGGAGCGGTCGAGAGGAGGAAGAGCGCCTGCGCGATGCGCTGACACGGCGGATCGGGAGGGATGGTCCCGACGGTGACGCGGCGCGGAAGACCGTCCGGACGGTAGTCCACGGATGCAAGACTCAACCAGCGAGTCAGGGAGGTGGAGTGACAACCCTCCAGGGCGAAGAGATCGCTCGCGACCCCGACCGGCAGGCCGGACACCAACCGCAGGAGCACTCCCTTAGGACCCGCCGACTTGACCTCCTTGCCCTTCGGCGCGCCTTCGGGCCGATTCGCGTGGTTGCGCTTCTGGATGGCGGCCCGCTCGCGATCGGTCAGATAGTCGAGTAGCGGACTCTCCTCGAAGTCCGAATCGAGGTGACAGGTCAAACTCGTCTCCAGGCACGTGATCCAGTCCTCGTCCTCGACCGGCTTCTGGCCCAGCACGCGGCGCAGGATCTGCCCTCCGAAGTGCAGCTCGGGACCGGCGGGCTGGGCGTCGCGCTCTCCGTCATCGAGAGCGGAGAGGATCGCCGCGGCATTCGACGGAGGCGCGCCGCTGTAGTGCCGCGCGGCATACCAGGCGGTCTCTCCGCGCAGCTGAGTCTGCTTGGAGCCTAGCGCGGCGATCATCATCGGCTCGTCGATCGAGACCTTGCTCTCGCCGGCGACCTCGAGAACAGCCCGCCATGCGATGTCGTCGTGCCGGCCGAGCGCGATGGCGGAGGCCGCGTTCAAGGCGTCGTGCTGGCCTCGCGTGGCCATCCGGAAGAAGCGGCGGAGAGCGTACTCGGACAGCTCGCCCTCGCGAAGGACGGCGAAATAGGTCGGGATCGCCTCGGGTCCGCGGGCGCGCGCCAGGACGTCCGCGAGCTCGGCGTCGAGCCGCGGAGAGAAGCGCTTCCGGGCGGCGAGCACCGCGTCGTCGTAGTTTCGGCCGCCGATCGTGACGAGTGCGCCGATCTGCTCCTCGGCGGCCGGGGCCTCCGTCTCCACATCGAGGGCTTTCTGCACGTCCGGAATCAGCTCTCGAATCGCACCGAGATTCACCAGACGCGCCGCCGTCGCGCGAGTCTTCCCGTCGGGGCTGGAGAGGCCGAGTTTCACCCGGTCCGCGACGCCGAGCTGATTCAGGTGTCCAGCCAGCAGCGCCATAGCGCCCGGGGACGGAGGGCGCGACAGGAGTTTGGCCAGGTCCTTCGCGTCATCGGCCTCCGCCGCGGAGGCGGAGACCAGGACGACGAGCAGAACCGAGCTCCAGGACGGGATCCAGCGGCCGCGGGAGCGGACTGGCATCGTTTCCGTCAGAATACCGCAGGCGCGTTTCGGCGAGTCGAGGAAACCGAGGGCGAAAGGAGACTCCGTGCTCGAGCTGAGGCCCGGTTGCGAGTGTTGCGACCGCGATCTGCCCCCGGATTCGGCCGACGCGCGCATCTGCTCCTTCGAGTGCACGTTCTGCGTGGACTGCGCGCGCAAGCTCCGCGGCGTCTGTCCCAACTGCGGCGGCGAGTTGGTCCACCGGCCCGTCCGTCCGGCGAGTGCGCTCGCCAAGAACCCGGCGTCGACGAAGCGGATCCACAAGCCGCAAGGCTGCGCCTGAGGGCGAGGCGCGCGATGGCGAACTCGAAGAGGGACTCCTCGACCGAGACCCGATGGGCCGCATCGGTCGCCGTCATCGGCCTGGGCGGCAGCACCCTCGCATTGCCCGACGACATGGTCCCGGGACCGCGCTGGCTGGTCCCGATCGTCGTTCTCCTGCTGTTGGTTCCGACGATCATCGCGCACCGCCGCGGGAATCACCGTGTCGACATGATCCTCGGCTACTCGCTCAGCGTCATCGTGACCCTCGCCCTCGCGGCCTCGCTGGCGTCGCTCCTACGCCTCGTCGGGTCCCGGACGGCGCACGAGCTCTTGAAGTCGGCCTCGATCCTCTGGATCACCAACATCCTGGTCTTCGCGCTCTGGTACTGGCGGCTGGACGCGGGCGGACCGCACAGCCGGGAGTCGAGGGACGCGCACACCGCGGGCGCGTTCTTCTTTCCGCAGATGATGGACAGCGCCCCGCACGTGGACCCGCGCTGGTCGCCCCGGTTCGTCGACTACCTGTTCCTGTCCTTCTGCACGAGCACCGCGTTCTCGCCGACGGACACCCCCGTGCTGTCCCGGTGGGCGAAGCTCCTCACGATGATCCAGGCCCTCATCTCGCTGCTGTGCGTCGGGGTGCTCGCGTCGAAGGCGATCGGGAGTCTCTGATCGTCGCCGTCGCTGCGCTCCAGGATCTGCCTTCGGCACCGGCGGTCGGCTCGACCGACCGCCTGATCCCCTCGCTCCGCGGCGGCTCCCGCGTCGCGAACCTCCTCCCTCCCTTCGGTCGGGAGACTATTCGCGCCGCGAACGATAGAAACAGCGCCTCAGGACGAAGCGACAGCGACTACTTCTCCCGCGTCCCCACGTCCACCATGTCGCGGTGGAACAGCCAGGCTCCGTTCTCGCGGCGGAGAATCGCCTCCCCGTAGAGGTGATCGATGTAGGCGTTGCTTCCGTCGAAGAGGACCACGGCGTGGTCACCGCGCACGAAACCGCCGGTGATCGCGATGGTCTTCAGATCCGTGTGCTCGTCGTGCCAGCGGTAGTCGAGGTATCCCTCGAGCTTCCCCTGCGTCTCGTACTCGTGGAACCGCTTCTTCATGTCGGCATCCGACAACGCGAGGATCGCCTTCTGGTCGCGCTTCTCGAGCGCCGCGTGGTAGGCGAGGAACGCCTTGCCGGGCTCGCCGCCGTCCTTGGGAAGCGGGTCACCCCAGGACTTCGGGGGGATCGGCAGGTCGAGCTGGATCCGGAACTGGACGCCGTCTCCCGCGAACGAGAGCTCGCCCTTGAGCCGTCCGTCCGCCGGGCGGACCGTAGACTTCACCTTGGAGTCGAAGCAGTAGCCGCAGCCGTCGCCGGACTCGAAGTAGTACGAGTACCCGTGATACCCGCCCTTCTCGTCCAGCTCGAAGTAGACGACCTTGGTCTCCTCGTCCGCGAAGAGCGTGTTGATCGCGTGGGTGCGGTCGTAATGCTCGTCGAGCGCGTCGGAGGGGATTTCGTCGTTGGAGACGGCGACGCGGATCGCCTGGCCGTCGTCCATCCACGCCTTCTCGCGGAAAGCGTAGGCGCCGTTGATCGGAACCTTGTAGTGCTTGTCCTCGAAGGTGCCGGAGGCGGTCGGAGGAGTGGGAGTCGGAGCCTTCGGGGCCGCCGCCGGATCTGGCGCGGCGAGAATTGCGACGCCAAGGAGCCAGGCGGGGAAGAGCACTCTCAGGCGCCGGCCTTCCGGTATTTCCACATCCGCGTCTTGCCCTCGCCGATCCACGCGACCGCGGTCTCGAGGCGCTTCGAGCGGGTCGCGTCGGTCTTGGCGTCGAGGATCCACTCCGAGTATTCGCGCTTCTGGCTCGGACTGAAGGCGGCGAAGTGCTTCTGCGCGTTCGCCCTCTTCGCGAGCGCCGCGGTCAGAACTTTCGGAACCGGCAGCGGCTTCTTCGCGCGGCGGATCGGGGCGAGCTTCTGGCCGGTCGCGTTCAGCCGCGCGGCCTCCCGGACGTAGCCGACCAGCACCCGATCCGCCGGCAGGTCCGCGACCGAGCGGAGGCTCCCGAACTGGCCCATCGCGCCGGCCTTGCCGGGGATCTTCAGCGCCCGATTCCAGAACCCGAACGCGCAGTGCGCCTTGAACGCGGCCATCCCGCAGAGCATGCCGTGATGCTCGAAGTGCGGGCTGCCCCACTTGATCGTCTCGACGGCCTCGGGGCATCCGCGGTGGACGACCGCGCGGAGCTTCTTGAGGATCGGCCGGGCGAAGGCGGCGGATTTCGCGATGTAGGCGTCGATGCGCGGGTCCTTCTGGATCATGGCGCGCATTATCATCCGGCCATGAGAAAAGAGTGCCCCAGAATCCTCGCCGGGCCTTTCCTCGTCGGCCTCGTCGGGCTTGCCGCAGGGGCATCCGCGTTCGCCGCCACCAACAAGCCCGCCCTGCACGGCAAGCACTGGGTCGCCATCACGGGGAAGCCCCTGGCGGCGACGGCCGGCGCGATGACGTTCCAGAGGGGCGGCAACGCCGTGGACGCCGCCTGCGCCATGCTGGCCGCGACGACCACGATGTTCGACACGCTGTCGTGGGGAGGGGAGACCCAGGCGCTGATCTTCAATCCGAAGACGAAGAAGGTCATCGCGATCAATGCGCTCGGCGTCGCGCCCTCGGGAGCGACGCCCGAGTTCTTCCACGCGAAGAACATGAGCTATCCGCCGGAGTACGGTCCGCTCGCTTCGGTCACGCCCGGCACGCCGGGCGGCCTGCTGGTGATGCTGGCGGAGTACGGGAAGCTGTCGCTCAAGGACGTCCTCGCGCCGGCGATGCAGATGGCGGAGGGCTATCCGATCGAGGCGGAACTCGCCGATGCGATCGAGCGTCGGAAGGCGCAGATCAAGGAATGGCCGTACTCGAAGGCGCTCTTCCTGACGCATCCCGGCGACAAGCGAGAAGCTCCTCAGCCCGGCGAGGTCTTCCGCCAGCCGGACCTCCTCGCGACGCTCCAGAAGCTGGTCGACGCCGAGCAGAAGGCGCTCAAGGCCGGCAAGAACCGCAGGGACGCGATCCTCGCCGCCTACGACCGTTTCTACAGGGGCGACATCGCGCAGGAGTTCGTGCGCGGCTCGCGCGAGCAGGGAGGCCTCCACACGCTCGAGGACCTCGCGAAGTGGAAGGTCAAGATCGAGGAGCCGGTCAAGACGACCTACCGCGGGATCGATGTCTACAAGCTGGACGTCTGGACGCAGGGACCGGCGATGCTCCAGGCGCTGAACATGCTCGAGCCGATGGACCTGAAGGCGATGGGCTTCAACAGCACGCGCTACATCCACGCGCTCTACCAGGTGATGAACCTGGCCTTCGCCGACCGCGACTTCTACTACGGGGACCCGGACTTCCCGCCGGAGGAGCCGCGGCAGGGTCTGCTCTCCAAGGACTACGCGCACGCGCGCGCGCAGACGATCGACTGGACGGAGAACGACGCGAAGGCGAAGCCCGGCGACCCGTATCCGTTCCAGGGTGGAACCAATCCCTACGCGGAGCTCCTCGCGAAGTGGCCGACCGCGTGGCCGCCGCCGAAGACGCCCCAGGCCGCCTCAGCCGCGGAGCCGGCGGCGGGCCTGGTCGAGCCCTTGGCGAGCTCGCATGATGTCCCCGAGGGCTTCTACGCCGGCACGACGTCGATCGAGGCGGCCGACGAGGAGGGCTGGGTCGTGTCGGTCACGCCGTCCGGCGGTTGGAACCCGGCGTGCATCGCGGGAAAGACCGGGATCGGGATGAGCCAGCGCATGCAGAGCTTCGTGCTGGACCCGGCCGAGGGCCCGTTCAACGTGCTCGTCCCGGGGAAGCGTCCCCGCGTGACGCTGACCCCGACGCTGGCGCTCAAGGACGGCAAGCCCTTCCTCGCGATGGCCGTGCAGGGCGGCGACACGCAGGACCAGAACCTCCTGCAGTTTTTCCTGGACATGGTCGAGTTCGGCATGACCGTCCAGGAGGCCGTCGAGGCGCCCAACATCACGAGCTACCAGATGCGCAGCTCCTTCGGTGACCACGAATGCATTCCCGGACGCATCGACCTGCACGAGAAGACGCCGGAGTGGACGCGCCAGGAGCTGCGCAAGATGGGCTATCGCATCCGGCTCGAGCCCAAGACCTCGGGTCCGATCAACGCGATCTACCTCGACCGCGAGCACGGCACGATGTGGGGAGGCTCCAGCGACTACGGCGAGGACTACGGGATCGCCTGGTGAGGCGAGGGGATCGCCTGGTCGGAAGTCGGGCGGTGAGACTTCCGCGTCCGCGTTAGAGACGCCCCTCGTCGACGACTTCGAGCAGGCCGGTCGCGACGTCGTACATCAGGCCGTGAACCGGGACTCCGGGCGGAAGGAGCGGATGGCGCCGCACGCGTTCGACGGCGGCCTTCAGTCGGAGGCGCGGGTCGCGAAGGCTCAGCCACTCGAGGTCGTCCTCGTCGAAGAAGCCTCGCGCGGTCGAGCCGGCCGGTTCCAGCGCACGGAGGCTCTCCTCGAACTCCCCGCGCTCCGTCGGGTCGGTCAGGCTCTGCATGCCGCAGTCGGTGTGGTGAACGACGAGCCACTCCCGCGCTCCGAGCTTCCGGCACGCGATGACGATCGAACGGAGCGCGTCCTTGCTGGCGCGGCCGCCGGCGTTGCGCAGGATCTGGGCGTCGCCTTCGCGGAATCCCGCCATCGAGTCCGGGTCCAGCCGGCAGTCCATGCAGGTCAGGATCCCGAAGCCGCGGAGGGGGGGCGCCTTGAGCTCCGCCCTGGCGCCGAAGTTCGCGGCATAACGGGCATTGGCCTTCAGGACGGCCTTCAGGGTCTCGCTCATCGCGAGCGCGATCTTACTCGGCGAGTGGGGGCGCGTCGTTACGCTTCGCTCGGGCGGCGAGACGCGTCGAGCACGCCGGCCATCGCCTCGAGGAGCCGCTCCCAGCGCGAGCGCTCCTGCGACAGCTTCTTGCGGCCGGCCGTCGTGAGGCGGTAGACCTTGACGCGCTGCTTATTCTCGGAGACCTTCCACTCCGAGCCCACCGCGCCCTCGCGCTCGAGCCGGTGGAGCGCGGGATAGAGCGAGCCCGTGTCGACCTGGAGCGTCTCTCCGGATCCGGAGCGGATCGCCTGCGCGATGCCGTATCCGTGCTGCGGTCCCCAGGTCAGCGTCTGGAGGACCAGGAGGTCGAGGGTCCCCTGGAGGAGCTCGATCGGGTTCTTGTAGGGCTCGTTCTTCTCAGGCATGTAGACATCCTACTCCCTTGGCGGCGCTTGCGGCTGACGGGCGCCGAGAGAAATCGGCGGCGTCGAGGCCGTGCCGGGCGCCCGCAGCCGAAGCGCCTTCCGGCGAAAAATCTCGCCGCCGCCGGCCGCTCCGCTGTCATAGGCTACGACCGTGAAGCGGCTGTCCGACCTGACCGTGGAAGACCTCATCGGGAGCCCGGTCTGGCGCTACGAGGGCGGCACGGGCGACGAGGCGCTGGTCGCCCCCTCCCCACGGCAGTCCCTGTCGCAGATGGACGACGAGATCTTCCTGGCGGCGACGGAGTTCGCGCTCGCGGATGGCAGCCGGCACATGGGATTCTGCTTCCCGGCGGACGACTCCGGGATCGACTACCTGCAGCCGGTGATCGTGGGGCGCGGGCGCCACGTGTCCTTCTGGTTCGACGGACCCGTGGCGGCCGAGAAGCTGGCGTCGCAGTGGTCCGCGCTTGGGAAGGAGCCCAAGCAGATCTTCCCCATCGCGTTCCGCTGCCTCGTGCCGGTCGACGGCCGCACGGTGAGCGGGCGGATCCAGTCGGTCGAGTCCTCCGAGAGCCTGCCGCCCGAGCCGGAGCCCGTGTTCCGTCCGGAGGCGCTGGACGCTCGGCCCGGGCGCCGCCGCGGCGTCGGCACGGGGGAGAAGCGCACGGCGCGGCGCCTCCCGGCCGAGATGACCGTCGAGTTCTCCCAGGGCGAGCTGCAGGGCACCGGGATCATCGGGGACGTCTCGCGCCGCGGAATGTTCGTGCAGACGACCCGCATTCCCGGCACGGGGCCGGTGCTGCGGCTCACGGTCAATCTTCCGGGCGGCCGCAAGCTCGTGCTCCGCGGCAAGGTCGTCCGCAATGCGGACGGGACGACCTCGACGCCGCCGAACGGATTCGGGCTTCGCCTGGTGGACGAGTGGCCAGATTACGAGAATCTGTTCCGGCGGCGCGACAAGCCGAAGTGATCGAAGAGGCCTCGCGCATGCTCGGCGTCGATCTGGGGAGCATCTCGCTGGCGACGATCCTCATCGCGGTGTTCTTCAGCCTGGTCGGGTTCGCGGCGTTTCGGTACGGCCGGAAGAACGACGAGACTCGGCCGCTGGTGCTCGGGATCGGGCTCATGGCCTACGGATACTTCGTGTCCAACGCCTGGCTGTCGTTCGGGATCGGTGCGGTCCTGACGCTCCTGCTCTTCTTTCCGTCGTGACGAGTCCTCGAGTCCCTCTTCAACCCTCAACCCTTCGAGGAGACCCATGAACACCCGCGAATATTTCTCCCAGTGCTTCAAGGCCGAGAAGGACAAGTTCCTCCGAGTGCTGAAGGCCGTGCCGGCCGACAAGTCGGCCTACAAGCCCCACGAGCGCTCAACGTGCGCCGGCGACCTCGTGTGGCTGATCGCCAGCGAGTGGGGCGACGCGGGCGAGCTGATCGACAACGGGAAGGTCAACTACGTCGTGCGCCCCGCCCCGGCGAAGGTCGCCGACTCGGTTGCCGCGTTCGAGAAGAACGCGGACGCGATCGAGACGCGACTCGCGAAGGTGGACGACGCGGCCTGGGGCAGGAATTCTCAGTTCCTGATGGACGGCAACGTCGCGTGGGAGGCGCCGCTCGGCGACATGCTCTACGGCTTCCTCTTCGACGCGATCCATCACCGCGGCCAGCTCTCGAGCTACCTGCGGCCCATGGGCGCCAAGGTGCCGTCGATCTACGGTCCCTCCGCGGACGACCCGGGCGCCTGACGCTTAACGATAGCCCCGCCGGAAATCCATCGCCGAGGGCGTGGGCCGCAGATGGTGACGCCGCCGCCTCCCGACCGCTCGATGGGCGCCGTCCTGGTACGCGCCTTCCTCTTCTTCTCGGCCGGGTTCGTTGGTGTCTTCGTCCTCGCGTACGCCGTGCTCGGGATCTGGCGCGGAGGCGGCGCCTCGGCGAACGGCAGCGTCCTCGGAGATGCGGCGATCGCCGCCTACGTGTTCCTGGTGACGGCGATTCCGGCGGCGTTCGGGTTCGCGATCGTGGTCTCTCCGTGGCCGGCGTTTCGGGACCAGGCGCTCCGGCGCGTCGCCTGGCTGTCCGCGGCCGGCGGCGTGGCGACGTATCTCGCGCAGGCGACCGGAGTGGCCGGGTGGCTGTACTGGATTCCGATCCCCGGCGCCGCCGGACCGATCGGCGCGGCGTTTCGGGTACTCCTTCCGGGCGCGGCCGTGGGCCTGCTCGCGCTCGCGGCCGCGAGCCTGCTGCGCCTGCGCCCGCCTCCGTCATCCGCCGGCGACTGAGCCGCCGCCGGAGACCTATTCGTCGCGCAGCGCCGTCGTCGGGCTGATGCTCGCGGCCCGCCGGGCGGGAACGAGGCAGGCGATGACGGCGACTCCGGCGAGGAGCAGGGCCACCGTCGCGAGGGTCGCCGGGTCCGACGCGCGGACGCCGAAGATGAGGCCGGACAGGACGCGCCCGAGAGCGAGGGAACCCGCCAGCCCGATGGCCAGGCCGAGGATCGCCGGGCGCATTCCCTGGACGACCACCAGGCGCAGCACGTCGGACGTCTTCGCGCCGAGGGCGATCCGGATCCCGATCTCCCGCCGCCGCCGGCGGACGCCGTAGGACAGCACGCTGAAGATGCCGACCGCGGCGAGGAGCAGCGCGAGAGCGGCGAACCCCGTCAGGAGCAGCATCCCGAATCGCTTCTGCGCGAGCGAGTCCGACCGGATCTCACCCAGGCTCCCGAGATTCGTGACGGGCTGGTCGGGATCGAGCGCGTGGACGGCCGAGACCGCCGCGGCCGCGACGCCGGCGCCGCGCGCCTGCGTTCGGATCGCCAGGTCGATCCCGCGCATCGGCTGCTGCGCGGCCGGCAGATACATGGCCGGGACGGGTTCGCGGACGTCGAGCCCGCTCAGCTTCAGGTCGGCGACCACGCCCACGACCTCCCGCGGCACCGGCGCGAACGCGGTCGTCAGACGCTTTTGAAGTGCGCTCTCGTTCGGCCAGAAGCGCCGAGCCATCGATTCGCTCACCAGGATGACGCCGGGCGAGTCCGCGTTATCCGCCGGGGTGAAGAGTCGTCCGCCGACGAGGCGGATCCGCAGCGCGCGGAAGTAGTCGCCGTCGACGATGCCTGTGGCGACGTTGGGCTGCTCGGCGACCGGCGGAGCGGGCCGGCCCTCGATCGCGATCGGCCAGTTCTGGTAGCCGGTCAGCGGAAGGTCGCTGACGGCGCCCGCCGCCTCGACGCCGGGCAGCGCGCGGAGCCGCTCGAGGAGCTGCGTCAGGAAGGCCTGCCGGCGGGCAGGGTCGGGGTACCGCGCCTTCGACAGCTCGACGTGCATCGTGGTGACGTTCGTCGAGTCGAACCCGGGGTCGACTTTCTGCAGGAGCCAGAGGCTCCGGATCATCAGCCCCGCTCCCACGAGGAGGACCAGCGAGAGCGCGACCTCCGAGACCACGAGCAGGCCGCGGGTCCGCGATCCGGGATCTCCCTCGCCGGCCCCGCGCCCGGCGCCCTGCTTGAGCGTGCTCGCGACGTCGCCCTTCGTCAGCCGCCAGGCCGGGACGATTCCCGCGAGGATCCCGGTCGCGAGCGCGACCGCGAACGTGAAGAGGAGGACGCGCGCGTCGAGGCCGACCTCGGCCGAGCGAGGCAGCTGGTCGGCGAGGAACGCCAGGATCGCATCCACGCCGTAGTGCGCGAGGAAGAGGCCGAGCGCGCCCCCGGCGAGGGCGAGTAGGACGGTCTCGCTCAGGAGCTGGCGCACGAGCCGGCCCCGTGAGGCTCCGAGTGCGCTGCGAAGCGCGAGCTCCTTGCGGCGGCCGAGGGTGCGCGCCAGCACGAGGTTCGCGATGTTGGCGCAGGCGATCAGCAGCACGAACGCGACCGCGCCGAGGAGGACGAGGAGGACCGGCCTCACGTCGGCGACGAGGTCCTGTCGCAGAGGGACTACGAGCGCGCCCCAGCCGGCGTCTTCCTCCGGGTACTGCCGCGCTAGGCGGTCCGAGATCACGCTCATCTCGGTCTGCGCGGCGCGGCGGTCGACGCCCGGCTTCAGGCGAGCCACCACCAGGGCGTTGTGGTTGGTGCGCTGTGCGCGCTGCTCCGGGCTCCAGTCGTAGGGAATCCAGAGCTGCGCGTAGTCGGGGAGCCGAACCTTCGGCCCCATCACTCCCACGACGTGGTAGGGCCGCCCGTCGAGGCGGATGTCCCGGCCCACGAGGGAGGGGTCGCCGCCGAAACGCGTCTTCCAGAGGTCGTAGCCGAGGACCGCCACGGCGCCGCCGCCGGTCTCGCTCTCCTCGCGCGTGAACGTCCGTCCGAGGATCGGCCGGGCCCGAAGAACCACGGGAAAGAAGGCGGCGGAGACTTGGGCTCCCCGCAGCGACTCGGGCTGGCCACTCCCCTCGAGGTTCAGGCCGGCGAGCCGCATGATCGCCATCCCCTCGAACGACGCGCTCTGTCGCTCCCAGTCGAGGAAGTTCGCCGGCGAGACCGCGAACGTGCGCAGTCCGGGGAACCCCGACGGCGGCGGCGTATGCCAGATTCGGACGAGGCTGCCCGGATCGGGGTATGGCAGCGGCTGGAGGAGGACTCCGTTGACGACGGAGAAGATCGCGGTGTTCGCGCCGATCCCGAGAGCGAGAACCACGATCGCGGCGGCGCTGAACCCGGGGCTCTTCGCGAGGGTTCGGAGGCCCCTCCGTAGGTCTTGAACGAAAGACGTAACCATGGGCGAGGATGATGGCAAGGACGGTGCCAGCGGGGGACCGCGACGGACCTCCATCGAACGGCGGCACTTGCGGGCGAGGCGGCCCTCCCGAAGCGCGTCGGCCTGTCCGCCGCCGGACAGCGGCGTCCCGATCGCGGACGCCGACCCCTGCGGGGAATGCGGGTTTCGGGACCGGCGTTGGCACGAACGAAATCGTATGGGCCGCCAATTCGGCCGCCCATGGAGCACCAAATGACACCTCGAGCGCCAGTTGTCTGCGTCGTCCTCCTCTGCGCCACTACGCTCCCGGCCCAGCCCACTCCAACGCCGACGCCGGCGCCGCCTACCAGCCCCGCACCGACGCCGCCGCCGATGATCGATCTGCGGTTCGTCCGCTACAAGATCTCGGCCGGCGACCTGCCGAGCGCGGAGTCGATCCTCGAGGTGCACCGCGCCGAGAAGGGAGAGGACGCGGAGTACCTGCTGGGCGTCGCGTGGGTCGCGCGCGGGGCCGCGCTCCTCGGCGACTGGCCCGCCGCGTCGCGATACGCGAGAGAGGCGCGCGAGGCCGCGCGGAAGAAGCTTGGCGCCCCGCCGGTCTGGGACGACCACTCCGAGGCCGCGTATGCGCTCGGGTCCGCGATCGAGGTCGACGCGCAGGCGCTGGTCGCGGCGGGTAAGAAGAAGGAGGCGCTGGAGCTCCTCGACCAGTCGTCGCGGACGCTGGAGACGGAGAAGGCGCCCTACAACCTCCGCGCGCGAGTCTGGAAGCGGCGCAACCAGATCGAGCTCGTGGGCGCAAAGGCGCCGGAGATCGCCGCGGAGGACCACCTGGGCGTCGCGCCGCCGCCGACGCTCGCGTCTCTGCGCGGGAAGCCGGTCGTCCTCTTCCTGTGGTGGGAGTCCTGCGGCGACTGTAAGGCGCAGGCGGCCGCGCTGCGCAAGACGGTCACGAAGTACGCCGACAAAGACGTCGTCTTCCTCGCGCCGACCCGGTACTACGGCTCGGCGGACGAGCGCGCCGAGGAGAGGGGAAAGATCGAGAAGGCGTGGAAGGAGATCTACGACCTTCCGTCCTCGGTCCCGGTCCCGATCAGCGACGCCGCCATGCTTCGCTACGGCGTCTCGGCCACTCCCACGTTCGTGTTCATCGATCGGAAGGGCGTCGTGACGAGCTATCTCCCGTACCGGATGACCGAGGAGCGGCTCTCGCAGGAGATCGACCGGCTGCTGCGATAGGCTCCGCGCATGCGCGAAACGAAGGAGCTGCGCGTGAAGGCGGAGCGCCTCCGCGCCCTGCACGAGCCGGGTAAACCGCTCGTCCTCGTCAACGTCTGGGACTGCGCGAGCGCGCGCGTCGTCGAGAAGACGGGCGCCCCGGCGATCGCGACGACGAGCGCGGGCGTCGCGTTCGCCAACGGCTTTCCGGACGGTCAGCGGATCCCGCCGGAGCGGATGCTCGAGGCGGTCGCACGGATCTGCGACGCCGTGTCGGTGCCCGTCACCGCGGACCTCGAGTCGGGCTACGGCGACTCCTCGGAGAGCCTCGACCGAACCGTCGCCGGGATGCTGGAGGCGGGCGCGATCGGGCTCAACCTGGAGGACCACAGCGGGGCGCCGTCGGACCCGCTCGTGGAGCCGGAGCTCCAGCTCGACAAGATTCGCGCGGTCCGGGAGGCGGGGGAGAAATGGGGCGTTCCCATCGTCCTCAACGCACGCACGGATTCCTACCTGAGGGGGCTCGGCTCCAAGGACGAGATGTTCGAGGAGACGATCCGCCGCGGCGAGGCCTACCGCGACGCGGGCGCGGACTGCATCTTCGTTCCGGGCGTCACCGATCCCGCGGTCATCGGCGAGATCGTCCGCCGCCTGAAGTGTCCGGTCAACGTCCTCGCCGTCGCCGGGGGTCCTCCGATCGCGGAGCTCGCGCGCCTCGGCGTCGCGCGCGTGTCGCTGGGGTCGGGTCCCATGCGCGCGGCGATGACCGTCGTGCGCCGGCTCGCCGAGGAGCTAGCCGCGAAGGGCACGTTCTCCGCCCTCGAGGGGATCGACGCGCACCGCGTCTTCAACGAGCTGATGGCATGAAGCTCTCCGGCAACACCGTCCTCGTCACCGGCGGCGCCTCGGGAATCGGACTCGGGCTGGCCGAGCGCTTCCGGCGGGCGGGCAGCGAGGTGATCGTCTGCGGCCGCCGCGAGGAGAAGCTGCGCGAGGCGCAGGAGAGGATCCCGGGACTCCGCGTCCGGATCGCGGACCTCGCCGGGGAGGACGGCCGCGTGGCGCTCGCCGAGTGGGTCGTGCGGGAGTTCCCGGCGTTGAACGTGCTGGTCAACAACGCCGGGATCCAGGTTCACACCTCGCTCCTCGAGGCGTCCCACTGGGACCAGTTTCGCGAGGAGCTCGCGATCAACCTCCATGCCCCGATTCAGCTGTCGATGCTGCTCCTTCCGCACCTGCGCCGCCGGGAGCGCGCCGCGATCGTCAACGTCAGCTCGGGCCTCGCGTTCGCGCCGCTCGCGCGGACGCCGGTCTATGCCGCCACCAAGGCCGCGCTCCACTCCTTCACGCAGTCGCTCCGGCGCCAGGTCGAAGGATCGGGCGTCGAGGTCGTCGAGCTGATTCCGCCGGCCGTGGATACCGACCTCGGCGGCCCGGGTCTGCACACCTTCGGTGTGAAGGTCGACGAGCTGCTCGACGCGGTCCTCCCCCGGATCGAGGCGGGCGAGCGCGAGGTGGCCTACGGCTTCGCGCAGCAGTCGAGCCAGGCGTCGCGGGCCGAGCTCGACGCGCTCGCCGAGCGGATGAACCAGGCCTCGCGCTAGGCGCGATTCAGAGTCCGCGCTGAGCGCGAAGACTCACTTCCCGGTGTGGAAGACGTTCTTGACGGCGCCCGTCCGGGCGTCGATCACGACGCTCAGGACCTCGCGTCCGCCGGCGTCTTGATAGTTCAGGTACCAGCTCTCGGTCCCGTCCTTCCGCCGTTCGGGAACGAGGCCGGCCATGACCTTCGCGCCGGGCCCGACGGCCGAACCGCCCGCCTTCTGCGCGGTTTCGTAAAGCGCCTTCGTGTCGAGGAGGATCTTCTCGTCGAAGTGGATCGGCTGACCTCCTTCGCCCGCGATGGCGAAGCAGCGGATCTGGCCGTCGCTGATGCTGATCATGTCCACGGCCTTCCCGGCGGCCGACGAGAACTTCACGTCCCAGTCGGTGGACCGTCCGGCCGCGTCGAGCGGTCCGCTGGAGGTCGTCGTCAGGTCGAACGGGACGGCGTCCTTCTGCCAGGTGCGAGCGCGCGCGCTGGCCAGATCCCACGCCTCCTTCGCGGTGATGGCGGCGGGCTTGCCGGTCTTGGCGGCGGGGCACGCGGGCGTCATCTGGGCGTGTAAGGCGCGCGAGAGCGCGAGGACGGAAAGGGCCGCGAGGAGACGCCGCATGATCATCTGGTCGTCCTTTCTCCGGTTTTCTCCGTGGTTGCTCTACCCGATCGTCGTCATTGTTCCGGATCGTGCCGGACTCGTGCTCGCCCGGTCTTGAGGCGGGCGCGGGCCGACTTGGATTCGAGCCGCTTCTCCTTCGCGCCCCGGGTCGGGCGGGTGGCCCGGCGCCTCTTCGGCGGGCTGGCGGCGCGGCGCAGGAGCTCGCGAAGACGCTCGCGCGCGGCCTCCCGGTTGCGCGACTGGGTTCGATGCTCGCGGCTGTCGATGAGGAGGACGTCGTCGGCGCCGATCCGTCTCCCGGCGAGGGCGCGCAACCGCTCCTTCACCTCGTGGGGAAGCGCGGAGGCGGCCAGGTCCAACCGCAATTCGACGGCCGTGGCCACCTTGTTGACGTTCTGGCCGCCCGGGCCGGAAGCCCGGACGAAGCGCTCCTCCAGCGCGCTCTCCGGGATCGAGAGCGCCCGGGAGCCGTGAATCCCCATCGTCACTTCGATCCTCACGACGTCATTCTCGCAGGGACCCTGCGCGACGGAGCCGGCAAGAGGACCTCCCGCGCCCGTGGAACGCTTCTTGCTCATCCCCTGCGCGTGTTCGTGCTGTCCCCGGAACCCGTCCCCGCGGCGCGCTGCGGGGACGAGGAAGAGCTTCCCGTCGTCGGGGGGAGCTTCGTCGTTCTCGGCGATCTGCAGCCCACCTCCCGGCTCGAGGCGTGGCGCGAGTCGAACGATCCCGAGCGGGCCCTCATCGTCGAGCGCATCGCGCGGATCCGGCCCGACTTCGTCGCCCTCCTGGGTGACCTCGTCTTCTGCGGGTCCTCCCGGTCGGCCTGGGCCGGCTTCGACGCGCTCTGGGCGCCGGTCGCGGCGGCGCACGTGCCGACGTTCCCCGTGCTCGGCAACCACGAGTATTGGATGTCGCGAAACGCCGGGCTCGTGCAATTCTTCCGTCGTTTCCCGCGCCTTCGCGGACGGCGGTGGTACGCCGCGAAATACGGCCCGGTGGGCCTCGTGTTTCTCGACTCGAATCGCCACGCGCTCACCGGCTTTCTCTGGGAGACGCAGATTCGCTGGCTCAACCGCACGCTCGCGCGCTTCGATGCGTCGCCTGAGATCCGCGGAGTCGTCGTCCTGCTCCACCACCCGCCGTTCACCAACAGCACCGTGACCTCCGACGCGCGCCACGTGCAGCGGCAGATCCTTCCCTTCTTCACCGCCGCGGAGAAGACGCTCGCGATGATCGCGGGGCACGTCCACAGCTACGAGCACTTCGCACGCGGCGGCAAGCACTACATCGTCGCGGGCGGAGGCGGCGGGCCGCGCGTGCGGCTGGCCCAGGGCCGGCGCCGCCGCCACGTGGACGACGCCTTCGGGGGCGCGGCGGTCCGCTCGTTCCATTTTCTCCGGCTCACTCCCTCGTCGGAGGGGCTCGAGATCACCGTGTGCGGCCTCGAGAAGGGGGGAGGCGACTTCGCTCCGATGGAACGCTTTCGGTTGTCCTGGCCGACCGCCGCTTCGGACGCCGGCGAGGTCCACGCGCCGTCTCGCGTCCGCGCCGCGATCCCGTGACGAAGCTCGGAGGCGGCTGGCTCGCTCGCGCGGAGACGGCGCTCGCCGGGCTGTGGGAGCGGCCGTCGCCGCCGCCAGACGGGCCGGTCGAGCCCCTCGTCGTCGCCCATCGCGGCGCGTCGAGGCTCCAGCCGGAGAACACGCTCGCGGCCTTCGCCGCCGCGCTCGACGAGGGCGCGGACGCGATCGAGACGGACGTCTGCATGACGAGCGATCGCCGCTACGTGCTCTGGCACGACGCCGATCCCGACGAGAAGGTCTCGATCGCGCACCGCTGGGGGCTCGTCCCCGGACTCTACCTTCCCGAGATTCCGCCGGTCGGCTCCCGCCTGCGGCGTCCGGTCCGGGACCTTTCGTGGCCGGAGCTTCGCGCGAACTTCCGCTACCGCCGCTCCTCCGGGGACGACCGTCCCGGCGCCGCGGTTCGTCCGAACGCGACGATCGACACGCTCGAGGATCTTCTCGACTGGGCGATCGCGGAGCCGGAGATCGGGGACGTCTTCCTGGACCTGAAGCTCGCGGCGGATCAGGTGGGCGCGGCGGTCGGCCTCTACGTGCGGGTCGAGCAGGCCCGGCTCAGGAACGACCGCCTCGTCTTCCACCTGCTGACACCGCAGAGGGAGATCGCACGGGCTCTCGTGGAGCGCTCGCGCGCACGGCCGGATCCGGGACTCCGCATCTCGGCGGATTTCGAGCGGCCGGGGGCATCCGACCTCGCGCCTCGCACCGGCGCGGTCGACGCGAGCCTCGGCTGCCGCGGACGGTTCTGGAGCGCCTTCCGTGCCGACGTCCACCGCGCGGTCTACGCCCGCTCGCGGGGGCGCCTGGAGTCGGTCGCCGCCTGGACGATCAACGACCGGGACCGGCTCCTCGAGATGCTCGACTGCGGCGTGGACGCCATCCTGACCGACGAGCCGGGACTCCTGCGCTCCCTGATGCCGCTGTCGTCTCCCTGGGACTGGGGCCGCGTCCGCGCCTCAGCCCCGCGGTCCGTCTGAGCGCGGCCTCCAGCGAAACCGCTCGAGCGCGATCCGCTCCTCCGAATCGAAGCGCACCTTCTCGCGCTCGAGCCGCAGCCGCTGGACGATGTGTCCCGGCCCGCCGTCGCCGCGCGGGCTGCACCGGCCGGAGGCGTTGACGACCCGGTGCCACGGGACCCGCGTGCCGTCGGGGAGGGCGGCCATCGCGAACCCCACGAGGCGCGCGCGTCCCGGGAGGCCCGCCAGCCGCGCGATCTGTCCGTAGGTGGCGACGCGGCCGCGGGGAATGCGTGCGATGACGGCGTATATCGTCTGAAACCTTCCCTCGCCCGCCACGAACGTAAGAATAGTGCCGTGAAGCAGCGGAGGTCGTGCATGCCGATTTCGTTCGTGTCTACCCTCGTCTTCCTCGCGGTGGCGTCCCCGCAAACCGCCGAGACCGTCCCCGTCCTCCTGCAGCGGCAGTCCCAGGAGCTGGCGGACGCGCTCGGGACGGGGAACGCCGCGGTCTGGGAGAAGTACCTCGACCCCGACGTCCGCTACGTCGACGAGAGCGGCGATGTGCAGAGGAAGAAGCCGCTCGTCGACGACGTGAGGCCGTTCCCGCCGGGGATCTCGGGATCGATCGGGATCCTCGACTACGAGGCCGTCCTGCATGGCGATACGGCGTTCGCCACCTACGTCAACGACGAGAACGAGGACTACCACGGCGCGAAGCTCCATTGTCAGTACCGCACGACCGAGACGTGGGTGAAGCGCCCGGAGGGCTGGCGCCTGATCGGGGCGCAGGTTCTCGCGATGCGGACGGACCCGCCCGCGGTGGCGCTCTCCGCCGAGCGGCTGCGCGAGTACGCCGGAAAGTATGCGCTGACGCCCGAGCTCGCCTACGAGATCCGGCTCGACGGCGATGCCCTCCAGGGACAGCAGACGGGCCGGAAGCCCGAGGCGCTCCGCGCCGAGGCGCCGGATGTGCTCTTCATCCCCGGGAAGCCGCGCTACCGCTACGTTCTCCTGCGGGACGCGGAGGGGAAGATCACCGGGCTCGCGCAGCGGCGGGAGGCCTGGGGCCTCGTCTGGAAGCTGGTCGCTCCTTCATCCTGAGGAGCGGCGGCGGCGCTTCGTGGCGTCGCGCGCTTCATTTCTCGTCGGCGGAAGAGGTCGAAAAGACCGGCTTCTCCATGGGCCTGCCGCCGAGGTACCGGGTGAGCCATTGCCGGACCTCGTAATACCAGTAGATGGAGTTCTGGGGCGTCAGCACCCAGTGGTTCTCGTTCGGGAAGAGCACCAGGCGCGAGGGCACGCCCATCGCCTGCAGCACGCCGTAGAGCCCGGTGGCGTTTGCGTACGGCACGCGGTAGTCCATCTCGCCGGCGGTCACGAGCGTCGGCGTCTTGAAGTTCCTCGCATAGGCCATGGGGTTGTTCTTCTGAAGCGTCTCGGCGTTCTCCCAGGGCGTGCCGCCGAAGGTCGCTTCGCCGAAGTAATACGTCAGGTCCATTCCGTACTCGGAAGTGACGTCGTTCAGGCCGGAGTGGTCCACGATGCATCGGAATCGGTCGGTGTGTCCGAGAAGCCAGGCGGCGAGGTATCCGCCGTAGCTCGCACCCGCAGCCGCGACGCGATCGCCGTCGACGCCGGGAACGTGCGCGGCGAGCTCGTCGGTCCCGGCGAGGACGTCCGCCATCGGGCGGTCGCCCCAGTGCCGATCGATCGACTGGGCGAACGCCTCCCCGAACCCCGTGGAGCCGTGCCGGTTGACGCGCGCCACGACCCAGCCGGCCGCCGCGAACACGTGCGCATTCCAGCGCAGAGAGAAGTCATCGCGCGCCATCGTCCAGGGCCCGCCGTGAAGGAGCTGAACCAGCGGATACTTCTTCGCCGGGTCGAAATCGGGCGGATAGGTCACCCACATCTGGACGCGGTCGCCCTCGGCGCCGGTGAATTCTCGCGATTCCGTCTTGCCGAGCGCCAGGCGGGTCATGAGCGCGTCGTTGAAGTGCGTCAGGCGGCGGGCCATCCCCATCGCGCCCTTCGCCGGATCGAGTGCGAAGAGCTCCCCGGGACGCGAGGAGGTCTCGTTCAGGAACACCACGGCGCCCGCCCGCGCGCGAAGGCCCGTGCTCGTCCCCTCGCCATAGATCCGCGAGAGGCCCTTGCCGTCGGTGCCCATGCGAAAGAGGGCGACCCGTCCGCGGTCCTCGGCGACGAGAAACAGGGTGCGGCCATCGGGCGAGAACTCGTGATCGTCGAAAGACAGGTCGACGCCGTCGGTGAGAGGGACGCTCGTCTCGGCGGCCAGATCGCGGCGCCAGAGCCGCTGATGCTCGTAGGCCTTCTTTCGGGTGCGGGAGAAGACGATCGAGCGGCCATCGGGCGAGAAGCGCGGACGGTCGTCGCTCCACTCGTTCTCGGGGGTCAGGTTCTTCAGAGAGCCCGAACCGTCCGTGGGGATGAGGTAGACGTCCAGATTCGGGTGGTCGTGGTACGGCGGCGCCGTGCTGTTGATCGCCATGGCGATCGACTTTCCGTCGGGAGAAACCTCGAAGCCGGGCTCCATCACGGTCGAGAAGACCCGTTTCCAGCCCGGAGTCAGGTCCTGGAAGGCTCCGGTCTCGGCGTCGATTGCGACGAGCTTGTCGGCCACGCCCTCGGCCAGCGGGTGATCCCAGAAGCGGTACTGTCGGTCCTCCGTCACGCGCGCGGTCAGAGGAGCGTCCTTGCGGCGCTTCATCTCGTTTCGCACGGCGTCGAGGTCGGCGCCGGACAGCTCGCCCGCGAGCTCTGGGATGACCTGCGTCAACGCCGCCAGGCGTCGGTTCGTCAGCCATTTCGGCGCGCGCAGCCCGTAGGGTGCGCCGGCCACGCGCCGCGCTTCGCCTCCGTCGGCCGCGATGACGTAGAGCGCTGCGGCGTCGTCGTCGCCGCGTTTGGAGACGAAGGCGATGCGCTTCCCGTCCGGACTCCAGACCGGCGCCGCGTCCGAACCGCCCTGAGTGAGGCGGCGCGTGGTGGCGCTCGCAACGTCGACGAGCCAGAGGCTCGATGTGCTCTTGCTCCTGGGTATCGACCACCCGGTCACGGCCACGACGGCGGTGCGGCCATCGGGGGAGAGTGCGGGGGCTCCCACCCGTTGGATCGCCCAGAGATCCTGGGCCGTGATCGGCCGGTGCTCCTCCGCGGCCGAAGTCGCCGCGAGGAGTCCCGTGAGCAGCCCGAACACGAAGAGACGCGTCCTGCGCATTTCTCTCATTCTACGGGCGACCCGAACGAGACCGCTCCTAGGCTTCCTTTTCCGCCCGCTCCAACAGCAGGGCGCGCTCGCGCGCGTTCTTCGTGAGCGCCGCGGCACGCTCGAACTCCGCGCGGGCCTCGTCGCGGCGGCCGAGCCTCGCGAGCAAATCGCCGCGCACCGCGGGCAGCAGGTGGTACGCCGCGAACGCAGGCTCCGCGGAAAGCGGCTCGACGAGCTCGAGGCCCGCGGCCGGGCCGAAGGCCATCGCGACCGCGACCGCACGGTTGAGCTCGACGACGGGGGAGGGGAAGACGCGCGCGAGCTCGTCGTAGAGCGAGGCGATCCGCTCCCAGTCCGTCTCCGCGACCGACGCCGCGCGCGCATGGCAGGCGGCGATCTCCGCCTGCAGCACGTACGATCCGCGACCGCCGGGTTCGGGTGCCAGGAGCTGGGCGGCGCGCGCGAGCGCATTCAGCCCCCGCTGGATGAGCAGCCGGTCCCAGAGCGCCCGGTTCTGGTCGGCGAGCAACACCGCCTCGCCCGACGGCCCCGTCCGCGCCCGCAGCCGCGAGGCCTGGATCTCCATGAGGGCGACGAGCCCGTGGACCTCGGGCTCTGCGGGAGCGAGCTCGGCGAGCACGCGCCCGAGGCGCAGCGCGTCCTCGCAGAGACCGGGCCGCAGCAGGTCCTCTCCGGCGGTCGCCAGATAGCCTTCGTTGAAGACGAGGTAGAGGACCTCGAGGACGGATCCGAGCCGCGAGCCGCGATCCGTGTCCCGGGGGACCTCGAACGGAATCCGTTTCTCGGCGAGCGTCCTCTTCGCGCGCACGATGCGCTGGGCGATCGTGGGTTCCGGGACCAGGAACGCGCGGCCGATCTCGTCGGTCGTGAGGCCGCCGATCAGGCGCAGCGTCAGCGCGACGCGCGCCTCCGTCGAGAGCACCGGATGGCACGCGGTGAACATCAGCCTCAGCAGGTCGTCGCCGATGTCGTCGTCGATGGCGTTTTCGAGCTCCTCCACCTCGGCCTGCCGCCGCTCGTCGATCGTGCGTCCCAGCTCCTGGTGCTTGCGGTCGGCAACCTCTCGATGACGCAAATGATCGATCGCCCGGTGTTTCGCCGCCGCCATCAGCCACGCTCCGGGCTTCTCCGGGATCCCGTCCGTCGGCCACTTCTCGAGCGCGGTCACGAGCGCGTCCTGCGCCAGGTCCTCCGCGAGGCCGACGTCCCGGACGATGCGCGCCAGGCCGGCGATCAGCCGCGGAGACTCGATCCGCCAGACCGCGTCGATGGCGCCGTGTGTATCGGGGGGAGGCATTCCCCCCGATTACAGCACGGCGCTAACGGGCGAGGATCGCCAGGACGATCAGGAGCAGGGCCGCGAGGGAACCGAAGAGCCGGCCGGCCCAGGGGCCGATCGACGGCAAAGTCGGGATGGACGGAGTCGAAGTGGTCATGGAGTCGCCTCGTCGTCCGCGTTACTGTTCGCAGAACTTCGCGAAGTCCGGCGTGCCGTCGAAGAGCTGCCGGACTTCGGTCTCGCCGACCCAGCCCGGCCAGTGCTTGCGGTGCAGCTCCATGAAGGACTTCGCACCCTCGAGCGCCTCCTCCTTCGATGCGAGCTCGAAGATCGCGAAGCCGCCCACGACCTCCTTGGCCTCCGCGTAGGGACCGTCGGTGACGCTGAGCTTTCCGCCGTCGATCCGTACTCGGAACCCGGTGGCAGGGGGATAGAGACCGCCGGTCATCACCATCGTGCCGTTCTTCGTGGCCTCGATCCCAGACTGCGCGATCGCCTCCATGAGCGCCGCGGGGGGCTGCCCCTGACCTTCCTTCGCCTTGACGATCATCATGAACTTCATGACCCAATCCTCCTTGCCTCGTCCAATCTCGGGTAGGCGCCTCTCGCCCCCCTTCACTCATACGTCGAGCGACGGCCCCTGGAATCGACACGGGCGAGGCGTTCCTCCCGGGGTTTTACCGCGACCGACGCACCCGGTCCGAGCAGGGAGGCTTGAGCGGGCCCCGAGGCGCCAGGGGGAACGTCTCCGGGGACGCCGACGCGAGCCGCACCGGGTCGCTCAGGTCGTAGAGCTGCGCGGCGACGGGATCCAGGTTCGGCAGGGACGGGATCGAGATCCGATCCCCGGCGACCCCGATGGCCGACAGATAGCCCTCGACGCTCCGGCGGTCCGCCGTCATGGAGGGAACGCTCCCCACGAGGAGCCAGACCCGCGGCCGCCCCCGGTACCGGTCCACGTCTCGGAGGAACAGGCGGGGGTCCTCGGCCGAGCAGCCGCCGACCTCGTAGTCGACCGGTGCCAGGCCGTACTCGGGGCCGTAGCGCTCGACGGCCTCGACGGCGTACGGAAAGACGAACACGGCGTCGCCGGGCCGCCGGTGCTCGCGGAAGAACGCGAAGACCGTCTTGAAGTCCTCCACCCAGTAGGGCGGCGGGTACTCGATGAAGGACCACGTGGGAATCACGAAGAGGGCGGCCATGACGGCGGCTCCCACGACGGGATGTAGCCGCGAAGCCTGCCGGCGAATCCACTCCGCGCCCTGAGCGGCGGCGAGCATCAGGATGGGAAACACGAACAGGGCGACGCGGGTCTTGAACGGAAACTGCTGCGCGACCGCGGCGAGCACGCCCGCCCCGAACGGGCAGAGCAGCACGAGCGCTCCGAAGCGGTTGCGCCGCCAGAGGGCGGCCGCGCCGACGACGGCCAGCGCGGCGCTGAGCGCGGGCCAGCGGTAGCGCAGCAGCATCGGGTCGCCGAAGAACTCCACGATCCGGTT
The DNA here is from genome assembly GCA_036493875.1 of Thermoanaerobaculia bacterium. Lineage (GTDB taxonomy): Bacteria > Acidobacteriota > Thermoanaerobaculia > UBA5066 > Gp7-AA6 > DAHUXD01. Next base: position 28,967 of record DASXPB010000013.1, read on the forward strand.
CCAGAGCCAGAGCGCGTCGCCGGGCCTGCGGAAGGGCCGCGGAAAGAAGCCGTCGCGAAATCGCCAGAAGGCGTCCATGTACGCGCGGGTGGTGGGCGTGACGCGGCGAATGGCCACGACCGCCGCCGCGGCGGAGGCCACGGCCCAGACCGGGACGACGGCGACCACCGCGCGCCTCGTCGGCGCGTCGCGGTCCCGAAGCCAGGCCAGTACCAGCGCGCCCCCGAGGCCCGCGACCACGAACAGCGTCGGCTGGGAGAACCACACGAGCACGGCTCCCGCCGCCGCGGCGAGCCCGCGCCGCGCCGCCGTCGCGTCGGCGTCGCGAAGCCGCAACGCCAGCAGCGACAGGGCGATCGTCGCGAAGACGTCGATCCCGTACGACTTGACCTCCGCGCTGTAGCGGATGAACGGAGCGCCGATCGCGAACGCCGCCACGGCGAAGGGGACCGCGTAGCCGTCGAGAAGACGCCGCGCGAGCGGGACGAAAAGAACCAGCGAGGCCAGGCCGACGAGCAGGAGGAGGAGCCGAAACGCGAGGTCGCTCTCGCCGAGCCACCGGCTGATCGCCTTCTCGGCGACCATGAACCCGACCGGCGCGACCTGGTCGTAGCCCAGCGGAGCCCGGAGAAGCTGCGAGGCCGAGCGCTCGACCAGGTTTCGGACGATCGAGAGCTCGTCGTACCAGAGCGAGGTGTCGGACGCGTACTGGAAGAGGCGCAGCGCCGCACCGAGGACGACGAGCGTCCAGAGAAACGGGCGGCGGCACAGGAAGGGGAGACGGTTCAACTGTGCCTAGAGTATGTTGCGGGCGAGCTGCCCGCGAATGATCGTTCACCTTCTCGACGGTACCTACGAGCTCTTCCGCCACTTCTACGGGCTTCGCCGGGGTCTCGGTGACAAGCCCGATCCGCCGATGGGCGCGGTCGCCGGACTTCTCCACACGGTCGCGCAGATGCTCGAGGGCGGGGCGACGCACCTCGGCGTCGCGACGGATCACGTCATCGAGTCGTTCCGCAACGGCCTGTGGCCTGGATACAAGACCGGCGAAGGCATCGATCCGGCGCTCTGGCGGCAGTTCCATCCGCTCGAGGACGCGCTCGCGGCGATGGGCGTCGTGGTCTGGGCGATGGTCGAGCTCGAGGCCGACGACGCGCTCGCCTCGGCGGCCCGGCTGGCCGAGCGCGACCCGCGGGTGGAGAAGGTCTGCATCTGGACGCCCGACAAGGATCTCGCGCAGTGCGTCGTGGGAAGCCGCGTCGTCCAGGTGGACCGCAAGAGCGGCCAGATCCGAGACGCGGAGGCGGTGCGCGCAAAGTTCGGCGTCCCGCCCGAGCGCATCGCCGACTACCTGGCTCTGGTGGGCGACGCCGCGGACGGATTCCCCGGCATGCCCGGCATCGGGCCCAAGACCGCCGCCCAGCTCATCGGCCGCTACGGGCCGCTCGAGGCGTTTCCTCCGGACGCGCTCCGCGGCCGGGTGGAGGAGGCGCTGCTCTTCAAGCGGCTTGCCACCCTGCGCACGGACGCGCCGCTCTTCGACGACGTGGAGCAGTTGCGCTGGCGCGGGCCGACGGCGGCCTTCGAGGTCGCTGCGGGAAAGATCGGCGACGCGAGGATCCTTCCCCGCGTCGCCGCCCTGCAACCCAAAATCCAAAATCCAAAATCTAAAATCGGCTAGCGCTTCGTCCCGGTCTGCCGGCGGAAGTTCTCGTACCTCTCGCGGTGCTCGGGCGTGATGTTCTCGCCGAAGTCCTCGGCCTCGAAGACCTGCCGGATCTCGACCTCCGTGTCCTCGAAGGGGGCGCGCTTCAACCACTCGACCGCCTCCTCCATCGACTTGACTTGCCACAGCCAGAACCCGGCCACGAGCTCCTTGGTCTCACCGAAGGGCCCGTCGACGACGGTCTTCTTCCCCCCCGCGAAACGCACTCGCTTGCCCTTGGAGCTGGCTTGGAGCCCGTCCGCCGCCAACATCACGCCGGCCTTCAACAGCTCCTCGTTGAATTTGCCCATCTCGGCCAGCAGCTTGGGATCGGGGAGGACGCCCGCCTCCGAATCCTTGTTCGCCTTCACCAGGACCATCACGCGCATTTCGTAACTCCTTTCGTTTGCGAGCCTTACTCGGGCGCCATCCGCCCGGCCGGATCCTCGCTCTGTTATCACGACGGACGAGGCCAACCCGGATCGACAGGCCGCGTAAGGGCAGGGGCCAGCGCGGAGGATGCGCTCAGGCGATGCGACGGGACGCGATCCGCGCGTCCAGGCTGACGGGCCCCGGGCCATGGGCCCACAGATAGAGGAAGAAGAAGCAGTACACCACGGCGAGCTCGCCGTGATTCTGGATGGGCCAGAAGCCTCCCGGAAGGCGGAAGTGTCCGTAGAAATAGGCGACCGCCATCTCGCCCGAGCAGACGAACGCGATGGGACGGGTGAAGAGCCCGAGCACGATCAGGACGCCGCCCACGACCTCGATCGCGCCCGCCGCCCAGGTGAGCGGGGTCATCGGGACGCCCGGCGGCATTCCTCCGAACCACCCGAAGAGCTTCAGCGCCCCGACCTGGAAGAACATCACCCCGACGACGAAGCGCAGCAGGAAGAGGGTGAGCCCGGACAACGTTTGTCGGTTCATCGCGTTCAGCCTATCTGATGAGCCGAAGAAGTCCCTTGCGCATGTCGATTCCGACCCCCGCCGCACGTCTCCAGAGAGAGGCGACAGGAATGAAACCAATGCGAGCCCGAAGATCGCTTTCGATTCGGACCATTATCGGTTCCGCTCCGGCGCACAAGCCCTTTGCCCCGAGTGAGCTGCGAAGATTTCACTTCCGCGGGCGAAACCAGGAATCTTGGAACCGGCCGGGCGCATATACACTGAGTGATGGCTCAGGCGATTCGCATCCGGTTCCGGTCGAGCCGGAAACTCTCGGCGGGAGTGGCCGTAACCGTCTAATGCGCCGCCGATTCCGGCGAGGCCGCGCCCCCCGATATCTCAGAGCTCCCGGTGGGACTCCCAGAGCGTGGCGGTCGGGTCGGATCGGCTCGTTCTCGAGATGCATCGTGGGTTGAAGGTGGAGGTTTAGCTCGCATGAAAAAGCGCATGTTCGTGGTGGTGTTGGCGGCGTTCGTCTTCATCGCGGCCATCGGCGCGGTGAAGTACGGCCAGATCAAGAAGGGCATCGCGCAGCAGAAGGCCTTCAAGATGCCGCCCGAGGCGGTCACGACGACCGTCGTGAAGGACGCGGCGTGGGCGGGATCGCTCGACGCGATCGGCACGGTCGCGGCCGTTCACGGCGTCACCGTCAGCGCGGATCTGCCTGGCCTCGTCTCGAAGATCCTGTTCGAGTCGGGCCAGACCGTCAAGGAGGGCCAGGTCCTGGTGCTGCTCGACACGAAGCAGGAGCAGGCGCAGCTCGCCTCGGCCGAGGCGCAGGTCGAGTGGACCAAGGTGAGCCTCGACCGTCTGACCGGCCTCCGCAAGAAGGGCATCAGCGCGCAGGCCGACTGGGACAAGGCGGACGCGGAGCAGAAGCAGGCGGTCGCGAGCGTCGACGAGATCCGCGCGACGATCTCGCGCAAGACGATCCGAGCGCCCTTCACGGGCGTCCTGGGGATCCGCCAGATCAATCTCGGCCAGTACCTGCCGGCGGGGGCGCCCATCGTGCCGCTCCAGTCGCTCGATCCGATCTACGTGAACTTCTCCGTCCCGCAGCAGGACGCCGGCCGCCTGAAGGTCGGCAACGACGTGAAGGTCCGGCTGGAGAACGTGGGCCTCGAGGAGACCGGCAAGGTGACGGCGCTCAACTCGGTGATCGATCCGGCCACCCGCAACGTCGAGATCCAGGCCACCTTCGCCAACCCGAAGGCGAAGCTGCAGCCCGGCGCGTTCGTGACGACCTCCGTCGCGCTCGGCACATCCGCGAAGGTCATCCCGATCCCCGCCTCGGCCATCAACTACGCGCCGTACGGCGACTCGGTCTACGTGGTCGAGGCGATGAAGGGCCCGGACGGATCGGAGTACAAGGGCGTCCGGCAGCAATTCGTGAAGCTCGGCTCGGGGCGCGGCGACCAGGTGGCCGTCCTCGAGGGCCTGAAACCCGGCCAGGAGATCGTGACTTCCGGAGTGTTCAAGCTCCGCCAGGGCGCGGCCGTCCAGGTCAACAACGTGACGCAGCCGTCCAACAACCCGGCGCCGAAGCCGGAAGACAGCTAAGCGACCGGGGGAGGACCCCATGAAGTTCACCGATCTCTTCGTCCGGCGGCCGGTCCTCGCGATCGTCGTCAACCTCGTGATCCTGATCGCCGGTCTGCAGGCGATCCGGACGCTGTCGGTCCGCCAGTACCCGCGCAGCGACATCTCGGTCGTGACGGTCACGACCGTGTACGTCGGCGCGAACGCGGACCTGGTGCGGGGCTTCATCACGACGCCTCTCGAGCGCGTCATCGCGAGCGCTGACGGCATCGACTACATCGAGTCCTCCAGCGCTCAGGGCGTCTCGACGATCACGGTCCACCTGAAGCTCAACTACGACACCAATGCCGCGCTCACACAGGTCCAGGCCAAGGTCGCGCAGGTCCGCAACGACCTGCCGCCGGAGGCCGAGGCACCGATCATCGACCTCGCGACAGCGGACCAGCAGTTCGCGGCGATGTACCTCGGGTTCTCCTCGAAGGAGCTCGACCAGAACCAGATCACCGACTACCTGACCCGCGTCGTGCAGCCCAAGCTCTCGGCGGTGTCCGGCGTCCAGCGCGCCGACATCCTGGGCAGCCGTACCTTCGCCATGCGCGTTTGGCTCAAGCCCGAGCAGATGGCCGCGCTCGGCATCTCTCCGAGCGACGTCCGCAACGCCCTCTCCCAGAACAACTACCTGTCGGCGATCGGTCAGACCAAGGGCACGATGACGTCGATCAACCTGGTCGCGAACACCGACCTGAAGACGGCGGAGGAATTCCGCCAGCTCGTCGTCAAGCAGAAGGACAGCGTCGTCGTGCGCCTCGGCGAGATCGCCGACGTCGAGCTGGGCGCCGAGAACTACGACTCGGACGTGCGGTTCAACGGGCAGGCCGCGACGTTCATGGGCGTCTGGGTGCTCCCCAACGCCAACGCCCTCGAGGTCATCAAGCGGGTGCGGGCCGAGATTCCCGACATCCGCGCGCAGCTGCCGGCCGGGATGGACGTCGGGATCCCGTACGACTCGACGGCGTACATCGAGGACGCCATCCACGAGGTCCTGTCGACCCTGACGGAGACGCTCCTCATCGTCATCGTCGTCATCTTCCTCTTCCTCGGCTCCTTCCGCGCGGTCCTCATCCCGATCGTCGCGATTCCGGTGTCGCTTATCGGCGCCGTGTTCCTGATGCTGATCGCCGGCTTCACGATCAACCTGCTGACCCTTCTCGCGATCGTGCTCTCCGTCGGTCTCGTCGTCGACGACGCGATCGTCATGGTCGAGAACGTGGAGCGTCACCTCCAGCTCGGCGAGAAGCCCTTCGAGGCCGCGCTCAAGGCCGCGCGCGAGCTGGTCGGCCCGATCATCGCTATGACGATCACGCTCGCGGCGGTGTATGCCCCGATCGGCATCCAGGGCGGACTCACCGGCGCGCTCTTCCGCGAGTTCGCCTTCACCCTGGCCGGCGCCGTCATCGTGTCGGGCATCGTGGCCCTGACACTCTCGCCGATGATGGGCAGCAGGCTCCTGCGCACGGGCGACGCCGAGAAGGGCTTCGCGGGCTGGATCAACCGGCGCTTCGAGAAGGTCAAGACGACCTACGCGCGCCTGCTCACCGGAAGTCTCAACTACCGGCCCGTCGTCTACGTTCTGTGGTTCATCGTCGTGCTGCTGATGTTCCCCTTCTACATGTTCTCCGCGAAGGAGCTCGCGCCGACGGAGGATCAGGCGGTCGTCTTCGGTGTCATCCAGGCGGCGCCCAACGCGACGATCGACCAGACGAACCTCTTCGCGCAGAAGGTGTACGACGTCTACCACGCGATGCCGGAGCACCAGAGCGTCTTCCAGATCACGAGCCCGACGGGCGGTTTCGGCGGCATGGTCACGAAGCCTTGGAGCGAGCGGAAGAAGAGCACCCAGAAGCTCCAGGTCGAGGCCTCGATGGGTCTATCCAAGATCCCCGGGGTGCGCGTGATCTCGCTCGTGCCTCCGCCGCTGCCGGGCGGCGGCAGCTTCCCGGTCGACTTCGTCATCGCGTCCACGGCGGAGCCCCAGAGGCTCGTCGACTTCGCGAACGACCTCGTGGGCAAGGCCTACCAGAGTGGCCTCTTCATGTTCGCCGACTCGGACTTGAAGTACGACCAGCCGCAGGCCGAGGTCGTGTTCGACCGCGACAAGCTGCGCGCCCAGGGCGTCGACCTCGGACAGGCCGGCCGCGACCTCTCGACGATGCTCGGCGGCAACTACGTCAACCGCTTCTCGATCCAGGGGCGCAGCTACAAGGTCATTCCGCAGATCAAGCGCGCCGACCGGCTCACGCCGAGCCAGCTCCAGGACATCTACGTGACGGGAGCGGGCGGGAAGCTCGTCCCGCTCTCGACGTTCGCGACCGTCAAGACCTCGACGCAGCCGCGCGACCTCAAGCGCTTCCAGCAGCTAAACGCCGTGCGCATCCAGGGCGTCATTCCGCCCGGCGTACCCCTCGACAACGCCCTCAAGGTCCTCGAGACCGAGGCCAAGCGGATCCTGCCGAAGGGCTTCACCGTCGACTACGCCGGCGAGTCGCGGCAGCTGCGCACCGAGGGCAGCAAGTTCCTCTTCACGTTCATGCTGTCGGCGATCCTGATCTACCTCGTGCTCGCGGCGCAGTTCGAGAGCTTCCGCGACCCGTTCATCGTGCTCGCGGGCTCGGTTCCGCTGGCCCTGTCGGGATCGCTGCTGTTCTCGTTCCTCGGCTTCACGACGCTCAACATCTACAGCCAGGTCGGACTCATCACGCTCGTCGGCCTGATCGCGAAGAACGGCATCCTGATCGTCGAGTTCGCCAACAAGCTCCAGGAGCAGGGCCGCGACAAGGTCAAGGCCGTCATCGAGGCCGCCGAGACCCGGCTGCGCCCGATCCTGATGACCACCGCGGCCACCGTCATGGGCCACATGCCGCTCGTCTTCGCGAGCGGTCCCGGCGCCGGCGCCCGAAACAGCATCGGCACCATGCTGGTCACCGGCATGATCATCGGCACGGCGTTCACCCTCTTCGTCGTCCCGTCGATCTACGTGCTCGTGGCGAAGACGCACCGGGTGATCCGCAACGAGGATCAGGTCGGGCCGAAGGACGTCGGGCTCGAGGAGGAAGTCGCCGTCTGAGGCGGCGGCTCGCCCCGGGTCGCGCGAAGCGCTAGACCCGGGGAGTGAACTGCGCGAGGTCGTAGATGCCGAGCGCCTTCTCGATGGAGGCGACGCGGTCGACCATCTTCTCGAAGCCGTCCTCGCCGAAGAGCTGGTGCTCCTTCTTCTCGAACTCCTCGCCCAGCGCGTCGTATTCGTGGCCGCGGACGATCTCGCGGAAGGCGGGGAACAGGACCGTGTCCTCCCGCGCCTCGTGCGGCGAATACATCCGGATGAACTCCGCCATCGCCGTCCGGAGCCGCCGGCTGTCGTCCCGGTCGCGTAGAGCCTTCGCTGTCGCGAGCCGGGAAATCTCGGCCGTCACCTTGCGCCCCGCCTTGTGCTGCTTGTCCAGCACGTCGACGAGCTCGACGAGCCGGTTCGCCTTGCGGAAACGCGGGAAGATCTGATCCTCCTCGAGCTTCTCGTGGTACTCCTCAATGAAGTCGTGGATGATCTTCGCCGAGTCCGCGATGGGCTCCGGCGGCAGATCCGCGTGCGCGTCGATGCGCCGGATCGCCTCGCCGTAGACGAGGAGGACCCGCTTCAGGACCCCGTGCTCGCGCATGAGGTCCTCGGCCGGAGAGACCTCCTCTTCTTCCTTCTCGGGCCTGGCCGCCGCGTAGCCCGCAACCAGGGCTCCGGTGCCCGCGGCGCCGACCGCGAGACCCAGGAACCGCCGGCGCGTGGATTCGATGGAAAGAGTAGCCATGTTTCCTCCTCGAGCCCCCGGGCTTGGAGGTGCAAGGTCCCGGCCAACCGCGCGGTCAGGCCGAGCGAGGCTCCCTCGAGCGGTCGACCCACTCCGCCAGGGCGGCCAGCACGCCGTAGAGGACGAGCGCCTGGACCGCGAAGGCGCGGTCGCTCGGCGGATCGGGCATGAGAGGAGTGGCGACCGTGATCAGCACGAGGGCGACCGCGAACGCTCCGGCGCCCAGAGCCGCCCGGCGGCTGCGCGCTCGCGTCGCACGAAGATAGACGGCCGCGCCGCCGGCGAGCACGAGGAGCTCCGCCATGACCGCCGCCCACCGGTGGTTCCACAGGCCGAGGCCGATGCGCGGCGAGTCGGCGGCGAGGCCGAGCGGCAGATCCGGCGTGTGCATCGGGACGTCCAGCAGGAAGTGCGAGAAGACTGCAGCTCCGAGCAGCAGGGCGGCGATCCGCCGGTCGCGGGATCGGAGCCGGCGAAGGCTCGCGAGTGCGACGAGGGTCGTCGCCGCCGACCAGAGGAGCGCGCCGAGAAGGCTGTGCGTGTACGGCATCCGGTAGAGGTCATACGGGTTGTAGGCCGTGAATCCGTGCACGATCCGAAGGCTCTCGATCCCGAGCAGAACGAAGAGCGCGAAGAGGATGTCGAGAAGCTGGACGGCCAAGAAGAGCAATCCCAGGGACAGCCGAGGCGCAGGCTTCTTGCTCGCTAAGGCGACGCCGTAGTGTCCGACGAACATGCTCTGGCACAGAGCAAATCCCAGTCCGCGTCCGCCTGCAAGCGGCCAGTCGTCAGGCCGCCCCGAGGAAGGTCACGTGGCAGTACGTGCCGAGCCGGACGTTGTAGGCGAGGTACCAGCCCGGATGATCGGGATCCTCGTAGATCACGACCTCGTCGCTGTTCCAGGCCCAGTCGTCGCAGTAGCCCACGTCGAACGGCGCAACCGCGAAGGCGAATCCTCCGAAGAAGAACCTCCCGGGGCCGCCGCCACGCAGGACGAAGACGTGGCTCGGACCGACTCCGCCCGTGAAGCGGCCGTGCTCCCAGGGGTGCGCCAGGTGGAAGCGGGCGTCGTCACGCGCGAACTCGTGACCGACCCAGCGGTCGCCCTCCGGCTCGACATGGGGTCTCACGCGGGCGCCCGCCGCCTCGTGAGGCGGTTCGGCCGGGTGCGCGGGAGCTCCGTGCTCGACGGGCCTCGCCGGCTGGGGGCCGTGAGCGGGAATGTGCCGCGGAGCGGCCTGCGGCGGCCGGGCTGCCGGGGGTGCGGGTGCGGGTGCTGGACGTTCGCGGTTTTCCTGAGCAAGCGCGGGCAGAGACAGGGACCCGAGGAAGAAGGCTCCGAGAATGAGGTGGGTACGCTTCATGACGGCCTCCTCGATTCCGGTGCCGCAAAAATCGTTCCAGAGGCGGCGCCGCCCGGGTCCCGCGGTGATGTAATCGAACGATGAAACTGCGAAACATTTTCGGCTCCCTGCTCGTTGCCTCGGCCGCCCTCTCTCTGTCTTCCTTCGCGCTGCAGGCGCAGACGAGCCCACCTCCTCTTACTCTTCTTCCGCCGGACAAGGCGAGCGGCTCCGCCCGGCAGGTGGAGCTCACGAAGCTCATCACGGCGATCGAGGATGCGTTCGCCGACAGCGCGCCGGTCTTCACCCGCGACGGAAAGACGGTGATCTTCTCGTCGTTCCGGGACGGCCTGCCGCAGCTCTATTCGTCGCCCGCGGACCGCCCCGACGCCCCGGCCACGCGCCTCCTGAAGACGACCGAACGGATCCCCGGCGCGTTCCCGCTGCCCGACGGGAAGACGCTGCTCTACCGATCCGATCATGGGGCCGACGAGAACTGGTCCCTCTTCCGCTGCGCGGTCGACGGAACCGGCGCCACGGAGCTGACTCCGGGCGCCCGGATGCAGCGCGATTTTCCGATCGTCCCCGAGGGCGCGCCGGCCACGGCTTTCTATTCGGCGCGGATCCTCTCGCAGGCGGACTCCACGGCCTCCCCGGGTTCCGCGCTCTATGCTGTCGCCGTCGCGGGGGGATCGCCCGAGAAGAAGGTCTGGTCGGATTCCGTGCCGGGCTTCCTGACCGATGTCAGCCGCGACGGCAAGCGGGCCCTCTGGCTCCAGTACCGCAGCCAGGGAGACTGCACGGAGCTCCTGCTCGACCTCGCCACGGGAAAGGCGACTCCGCTCTACCCTCCACCGGGTGGGCCCAAGGTCCAGATCAACGTGGCGCGTTTCGCGACCGACGGCAATCGGATCTATCTCGCCACGGACGGGGGGAGCGAGCAGGCCCTGTTGCTCGCGCTCGACCCGGGCGGCAAGGAGCTCGCGCGCTACACGGAGACGCATCCCGCGACGGCCGACATCGAGGACGTCGCCGTCGCGAAGACGGGAGATCGGATCGCCCTCGCGATCGGCGCGGGCAACCACAACGACGTCCGCCTCCTCGACGCGAAGACGCTCGCCCCGGCGGCCTCGGTCTCCCTGCCGCTCGGGACCGGCGGCATCGGCGACTTCTCGGAGGACGGCAGGCGCCTGACCGCGAGCTGGTCGACCCCCGACTCTCCGGGGGAGATCTACGCGATCGAGGCCGCGACCGGCCGGGCGGCGCCGCTGCGCCGAGAACCGCGCCCCTCTCTCGCGAGCCTTCCCAAGGTCGTGGCCTCGATCGCCGACGTCCCCGCCTTCGACGGCTTGAAGCTGCCGACGAACGTCTACCTGCCGGCCGACGCCACCGGCAAGAAGCTGCCGGTCCTCGTCGTGTATCACGGAGGGCCCTCCGGCTCCTCGCAGATCCGCTGGTCGATCGCGGCGCGCTTCTTCACCGGTTTGGGTTGGGCCGTCGTCGAGCCCAACGTCCGCGGCTCGGGCGGCTTCGGGCGCGCCTTCGAGGCGGCGGACAACGGGCCCAAGCGGCTCGACGCATTCAAGGACGTCGAGACGACGTCTCGGTGGGCCGCCTCCCAGCCGTGGGCCGACTCCAACCGGATGGTCGTCTACGGCGGCAGCTACGGCGGCTACACGGTCCTGATGGCGCTCGAACGATGGCCGGGGATCTGGAGAGCCGGCGTCGACCTCGTCGGCGTGGCCAACCTGACGACGTTCCTGCAGAGCACGAGCGGCATCATCCGGGAGATCTTCAAGGTGGAGTTCGGCGATCTCGAGAAGGATGCCGCCTTCCTGAAGACGATCTCGCCGATCGAGGAGATCGACAAGATCGTCGCACCCCTCTTCGTGTATGCGGGCGCCAACGATCCTCGGGTTCCGCGGACCGAGTCGGACCAGGTCGTGCGCGCTCTGCGGGCCCGGAAGATTCCGGTCGAGTACATGGTCGCCGACAACGAGGGCCACTCGATGGACCGTCGCGAGAACACGATCGAGTTCTACAGCCGCGTGGGCGAGTTCCTCGAAAAGCAGACGGCGGCGCCGAAGTAGGAATTCGCGCCGCCGCCGGTCCATGGGGCGGCCGCGAGGCCGCCCCTCCTCTGGTCTCGCCTGGTCTAGGAGTGGATCAGTCCGTCCTTCTCCATCTGCTCGGCGCACGCCTTGGCGACTTCCGTGACGAAGGAGTCGACCTGCGTGGGTTCGACCGTCCGGCTCACGCCTGCCCAGACGAGCTTGTCCTGGTCGAGAGAGTAGACGAGCGTCTCGATCTTCACGACCTTCTCGACGGTCAGGTAGCCCGGGCTGTAGGCCGCTCCCCAGCCGTAGCCCCAGTAGCCGCCCCACGTCCGGTAGTACGGCGAGCCATAGTACGTGCCGGGAGTGGAGGTCACCTGAGTTTCCTTCCCCGCGACCCGCATGACGACGATGCCGGCGAAGCCCAGGCTCTCGAGCTTTTTGCGCACCATGGCCTGGTCGCGGATGTCCTCGTCTCCGAAGATCGAGTAGGCGGCGACGCCCTGGGCGCCGTGGGCCGAGATCTGGCGGGCCAGCGCGTCCTCGGCCGTGCGCCGGAGGGTCATGTTCTTGTTCACGAAGATCGCGACCACTTTCTTGTTCGCGAGCTGCAGCGGCCGGGCGTCCGGCGCCCGCCACGTGGAGTCGAACGTCGTAGACGAACACGCCACGATCCCGAGGACAGCGGCGGCGACGGTGGCGTGAACCCAGAGTCGGGATTTCTTCATGGCGCCTCCTTCATTCAAGGCCTTCGGAACTTTCATATCAGAGGTTCGGGGCGCGTTCCAGACGTCCGGACGGGCAATCCCGCGCGGCGGACGCGGCGCGCCGTGACGAGGAGGCGCGAGGAGTCTCGCCGGAAGGGCCGCCGGTCGAAGTCGCCCCACAGGGAGACGATCTCGAGCCCCGCCTCGGCGAAGAAGGCGCGGATCGTCGCGGGATCCCACGCGCGGGCGAGGAACGCGGCCATCCGACTGCGCACGGCGCCGTCGTCGCCGCGGTCCTCGTACCGGTAGCGCGCGTGCCAGAGGTCTTCCTGCCCGATCGGGAACCAGGCCTCCTCGATCCGGAGCACGCCCTGCGAATGACGGATCCGGCGCCGCGGCATCGCGATCTCGTTGCGGCGGCGGTAGAGACCTTCGAGGACGAAGAAGCCGCCCGGGGCGAGCTGCCGGGCGACTGCGCGCAAGGTGCGCCGGCGGTCCGCGAGGGTCGTCATGTGCGAGATCGGATCGCCCGGCGCGACGATCAGGTCGAAGACGGGTCCGAACGCGGCCCTGCGTGCGTCCGCGGCGACGAAACAGGCGCGCCGCGTTTCCGCGGCGACGAACCTCGCGTGTCCGGCGCGGCGGCTCGCCGCGGACAGCATCTCGAGGGAGACGTCGAGGCCGACGGCCTCGCCGACGCGTGCGAGTTCCGCGGTGATTCGCCCCAGCCCGGCGCCGATCTCCAGGATCCGGCGGTGAGCGTGCGACCTCGCGACGTGGCGCCAGAACGCGAGGTGGGCGCGCGCGACCGACTCCTTCTCGTAGAAGGGAAGGATCGTGCGGTAGTAGTCGCGCGCGCTCGAGATCTCCGCCGCGTCGGTTTCCAAAAGCCTCAGGCCGCGGCGATCCGGTTCCGGCCCTTCGGAAGATGCCGACCGAAGAGAAGGAAGGCCGCGGGGATCGTCGTCAACGCGCCGAAGGCGAGAAGCCCGAGGCCGATGCGCTGGCGCGTCTTGCCACACAGGTGCCGCGTCGCCAGCAGACCCACGCCGGCGCCCAGGGCCGCCCGCGTGGCGACGACGAATCCGAACTCCGGAAGGGACAGGTCCACTCTCTTCATCGTTCCTCCTTTTTCCTTTCGCGGTGCGGGCCGCCGCGAGTCGTCTCCGCGCGGGGTCTCGTAAGCCTTCTCGCCCGGGAGCTCCCCGTCCACCATCTCCGGCGGCAGGGCAGAGCGGAACGAGAGCAGCGTCGTCTCCCCGCCGGAGGATTCGATCTGGAGGGAGAGATCGGCGCCCTCCTCCTCCTGTACCCGCAGGTGCGATGGGCTCTGGATGACGTGTTCGGCGGGCCGCTCGCTCGGGCCCAGGGTGATTGCGATGCGCCGGCCGTCGTGCTCGGAGGAGATTCCTTCGAGCGGGCGCTCGTGGGCCTCGGTCTGCGCGCCCAGGCCGCCCAGCACCTCGACGTCGACGAGCCAGCCCTCGTGCCGGCGGGAAAAACCGTTCAGGAACTCGATCCAGGACTCGCGCGGAATTTCTCGGGTCTCCATGGTCAGCGTCTCCTCTTCTCTAAAGGGTTGAGCCGCAAGATCCTTGCCAGCCCGCGAGGCCATCAGGGACCGGCCCGGGCGCCGAAGCTCCGCCGGCGCATGCGAATGGTGGGCCACGAGATGGCGCGAAGGCGCACCCCGAGCGGGTGAAGGATCGATTCGACGGGTCGACCGGAGGCGACGCGGCGCGAGCTCGCCGGTGCGAAGGAGCCCGCGAGGGGCGGCCGCTTCGAGGCGGCCACCCCTCCGAGCGAGGGACCCCTAGTTCACGTCCTGGCCCGCCTCGAGCCTCTTGATCAGACCCTCGAGGTTCTTCTTGTTCCCGGCATCGGGAGCCTGCGCGACGGCCAGCTTCGCCTCCGCCAGCGCCTTCGTCTTCTCTCCGGTCGCGGAATACGCGCGCATCAGCCCGACGTGCACGGGCCACTGGTTCGGAAACCGTTTGGCGTTCAACTGGAAGAGGCGCACGGCCTCGTCCTTCTTGCCGTCCGTCAGGAGCTGCCGCGCCGCGACGTGGATCTGGACCGGGGTCGCGGTCTTGTGGTTGACGGCCTTCTCGAAGGTGGCCTTCGACTCGTCGCCCTTTCCGTTGAGCTCCTGCAGCGTCGAGAGCGTCATGAGCGTGCCGAAGTTCTCGTCTCCGCCGGACCACGTGGGGTCCGAGACCGCGCGCTGCGCCCAGGTCAGTCCCTCCGCCAGATTGACCTTCTTCTGCGCGCAGAAGTCCGCCGCCTGCTGCCAGTTCTGCCACGAGAAGCCGGCCGAGCCGTGCAGCTCGCGCCGCAGGCCGTCGATCCAGAGGGCGTTGACGTCGTCGACCGACACGGTGAAGGGGATCTGCAGGTTCTCCCACTCGAGGCTGGCCGTGACCTTGTTGGGATCGCGCTCGATGAACTCGTAGGTCAGCCACTCGTGGTAGTCGGTCTTCGCCGGCTTCGTCGTGACGCGGAGCGCGTCGAGCTTGGGGTCGTACCAGAAGCTGCCCCAGGCGTCCGCGTCCCTCGAGAAGATGACCGTCCACTCGGATTCGCCCGGAATGAAGTGCAGCCCGTAGCGCCCCGCGGGCAGAGGCTGACCCTGCACCTTGACGTCGTGGCTGACGGTGAAGACCGTGTTCTCGTTGGCGCCGCCGCGATACGGGCACTCCTTGCATCCGTTGAAGCCCAGATCCGAGAGGCCGTTCGGCACCAGCTCGCCCCAGATCTTGCCCTTCCGGTCGTTCTGGCCGCGTACGACGCGCGGGCTCGAGTAGTCGATCGTGACCCTGACCGGGCCGAGGGCCTGGCTGACCGAGGCCTGCGGGTTGTCGCCGTTGGGCGGCAGCGAGAGGGTCGTCGCCGCCTGGAGCGGGACCGAAACCGCCAAAACGAGGACGAGAGAGGCGAGAGCGAATCCGCCTGCGGAAAGACGTGCATTGATCCCGATCCCAATCCGACGTCGCATAGTTCTCCTCCAATCGCGTAGGAAGGGGCCGGATCTCCATACGGGCGCGGGGCGCCGGTGTTTTGCAAAGGGGAAGGTTAGACTTCCGCCATCGCAAACCGCGTCGGCGCTTCCCGCGAGCTCGGGCTCTGGTCGGCGACGGCTCTGGTCGTCGGCCACACGATCGGCGTCGGCATCTTCCTGACGCCGGCGGAGCTCATCGGGGCCGTCGGATCCCCCGGTCTCACCCTGGGGCTCTGGCTCGCCTGCGGCGGGATCCTCCTGGCCGGAGCGCTCACCTTCGGCGAGCTCGGGTCGAGGTACCCGCAGGCGGGCGGCCTCTACGTCTACCTGCGCGAGGCGTGGGGCCGGCGAATCGCCTTTCTGTACGGCTGGCAGAGCCTGTTGATCATGGATCCGGGAGTGACCGCGGCTCTCGCCATCGGCCTCGCGCCGTATCTCGTCGCGGTCTGGCCCGCGGCGGCCGGACACGAGCGATGGGTGTCGCTCGCGACCGTCTGGGCGCTCGCGCTCCTCAACATGTCCGGCCTTCGCCTGAGCTCGCGGACGCTCAATCTC
Organism: Thermoanaerobaculia bacterium; assembly: GCA_036493875.1. GTDB lineage: Bacteria > Acidobacteriota > Thermoanaerobaculia > UBA5066 > Gp7-AA6 > DAHUXD01. The sequence continues at coordinate 44,670 of DASXPB010000013.1, forward strand.
CTGACGGCGTTCAAGGTGCTGGCGCTTCTCGCCGTGGTCGCGGGCGCGTTCACGATCGGGACGGGGAGCTGGTCGCACTTCTCGCCGTGGCTCACCCGTCGCCCCGGCTCTCCGCCGCTCGGGCAGGCGCTGGGGCTCGGACTCATCGGCGCGTTCTACTCCTTCGGCGGGTTCTGGGAGGCGAGCCGCGTGGCGGGGGAGATCCGCGAGCCGCGCCGGACGCTGCCCCGGGCGCTCGTGACCGGCGTCGCGGCCGTGACGGCGCTCTACGCCCTGACCACTCTCGCGTTCGCGTATCTCGTGCCGCCGGAACACACGGTGGACGCTCGCGATTTCGCCCGCCGCGTGGGTCAGGGCCTGCTCGGCCCGGCGGGGCCCGGCGTGCTCGCGGCCGTCGTCGTCGTCTCCGCGTCGGCGAGCATTCTCGCGCTGCTCCTCATGGCGCCGCGCCTCTACGTCGCCATGAGCCGCGACGGACTCTTCCCGGCGGCGCTCGCGGCGCTCTCTCCTCGAACCGACAGCCCCGCGCGCGCCACCGCCTTGCTCGCCGCGCTCGCGAGCCTCCTCGTGCTCACGGGGAGCTTCTCGCAGGTCGTCGCGCTGTTCATGTGCACGACGCTGGTCTTCATCGGACTGGCGGCCGCGGGCCTCTTCGTCGTGCGGCGGCGGGCGGCGGGCATCACCGCGTTTCTTGCGCCGGGCTACCCGGTGACGCCGGCGATCTTCGTCCTCCTCGTCTTCGTCGTGATCGGGTTGATCGCGCTTGCCCGGCCGATTCCCGCTCTGGCAGGATTCGTTCTGATGCTGATCGGCGTACCGGTCTACGCGGTGCTGACGCGCCGCGCGCGGGCCGGACCCGTTTCTCTGGGAGGGGCGAGATGACCTGGATCAAGACCATTCCGTTCGCGGAGGCGGATCGGAAGCTGCGCGAAGCGTTCGAGAGGGAACGGGCGCTCTATCCGCGCGAGTACGCGCAGCCCACCGGGATCACGGACGAGGCCGGCGGCATCGCCGCCTCGCATTCGCTGATTCCGGACGCCCTGTTTCACGCCTTCGCGACTTTCGGAGTGCTGATGGCGCCGGAACTGCCGCTGACGCGGCGGCAGCACGAGATGATCACGACGGTCGTCTCCGTTACGAATTGCTGTCATTATTGAATCGAGTCTCACGCAGAGTTTCTGCGTCGGGTGACCGTGGACGAGGAGCTGGTGGCCGCGATCCGCCGCGACTACCGAACGGCGCCGATCGACGAGCGCGACCGCGTCATGCTGGACTACGTCGCCCAGCTGACTCGCGATGCGACGCGGATCACGCCCGCGCACCACGAGGGTCTCCGCGCCGCCGGGTTCGACGACCGCGGCATCCTCCAGATCACGCTGATCGCGTCGTGGTTCAACTACATCAACCGCGTGGCCGATGCGCTCGGCGTCGGTCGGGAGCCGTGAGCCGGGCTATTCGAGCTTCCAGGTCAGACTGATCTTCGCGTTCAGGAGCTTCGAGATCGGGCAGTTCGCCCTGGCGGTCTCGGCCGCCGTCCTGAACGCCTCCTCCGACGCCCCGGGGACCTGGGCGACCAGGTCGAGACGCGACTCGGTCACTCCCCAGCCGCCGCCGTTCTTCTCGAGGGAGACGGCCGCGGTCGTCCGCAGGCTTCGCGCGGTCAGGCCGGCCTTGCCGAGCTCGGCCGACAGCGCCATCGTGAAGCATCCGGCGTGCGCCGCCGCGACGAGCTCCTCGGGATTCGTCCCCTTCTCGCCCTCGAAGCGGGTCGAGAACGAGTAGGGGGTCTGCGACAGCACGCCGCTGTCGGTCGTGAGCGAGCCCTTTCCGGTCTTGAGGTCTCCCTGCCACTCCGCGGTCGCCTGTCTCTTCATCGTCGTTCCCTCCGCCCCGGGCGATCACGGCCTTGCCTCGGCCGTGTCAGCGAGACGGCTGGCGTGGTGCTCCCGGAGGCGCGACCGACTCTATCGGAGATCGGGAGGACGGAGAGAGCGAGAGGGTGGCGACGCCGCCGCCGAAGAGTCCGGCGTAGAGACGGCCGCCCGAGGCGTCGCGGGCTATCGCATGGACCGACTCCGCCTCGAGCCCGCTGCCGACCGCGGTCCAGGTCGCACCGGCGTCCGTCGAGCGGAAGACCCCGCCGGTTCCGCCGGGCACCAGAGGCTCCGCCCCCGCGTAAATCGTTCCCGTGCCGGTCGACGGGTCGGCGAAGAAGGTCGTCACGGACGCGAGGGGCGCGACCGGGATCGCGGTCCAGGTGTTTCCGGAGTCGGTGCTGCGACAGATCCCTCCGGCGGCCCCGACGAGGACGGCTCCGCCGGGATCGTCGTAGAAGACCGCGTTGACGGACCCGCAGGACGGGTTCGGCGTGATCGTGGACCAACTCCCGCCGCCGTCGTTGCTCTGGAAATAGACGATCGTCCCCGGCGACACCGCCGCGACCTGGGCCGGCTTCGAGGGATTCACCGTGATGGCGAAGATCGTGGCGTCCTGCGCGTCGAGGCTGGTCTGCGTCCAGGTGGCGCCGCCGTCCGTGCTCTTGAAGACGCGCTCCGAGTTGGTGCCGTCGAAGGGATGCGCGGTTCCGGCGTAGACCGTTCGGGAATCGGACGGATCCACCGCGACCGCGCCGATGTCCGCGTCGGTCAGCCCGCCCGCGCTCGTGGTCCAGCTCGAGCCGCCGTCCTTGCTCGCGAGGACCCCGCCGCCGATCGTTCCCGCGAGCAGCATCCCTTCGGCTCCGAAAGCGAGCGAGGAGACGGGAGCGGTCGGTCCCGACGGAGCGGCGGTCCAGTCGAGCCCGCCGTCCGACGTGAGGTGGATCCCGTCGTAGGCTCCGGCCACCGCGCGGCCCGCCGTCTGCGGATCGGCGACGAGCGCTGAGATGAGGCTCGCGTCGAATCCGGCGCTGGACGGCGACCAGGTCGAGCCGAGATCCGTGCTCCGAAAGACGCCGTCGCCGTGCGTTCCCACGAGGGCCGTGGAGGTCGTCCTGGAGAACGCGACGCTGTCGACGACGGCCACGACCGGCCCGGACCCCGCGGGAGCCCACGTTCCCGCTCCATCGAGGCTGACGAAGATGCCTTGGCCCGCCGTGCCGGCGATCACGACCCGCGGATCGTTCGGGTCCACGGCCACCACGCCGACCGCGGCAATCGCGCCGGCCACCGAGAGTCCCTCGTTCGAGGCGGTCCAGTGCGCCCCGGCGTCGGTGCTCTTGTACACGCCTCCGCCCACGGGATTCGCGGCATAGAGGACGCCCTGCGTCGAGGGATCCGCGACGAGGTCCGTGAAGCCGACGAGGGCGTCGCCCGCGAACGCCCAGCTGAGGCCGCCGTCGGTGCTCACGGCGAACCCCAGGTTGGTGGCTGCGTAGACGAGGGTCGCGTCGAAGGGGTCGAAGGACAGCGCCTCGGTCACGAGGCCCTGAACGAAGCCGCTCGAGGTCTGCGGCGTCCAGGTCGCGCCGCCGTCGATGCTCCGGAAGATCTCGCTGAAGCGGGTGCCGATCACGAGCACCGACGGGTTCGTGGGATCAATCGCGATCGCGGAGACGTCGAGCGGCTCGGCGCCGGTGGTGGGATCGATGAGGCCGTCGCTGATCGAAGTCCAGTGCCCTCCGGCGTCTTCGCTCTTGAAGATCCCCACGCTCGGCGTGCCGGCAGGCGTGACGGTCCCCGCGTAAAGGGTCTGCGGATGGGCCGGGTCGATGGCGAGTGACTGGATGCGGAGCCCGGCGATCCCGGCGATCCCCCCGTTCGCCTTCGTCCAGGACTCGCCGTCGCGTCGCCCGACGAGGACCCCGTCGTCGGTGCCGGCGTACAGCAGGTCGGAGGAGGAATCCTCCGACAGGCAGTACGCCGTCCCGCCGGGGGGGCCGGCGACGCTCCACGCGCCGTCCTGCGCGGGCAGCCTCGAGGCGGACGCCAGGGCTCCCAGCAGGGCGGCGACCGCGAGCCGGACGAAACTGCATCGGGCGGTCAACAGACCGGGCTCAACCATCCACTAGGAACAACGGCGGATTGGCCCGAGGGATTGCACCGGGGACCTCGGAAATCTGCCTCGAATCCTGCGCGGGCCTCCGCCAGGTCCCTAGGAGGAGCGCTTTCGGGTCCGCGCCGCCTTCTGCGCCGCCCGGGAGCGGGCCGAGGCTCCGCGCTTTCGTGCGCTCGAGCGGGCCTGACGCGCCAGCGCGCCGGGGCTCGCGGCCCGATGCCCTTCGCGGCGCAGCGCCTTCGACGTCGCCCGCGAGCGGGTCCTCGAGGCCGGACCCGTCTTGCCGCGGCCGCTTCGTCCCTTCGCCGCGTCGCGCCGAGCGCTCTTGCGGGTCTCGGCGGACACCGAGCCCTTCTTGGGAGGCGACAGCTCGACTCCCGCTCGGCGGGCCTTCGAGAGCCCGATCGCGATGGCCTGCTTGGTCGATCGGGCGCCGTGCTTGCCTTCCCGGATGTGATCCATCTCCTCGTGGACGAACTCGCCCGCCTGCGTCGAGGGCGACTTGCCCTCCCGCTTGTCTTCCCGGGCGCGCTTCAGGGTCTCCTTCTCGGGCATCGTGTCTCCTTTCGACACGAGGTGCCGCAAGATTCGTTCCAACGAAGAGGAATCCTCGGGGCTCGTCCGAGCCGTCAGCGCTGCGATTTCGGCGGCGACGTCAGGCCGCGCTCCTCGAGCAGCGGCTCGACGATCGGGTCGCGGCCCCGGAACGCGCGATACATCGCCGCGACGTCCTGCGTCCCGCCGCGCGAGAGGATCATGTCGCGGAAGCGCTGTCCGTTCGCGCGCGTCATTCCGCCGTTCTCCCGAAACCAGTAGTACGCGTCGTCGTCGATCAGCTCGCTCCAAAGATAGGCGTAGTAGCCCGCGGCGTAGTCGCCCTGCCAGATGTGCGAGAAGTAGGTCGTGTGGTACCGCGGCGGCACCTGCGGCAGATCGATCCGGAACCGCTGCAGCGCCGCGCGCTCGAAGGCGTCGACGTCCGGCGCCGGTGCGCCCGCCGGGAGCTCGTGCCAGGCGATGTCGAGGAGCGCCGAGGCGAGGTACTCGGTGGTCGCGTATCCCTGGTTGAACGTCTTCGACTTCTTGATCTTCTCGACGAGCGCCGGGGGCATGGGCGCGCCGGTCTGGTAGTGCTTCGCGTAGTTCGCGAACACCGTCGGCTCCAGCGCCCAGTGCTCGTTGATCTGCGAGGGGAACTCGACGAAATCGCGCGGGACGTTCGAGAGCGTGGGATACCGCACGTTCGCGAACATGGCGTGCAGCGCGTGCCCGAACTCGTGGAAGAGACCGGTGACCTCGCCGAACGACAGGAGACACTTCTGACCGGGCGCGGGCTTCGTGAAGTTGAGGACGTTGATGACGGCGGGCTTCGTGTCGAGGAGACCGCTCTGGTCGACGAAGCTGTCCTGCCAGGCGCCGCCCTGCTTGCTGGGTCGCGCGTAGTAGTCGCCGTAGTAGAGCGCGAGCGGCTTGCCGTCCGCGTCGAGCACCTCGAAGACGCGCACGTCGGGGTTGTAGACCGGGATGTCCGTCCGCTCGCGGAAGGTGATCCCGTAGAGCCGGTTCGCCGCGAAGAAGACTCCGTCGCGGAGCACGCGGTCGAGCTCGAGGTAGGGGCGAATCTGGGACTCGTCCAGGTCGAATTCGGCCTTGCGGACTCTGTCGGCGTAGAAGTCCCAGTCGTACGGCTGCAGGGCGAAGCCGCCGGACCCCTTGTCGTTGTCCCCGTCGATCTCTCTCTGGATGCGCGCCGCTTCCTCACGGGCCTTCGCCGTCGACGCCGGCACGAGGCCGGTCATCAGCCGGAGCGCGTTCTCGGGCGTCTTCGCCATCTGGTCGTCAAGAACGTAGGCCGCGAAGCTCGGGAAGCCCAGGAGCTTCGCGCGCTCGGGCCGCTCCGCGGCGAGGCGCTGGATGATCGCGCGCGTGTCGTTCTCGCCGCCGTGGTTGCCGCGCCGCACGGACGCCTCGAACAGTCGCGCCCTCAGCGAGCGATTCCGGAGCGACTGGAGAGGCGGCTGCTGGGTCGTGTTCTGCAGCGCCAGCATCCATTTCCCCGCCAGGCCCTTGTCCTTCGCCGCCTCCGCCGCCGCGGCGAGGTCGCCCTCGCTCAGACCGTCGAGCTGCGCCCGGTTCTCCACGACGACCGCCGACGCGTTCGTGTCCGCGAGGATCTTGTCGGAGTACTCGGTCGTGAGCGTCGACTCCTCCTGGTTCAGGCGCGTCAGCGCGGCCTTTTCGGAATCGGACAGCTTCGCCCCGTCGCGCACGAGGTGCCGGTAGGTGCGTTCGACCAGGTACTTCTCCTCGGGCGGGAGCGCATCGCGGCCGTCGTACACGGCCTGGACACGGGCGAAGAGCCGAGGGTTCAGGGAGATCGCATCCTGGTGCGCCGCGAGCCGCGGCGCCAGCTCCGCCTTGACCTTCTGCAAGGTGTCGTTGGTATTCATCTGCGTGATGTTGGAGAACACCTTCCAGACGCGGGTCAGGAGCTCGCCCGAGCGCTCCATCGGAACGATCGTGTTGTCGAAGGTCGGCGGCGCGGGATCGTCGGCGATCGCCGCGATTTCGGCGAGCTGCCGCCGCATGCCCTCCTCGATCGCCGGGGCGTAGTCGCCGTCGTGGATCCGGTCGAACGGTGGCGCCTCGAAGGGGAGGGTGCTCCGAGAGGCGAACGGGTTCGACGGCGAGAACGACGCGACCGAAACCGCCGTGCCCGGCGGGGTCCCGGGCGCGTTCGTCGTTGCGTTCGGGAAGGGCGGCGCCCCCGTGCAGGCTGCGACGCATAGGAGAAGGGGAAGCCGAAGCCCGAGTCGACTCTTCATGGCGTCTTTGTATCAGTTCCGGCGCCGCGGCCGGTCGGGGTGACAACGTGTCGCATCGTGGCTCCGGTTGGCCCGAATTCTGCAGTTTCCGACAAGCGTACGGCGAATTCGGACGAGAACCGGGAGGTCAATCATGAAACGTTTCTTAGGAATGGCGATGGGTGCGGTGATGATCCCGGCGCTCGCCGCCGCGGCAGTCCAGGCGCGCTACAGGATCACGCTCCAGGACGGGACACAGGTTGTCTCGAGGGATCTTCCAGTGCATCGCGGGTCGGTCGTTACTTTTCATGACGCGCGGTCTGGCGCGCTCACGGGACTGCCGGCGGAGGAGGTCCTGAGGATCGAGACGGGCGCGTCCACGGTTTCCGAGCCCGCGGCCGCCGTTCTCGTTCGCGGCAGCTCCGCGGCCGCTCAGACGCCGGCGCAGCCGATGCAGCCGGGTGACGTCGTCGAGCTCGGGCCGACGGGAGGTAGTCCCGCGCTCCCGAGTATGACCGCAAACGGAATGTCTCAGCCGCAGAGCGGGGGCGCCGGGAACGGCGCGTATGGTCAGCTGCCGGTCGGCGCCTACGGCGGCGCGTACGCCCCGGGCACGATCGGATCCAACGGACAGCCGATGGCCACGCCGAGCGCGATTCCAGGAGCGCCTCCGACGGTCGGTCCGAATGGCTTCCCGTTGATGAGCGGCAATCCACCGACGGTCGGGCCCAACGGCACGCCCATTTCTTCCTCGGACCAGCCGGTGATCGGCGCGAACGGCACGCCCCTCACGCCGGGGACCGCGGGCGCGGGGCAACCCGTCATCGGCGCGAACGGAACTCCCGTGACGGCGGGGACGGCGGGCGCCGCGCAGCCGGTGATCGGGCCGAATGGGACGCCGGTCCTCGCTCAGCCCGGCACGCCGGGCTCGGTTCAACCCGGTGCCCCCGGCTCGGCCCAACCCGTGATCGGGCCGAACGGCACGCCGGTGCTCGCGCAGCCCGGCACGCCGGGGTCGGTTCAACCCGGAACGCCCGGCTCAGCCCAACCCGTGATCGGACCGAACGGGACCCCCGTGCTGGCTCCGGCCGGCTCGCCGGGAGCCGCGCAGCCCAATACGGCGCCGAACGGAACGCCGGCCTCGCCTCCGCCGGCAGCGCCTCACCGGTAGGACTGGGACTCGAGACGCAGGCGCTCAAACCTTCGGCCGAAGCGACAGCGGCGGGCGCGCCCGTGAGGACGCGCCCGACCGCGTCTTGGGCGAGGAGCCACTCCGCGAGCGGGAAATCGCCCGACCGCAGAACTCGATGTCCGGGCACTCGCAATCGAGGAGCTTCTCGAGAAGGTTGGTCATGACACGCAGGCGCCTGGAGGCGGAGCGGATCTCGCCGAGCTTGCGTTGCGCCAGCTTCCGCCAGCGCTCGCGCCCGAATTCGGTCACGAGGCTCCGCACCTCCGCGATCGAAAACCCGGAGTCGCGGGCGAGCTGAACCACAACGAGCTGAGACATCGCGCCGGAATCGAAGTCCCGCCGGCCGGAGCGGCGCCGCGGCGGGGGGATGAGCCGTTCCACTTCGTAGTAGCGAATCGCCGAGGCGGAGAGCCCCGTGCGCCGCGTCAGCTCGCCGATCGTCATTCGCAGAATCCTCTTGACCTAAAGTGTACTTGAAGTCCTAGCGTGGGTCTTCGAAAGGAGACCCGCATGAACCTCGTGCCCCTTCTGTTTCCCATCCTCGCGGCCTCCGCCTCCGCCGCCGCTCCCGCCTCCCTCTCCGTGAACCCGGCCCCGGCGCCGTCGGCGGCCGCGCCCGCCGACGAGCCGCTCGCCTGCCGGCTCGACGCGCTCTCGCCGGCGCAGCGCGCGCGGCATCAGAAGCTCACCGCCCTCCTCCAGCGCGCCGTCGCCGGGACCCGCGAGCTGCCGGATGGCTACGAGTTCGCGCTGGACCTGTCGAGGCTCCCCGCGGACGCGCAGGGAGATCCGGTCTGCGTCGTCGAGATCGCCGAGTGGGTGGACCTGGAAGCCCGGTGTTGTCCCTTCCTCGACTTCGGCATCGCCGTCCGCGGCAAGGGGCCGGGCTCCGTCGCCCTCACCCTCACGGGCGGTCCCGGCGTCAAGGAATTCCTGACGACGGAGGTCGCGCCGGCCCTGAAAGGAGACGAGAAGAAACTACAATCCCGACCCTAGAAGATCCCGAGGATCGAAGGAGGACGGATGAAGGGGCAGAAACTCGCCCGGATCGCTCTGGCCGCCGGCGCTCTCGCGGTGTTTCTCCTGTCGCGCGCCGCTCGCGCCTCGCCGCCCGAGGCGGACGCGGACGCCGCGTTCCGGGAGCGGGTGGACCGCGCCGTCGCGGAGGTCCTGGCGTCGACCGGTTCGCCGAGCGCCTCGATCGCGATCGTGAAAGACGGCAAGATCGCCTACGTCAGGACCTACGGCGACGCCAAGCTGTCGCCGAAGGCGCCGGCCGGTCCCGAGATGCGCTACAGCATCGGGTCGAACAGCAAGCAGTTCACCGCGACGGGGATTCTGATGCTCGCGGAGGAGGGCAAGCTGTCGCTCGACGATCCCGTCTCCCGCTTCGTGCCCGACCTGACGCGCGCCGGAGACGTCCGCGTCCGTCAGCTCCTTTCCCACACGTCCGGCTACCAGGACTACTGGCCGCAGGACTACGTGCCGCCCTTCATGACGCAGCCGGTCACCGCGGCCGAGATCCTGAACCGCTGGGCGAAGAAGCCCCTCGACTTCGAGCCGGGAACGCAATACCAGTACAGCAACACCGGGTACGTCATCGCGGGAGTCATCCTGGAGAAGGCGAGCGGCGAGAAGCTGCTGCCGTTCCTCACGGCCCGCATCTTCAGGCCTCTGGAGATGAACGGCGTCGTCAACGTCGACCAGGACCGGCTAACCGAGAGCGATCCCGTCGGCTACCTGCGCTACGCGCTGGGTCCGTCGCGGCCGGCGCCGAAGGAGGGCAAGGGCTGGCTGTTCGCGGCCGGAGAGCTGGCGATGACCGCGGAGGATCTGGCGAAGTGGAACGTCGGCATGCTCGAGCATCGGCTGCTCAAGCCGGAGTCCTACCGTGAGATGCAAACCGAGGTCCTGTTGAAGAGCGGCCTCGGGGCGGGGTACGGTCTGGGTCTCGACGTCCAGAAGGTGGCCGGCCACCGCGCGCTCGCGCACGGCGGCGCGGTGTCGGGCTTCACGTCGCACAACACCGTGTTCCCCGACGACGGCGCCGCGATCACGGTGCTGACGAACGGCGAGACGGTCGCCCCGGATCGCATCACCGAGCGGATCGCGCCGCTGCTCTTCGAGAAGCGGGACGCGGTCGCCGGGAGCGAGAAGCGGGCCCGCGAGATCCTCTCCGGCCTTCAGGCGGGCAGGATCGACCGGTCCCTGTTCACGGCCAACGCCAACAGCTACTTCACCGACCAGGCCGTGGGCGACTTCGCGGCGAGCCTCGCCCCGCTTGGATCTCCGACCGCGCTCAAACAGACGCAGCAGAACGACCGCGGCGGCATGACGTACCGTCTCTTCAAGGTCACGTATCCGAAGAAGGCGGTCGATGTCTGGGAGCGGGACATGCCGGACGGCAAGATCGAGCAGTTCCAGGTGGGGGCCGCCGACTAGGCGGGGAGGAGAGCGAAAAAACGGTCCGAGCCCGCTTTGGACGCGTGGGGCTCAGGCTCGGACCGTGGTCGAGACCTCAGGAATTACTGGGCCGGCTCCTCCGAGAGGCTGGCGCCGCCCTTCCCGCCGCGCGACTCCATGCAGGACTGCACGGCGCTCTGCTGGTCGGGGTGCAGCTGGGCGAGGATCTTGTCGTGAGTTTCCTTGTGGTCGCTCTTGATCTTGTTCATCGCCGCGTCCTTGTCGAGGACGTCCTGTCCGAGGACGCTCTTGTCGGCGCCGCTCGCGAGGTCGTTCTGAAGCTTGTCCTGGGCCGCCTTCAGCGCGGCGAACTCGGCCTGGAAGGTGGGTCGGGCGTCGGACTGGATCTGCTCGATGGCGGCCTGCTGCTCGGTCGAGAGACCGGCGGAGGCGAGGCACTTCTGGAAGTGTCGGGCGGCGAAGCCCCGCCCGCCGTGGCCGTAGCCCGCGGCCGCCGGGCCGTCCGCCATGGCGGTCGCGGCGAGGCCGGCGACTCCGATCAGGGCCGATGCGAAGAGACGAGGGAACCGGTTCATTGTGTGATCGCTCCTTTTCGTCGGCCACCGGAAACCGTTCCGGCGCCTTCGTTTCACACATAAAGACGGCCGGGGGGCATCGAAGATTACGCCCGCCGCCGAAATTCCGGGGGGGCCGCTCGGGTCTCGGGCGGGCCTCCGGCAGCCGTCCGCGGCGGCACCGATTTCGCATCTCCGAGAAGTAAGAGGAGGAGCCATGCAAACGACGCGGCCCCCCTACCGGGAAGTGACGTATGCGCTGATGCGGTTGGTGCTGGGAGCGCTGTTCATCTGCCATGGGGCGCAGTTGCTTTTCGGCGCGTTCGGCGGCCCGGCGGCCGACAAGCCGCTGATGGTCGCGGGCGGCGTGATCGAGTTCTTCGGCGGGATCCTGATCGCGGTCGGCCTCATGACGCGCGGCGCCGCATTCCTGGCGTCCGGGACGATGGCCGTCGCCTATTTCCTGTCCCACGCGCCCAAGGGATTCTGGCCCATCGTCAACGGCGGCGAGATGGCGGTCTTCTATTGCTTCGCCTTCCTGTTCATCGCGGCGTACGGGGGTGGGCGGTTCAGCCTCGACGCCGTGGTCCGCCGGGCCAATGCCCAGCCCGACGAAGCCGGTGTCGGCGGGCACGTGACCGTACCCGCGACTCGGGTCTAAGATTTCCCACAGCGTCCTGATCCCGAGGAGGCGCTGTGGGTCCTCTCGCATGGTTCTCTCGTCGCCCCGGATCCGCGCTCGCCGCGGACCTGGCGAGAGGACTTCTGCTCGCGGCGCTCTACGTCTTCCTGGCGCGCTTCGGTCTGGGAAGACACGCGATCAACGTCTTCGCCACGCTGGTCTGGGCGCCGAGCGGCCTCGCGCTCGCGGCGATGCTGATCCTGGGGACGCGGTTCTGGCCGGCCATCTTCGTGGCGGCGACGGTCGTGAACCTCTGGACCGGCGCCCCGCTCCTCACCGCCGCCACGATCGGCGCCGGCAACACGCTCGAGGCGGTGCTCGGCGCCTGGGTCCTCCACCGCCTCCCGGACTTTCGCCGCTCGCTCGACCGGGTCGTCGATGCGGTCGGCCTGATCCTTCTCTCGGCCATCGGCAGCGCCGTCGTCAGTGCCACGATCGGCGTCGCGAGCCTGGCGCTGTCTGGCCTCGCGGCGCCGGCGAACTTCTACCGAACCTGGGGCGCATGGTGGCTGGGCGACGCGATCGGCATCCTCGTGGTCGCACCGCTGATCCTGACGTGGATCCCGTCGCGCGAGGCGGCGTCCCGGCGTCCCCGGATGCTCGAGGGCCTGGCCCTTGCGGTCGCCATCGTGGGGATGAGCGTCTTTCTCTTCGGCACCACGCGGGGAGGGATGACCTCCCTCCTCGCGCCGCTGCTCGTCTGGGCGGCGCTCCGCTTCGAGCAGCGCGGTGCGGCGCTCGCGACGTTCGCGGTGGCGGCCGTCGCCCTCTGGGGCACCGAGCGCGGCCACGGTCCCTTCGCGCGCGGCACGATCGAGCTCTCCCTCTTCGACCTCCAGGCGTTCATCGGCGTCACCGCGGCGACGTTCCTCGTGCTGGGGGCCGCCACCGCGGAGCGCCGCCGGGCGCGAGAAGAGTCGGAGGCCGCGAGCCAGGCGAAGGACCGTTTCCTCGCGACGCTGTCCCACGAGCTCCGAACGCCGCTGACGCCGGTCCTCGCGCTCTCTTCGGTCCTGGAGAAGAGCGCGTCCCTGCCGAGTTCGGTGCGCGCGCAGATGGAGGTCATTCGCCGCAACGCCGAGCTCGAGGCACGACTGATCGATGACTTGCTCGACCTCACGCGCATCGCGCGGGGCAAGCTGCGGGTCAAGCCCGAGCCGGTTCGGCTGACCGAGGTCCTCGAGAGCGTGATCGAGATCTGCCAGCGGGAGGCCGCCTCCAAGGGCGTCCTGATCGAGCGCGAGGGAACCCTCGACGACGTCGACGTGAACGCGGACCCGTCGCGGCTGCGGCAGATCCTCTGGAACGTGGTCAAGAACGCCGTGGAGTTCACGCCGCCGGGCGGACGCATCCGCGTGCGCACCGTTCCCGTCCCGGTCGATGCGCGGCGCATCGCCGTCGAGATCCAGGACAACGGCGCGGGCATCGATCCGTCCGACCTCGGCCGCATCTTCGAGCCCTTCGAGCAGGCGGGTCCGAGCAGCCGGGGGCTCGGCCTCGGGCTCTCGATCTCCCGGGCCCTGGCCGAGGCGCAGTCCGCGTCGCTCACGGCGGAGAGCGGCGGGCAGGGGCGCGGGGCCACGTTTCGCCTGGAGCTCCCGACGCTGACCGGCCAGGTCGCGGCGCCGCCGCCCGTGGCCCCACCGGCCAGAGGGTTCGCCCTCGAGAAGCGGCGCGTCCTGCTGGTCGAGGACCACATCGACACCCTGCGGGCGGCGCGCGCTCTCCTCGCGGAGCTCGACTGCGACGTCGTCGTGGCGAGCTCGGTTCGGGAGGCGATGGCGGCCGCCCGGACGCAGAGCTTCGACCTCGTCCTCTCGGACCTCGGTCTGCCCGACGGCAACGGCCTCGAGCTCATGGCGCACCTGCGCGAGCGGTACGGGCTGTCGGGCATCGCGGTGACCGGATACGGGATGGAGGAGGACGTCCGGCGCAGCCTCTCCGCCGGCTTCGTCGACCACCTGGTCAAGCCCATCACGTTTGCCCGGCTCGAGAGCGCGATCGACCGCTTTTTCGACCGGAAGAACTCGGCCAGGGTGGTGTAGCGAGCCCGGAAGCGGGATCTCGAAGGAACCTTCGCCTCCCTCGAGCGTCAATCCCTGCGATGGCCGGAGCGCGCTCGCCCGGACCGAGGAGGAGGACCGTGGAAGACTTCGTTGCCGACGTACGGTTCGCGTGGCGCGGCCTGAGGCGCTCGCCCGGCTTCGCCGTGGCCGCCATCCTGACCCTGGCGCTCGGGATGGGCGCCACGACCGCGATCTTCTCGGTCATTCGGGCGGTCCTGATGTCCCCGCTGCCCTATGCGCAGCCCGAGCGGCGGGTCATGGTCTGGAGCCGCTGGAAGGACTTCCCCAAGACGTGGGTCGCCACGGGCGAGGTCGCCGACTACCGGCGCGCGATCCCGAGCTTCGCGAGCGTCGCGGCCTGGGAGATCGACCAGGCGAACCTGACCGGCGGACGCGATCCCGTCCGCGTCGGCGTCGCGGGGATCACGGCGAACACTTTCGAGACCCTGGGCGCGCGGCCGCAGCTCGGGCGGGGATTCACGGAGGCCGAGGATCGCCCCGGCGGCCCCCCGGTGATCGTCCTCGGATACGGCGTCTGGCAGAACCGCTTCGGCGGCGATCCGGGCGTGATCGACCAGGTGGTCGAGCTCGACGGCGTCGCGCGGCGCGTCGTCGGCGTGATGCCGCGCGGGTTCGCGCTGCCGACCGACTTCACCGAGGACGCGGCCGAGCCGACGCAGGTCTACGTCCCCGACCAGGTGGACTTCTCCCAGGGCGATCACGGCAACCACGGCTACTACGCGGCCGCCACGCTGGCGCCGGGGGCGACCGCCACGCGCGCCACCGCGGAGTTGAAGGCCCTCACAGCCGCCTCCACGCGAGCGGGTCTGTATCCGGAGCCGATGCGGTTCGACGCGTTCGCCGTGCCGGTCGAGGAGGAAATCCGCGGAGGCGCGCGCCGGGCGCTCGTCCTGGTCTTCGGCGCGGTCGGGTTCCTGCTGCTGATGGCCTGCGCCAACGTCGCCAACCTGCTCCTCGCGCGCGCGGAGGGCCGGCAGCGCGAGATCGCCGTGCGCGCGGCGATCGGAGCGGGCAAGGCGCGGCTGACCCGGCAGCTCCTGACCGAGAGCCTCGTGCTCGCGGCGGCGGGCGGGACCCTGGGACTCGCGCTCGCGTGGGCCGGCGTGAAGATCATCGCGGCCAGGGGGGCGGCCGGGCTGCCGGCGCTCTCGCCGATCGGGATCCACCCGCGGATGCTGCTGTTTGCCGCCGCGCTGATCCTCCTGACGACGCTCCTCTTCGGCTTCGCGCCGGCGGTGCAGACGCTGCGTCTGAACCTGACGGAGTCGCTGCGCGACGGCGCCATGAACGCGTCGTCCGGCCGCCGCCGGCAGAGCCTTCGCGCCGCGCTCGCGGGAGTCCAGATGGCGCTGGCGGTGGTGCTCCTCCTCGGCGCGGGGCTGATGCTCCGCACGCTCGACGCGCTGCTGCACGTCGACCTGGGCTTCCGGCCGGAGCACGTCCTGACGCTGCAGCTGAGGCCGCCCGAGGCGACCTACAAGACGCCCGAGTCCGTGGTCGCGTTCTACCGCGCGCTGCTCGAGCGCGTGCGCGGCCTGCCCGGAGTGCACGCCGCCGGCCTCGTGCGCTCGCTGCCGCTCGCCACGTCGATCGGCGACTGGGGGCTTGCCGTCGAGGGATACGTTCCACCCCCGGGCGTCAATGCCAAGGGCGACTGGCAGGTCGTATCGGACGGCGCCTTCGAGGCGCTCGGCGAGCGGCTACTGCGCGGCCGAACTCTCCTTCCGAGCGATACCGCGGAGTCGCAGCCCGTGGTCCTGATCAACGAGACGCTCGCGCGGGCCTACCTCCCCGGCCAGGATCCGATCGGCCGGCGCATCCGCATGGGATCGAGCAACCCCAAGCGCCCGTGGCTGACGATCGTGGGTCTCGTCCGCGACGAGCGGCACAACGGCGTGACCGCCGCGATCAAGGAGAAATTCTTCGTGCCCTATGCGCAGTTCCCGGCCGCCCGCAGCGGCGACGCGGCCCGGGGCATGACGCTCGTGCTGCGCGTCGCCGGCGAGCCGATGCGGCTCGTGGACCCGATCCGCGCCGAGGTGCGCGGGCTCGACCCGCGCCTCCCGGTCGCCAACGTGCGGCTGATGACCGACGTGGTCGACGCGTCGATGGCCACGCCGCGTCTGACGGGGACGCTCCTCTCGATCTTCGCCGGCCTCGCCCTCGTCCTGGCTGCGGTCGGCGTGGCCGGCGTGCTGTCCTACCTCGTCAGCCGGCGGCGCCGCGAGATCGGGATCCGCATGGCGCTCGGCGCGTCGCGGGCCAACGTCCTCGCTCTCATCGTCCGGCGCGGCGTGCTCTACGCCGCCGTGGGCATTGCGGCCGGAGTCGCGGTAGCGCTCTTCCTGACGCGGCTGATGGAGGGGCTGCTCTTCGGCGTGGCGCCGCGCGACCCGTTCACGTTCCTGTCGGTCAGCGGGATCCTGCTCGTGATCGCGGCCGCGGCGAGCCTGGTTCCGGCTCTGCGCGCTTCGCGCGTCGATCCGCTGGAGGCGCTCCGCTCGGAGTGAGGCTCGGCCGCGACGAAGCGCCGAAAGTTTCTAAACCGAGGCTTCGAGCTCCTCGAGAAGCTTTTTCGGGGCGATCGATCGGTAGCTCTCGGCGATCCAGGCCTTGAGGATGTCGACCGGCGGAGCGTCCTTCGCCCCGAAGCTCGCCGAGACCCATCCGGCCTTCCCGAGGCCGTAGCCCGTGGGCTTGGTGAAGGGAAGCTCGAGAGCCTCCTCGCAGGAGACCGGCAGCTTGACGCTGAAACCCATCTCGCCGGCCGGGCCCTTCGCGGGCTCGCAGCCCAGGAACACGAAGACCTTTCCATTGACCTTGGCGACGCGCTCGCCCCACGGGAAATCCTCGGTCGCGCCGGGGAAGGCCATCGCGTAGTCGCGGAGCTCGCGGGCGAGCGACCGCAGGTTCGCGCTTCGCGCCGGGCTCTTGCGTAGCGACGCCGGACTCCTGCGCGGCGGCGGCGGCCGCGCGCTTCGCGCCGGCCGTGCTGCTGATTTCGCTTTGCGCTGGGGCATCGACTGCAGTCTATGCGATGGGCCCGGCACGAGACCGCGACGCCCCATATAATCCCGGACCCGTGACGCGCTGGCGACGGACCGTACGGGGAGTCGGAGCCGCGTTTCTGTTCGCGGCCGTCGCCGCGGCGCTCCCGGGCCAGGCCTACGATTCCGAGCTCCTGTCGTCCCTGCGGTGGCGGATGATCGGGCCGTTCCGCGGCGGGCGCGTCCTGACCGCGGCCGGCGTTCCGGGAGAGCCCGACCGCTTCTACTTCGGCGCGGTCGGCGGGGGAGTCTGGCGGAGCGACAACGCCGGGCGCACGTGGCGGCCGATCTTCGACGGCCAGCCGATCGCCTCGATCGGCGCGATCGCAGTGGCGCCATCGAACCCGAGCATCCTCTACGTCGGCTCGGGCGAGGCGGACATGCGCTCCGACATCTCGTACGGAAACGGGATGTACAAGTCGACCGACGGCGGCGAGACGTGGCGGCGGATCGGGCTCGAGGACACCCGGCAGATCGGCAAGGTCGTCGTCGACCCGAAGGACCCGAACCGCGTCTTCGTCGCGGCGCTGGGGCACGCGTACGGTCCCAACGCGCAGCGCGGCGTCTTCCGCTCCACAGACGGCGGCGCGACGTGGTCGCGCGTCCTCTTCCACGACGAGAACACCGGCGCGATCGACTTCGCCGTCGACCCGCGCGACTCGCGGACGCTGCTCGCCGCGCTCTGGCAGACGCGCCGGCCGCCCTGGAACGTCTACCCGCCGTCGAACGGCCCGGGCAGCGGGCTCTACCGGTCCGCCGACGGCGGCGACACCTGGAAACCCGTGGTCGGGACCGGTCTGCCGTCCGAGAAGCTCGGCCGCATCCGGCTGGCGTTCGCGCCGAGCCGGCCGGGCCGCGTCTTCGCGCTGGTCGACGCGAAGCAGGGCGGCCTCTTCGTCTCCGAGGACGGCGGCCTCGCGTGGAAGCGCGTCAGCGGCGATCGCCGCATCTGGGAGCGGGGCTGGTACTTCGCGGGCGTGACGGTCGACCCGAAGAACGCCGACGTCGTCTACGCCTGCGACACGGCGATGTACCGGTCGACCGACGGCGGGAAGACGTTCCTCCCGTTCAAGGGCGCTCCGGGCGGCGACGATTACCACCAGCTCTGGATCGATTCCGCCGACTCGCGCCGCATGATCCTCGCGAGCGATCAGGGCGCGGCGGTCAGCGTCGACGGCGGGCTCACGTGGAGCTCCTGGTACAACCAGCCGACGGCTCAGTTCTACCACGTCGCGACCGACGCGCAGTTCCCGTACTGGATCTACGGCGCGCAGCAGGACACGGGAGCGGCGGCGACGCCGGTGCGGACGGACACGATCGCGATGACGCAGCGCGACTGGCGTCCCATCGCGGCGGGAGGCGAGAACGGCTACATCGCGCCGGACCCGGCGCACCCCGAGATCCTCTTCGGCGGCGGCGTTGGGCGGTTCGACGCGACGACGCTCCAGGAGCAGGACGTGGATCCCACCCTGGCCCACCCGGGAAGCTACCGCGGCGAGTGGACGCTCCCGCTGTCGTTCTCGCCGCGGAATCCGAGCGCACTGTACTTCGGCAATCAGTTCGTCTTTCGCACGACCGACGCCGGCCGCCACTGGGATCGCATCAGCCCGGACCTGACGCGAGAGGCTCCCGAGGTGCCGGCCACTCTGGATTCCGTCACGGCGGAAGACTCGGCGGAGCGCGATCCGCGCCGCGGAGTGGTCTATGCGATCGCGCCCTCATTCCTTCGCGACGGGATGATCTGGTGCGGCACCGACGACGGCCTCCTCTGGTTGACGCGCAATGACGGCGCGCACTGGGAGAACGTCACGCCGCCTGCGCTGACGGCGTGGTCCAAGGTCGGCGTCCTCGAGCCCTCGCACTTCGATCCCGAGGCCGCCTACGCCGCGATCGACCGGCACCGCCTCGACGACGTCGACGCCCACATCCTGCGGACGCGCGACGGCGGGAGAAGCTGGACCGAGATCGCCGCGGGGATCCCCTCCGGCAGCTACGTCAACGTCGTGCGCGAGGACCCGGACCGCCGCGGCCTGCTGTACGCGGGGACGGAGACGGGAGTCTTCGTCTCCTTCGACGACGGCGATCACTGGCAGAGCCTCCAGGCGAACCTGCCGAACTGCTCGATCCGGGACATCTCGGTGCGGCAGGGCGACGTCGTGCTCGCGACGCACGGCCGCGCCTTCTGGGTCCTCGACGACGCGAGCCCGCTGCGTCAGCTCGACGCGAACGTCACGGCCGCGCCGGTGTGGCTCTTCGCGCCGCGAAAGGCGATCCGGCTGAACCCGGCGCCCTTCCAGGGCACGCCCGATCCGAAGGACGAGCCCCGCGCGGAGAACCCTCCGAACGGCGCCGTCCTCGACTACGTGCTGAAGACCGCGTCGGCGACGCCCGTCTCGATCGAGATCCTCGATGCGAAGGGCGGGCGCGTCCGGAGATTCTCGAGCGACGACCCCGAGGAGGGGCCCGACCTGCAGAAGATTCAGACGACGCCGGACTGGTCCCCGGTGCGGCGGCCTCCCTCCGCGGCCGCCGGCGCGCACCGCTTCGTGTGGGACCTTCAGTACGAGACGCCGAAGGCGCTCGTGTCGCGGCGCCGCCGGGAGGCCGGCAGCCTCTGGGCCGCGCCGGGAAGCTACACGGTTCGTCTCACCACCGGTGGCCGCACCGTGCAGCAGCCGCTCGTCGTGGCACGGGATCCGCGCATCTCGGCGACCGATGCGGACCTCTCACGCCAGCTCGAGCTCGCGCTGCAGATCCAGGCCGAGCGCGTGCGGGTCGCGGAGGCGCTCCGCGACGCGGATGGAATTCGCCGGCGCGTCGCGAGCCTGCCGCTGGCGGCCGACGACGCGGTGCGCCAGGCGCTCGCTTCGTTTTCGCGCGCGCTCGAGGACGCCGCCGGGCCGCCCGCCGAGTCCGAGGAGTTCTTCGAAGAGAACGAGGCCTCGCCGACGAATCTCCGCCGCATCGCGGCCCGGCTCGCGCGCTACGAGCGGACCGTCGAGAGCGCCGATGCGGCTCCGACGCCCGACGCCGAGGCCGCCCTCGCTCAGCGTCGCGAGGAGACCGCGGCCGGGCTCGCCCACTGGCGAGGCTTTCTGGAAAAGGAACTCCCCGCCGTCAACTCCGCGCTTCGCGCGGCCGGGATGCCGGTCCTGGCGAAGAACTGAGCCTCGGGACCGGAAAAGCGGGCGGGACCGGGCCGGGTCCCGCCCTTGCGAAGAGTAAAGAGCGAGGCCCGGCTCAGCGACCCGGGGCGGACTTCGCTTGCGCCGTGGCCTCCGGCATCGAGCACTGATACGCGGTTCCCGTACGCGCGCCATCGGCGGAGATCAGGAGCGTGTTGGCGCCCTTGTTCCGAACCGCCTCGGTGAGGTCGCGCTGGATGTCGTAGTCCGGTGTGAGGTCGTTCGCGTGGACCTCTCCCTTCGACTGGCACGACGCGACCGTGGCCGCGTTCTTCGTCACGGCCACGGCCTGAAATCCGCTCTGCGCGCACGCTGCCGTCAGCAGCACGAGAGAGGCTGTGGCCAAAAGTCCCATCGTCATCGATCGTTTCACTTTGTCCCCCTTTGGTTTCGGTTGCGTTCCATTCCCTTCATCCAAGACGAACGCGGAGCGCGAAGGTTTCGTCTCCGCGCGGTCCAGATTCGCGAAGCGCGCTGGCACAGTCGGTGCAACTCTCGTTCCGGTGATGGCGGGCGCGCGCGTTGCAAGTCGCAAGCTTTCTCGCGTGTACCGTGGGTGTGATCATCGCCGCGCGGCGGCGACGCGTCGCCGATCGCCGATTTGCGAATCGGGATGCGGCACTCACCATCCGATCGTGCATCGATGGCAACGATGTGACGCGCGACTCGCGATGCGCGATGCGCGGCGCGCGACTCGCGAATCACGACGACGGTGGCGCGACTCCTCGCCGCTCGTCTCCGCGACTCGCGACTCGCGATGCCGGCCCGTGAAGAGGCCCGGGTTTCGCCTGCACAACTCCGTGTGCAGACTGTCGTCGTGGCTCGCGGATTCCGCGACGGAGCGCGCGAACGAGAGCCCTGCCGAAGCCCAAAAAAAAGACGCCCTCGGCTTTACGGCGTGTTATAACGAGATGAAAATTCTGTTCGAGGTGGATCCGCAGAATGTGTCGCTACACATTTTTTTTCGAGATCAGGCGGGCGCGATGAAGCGCCCGCTTCTCGTTTCAGAGCCCAACCGGGCCAATACATTCGAACGGAGGACATGAATGAAGCAGACGCGCTGGATCCGCGAATCGGTGGCGCGCAGGGGGAGGACCCTCGCGCGGATCGCCGGCCTCGTGTTTTATCTCTTTGCGGCTCAGGCGCTTCTCACCGCGGCGGTCGGGCTCGAGGTCTTCTTCGGGGGCGGCTCCGCCGCGGATCTCCTGCTCCCCGCGGCCTCCGTCGTGCTCGCGGGATGCTACGCCTTCGTCGGGTTCTTCCTGCGCCGCTACCGCGTCTGGGCCCGCAATTTCGCGTTCGCGTTCTCCGCCGTCATCCTTTTCGCGTTCCCCTACGGCACCGCGCTCGGCGCCTTCGTCGTTCTGTGCGTCGTGCTGGCCAACCGGGCCGACGCGTTCGGAACGCGACCGGTCGCCGCAAGACCGGTGGGACCCGCTTCCGCCAGACCCGCGACGCTCATCCCGCTCGCCGGCGCCGCCGCCGACGGGACTCCGCATCCCGCCTTTGAGCTGGAGTTCGCCTCCGAACACGCGGGCTGAGGCCGCTTCGGACTCCGCCCGGCGGGTCTTCCCGGCCACGGTTCCGATCCCGGGCGGCTCCCTGCCGGCCCCCGGTCTCGCGGAGATCGCCGGGCCGCGCCGGATCGATCCGTTCCGCCTGGGGCGGACCCCCGTCACCAACCTCGAGTTCGGCGCCTTCCTCGCGGCCGGCATCGTCGCGGCGCCCCCGTGGTGGGGCGATCCCCGATTCGCCGGCGACCGCAGACCCGTCGTCGGGGTGAGCTGGGACGACGCAACAGCCTTCTGTGCGTGGCTGAATGGAGGCGGGGAGCACGCGGAGGAGGAACCGGCGCCCGGCCGCTGGCGATTGCCGAGCGACGCCGAATGGGAGTTCGCGATGCGGGGCGGACAGCTCGTGCCCGACCCGCGCACGCCGTGGGGGGACGCGGTGCCGGAAGGCGAGATCCCGCAGGGGCCGCTCGAGGGGCCCTGGGAGACGGGCCGGGGCACGCCCAACGGGTACGGGATCCTGGACCCCGGGACCATGGTTCACGAGTGGTGCCTGAACTGGAGCCTGGACGCGTCCGGCGCCGCACCGCGACGCCGCGCGAGCAAGGGCGGATCCTGGCGTCACGCGGTCCGCTGGTCCGCGCCCTCCGCCTCGAGCAGCCTGCCGCCCGAGTTTCGCTACTCGGACTATGGGTTCCGCGTGCTCTTCGAGCCCGACGGCTTCCGCGTTCTGCGCGAGATTCCCGCGCCGGCGCCGTAGACCGGAGGCTCAGTCCGTGACGACCTGAAGCTGATTGTCGACGCCCATCACGCCGAAGACGCCGCGTGCGTCCATGCCGGCCTTGGTCTTGTCGACCTCGCTGTTGACCGTTCCGTAGAGGCCGACCTGTCCGCCCTTGACGACGATGTGGATCGCGTAGTTGCCGATGGGCTCGGATCCGGGGAAGTTGCCGAAGCCCGACCCCGGGCTTCCGAATCCCCGCAGGCCGCGCCCCCAGAAACGGCGGCCCCACCGTGCGCCGTCGATGCCGGGGATCGGCGTTCCGTACTTCTGCAGGAAGTCGTCCGAATAGATCGCGCGGAAAACTTCTCGCCGGATCTTGTCGTCGCTGATAGAGACGGGCAGCACCTGGATGTCGTCGACGACGTTCGTGACGCCCTGGACGCGCCGGACCGCCGCCTCGGCTTCGTCCTTGTTCATCGCCTGGTAGACCCAACCATTCAGCGTCACCGTGGAGGCCTTCACGGTGAACCCGATGATGTCGTAGGGGCCGTAGTAGGGCAGCTGCTGGAGCCGGACGCGGACGTGATCGGTGATCTCGAGCTGCTGGAGCGGCGGCTGCTGCGCGTGCGCCGACGCGGCGGCCAGGACGCCGAGGACGAAAACGGAGAGAAGAGCGCCGAGGTTCCGGAGTCGCATTCGCTGCCTCCTTTCGACCCTTCGACCGTTTCCACTGTATGCAAATCCGCGACCCGTCGTACAGTAGGGCGAGGCGCGATCCGGCAGCGCCGCCGAAGGAGGAGCCGTGCTCAACCGTGCCCTCACGACCACCGCCCTGGATCTGCCCGGCCACCGGATCACGCGCAACCTCGGCATCGTTCGAGGGATCGTGGTGCGCTCTCGGAGCATCGTCGGGACGGTCGGCGCCGGCATCCAGAGTCTCTTCGGCGGCAACATCACGCTCTGGTCGGAGATGTGCGAGCACGCGCGGCAGGAGGCGTTCGAGCTCATGTCCCGCCATGCCGAGCAGATGGGCGCGAACGCCATCATCGGATTCCGCTACGACGCGACCGAGGTGTCGGCGGGCGTCACGGAGGTGCTGGCCTACGGCACCGCGGTCATCGTCGAGATGGATCGCTGAGGCTGAGGAGAAGATGAGCGGCGAGGGACCGACCCAGGGCATCGGGATCGTGATGCTGGGAGTGCGTGAGCTCGCACGCTCGATCGCGTTCTACCGCGACACGCTGGGACTGCCGCTCTCGTTCGCCTCGGACGAGTTCGCGTTCCTCCGCGCCGGCGGAATCACCCTGGGTCTGCGCGAGGCGGCGGACCTGCTCGAGGCCCGAGAGGACGGGCGGACCGAGCTCGTCTTCGGCGTCGACGACGTGGACCGCGCCTATGCGCTCCTTCGGGAGCGGGGCGTCGCGTTCCGGATCGCGCCACGGGTCGTTACGGGCGACCAGCTCGCCGCGGACTTCCGCGACCCGGACGGGCACGTGCTCTCGATCTTCGGACGGCGCAACTCCGGCGTTGCCGGGAAGGAGGAGGCGCGATGAAGGGAATCGTGATCTGGGTGCTCCTGGGCGCCATCCTCGGGATGGTCGCGGCGTCCTTCATCGTGCCGCCGATGCTCTCCTGGTACAACGAGGCGGGCTACCTCGCCAAGAACGGACAGCCGGCCGCGATGGTCAACCTGCCCGAGGTCGTCCGCTATGCGACCACGCGGCTGATCCGCGGACAATTCATCGGCGGCGGCATCGGGGCCGCCGTCTTCTTCTTCCTGGGCCTCGCCTTCGGCGGCCGCGGACGAAGGCGCGCGACCCGACCATCAGCGGCAGACCCCAGCCAGTAGGGAACGCCGCGCGAAGCGCGGCGGTCACACGGCGGAGCCGACGCCCACGATTCATTAGCCGCCGCTACCGGCTCCAGTGGTCATACGCCGCGCGCGCGATCCGCGCGATGGCCTTCTCCCGTTCCGCGAGCGGGCGGTCGGAGCCGCGAACGAGAACCGCGATCGCGAGGTGCCCGCGGTCGCCGGGCAGCGCCACGATCCCGACGTCGTTGGTGCAGACGTTGCGGTCGCCGACCTCGCCGCCCGTGCCCGTGCGGTGCGCGACTCTCGTACCCGCGGGGAGGTCGCCCTCGAGACGCCTGGGTCCCGTGCGGGTCTTCGCGAGCAGCTCGAGGAGCCGCGTGCGGCTCTCCGGCGAGAGACGGCGGCCCTGCTGGGCATCGCGCATCAGCAGGACGAGCGCGTCCGGCGTGGCCGTGTCGCGGGGATCGGCCAGGAACCGGTCGAAGGCCTCGCGGCGCCGGTCCTCGGAGACCGCGTCGAAGGCCGCCCGGAGCGTCTTCAGAGACCAGCTCGCCTTCGGCGGAGGCGTCGCCCCGTAGGTATCGAAGGCGAGCTCGGCCTCGGAGCGGTCGACGCGAATGCCGCCGAGCCCCGCCTCGTCGAGTTGCGCCGTGATGACCTCGGGCCCTCCCGCCAGCGGGAGGAGGAGGTCCGCGGCGGTGTTGTCGCCGTCGACCAGCATGGCCTCGAGCAGCTCGCCGATCGACAGGGTGATTCCCGCGTTGGGCGCCCGCTCCGCGATCGGGCTCTGTCCCGTGCGCAGGTCGGCGGGCGACAACGCGATGCGCTGGTCCAGCCGGACCACGCCGCGATCCACGCGGCGCAGCAGCTCGTACGCCACGGGGAGCTTGAAGACGCTGGCCATCGGAAGCGCCGTCGCGCCGCGCACGTTCGCGCCCTTGCCCGACTCTATGTGGAGGATCGAGACGCCGACGGTTCCGCCGGCGTTTCGGGCGAGATCGGCGACGCGCTGCTCGAGCGCCTCCCGCGATTCGGGCGGCGATGCCAGGAGAGCGATCAGCAGGAGGGAGCGCACCGAACCAGTATAGGAGCGGCCAAAAAGAGGCCGGCGGCCCGCAGGCCGCCGGCGCGGGAGGATCGCGAGGGTACCAGTCGATCGCGTCTCCGAGGTTAGGATTCGAGCCGGGGGTCGCGACTGGATTTCATGCGGCTTTCATTCAGCATCGAGCCTTGAGGAGTTCTTCATTCCATGACTCCCGACGACGCCGACTCCCAATACCGCATCGACGGACCCGGTGACGCCGCGCACACGCTCGTGCTCGCGCACGGCGCGGGCGGGCCGATGGACTCGCCCTTCATGAATCGGGTCGCGTCGGGCCTCTCGGCGCTCGGCATCAGGGTCATCCGCTTCGAGTTCGCCTACATGGCGCGCCGGCGGGTGGGTGGCGGGCGCGGCGCGCCGGACCGCCCGGCCGTCCTCGAGGCGCGCTGGAAGGAAGTCGTCGCGCGCTTCGGGGGCGGACCGCGCCTCTTCCTCGGAGGCAAGTCGATGGGCGGCCGGATCGCGAGCATGGTCGCGGACGAGGTCGATGCGCGCGGGCTCGTCTGCCTCGGATATCCGTTCCATCCGCCCGGCGCCCCGACGAAGCTGCGGACGGCGCACCTCGAGAAACTCAAGACCCCGACCCTGATCCTCCAGGGTACCCGGGACGCCTTCGGGAGCCGCGAGGAGATCTCCGGGTACGCGCTGTCGCCCGCCATCTCGGTGCACTACCTCGAGGGCGGCGATCATTCCTTCAAGCCGCCGGCGCGCTCGGGGCGCACCGAGGCGCAGAACGTAGCCGAGGCCATCGCGGCGATCGGAGACTTCCTCCGCGCGCACTAGCCGTCCGGCTGCAACCCCGGCCGCGGCCCGCGTGTTGAAGCCTCGCGGGGGGAGGACTCATGATCGTCCCGTTTCGCGCCGAGGCCCCGGAGTCGGTGCTCGCGGATCTCCGCGAGCGGCTGGCGCGCACGCGCTGGCCCGACGAGCCAGAGGACGAGGCCGGCGAGCCGTGGCGCCTGGGGACTCCGGCCGCGCCGCTGCGCGCGCTCGTCGAGCGCTGGCGCGACGGCTTCGACTGGAGACGCGTCGAGGCGCGGATCAACGCGGTCCCGGGCTTCCTCGCCGAGCTCGGCGGCGCGCGCATCCACTTCCAGCATGTGCGCGGCCGCGGGCCGCGTCCCTTCCCGCTGATCGTGACGCACGGCTGGCCGGGCTCGTTCCTGGAGATGGAGAGGATCGTGCCGCTGCTCGCGGATCCCGCGGCTCACGGCGCCGACGCGGACGACGCCTTCGACGTCGTGGTGCCCTCGCTTCCGGGCTACGGCTACTCGGATCCGCCGCGGCGGAGCGGCATGAATCCCATCCGGATCGCCGGCCTCTGGCTCGACCTGATGGCGGAGCTCGGCTACGCGCGTTTCGGCGCACAGGGCGGCGACTGGGGCGCGGCCGTGTCGACGCGCATGGCGATGCAGGACCCTCGCCGCGTCGCGGGCATCCACCTCAACTACGTCCCGGGATCGTACGCGCCGTCGCTCGACGCGAGCACGCGCCCGCTCTCCGCGGCCGAGCGCGCGTTCCTGAAGGAGCGGGACCGCTGGCGCGAGGAGGAGGGCGCGTACGGACACGTCCAGGCGACGCGGCCGCAGACGCTCGGCTACGCGCTGGCGGACTCGCCGGTCGGCCTCCTCGCCTGGATCGTCGAGAAGCTGCGCGGGTGGAGCGACTGCGGAGGCGATCTCTTCGCGCGGTTGTCCCCGGACGAGGTGCTCGCGCACACGACCCTCTACTGGGTGACCGGCTCGATGCCGTCCGCGATGCGCTTGTACGCCGAGGCCCGGGGAGTCCCGCTGCAGTTCGGCCCGAGCGAGCGCGTGCCGGTCCCGTGCGGCGTGGCGCGGTTCGCGAAGGAAGAGCCGATGCCGCCCCGGGAGTGGGCCGAGCGCGCCTACGAGATCGTCCGCTGGACCGAGTTCCCCCGCGGCGGCCACTTCGCCGCGATGGAGGAGCCGGAGCTCCTGGCCGAGGACGTCCGCGCGTTCTTCCGGCCGCTGCGCGGCTAAGCCGGCGGTCGGGCTACTTCGACTCGAGCAGCCGCTGCGCAAACGGCCGCACGAGCGCGCCGAGGACGCTGCCGGCTGCGGCGCCGGCGCGCAGACGCCGCAAGCGAACGATCTGTTCCGCGGCGAGGAGCCCTCCGACCACGAGCCACGACGCCGAGGACACGCCGAATCGGCCGATCGAGAGATCGAGAAGCGAGACCACCGCGTTGCCGCCGCCGACCAGCAGGAGGACGCCCGCCGTGATCCTGCCCCAGCGGATCGCGTCGAACGGGAAGCGTCGGGCGATCTGCTCCTGCTCGGCGGGGGCGAGCAGAGCGAGCGTCGGCTCGAGCATCCGAAAGCGATCGAGCGCCTCGCGCTCGGCGTCGGGGAGGGCCCGAATCGGTCCCGGAGCTCCGGCCGCGGGCGTCCGGGCCTCGCGCCACGCCGCGTGCGCCGCGACGACCGGCAGGGAGCCCATGGGCTCTCCCGCGGCGATCGCGCTGCCGAGGCGCAGAGCGGATTCGGCGAAGAGGTAAAGCGCGACTGGAAACGGGGGAGAGAGCGCCGCCGGAAGATCCCACTCCGCGCCGGCGCCCTCGAGGAGGTGGCGGATGAGCCCGAGGAACCCGATCGCGAAGAGCGGAAGCGCCGAGGCGATCGTCATGCCGAGCGCCGGCGCGCCGAACTCGCCCTCCATCCGCCGCTGCACGTCGCCCGGCAGCAGGCCGGCGAGCGGAGCCAGGAGGATCGAGAGGCGGCGCCGGCGGATGCGCTCGCGGCGGTCGACCTGTTCCGCGTTGCGGGCCGCCTCGCTGTCGTCGTCGTAGCGCTCGATGCGGCGGATGGCGTGGGCGTCGGGCCACGGAGAAAGCCGGTAGCGCATCGCGCCGTCGTCCTGCGGCTCCGCGCGCACGACTTCGAAGATCTCGCCCTGCCATTCGACGGCGGTTCCGGGATATTCCGCGGTCGTGAGCGTCTTCTCGCGGCGAGGGAGCCAGGCCTTCGGAACCCGGCTCCGCAACCAGACCTCGCCCGCGCCCTCCTCGAGCCGGTCCTCGCCGAACGCGCGCAGGGGCTCCCTGGACATGCGAGATCTCCTCCGTTCAGGGTACATCCGGAACGGGAGGGGGGCCCCTCCCCTCGCCCCCGCGGTTGGGTGTAGGTTTAGATCGTGGCAAGAGGATGGGGAAAGAGCGAAGAGGACATGGGCGCCGACAAGGAGCATGCCCGGGAGGCCGCGGAGAAATCCACCGCGAGGCCCTCCCGGCGTCATGCCGCCGAGGCCGCGCGCCGCAGGTCCCTGGAGCTCTCGCTGGCGCGGATCGACGACCTGCTGCGCAAGACGGCGAGTGAGCCCCGGAGGCACGCGCTCGAGGCGGCTCGCGCAGAGCTGCTGGAGCGCCTGGAGCAGGGCCAGCCCGCTCACTGAGCGCCGATGAAGGTCGCGACGTGGAACGTCAACGGGATTCGTGCGCGCGAAGCCCAGGTCCGCGAGTGGATCGCGCGCGAGAAACCCGACGCCGTCTGCCTCCAGGAGATCAAGGCCAAGCCCGAACAGATTCCGGCCATGCTGTTCGAGTCCGAGGGCTACTGGTGCTACTGGCACGGCGGCGGCGGGTACTCCGGCGTCGCACTCCACGTGCGCTGCGACCTCGCACCCGAGCGGCCCGCCTTCGTGCACCCGGACTTCGATCTTGAGAACCGCATCGTGGCGGCGCAGGTGGGAGGCGTGACGGTGGCCTCCGTCTACGTGCCCAACGGCGGCAAGGACTATCCCGCGAAGATCCGCTTCCTCGAGGCGCTCGAGCGGTACGCGGGCGAGGCGGCGCAGCGAGGGGAACAGCTCCTCCTGTGCGGCGACCTGAACGTCGCGCGGGCGGACATCGACGTCCATCCCAAGGAGCGCAAGGAAGGCGCCATCGGGCAGCGCGCCGACGAGCGCGCGCTCTTCGAGAGGATCCTGTCCCACGGCATGGTGGACCTCGGCCGGAAGTTCGATCCCGACAACGAGGGACTCTTCACCTGGTGGGCGCCGTGGCGAAATATGCGCCAGCGCAACATCGGCTGGCGGATCGATTACCTCCTGGCGAGCGGCGCCCTGGCGGGCCGGGCCACGGAGTGCGCCGTCCGCGCCGAGGTCGGCACGAGCGACCACGCTCCGGTGATCGCCGTGTTCGGGAGCTGAGAGGGCACCGCGGTGACTACTTGCCGCCCGCCCTCACGACCTCGTAGTGCGCGACCAGGGGCTCGACCTCGATGAGGAACTCGGCGTCGCGCGGCATGATGACGGCCTTCTGGTAATCGGCGCCCGCGAAGCGCTTCACCGCGTCGAGCGACTCCCAGTAGGAGATGACGACGAAGTCGGTGTTGGCGCCGTCGGTGTGACGCAGGACCTCGACGCCGTGGTTGCCCTCGGTCGCCAGGATCTTCTTGACGCCGGTCGCGTCGAGGTATTTCTCGTAGGCGTCGGCCTTGCTCGTCAGCGTGCGTCCGTGCCAGAGGCGTGCGACCATCCGCTTCGTCTTCCCCTTGGCGTCCGGGCTTGCGCTGGCCGAGGGCTGGGCGAGGAGGGTGCCGCGTCCCATTCCTCCGCAGCCCTGTGCGCCGGCTCGGGCGGCCACGAGCAGCGCCGCGGCGATTCCGATGAGGACGAAACGAACCCGTTTCTGCATGAGCCTCTCCTTTCGCGCTTCGAGGAAACCGCAAGGATAACCTCTCGCGCCGCCCGAAACGCTAAGATCCGCCCGTGATTCCGCTCGGAGAGATCCGCGAGGCCGCGGCGCGCATCGGCGGACGCGTCCATCGCACGCCGGTGGTCTCGACGGCGCAGCTGTCCGAGCGGACCGGCATGAGGCTCGCGCTCAAGTGCGAGAGCCTGCAGAAGACCGGCTCCTTCAAGGCGCGCGGCGCGCTCAACAAGGTGCTGTCGCTCTCCGACGCGGACCGCGGGCGCGGCCTCGTGACGGTCTCGGCGGGCAACCATGCGGCGGCGGTGGCGTGGGCCGCCTCGGTCGCAGGCTGCGCCGCGGTCGTCGTGATGCCGACGGATGCCCCGCGCTCCAAGCTCGACGCGGTGCGCGGGTACGGCGCGGAGATCGTGCTGCACGACGATCGCCCGACGCTGTTCGACAAGCTGAACGAGGTGCGCGCGGCGCGCGGCCTGACGTTCGTCCATCCGTTCGACGATCCGGTCGTCCTGGCCGGGGCCGGGACGGCGGGGCTCGAGATCGCCGAGGACGTTCCCGACGTCGCGCTCGTGATCGTCCCGGTCGGCGGGGGAGGGCTGCTCTCCGGCGTCGCCTCCGCGATCAAGCAGGCGAGGCCCGGCGCGCGCGTCGTGGCGGTCGAGCTCGCCGACGGTCCCGGGCTCGCGCCCGCGATCGCCGCCGGAAAACCCGTGCCCGTCCGCCGGCCGGCCACCATCGCCGACGGCATGACGCCCCCGTTCGTCGGAGCCCTGCCCCTCGCCATCGCGCAGGAAGCCGTGGACGAGATCGTGACCGTCACGGAGGAGGAGATTCTCGAGGGCATGCGTCTCCTGATGACCCGCGCCAAGCTCTACGTCGAGGGCTCCGGCGCCGCTGCGACGGCGGCGCTCGTCGCGGGCAAGGTGCGCGCCCCGAGGGACGCCCGCGTGGTGGCGTTCGTCTCGGGCGGCAACCTGGATATCGCTCAGCTCGCCGCGCTGGCGGGAGGCGGTTAGCGCGAAAATCCGAAGGGTCTGCGCCGCCTGGCGCGATACCCGTCCATCGCCGTCCGTAATAAAGTCGGGAATGGCGGTGTTGCAGCGATCGACTCCACTCGCGGTGCTCTTCTTCGCGAGTTCTTTCGCATACGCGCAAACCCTCATCGAGCTTCCGACGCCGATTGCGGACAGTGGGCCATCGGATCTCGTGCTCGCCGCGGATGGGAACCTCTGCTTCACGGAGTCGGACGCGAATCAGATCGGAAGCGTCAGCCCCGGTGGTGAATTCGTCGAGTATCCACTGCCTCCTTCTTCGTGCGGCCCGGGCAGTCTCGCCGTCGTCCCCGGGGGCGATATCTGGTACACGCGGGGGTGCTACGGAGGACTCGCCGGGAATTTCCCCGCTCCTGTCACCGTCGTCGGCGTCCTGTCTCGATCGGGATCCGCGACGGAGCTCGTCGTCTCGGCGCTTCCGACGGACATCGCGCTGGGACCCGATGGGAATCTGTGGATCGCGGCTGGCACGATCGGGCGAGTCACTCCAGCGGGCGCGGTAGCCTATTTTTCGCCGCCGGCAACCGGCGGCACGATCGATTTCTATCCGATGGGCATCACGGCCGGTCCCGACGGAAACCTGTGGTTCACCGAGATCGGAAGTCCGAGGGTCGGCAAGATCTCCGTCTCGGGAGTCATCACCGAGTACGACCTTCCGTCGGCGGACCTGCGACCGGAGTTCATCTGTGCGGGGGCCGACGGAAATCTCTGGTTTACGGCCACGAACAAGGATCGTACCCAGGACTCGATCGGCCGCGTGACGACATCCGGCCAGGTGACTCTGTTTCCGGTCTGCACGCCGTCCATCGGGTATTCGCGAATCACCTCCGGGCCGGACGGCAATCTCTGGTTCACGGAGCCGGGAACGGGCGATGGGGGAACGGTGTGGAACAGACTGGTGCGCATGGATCCTGACGGAGCGATCACCGAGTTCGTCTCGCCAACGGTCGACTCCAGGCCGAACGGTATCGCCGCAGGTCCCGATGGGAACGTTTGGTTCACGGAGATCGCCGGTTCGGCGATCGGGAGAGTCGATCTCGATTCACTCGAAGGAGGAGGAAACATCCACGCGGAATCCTGCCGTCGAGTGCTTCTGTCCCAGTCCAGGCCGGGGCCCCCAAACGTCATCCCGCTTCGCTAGGCGGTCGAGAGCTTCTTGCCGCGCCAGACCTGAGTCGCGTAGCCGACGATGGCGCCGACGATCGCGCCGGGCAGCATGATCTCGAAGTAGTAGTGCTTGCCTCCGGGCTGCGGCATCGCGGCGACCAGGAACGCCAGGAACAGCCCGATCGCCAGCCCGAACACGATGCCCCAGGGCACCGAGTGGACCTTCTTCGAGAAGAAGCCGATCGCGAGCCCCGCGACGAGGCCCTTGAAGGTCGAGCCGATGACGATGCCGAGCAGCATGCTGCGCGCCTCGGGCGTGAAGTACGCGGTCAGGCCGTCGAACACGCCGAGGATTCCGCCGAGGAGCAGCCCCAGAACCGGTTTGGTCATGATCCCTCCTGCCGTTCTATTCCACGTCGGCGGCGAATCCTTTAGGCGCCGGCCCGACTACGAGTGTCTCCCGAAGATGAGCAGGAGGGTTCGCACCACCAGATACGCCACGATCAGAAGGATCGCGGCGCGGTAGCGCGCGAATACGCGCCCGGCGCGCTCGAGGACTCCCTCGGAGTGCGCCAGCACGCGCTCGCCCTCGAGGTAGCGGTTGATCTCGGCGGAGAGCTCCTCGGCGGTCGCATAGCGATCCTCGGGTTGCCGGGCCCTCGCCTTCTCGACGATAGCGGCGAGAGCTCTCGGCGCGGCCGGCTCCGAGCGAAGGAGAAAGGCGAGGATCCCGCCGAGCGCGAAGACGTCGGCGCGCGGACCGGTGCTTGCGACCGCGCCCTCCGCCTGCTCCGGCGCCATGTACCCGGCGGTGCCCACGACGGTGCCCTCCGCCGTTGCGCCGGACGCGCCGCTCCCGGCCGCCGGCGAGCCCGTCGGCGCGGGGTCCGACAGCACCCTGGCCACGCCCCAGTCCATCACCAGGACCTCTCCGAACGAGCCCACCATCACGTTCTCGGGCTTCAGGTCCCGGTGAATTACGCCGCGCGCGTGCGCGAACGCGACGGCCTCGCAGATCCGGCGGAAGATCCGGAGGCGCTCCGGGAGTGGGACCGACGCCGCGAGGGCGTCGAGCCGCTGGCCGTCGACGCGTTTCATCGCGTAGAAGACCCGCCCATCGGGCAGGGCGCCCGCATCGTGCACCGGAACGATCCCGGGATGCTCGAGCCCGGCCAGGATGCGCGCCTCGCGGAGCATGCGTTCCGCCGCCTCCGGAGCGGAGGCGGCGGTCGCGACGACCTTCAGCGCGACGCGGCGCTCGAGCGCCGTGTCCTCGGCGAGATAGACCGTGCCCATGCCTCCGCGGCCGAGCTCGCCGAGGAGGCGGTACTTGGTCGCGCCGAGGTCGGGCCACTCGGCCACGCGGCGCAGGTGCGCGACGGTCGCGTTCGAAAGCCACCTCACGGCGCGACTCCCCCCGCCCCCACCCCGAGGAGGCTCCGCGCCTCCTCGCGGAACTCGCGGTCGTTCGCGGTGATCTCCCGCAGCTTCTCGAGCACGATCCGGCGGAACTCGCGGCGCGCGAAGGCCAGGAAGTTGGTCACCTGGGTGACCGGAATGTGGAACTCCTCGGCCAGCCGCTCGTAGCTGAGCTTCTCGTCCCCGTCCCGGTCCAGCTCGTAGCGCTCGAAGAGCCGGTACGGAAGGTCCTTGCCGCGCACCAGGCACTCCTCGCGGAGCCTCTCGATCGAGAGCGCGAAGAGGCTGCGCACGAACTCGTCGTGGAAAACGTCCTCCGGGCCGCGGTCCGCCGACACGGGCTCGCGGTGGAGCTCGCTCTCGGCGTTCGCGAAGTCGAGGGCGAGGAGGGCCCCGCCCGGCGAACGCTTCTGGCGGCTCGCGGCCTTCTTCTCGTTCGCGGCGAAGCGCTCGAGGCAGGTGCGCAGATACGTGCGGAAGCTGCCGCGCGCGGGATCGTATCCGTCGAAGAAGTCCTTCTCGATCGCGCGCGCGAAGAATCCCTGCGTGAGATCCTTGGCGTCCTCGTTCGACTCGCCGAAGCGGAGACGCAGATACTTGTAGGCCGGCTTCCAGTAAGTCTCCACCAGGATCGCGAGCCCGCGCTCGCGCTCGAGCAGGTCGGAGCTCTGCGCCGCGAGTACGGCGGAGTCGCGCGTCGCGGGAAAGCGGTCCGCCCGCCCGCCGATGCCGGTGTCGTCCCTCATTGGTCTTGCGGTATATGGTACGAGCGTGACCGCCGAAGCGACAGCCGTCGCCGCCGCAAATCTGGCTTTCTACCGGGCCCTGGAGGCGCGAGACCTGGCGACCATGGGCTCCGTCTGGCTCCAGGATGACTCGGCCAGCTGCGTCCATCCGGGTTGGCACCGCCTCGACGGCTGGGAGGAGATCGAGCGGTCCTGGGAAAACATCTTCGCCAACTCGCGGCCGTGGATCGTGTCCTGCGAGGACGTTCGGATCGCCGTCGCGGGGGACCTCGCGTGGGTCACCTGCGTGGAGGTCATCGTGCCGTTCGGCGCCGAAGAGGGGGGCGACGCCGCCCGCATGCAGGCGACCAACCTCTTCGGTCGCGTGGACGGCGAATGGCGGCTGCTGCACCACCATGCGTCCCCGTCTCCCACCGAAACCGTGATGCCGGAGGAACCGGTCAATTGACCCCCGGGTGTCCTGGGACACGACCGGTCACACCGAACGAATTGAGGGATCCCCAACTTTGAGGAGCACCTGACATGCGCGTCGTTCTCTGGATCCTCGTCGGCGTGGTCGTCCTGGTCGGAGGCCTTCTCGGCTGGCTGGCGCTGCGGTCTCCGGCGCAGCGGCCCGCCTCGTCGGAACGGATCGAGGCCACTCCCGAGAGGCTGGCCCGGGGCCGCTATCTCACGAGCCACGTGGTGGACTGCATCGGCTGCCACTCCGATTTTCACTACGACCGTTTCGCGGTGCCGGTCAAGGTCGGCACGGAGGGGCAGGGCGGATACCCGTTCGACAAGAGGCTCGGCGTCCCGGGAGTCGTCCAGGCGCAGAACATCACCCCGGACCCGGAGTTCGGCCTCGGCCACTGGACCGACGGGGAGGTCATGCGCGCCGTGCGCGAGGGCGTCGACCGGAACGGCAAGGCCTTGTTTCCGATGATGCCGTACGAGGCGTTTCGCGAGATGAGCGACGAGGACGTCCGCTCGGTCATCGCGTACATCCGGACCTTCAAGCCGATCCGTCACGAGGTGGCCAAGCGGAAGCTCGACTTCCCCGTCAACCTCCTGATCAAGTTCGCGCCCAGGCCCGTGGACGGGCCGGTCGCGACGCCCGATGCGAAGGACACCCTCGCCTACGGCAAGTACCTCGTCACGATCGCCGGTTGCGGAATCTGCCACACGCCGGTCGACGGGAAGGGACAGCCGATCCCGGAGATGAAGTTCTCGGGCGGCTGGGAGATGGTCGGACCATGGGGACGCGTCGTGACGGCGAACCTCACGCCGGATCCCGACAACTACATGGGGCAGGCGAGCCGTGAGGAGTTCATCGGGCGGTTCAAGTCCTTCGAGTCGCTCGACGGGGAGAACGCGCCGGTCGCGACGCAGGGACGCAACACGCTCATGCGGTGGCCGGCGTTCGCGGGCATGACCCGTGAGGATCTCGGCGCGATCTACGACTACCTGAAGACGGTGAAGCCGATCAAGAAGAAGATCAATCCGTTCCCGGACGCGCCCCTTGCGAACTAGCCGACTGAGGCGCGCATGAAGGCGATCCGGGTTCACGCTCCGGGCGGGGTCGAGGCGCTGAGTTTCGAGGACGTCCCCGATCCGCAGCCGAAGGCCGGCGAGGCGCTCGTCCGCATGGAGGCGATCGGCGTCAACTTCATCGACGTCTACCACCGCACGGGCCTCTACAAGGCGAGCTTCCCGATCACGCTCGGACAGGAAGGCGCGGGAGTCGTCGAGGCGGTCGGCCCGGGAGTCACCGAGGTGCGGCCGGGCGACCGCGTGGCCTGGGCCGGGTCGGGCGTGTTCGGGTCGTACGCCGAGAAGACCGTCGTTCCGGCGGATCGCGTGGTCCGCCTGCCGGAGGGCGTGACCTCTCGCCAGGCGGCCGCCGCGATGCTCCAGGGCATGACCGCGCACTACCTCGGCTGCTCGACCTACCCGCTGAAGACGGGCGATGTCGCCCTCGTCCACGCCGCCGCCGGCGGAGTCGGGCTGCTGCTCTGCCAGATCGGCCGCATGCGCGGGGCGCGGGTGCTCGGCACGGTCTCGACGCCGGAGAAGGCGGCGCTCGCACGGGAGGCGGGCGCCGCGCAGACGATCGACTACACGACGCAGGACTTCGCCGCCGAGACGCGGCGCGCCACCGACGGGCGCGGGGTCGACGTCGTCTACGACTCGGTCGGCAAGACAACGTGGGAGAAGAGCCTCGACAGTCTCGCGCGGCGGGGGATGCTGGTGCTCTTCGGCCAGTCGAGCGGCCCGGTGCCGCCTCTGGACCCTCAGATCCTGTCGCAGAAGGGCTCGCTCTATCTGACCCGGCCCACGCTCGGCCACTACACGGCGACCCGGGAGG
The DNA here is from genome assembly GCA_036493875.1 of Thermoanaerobaculia bacterium. Lineage (GTDB taxonomy): Bacteria > Acidobacteriota > Thermoanaerobaculia > UBA5066 > Gp7-AA6 > DAHUXD01. The sequence goes on from DASXPB010000013.1 coordinate 81,134, forward strand.
ACCTGGCAGCGCGGGCCGGCGAGGTGCTGGACTGGGTCCGGCAGGGCAAGCTGCACCTGCGCATCGCGCACGAGTTTCCGCTGCGGGACGCCGCCGCGGCGCACCGCGCGCTCGAGGGGCGCGCCACGAGCGGCAAGATCCTGCTCGTGCCCTGACGCACGACCCAAGCCGGCCGGACCGGTGTGAAATGATTCCCCGGCTGACGAAGGCGAAAGAGAAGGCGATGCCGATGGCGCAAGCTGAGGCGAAGGCGCCGTGATCCTCGTGACGGGGGCCACCGGAAAGGTCGGTCAGGAGGTCGTGCGCCAGCTCGCGGCCGCGGGCGTTCCCGTTCGGGCCCTCGTCCGCGATCCGCTGCGCGCCTCGCACATCCGCCTCCCCGGCGTCCAGATCGCGGTGGGCGACCTCTCGAAACCGGAAACCGTCGACGCGGCCATGGACGGGGTCGAGCGGGTCTTCCTCCTGTCGTCACCGGACCCCGACCAGGTCAACCTGCAGAGCAACGCGATCGACTCCGCGCGGCGAATGGGCGCGCGGCACGTCGTGAAGGTCTCGGTGGCGGGCGGACCCGATGCGGGCACTCAGATCGGCCGCTGGCACTGGACGACCGAGACGCAGCTCAAGGACTCGGGGCTCGAGTTCACGATCCTGCGCCCGGCCTCCTACATGCAGCAACTCATCCTCTTCGCGCCGCAGATCGCGGCGACGAGCTCCTTCCAGCTCCCGATGGGCACCGGGGCGGTGGCAGTAGTCGACACGCGCGACGTGGCCGCGGTGGCCGTCCGCTCGCTGACCGAACCGGGCCACCAGCAGCGGATCTACGACCTGACCGGGCCCGAGGCGCTGACCTTCGAGGAGATGGCGGACGAGCTCTCGCATGCGGCCGGGAAGAAGATCACCTACGTCCACGTCCCGCCGGAGTTCGCGCGCAAGCAGCTGCTCCAGCTGGGACTCCCGCGCTGGCTCGTCGAGGACATGATCGTGTTGAGCGCGTCCTTCCGCGAGGGGTACGGCGCCGAGGTCTCGACGGCGGTCCGGGACGTGACGCACCACGCGCCGCGCTCGTTCTCCGAGTTCGCACGGGACTACGCGGCCGTCTTTCGCGAGGGGCGCTAGGCGGTAGCCGCCAGGCGGCGAGAGAGAGCGGTCAGCAGCCCGAAGGAGTCGCGATGCAGATCTCCACGCGCGAAGCCGACGTCAAGGTCGACGGCCGCCCCATGCGGATCGTGGTCGCCGCGCCCCGCGGCAAGGGAAGACATCCCGGCATCCTCCTCTACTCGGAGATCTTTCAGCTGACGAACCCGATCCGCCGGTCGATGGAGCGCCTCGCCGGGTATGGCTTCGTGGTCGCGGCGCCGGAGATCTACCATCGGATCGAGCCGCCCGGCCTCGTGATTCCGTACGACGACGCGGGACGGATGCGCGGGCAGGACGACGCCGCGCGGACATCGGTCGCCGAGTTCGACGCCTCCCGCAAGGCGGCGCTCGACTGGCTCGACGGTCAGCCCGACGTCGCCGCGGGAAGCCTGGGAGCCATGGGCTTCTGCATCGGCGGCCATCTCGCGTTCCGTGCCGCGCTCGACCCGCGCGTGCGCGTCGCGGTCTGCTGCTACCCGACGGGCCTGCACGACGGGAGGGTCGGCCGCGACGCCGACGCGGGATCGCTGGCTCGCGCCGACGACATCGCCGGCCGCGTCCTCGTCGTCTTTGGCGAAGCGGACCCGCACATTCCGGAGGAGGGCCGCTGGAAAGTTGCCGAGGCCTTGCACGCCGGGACCCGGGGAGACCGCCACCGCGTCGCGCTCTATCCGGGTGAGCACGCGTTCATGCGCGACGAGGGGGCGCGGTACGACCCCGAGGCCTGCGACGCCGTGTGGCGCGAGGCGATCGACCTGTTCCGCACCGAGCTCGCATGAGGCACGGCGATCCGGCGACATCGAAGACGAGGAGACCATGAAGACCCTGCCCATCGAGCCGATCGGATCCGTCCGGGGCGGACGCAACGCCATGACCGACGACAAATGGGGCTCGATCCGGGCCGCGATCGAGCTCGACACCGAGCGCTTCACGCCCGAGGCCATCGAGGGGCTCGACGCGTTCTCGCACGTCGTGGTCGTCTACCAGTTCCACCGGGTGACCGAGCGCCAGATCCAGATGGCCGCGCGGCGTCCCCGCGAGAATCCGAAGTGGCCGAAGGTCGGCATCTTCGCCCAGAGGGGGAGCCCGCGCCCCAACCGGATCGGCGTCTCCGTGTGCCAGATCCTGCGCGTCGACGGGACGCGGATCGAGGTCGAGGGCCTCGACGCCGTCAACGGCTCGCCCGTCCTCGACCTGAAGCCCTACATGCGCGGGTTCGAGCCGCGCGGCGAGATTCGGGAGCCCGAGTGGGCGCGCGAGATCTTCAAGAGATATTGGTGATTTGTGATTTGTGATTTGTGATTTGGCCCGGATATTGCGCCTGAGCCTCATTCACTAATCACCAATCACCAATCACAAATCGTTTCAGCTGCTTCGCTCAGAATCGCCCAGATCGCATCCAACCATTTCTGGTGCTCCGGCTTCATCAGGACGGAGCGCAGGCACGTGATCCGTTCGGCGTCGCGGGCGACGCCGGCCTCGTCCAGCGCGAAGAACTCGGCGGGCAGCTCGGCGAGTGCGAGGTGCAGGCCGCGCCGCGCGGCCTCCGCGAAGATCCGGCGGGCGCGCTCGGAGCACTCCGAGACGCGGCGTCCCGACGCCGCCCAGACGACGATGTCGAGCTCGGGCTCGAAGGCCGGGACGAAGCGCCGGTCCGCGCGCAGGCGTCCGTCGAACGCGAGCGCCGCGGCGCGACAGCTCTCGAGGCCGGCGGCGAACTCGCCGCCGCGGACGAGCGGGAGAAGCCTCTGCGTGGCCCAGAGCGCGACGGCGGCGGCGCCCGGGCGCGAGCACTCGAGGCTGATCTCGCCGAGGTGGAGCTCCCGCGAGGTGAAGTAGGTGTAGGGCGAGTCGTGCTTGTAGAAGCGGCCGACCGACGCGTCGCGGAAGAGCACGCAGCCGCAGCCGTAGGGCTGCAGCCCGTGCTTGTGCGGGTCGATCACGATCGAGTCCGCCTCGCCCAGACGGTCGAACGCGCTCCGGGCGTCCGCCGCGAGGTTTCCGGCCAGCCCGAAATAGCCGCCGTACGCGGCGTCGGCGTGGACCCGGAGGCCGTGTCGCCGCGCGACCTCGAGGATGCGCGGCAGCGGATCGACGGAACCGGTCGCCGTCGTCCCCATGGTCGCGACGACCGTTCCGACGCCTCCTCGCGCGGCGCGGGCCTCGAGGGCCTCGGGGTCGAGCCGCCCGCGCCGGTCGCAGGGCAGCGTCTCGAAGGGGATGCCGAGCACGCCCGCGACCCGGCCGTGGGTGTAGTGGGCCTGGGAGGAGGCGACGACGGCCTTCCCCGGGTGGAGCCGGCCCGCGATCCACAGCGCCTCGAGGTTCGCCATGGTGCCGCCGCCACACAGATGGCCGAGCGGCGCGCGCGCTTCGGGCGCTTCGGATTCCGCCCAGCCGAACATCCCCGCGATCTGCGCGACCGCCTCCTTCTCCATGGCGGAGCTCGCGCGGCCGCCGTCGAGGGCATGGTTGTTGGGATTGATCCACTGCGCCAGCGCGTACGCGGTCCGCGCGACGGGGTGCGGCGGCTTGAGCATCTGCCCGGCGTAGAGCGGGTGGAAGTAGGGGTAGTTGTCGCGCAGCCGCCCGGCGACCTCGTCGAGAACGCCCGCGATCCCGGCGGCGGCCGGAGCCGGCTCAGCGGAATCCGGAAGGTCCCGGAAGCCCTCGTCCAGCCGGAGAAGCGCCGCGCGCAGCGCGTCCAGCGAATCCCTCTCGAGCATGGCCGGTGATCATACGCGCGGCTTCGCCGCCGTCAGCCACTCGCGGAACGCCGTGGTCTCCCGCAGGCGCGCGAAGTCGGGGTCCGCCTCGAGCGCGTCGAAACGCCGGAAGCCGCGATCCACCGCGCGCTGGAGGTCGGCGAGCGCCGGCCCCGATTCGCCTCCCCGGGCATGGGCGGCCGCGCGGTCGTAGTAGACGGACGGCGCGTCCGGGTCGATCTCAGCGGCGACCGAGAGCATCAGCACCGCGCGCGCCCAGTCGCCGGCCTCCAGTAGCCGCCGCGGCAGGTAGAACGCGGTCTGGACGCGCAAATTCGCGAGGAGGCGCTGCGCCGAGAGGCGCTCGTCCTCCGACGCGTCGTACGCAGCGCGCTTGCGCAGCGCGGGGATCTGCAGCTCGCCGGCGACGCGGGCGACCGGCGGGAGGGGGTCCTCGGCAGCGGATCGGCGCAGTCTCGCCGCCAGGCTCGCGAGGCTCGAGCGGTCGCGGTCGTCGCGGCGGCGCTCCTCACGCAGGGCCTTCTGCAGCGCGGCGTCGCCCTGGAGCGACTTCGCCCGCACGTCGGCCTCTGCCGTGTCGAGGAGCCCGTGGAAGTCCGAGGCGATCGCGGTCCATCGCCGGGAGGCGTCGTTCCGGCGGCCGTCCTTCTCCAGGGAGCGCGCCCCGTCGAGGTCCTCCGCGTAGAGCGCCGCGAGCGTGCTCGAATCCGCCGCCGACACTTCGCGGCCGGCGTTAGCGCCGGCCCCGGAGCGGACCGCCCGCAGCTTCATCCAGGCGAGCGCCTCTCGGGCGAGCTCCGCCGGCGGCCAGTCGTGCACGCCTCGGAAGACGGAGAGCCGGTGCGGCGAGCCGGCGGCGGTCAGCCGCTCGTCGAGCTCGCGCATCTCGTAGTAGTTGAAGTCGCGATCGCCCACGGTGCCGAAGTAGGCGAACGAGAGCGGCTTCGAGGAGGAGGTCTCGTCCGGGAATCCGGCGCCGCAACCGATCACGCCCGAGATGCGCCCGGGATGGCGCAGAGCCATCCCCACCGCCGAGCGGCCGCCGCCGGAGAAGCCGCCGAGGTACGCACGGCCCGGATCGAGGGCGAGCCGCGCGTGCGAGTCGTTCCACATCGCCGTGACGGCGGGGCCGTTGGGGTCCCCGGAGGTATCGCTCTCGGAGTTGTAGGAGGAGACCAGGACCCATCCGAACTCTTCGGCGGCGGCGCGAAACCGCTCGATCGGGAGGAGCGCGCGACCGCGCGCGTCGAGCAGGTAGAGGACGGGCGCGGGACGCGCCGGCGCGTAGCCGGCGGGAACGTAGAGGGCATAGGACTGGTCCGGGTGCTCCGCGCAGACGATCCGTTCGACGAGCCCGCGGGGAGGTGCGGAAACGGCCGGCTCCGCCGCGGAGAGGGAGAGGAGCCCGGCGAGAGGCAGGAGAAGAAGCAGGCGCCCTCTTCCTTACCGTCCGAGTGCCGCCAGCCGCTCGATGAGGTCCACGACCCGGTGCGAATAGCCCCACTCGTTGTCGTACCAGGCGAGGACCTTGACGTATTCGTCCCCCGGGGCGTCGGTCGAGAGCGCGTCGAAGATCGCGGAGTGGGGATTGCCGACGATGTCGGAGGAGACCAGCGGCACCTCGCTGTACTGGACGTAGCGCGCGAGCTGCCCCTCGGCGGCCGTCCGCACCGCCGCGTTGACCTCCAGGGTGGTCACGCGCCGGCTCAGCCGGCACGCCAGGTCGACCACCGAGCCGTCCGGGACGGGGACCCGCACCGCCATTCCGTCGAGCCGGCCCTTGAGGGCGGGCAGGACCTTCGTCACCGCGCGCGCCGCGCCCGTCGTCGTCGGGATGATGTTGGCGGCGGCCGCGCGGCTGCGGCGGAGGTCCTTGTGCGGCACGTCCGCCAGGCGCTGGTCGTTGGTGTAGGCGTGCACCGTCGTCATGATCCCCTCCTCGATGCCGAAGGCGTCGTGCAGGATTTTGGCGATCGGGGCCAGGCAGTTCGTCGTGCAGGAGGCGTTCGAGACGAGGCGGTGCTCCGGCCTCAGGACGTCGTCGTTGACGCCCATGACGATCATCGCGTCGATCTCGTCCTTGGCCGGCACGGTCAGCACGACCCGGCGCGCGCCCGCCTCGAGATGAGGCTCGAGCGACGCGCGCGTGCGGAAGACGCCGGTCGACTCGACCACGACGTCGACGCCGAGGTCCCGCCACGGGATCTTGCCGGGGGACTTCTCCTTGGTCGTCGCGATCCGCCGGTCGTCCACCGTCAGGGACTCCTCGTCGCTCCGGATCTCTCCCTCGAAGACCCCCATGACGGTGTCGTACTGGAACAGGTAGGCGAGCGCCCGGTTGGCGAAGAGGTCGTTGATCGCGACGACCTCGAGGTCGGCGCGCGCGGAGACCACGCGCAGGATCGCGCGGCCGATGCGCCCGAAGCCGTTGATCCCGATGCGTACCGGAGAGGCGCTCATGCCGCCTCCCCGGCGAGCGAGAGCTCGGCGAGCTCGAGAGCGCGGCGCGCGAACGAGAAGCCGGCGTCGAACCAGAAGAGCGTCTTCGAGACGCGGCCCGGCAGCGCCATCGTCGCGAGCGCGTCGAAGACGCTCGACGCGTTCGCGCGGATGACGTCCGAGGAGACGATGGGATCCTCGGCGACCTCGAGGGTGCCGGACCAGCGGGGCTCGCGAGCGGCGGCCCGGAAGGCGTTCTGGATTCCCTCCACCGAGGCGTCGCGCTCGTGCCAGCAAACGAGATCCACGGCCGACGCGTTGTAGGCGGGAACGTTCAGCGCGAAGGCCGAGATCTTTCCGGAGAGCTCGGGCAGGAGCGCCGCGAGCATTCCGGCGGAGCGCGAGGCCTGCGGGATGATGTTGGCCGCGGCCGCGCGGCCCCGTCGGAGGTCCTCGGCGGGCGCGTCCGCGAGGTGATGGGCGCCGGTGTACGAGTGGATCGCGGTCAGCGCGGCGCGCCGGATCCCGAAGGCGTCGTGCAGGATCCGGAGGGCGGGCGCCGCGCACTGTGCGGTCGGGGTCCCGAGCGAGTGGATGCGCCGCTCCGGAGGGAGAGGGTTACGGATCGCCGCGTCCGACAAGCCCGCCACAAACGGCGGCTCGGCGGGCTCCGGGGCCGGCCCGCAGACGATCACGCGCCGCACGCCGCCGGCCACGTCGAGGTGCTCGCGCAACCGCTCCGCCGGCGGGACGTGCTCCGATGCGTCGAGCACGACGTCGACCCCGAAGTCGCGCCAGCGCACGGGGTCCCCATCCTTGCCAGCAAGGAGCGGGATCCGATCGCTCCCGATCCGGAGGTGACCGTCGTCGAGGGAGACCGCCTCGGGAAAGCGGCCGAGGATCGTGTCGTACTTCAGGAGATAGGCGAGCTGGACCGCCTCGGCCGGATCCCGGATCACGCCGACGCGCAGACGCGGATGTCCGCGGAGGGCGCGGATCAGGCTGCGGCCCGTGCGGCCGAGGCCCACGATTCCGACGACGCCGGGAGCAGCGTTGGCCATCCTTCGTGACAACGATTACCACACCCGACGCAGACGCCGATGAAGGCCAGGACGAAAAGGTAGACTGCGCCGCATGATTTCGAAGCGCTGGTGCTCCGGCCTCGCTCTGTTCGTGACCCTGGTGGCGGCGGCCCATGCGGCGCCGGCCGACAAGCCGCGCGCGAGGGACCTCGGGGTGCCGTTCGAGGGGACGCCCGGTCCGCTGAACGCGATCACCGACGTCGCGGGCGTCGCGGTGGGTCAGTCGACGATCATCCGCGGAGAGGGCGCGCTCAAGGTCGGCGAGGGTCCCGTCCGCACCGGGGTCACCGCGATCGTCCCGCGCGGCAGGGCCACCAACGACGATCCGGTGTTCGCCGGAGTCTTCGACCTGAACGGCGCGGGCGAGCTCACGGGCACGCACTGGATCGAGGAGTCGGGATTCCTCGAGGGCCCGATGATGATGACCAACACGCACAGCATCGGCGCCGTGCACGAGGGCACGATCGCGTGGCGGGTGAAGCAGGGAGACGCGGACGCGACGGGCTATTGGTGGTCCAACCCGACGGTCGGCGAGACCTGGGACGGCGAGCTCAACGACATCAACGGATTTCACGTCAAGCAGGCCGACGTCTTCGCCGCGCTCGACTCGGCAAAGGGCGGGCCCGTGGCCGAGGGCAACGTCGGCGGCGGGACGGGCATGATCTGCAACGGCTTCAAGGGCGGGATCGGGACCTCGTCGCGCAGGCTCGCGGACGCCGCCGGCGGCTACACGGTCGGCGTACTCGTCCAGTGCAACTGCGGCCGCAAGCCCGACCTCCTGATCGCGGGCGTGCCGATCGGCGCCGAGATGCGGGGCAAGGGCGCGCGCGAGGAAGACGCGGGCTCCATCCTCATCGTCGTCGCGACCGACGCGCCGCTCGTCGGGCACCAGCTGAAGCGCCTCGCGCGACGCGCGTCGCTGGGGCTGGCCCGCACGGGCTCGCGCTCCGGAAACGGGTCGGGGGATCTGTTCCTCGCCTTCTCGACGGCGAATCCCGGCGCCGCGAACCCGAAGGGGCTGATCCAGGTCACCATGCTGCCGAACGACCGGATGAATCCGCTCTTCGCCGCCACGGTCGAGGCGACCGAGGAGGCGATCGTCAACGCGATGGTGGCCGCCGAGACGATGACGGGCGTCAACGGCTACACCGTCAAGGCGCTGCCCCACGACGAGCTGCGGCGGATCCTCAAGAAGTACAACCGGCTGGTCGAAGCGCCCTCCGGGCGATGAGGAATTTGTGAGTTGTGATTTGTGATTTGTGATTGAGCCAAAGAATCAATTGCTAACCCAAATCACAAATCAAAAGTCACCAATCACAAATCTCCCAGAAACTTCACCCACGCCTTCCAGTACGGCTCGCCGCCGGTCACATAGGTGTCGTTGTGACCCGAGCCCGGAATGACGAAGAGCGTCTTCGGCTCCGGCGCGAGCTCGAAGAGCCGGCGCCCCTGCTCGGGCGGCGCGATCTCGTCGTTCTCCGCGACCAGGAACAGCTTGGGGGCCGCGACCGAAGAGATCTTGCCCTCGTTGTCGTAGCGGCTGCGGATCAGGAACGCCGGCACGAACGGGTAGTGCCGGCGCGCCATCGCCGGGATCGACAGGAAAGGCGTCTCGAGGACGACGCCGGCCGACGGCTGCTCGGTCGCGAGCTGGATCGCGACGGCCGAACCGAGCGACTCTCCGAAGAGCACGATCTGGTTGGCGTGGAAGCGGGAGAGCGCCTCGTTGTAGACCGCGCGCGCGTCGCGGTAGAGCCCGTCCTCGGACGGATGTCCCTCCGAGCGTCCATAACCGCGGTAGTCGACCAGGAAGACGTCGAGCCCCAGACGCTCGTTGAGGATCCGCGCGCGGTCCAGCCGGTCCGCGACGTTGCCGGCGTTCCCGTGGAAGAAGAGCAGCGCGCGTCCGCCGACGCCCTTGATCCACCAGCCGTGCAGCCGCACGCCGTCCTCGGCGAGGAGCGAGAGCTCGTCGGCGCGCAGGCCGAAGGACTCCGGCTTCGCGGCCAGAGTGCGGGTCGGGAAGTAGAGGAAGCGTCCCTCCATGAGGACGAAGCTTGCCAGAATGATGACCAGGATCCCAACGACCGTCGCTGCCGTCAGGAGACCGGCGGTCACGAAGCGTCGTCGCGGCGCTGCCATATACTTTTTGCCCGGCTGACTGGATTCGTTTTCTTTTTCGAAAGGAGCTCCATGCGACACGCTCGCCGCTGGAGGACGATTCTCGTTCTTTTCGGCCTCGCGATCCTACCCGGTTGCCCTCTGTCCGCCGCTCCCGCGCCCGCGAAGACGCCGACGCCGAAGAGCGCCGGGGGCGCCGACCGGGACAAGGACAAGCCGAAGACCCTGTCCGACCAGTTCGAGGGTCTGAGCTTCCGCACGATCGGCCCCTACCGCGGCGGCCGCTCGATCGCGGTCGCCGGAGTGCGGCACCAGCCCAACGTCTTCTACTTCGGGGGAACCGGCGGCGGGGTCTGGAAGACCACCGACGGCGGCTCCAACTGGGAGGTCATGTCCGACAAGGACTTCAAGACGGGCTCGGTCGGCGCCATCGCCGTGGCCGAGTCGGATCCCAACGTGGTCTACGTCGGCATGGGGGAGTCGCACATCCGCGGCAACCTCTCGCACGGCGACGGCGTCTACAAGTCGACCGACGGCGGGAAGTCCTGGAAGAACGTCGGGCTCGCCGACTCGCGGCAGATCTCGCGCGTGCGCGTGCACCCGAAGAATCCGGACCTCGTCTACGCGGCCGTGCTCGGGCACGCGTGGGGACCGAACGCGGAGCGCGGAATCTTCCGCTCCGAGGACGGCGGCAAGAGCTGGAAGAAGATCCTCTTCGTCGACGACAAGACGGGCGCCTCTGACCTCGCGATGGACCCCGGCAATCCCCGCACGCTCTACGCGGGTTTCTGGCAGGTCGTGCGCAAGCCCTGGGACCTCGTCTCGGGCGGGCCGGGGAGCAGCCTCTGGAAGTCGACCGACGGCGGCGACACGTGGAAGAAGCTGACCGAGGGGCTGCCCGACGGAACGTGGGGCAAGGTCGGCGTGGCGGTCTCCGCGGCGCGGCCCGGGCGCGTGTTCGCCTTCGTCGAGGCGAAGCACGGCGGTCTCTTCCGCAGCGAGGACGACGGCGGCAAGTTCACGCACGTCAACGACCAGCACAAGATCCGCGAGCGCGCCTGGTACTACTCGTGGGTCTATCCCGATCCGCAGAACGCCGACACGGTCTACCTGCCCAACGTGCAGATGCACAAGTCGACGGACGGCGGCAAGAGCTTCGCGAATCTCTCGGTGCCGCACGGCGACAATCACGACCTCTGGATCGACCCCGACGACTCGGACCGGATGATCCTGGGCAACGACGGCGGCGCCACGATCACCTTCAACGGCGGCAAGTCCTGGTCGACGCAGAACAACCAGCCGACGGCGCAGTTCTACCGGGTCACGACGGACAACCAGTTTCCCTACTGGGTCTACGGGTCGCAGCAGGACAACAGCAACGTCTGCATCCCGAGCGCGGTCCCCGGCGAATCGATCGACGCGAAGGACTGGCACCCCGCCGGCGGCGGCGAGAGCGGCTGGATGGCGGTCGATCCGAAGGACCCCAACATCGTCTATGCCGGCGAGTACGGCGGCCAGATCACGCGCTACGACCACCGCACGAGGCAGGTCCGCAACGTCATGGCCTGGCCGCAGCTCGCGGACGGCCACGCGACGTCGGATCTGAAGTACCGGTTCCAGTGGAACGCGCCCATCATGATCTCGCCGAACGACCCCAAGGCGCTGTACCACGCCTCGCAGATCCTGCTGCGGAGCCGAGACGGCGGCGAGACGTGGGAGGAGATCTCGCCGGACCTGACGCGCAACGCGAAGGACAAGCAGGGCAGGGCGGGCGGACCGATCACCATCGACGTCACGGGCGTCGAGGTGTACGACACGATCTTCGCCTTGGGCGAGTCGACGGCGGAGCCGGGCGTGGTCTGGGCGGGCTCCGACGACGGCCTCGTGCACGTGACCCGTGACAACGGGAAGACCTGGCAGAACGTCACGCCGAAGGGGATGCCGGAGTGGATCCAGATCAACGCGATCGAGGCGTCGCCGCGCGACAAGGGGGCGGCCTACGTGGCGGCCACGGCGTACAAGCTCGACGACTTCCATCCCTACCTCTACAAGACGAAGGATTACGGGAAGACCTGGACCAAGATCGTCAACGGCATCCCGGACGACGCCTTCACCCGGGTGGTGCGCGAGGACCCCGTGCGCGAGGGCCTGCTCTACGCCGGAACCGAGCTCGGGCTCTACGTTTCCTTCGACGACGGCGCGAGCTGGCAGGCCTTCCAGCGCAACCTGCCCTACACGCCGGTCACCGACCTCGCCGTCAAGAACGACGATCTCGTCGTCGCGACGCAGGGCCGCTCCTTCTGGATTCTGGACGACCTGACGCCGCTGCGGAAGTGGAGCAGTGAGGTCGCGAGCTCGGCCGCGGTCCTGTTCCCGCCGCGTCCCACGGTCCGCCTGGATCTCGAGAAGCCGGACGAGGACGAGCCGTCGAAGGCCGCCGGAGCGAATCCGCCCGCCGGCGTGATCGTCGACTACTGGCTGAAGGACAAGCCCGCGGAGGGCGAGAAGGTCACGCTCGAGTTCCTGGACGGCGACACGGTGATCCGGACCTTCTCGAGCGAGAAGCCGTCGAAGGCCGAGGACCTCGAGGAGCAGGCGAAGCGCGAGGAGGAGGAGAAGGACAAGGACAAGCCGATCGAGCCCAAGGCGGGACTGAACCGCTTCGTCTGGGACATGCGGATCCTCAAGCCGACGCTCGCGCCGAAGACCGTGTTCAACGAGGGCACCAAGGCGTCGCCCAAGGTCGCGCCGGGCACCTACGCCGTGCGGCTGACCGCGAACGGGAAATCCCTGACGGAGAAGCTGGAGGTTCGTCCGCACCCGGCCGGCTTCGCGACGGCGGAGGACCTGAAGCAGCAGTACGACCTTCTCAAGGCGATTCGCGACCGGCTCTCCGAGACCCACACCTCCGTTCTCAAGGTGCGCGACGTGCGCGCGCAGGCCAAGGACGTGGGGGAGCGCGCGGAGCGGATGGGCAAGGGGGACGCTCTCAAGAAGCAGGCGGCCACGCTCTCGGACAAGCTGACGGCCGTCGAGGAGAAGCTGACGAATCCCAATATCGTGGCCGACGAAGACGACCTCAACTACGAGCCCAAGCTGGACCACGACTGGACCTACCTGGCGGCCATCGTGGCGAGCGCCGACGCGAAGCCGACGCCGTCGTCCTCGCAGTACTACGGAGTGCTCAAGCAGCGCCTCGACGGCATACAGGCCGAGCTGCAGACGATTCTCGACCAGGACCTCAGGGCATTCAACGCCGCCGTGGCCGAGGCGAAGATCTCGCCGGTGGCGGCGGCGCCGAAGATCGGAAAGTAACCGACGAAGGAGGGCACGATGAACCGAATCCTTTGCGCAACGCTCCTCGCGGGGATGGCGGCCTCCGCGGTCATGAGCGCCCAGGCGCCGACGACCACGAGCACCCAGGTCACGACGATGCGAGCGGCGCCCGCGCCGCCCACGGGCTTCCGCGCCGAGTACCTCGCGGAGGTCGACGACGTCGGCAAGAAGCTGGTCGACCTCGCGCAGGCCATGCCGGCCGAGAAATATTCCTGGCGTCCCGCGCCCGACGTGCGCTCGGTGGGCGAGGTCTACGTCCACATCGTGGCCGGCAACTCGACGCTGCCGAGCTTCCTCGGCGCGCCGCGCCTCGAGGGCGTCTCCCGCGATAGCGAGAAGACGGTGACCGACAAGGCGAAGATCGTCGAGCTGCTCAAGAAGTCGATCGAGAACGTCAAGGCCGCCGCCGGCAACGTCACCGACGCGGATCTCAGCAAGAAGGTCAAGACCTTCGGCGACCGCGAGATGACCGAGCGGCAGGTGCTCTTCCGCATCCTCAACCACATGCACGAGCACCTGGGGCAGTCGATCGCCTACGCCCGCAGCAACGGCGTCACGCCGCCCTGGTCGGATTAGGCGAACGAGGGCTTCTCACGGTCTACAGCGCCCCAGTAACCGCTGACCCCTGACACCTAACTGCCTCAGATCCAGCAGTTAGTGGCCTATTGACTGATTTAGCAGAACGCTATATATAAATAGCGATTAGTTATGAAGCTGGGAGAGAAGCTCAAGTACCTGCGGCTGGTGGAGGGGACCCTGCGCGGCCTCGATCGCGAGATGACCCAGGCCGAGATCTCGCGCCAGATCCGCTCCGAGCTCCGGGAGTCGATCAGCCAGGCCTACCTCTCGCAGATCGAGAGCGGGCGGCGGCCGCATCTGACCAACACGAGCCGGCTCCTGCTCGCGCGGTTCTTCAAGGTGCATCCGGGATACCTGGTCGACGACCCGGAGGGCTTCCATACCGAGCTGACCTCGCACGTGCGCGGCCGCGAGGGCCGGCTGGACCTCTGGCTGGCCGAAGGCTCCGAGCGCTTCCGGGCCGATGGCGAGCTCAGCCTCGCGCTGCAGGAGGTGGCCCATCACCCCGACTCGCGCCAGTGCCTCCTGCTCCTCGCCGAGATTCTCCGGACGCCGGATCTGGCCGACCGCCTGATGCACGTGTTTCAGAAGGACGAGCGTGAGGCCCCGCGGCCTCGAGAGGGCGCGCGGCGGCGCCCGAGGAGGAGCTCATGACCTGGGAAGGCTTCTACATGGCCTGCTTCGCGTTCGGCTTCGTGTTCGCCGTGCTCGGCTTCCTCGGCGGCGTGCTGGAGTGGCCGGTGACCCACTTCCTCCAGGGCTTCCACCTTCACGTGCCGCCTCCGCCGACCCACGTCTCCGCGGGCGCGCACGGGCAGGGCGCTCACGGGCACTCCGCGTTCAACTTCGCCACGGCGATGGCCTTCCTGGCATGGTTCGGAGGGGCGGGGTACCTGCTCTCGAGCGGCGGCCACCTTCCGGCGCTGCTCGTGCTCGTCGCCGCCTTCGTCTCGGGGCTCGGCGGGGGCGCCATCGTGTTCGTGTTCCTGACGCGCGTGCTCCTGCGCCACGAGCGCGCGCTCGAGTCCTTCGACTTCGACATGGTGGGCGTGCTCGGCCGGGTGACCGTGCCGATTCGGGAGGGCGGCACGGGCGAGATCGTCTATTCGCAGGCCGGCACGCGCCGCAGCTCCGGAGCTCGCAGCGATGCACCGGCCGGGATCCCGCGCGGGGTCGAGGTGGTCGTGACCCGCTTCGAGAGGGGAATCGCCTTCGTCCGACCGTGGAGCGAGCTGGCGGAAGGGGAGGACCTGCTCGCGGACCCGCCGCCCGACGCGCCATCGCCGCAATCGCAGATCCACTGAGTGAATAAGGAGGACGTCATGTTCGGAATCCCACAAGGCACCTGGGTCATCCTGGGTCTGATGGTTCTGGCGGTGCTCCTGCTGCTCATGACCATGGCCAAGATGTTCCGGAAGGCCGGCCCCAACGAGGCCCTCATCGTCTACGGGTTTCGAGGCACCCGGGTCGTGAAGGGGCACGGCACGATGATCTTCCCGATGGTGGAGAGCTGTCGCGAGCTGCCGCTCGAGCTGATGTCGTTCGACGTGGCCCCGCAGCAGGATCTGTACACCAAGCAGGGCGTCGCCGTGACGGTGGAGGCGGTGGCGCAGATCAAGGTCAAGTCGGACCGGGAGTCGATCGAGACGGCGGCGGAGCAGCTCCTGACGAAGACGCCGCCCCAGCGCGAGGGCCTCATCCGGCTGGTCATGGAGGGCCACCTCCGCGGGATCATCGGGCAACTGACCGTCGAGGAGATCGTCAAGCAGCCCGAGATGGTGGCCGACCGGATGCGATCCACCTGCGCCGACGACATGAACAAGATGGGCCTCGAGGTGGTCTCGTTCACCATCAAGGAGGTCCGGGACAAGAACGAGTACATCGTGAACATGGGGCGTCCGGACATCGCCCGCATCAAGCGCGACGCCGACGTCGCGGCCGCCGAGGCCGAGCGGGACACCGCGATCAAGCGGGCGGCCGCCCAGCGCGAGGCCGCGATCGCCAAGGCCCAGGCCGACCAGGAGCGCGTGTTGGCGGAGACCGTCTCGCTCGGCAAGCAGGCCGAGGCGCAGCGCGACATGGAGGTCAAGAAGGCCGCTTACCAGGAGGCCATCAAGAAGCAGCAGGCGCAGGCGGACAAGGCCTACGAGATCCAGTCCAACGTCATGCAGCAGCAGGTCGTCGTCGAGGCGGTGAAGGTCCAGCAGATCGAGAAGCAGGAGCAGATCAAGGTGCAGGAGGCGGAGATCCTCCGCCGCGAGAAGGAGCTGATCGCCACGGTCCTGAAGTCGGCCGAGGTGGAGCGCCAGCGCATCGAGACCCTGGCGGGCGCCGAGCGCCAGCGCCTCACTCTGGAGGCCGAGGGCCGGGCGTCGGCGACGCGCGTTCAGGGTGAGGCCGAGGCGGAGATCATCTTCAAGAAGGGAGACGCCGAGGCCCGGGCGATGAACGTGAAGGCGGAGGCCTATCAGGAGTGGAACCAGGCCGCGGTCGTGGACAAGCTCCTCACCGGAATGCCCGAGGTCGTGCGCGCGATGGCCGAGCCGCTCTCCAAGGTCGACCGCATCACGGTCGTCTCCACCGGCAACGGAGACTCCACGGGCGTCCACAAGCTCACCGGCGACATGACCAAGATGGCGGCGCAGGTGCCGGCGCTCTTCGAGGCGCTGTCGGGGATGCAGATGAGCGAGCTGCTGAACAAGGTCAAGGGAATCGGCGCCGGCGGCAAGGACACGCCGAAGGCGTCCTCGTAACTTCCATTCACGAAAGGAGACGAACATGGCGCTGCTGGAACGGGTCGCCGCGCTGGTGCGGGCGAACCTCAACGACCTGATCGACAAGGCCGAGGACCCGGAGAAGATGATCAAGCAGGTCATCCTGGACATGCAGAACCAGCTCCTGCAGGTGAAGACCCAGGTCGCGATCGCCATCGCGGACCAGCACCTGCTGGCGAAGAAGGCCGCGGAGAACACCGCCACGCAGGCCGGGTGGATGCGCAAGGCGGAGCTCGCGGTCGACAAGAAGGACGACGCGCTGGCTCGGGCCGCGCTGGAGAGGGCCATGGGCTACAAGGAGCTCTCGGACAACTTCCAACAGCAGGTCACGGATCAGAAGGCGGAGGTCGAGCTCCTCAAGGGAAGCCTTCACAAGCTCGAGAGCAAGCTCACCGAGGCGCAGGCCAAGAGCGAGATGCTGATCGCCCGTCACCGCCGCGCCCGAGCCTCCAAGAAGGCGGCCGATGCGGCCCTCGGGATCCGGGCCGGCGCCGACTCCTCGACCTTCGATCGGATGAAGGACCGGGTGTCCCGCGCCGAGGCCGTCAGCCAGGCCTGGACCGAGATCTCCGGAGATACCCTGGACGACCGCTTTGCCGCGATCGAGAAGGAGCAGGAGATCGATCGGCTGCTCGAGGACTTGAAGTCGCGCAAGCTCCTGCGCGCCTAGGCTCTTGGACGCAGGGAAGGAGAGGCCGGCGGCGGAGCCCGAACATTCCGCCCCGGCCTTCGTTTCAAGAGGCATGGTCGCGCCGATCCAGACGGACGGACTTCGCAAGGTCTACGGTTCGGGGTCCCGCCGGATCACCGCCCTGGACGGCGTCAGCCTGCGGGTCGAGCCGGGCGAAGTCTTTGGCCTGCTGGGACCTAACGGCGCCGGCAAGACCACGCTGGTGAAGGTCCTGCTGGGCCTGGCCCACCCGACGTCCGGTTCCGCCTCGCTCCGAGGCCTGCCCGCGAGCGACCCCGACAGCCGCCGCCGGGTGGGATACCTGCCCGAGGGCCACCGGTTCCCGGGATACCTGACCGCACGCCAGACGCTCTCGGTCTTCGGCCAGATGTCGGGGGTGGACGGCGCGACCCTTCGCAAACGCACGCCCGAGCTGCTCGCGCGCGTGCGGCTCTCGGACTGGGCGGACGTGCGGGTCAAGAAGTTCTCGAAGGGGATGACGCAGCGGCTGGGCCTCGCCGCGGCACTGGTCCACGAGCCGGAGGTCCTCCTGCTCGACGAGCCGACCGACGGGGTCGACCCGGTGGGAAGGCGCGAGATCCGCGACCTCCTGCAGGAGGAGGCGGCGCGCGGGCGCTCGATCCTTCTCAACTCGCACCTCCTGTCGGAGATCGAACGCACCTGCGGGCGCGTCGCCGTCCTGCGGTCCGGACGGATCGTGGCCGAGGGCCGCATCGACGACCTGACGTCCTCGGGCTCGCGCTACCGGCTCGTCGCGACCGGCGTGGACGAGCGGCTCCTCGCGGCGATGCGCGAGACG
>DASXPB010000014.1:0-67520 GCA_036493875.1 Thermoanaerobaculia bacterium
GCACGACAGGCTCCTTAGGCTCGAGGCTCTTGAGCCGGGGCAGGCCAGAGCGAGCCAGGATGCGGGCCACGGTGGCCGTACTCAAGCCCACCCGGACTGCGATCTGTGGACCCGTGTAGCGACGGCGGCGCAGCCGCAGAACCTCCTCGACTCGGTCCGGATGAGTCTGCCGTGGCATCCGGCGCGGCCGGGAACTGCGATCGACGAGGGCCGGCTCGCCGGCCTCTCGATATCGCCACTTCCACTTGAAGGCCGTCCTCCTCGATACCCCGGCCGACTCGGCGGCCCCCGTCACGGGCATACCTCCGAGGATCCGTTGAACCAGAAGCAATCGACTGGCTGGGCAACTTCGGGCATTCTTGTGAAGCTCCATCTGGGCTCCTTCGGTCGGCCGGTGGCGTTGAACACCTCCAGCCTCACCGATCTGGGCCCAGATGGGCAACAGACCCTACCCGTGAACAACGTGTTGAGAAACGAGAGCTAGACCGGCTTGGCCGCTGCCGTTCCCCCCGTCGTCCGGCGCTCCTCGGGCGCAGGCGCCGAGACCGCGTGGCGCTTGAGCACGGCGACGGTGCGGTCGTCCTCCGGCTCGCCTCCCCCGGCGTACTCGGTGACGCGGTGAATCAGCGCGCGCGCGATCTCGTCGCAGGGGAGGTCGCGGAGGGACAGGAACGCGCGCGTGAGCCGCCCGATGCCGAACTCGACGTCGTTCTCGTCGTGCGCCTCGACCATCCCGTCCGTGTACATCAGGAGGGCGTCGCCCGGCTCGAGCCGGCGGTACCCGCGCGTGTAAGTCGCGTTGGCGGTGGGCCCGAGGACGAGGCCCGTCTGGATCAGCGGCGTCACGCTGTTCCCGTGGAAGTGCAGCGGGTGCGGGTGCCCGGCGTTGACGTACATGAGGCTGCCGTCGTCCTCGACCTCCCCGTAGAAGAGCGACACGAAGCGAGTCGTGACCCGCGATTCGTGGATGATGCGATTCAGGCGCTCGACGGTCCGCACGATCTTGAAATCGCGCTCGACCGCCATCCGGAGCCCCGTGTACACGTCCCGCACCTGGAGCGCCGCCGGCAGCCCGTGGCCCGACGCGTCGGCGATGGCGAGGCCCAGGATGCGGTCCGAGACCGGGATGAAGTCGAAGTAGTCCCCGCCCACCAGCTCCGCCGGCGTCGTGAACCCGGCGAGCTCGAGCGAGCCCCGCCGCAGCGCGCGCTTGGGGAGGAGCGACATCTGGATGCGCCGCGCCTCCTGGAGCGCCGAGATGTAGCGGCCCTCGCGCAGCTTCTGATCGACCGCGAGGCGGAGGATCCCGAGCGAGGCCAGGAGGTCGTCCTCCGGCGCCGTCGGGTCGACGCTGAAGGAGAGGATGTACTCGTCCTCGCCGACCGCGATGGCCGCGAAACGCTCCGCCCCGAGGCGGCGCTCGAGCTCGGGGTCGACGCCGGGCGCCTCGAGGTCCATGACGGTCACGCCCTCGTCGATCACCTTCACCACCGGCGGGTACTCGTCGGGGATGAAGAGGCCGGGAGAGACCGACGGCACGCCGCCGAAGGTGCGGATGAGCTCGTAGCCGCCGTCGCGGCGCTGATAGAGCCGGCCGCCTCGCACTCCGAGGACCTCCGAGAACTGTTCGATCACGGTGGAAGCCGTCTGCGTGATCGTGGCGGAGGCGTCCTTGGTGCGCTCGATGGCCTCGATCGCCTTCTCGACCTGACGGAAGAGGAGTTTGCCGGTCGTGGTGCTGCTGGTCGCCATGGGAGGGGCGGATTGTATCGTGCGCTCCCGCGGGCTTCCGGGACTATGATTTCTCTTTCTCCGGGGGACCGTCATGAAGACATCGGTCTTCCTGCTTATCTGTTCGGTGTCGTTCACGCTGGGGGCCCAGGTGCTCACGCCTCCGCTCGCGCCCGACTCGTTTCCCGTCAATCAGGCCCAGGTCGGTCCGCCCCCGGCGGCGAAGGCCCTCATGGCTCCGAGTGGAGCGATCACCGTCACGTGGGACCGCAATGAATCGCTTACGCACTCCCGTATCCTGGCGCGACGGTTCGACGCGGACGGGAATCCGCTCGAGGACGAGTTCTTCGTCAGCCAGTCCGCTGTTGGCGACCAGACCTCGCCAGCCATCGCGGGCGACGACGCGGGGGACTTCGTCGTGGTCTGGGAGAGCACCCTTCAGGACGGCTCCGAGGGCGGCATCTACGGACGCCGCTACGTCGGCGGCGTGCCGACCTCCGACGAGTTTCTCGTCAACGCGTCGGAGACCGGCGGAGACCAGAACTCTCCGTCCGTTTCGTCCGCGTCCGACGGCCGCTTCGTAGTCGTCTGGGAGACCGATCGGCCGGACCCCGCGGGCGCCGACGTCGTGGGACAGCTGTACGACGCGTCGGGCGATCCGGTGGGCTCGCAGTTCGACGTGGCCGCGGACGCGGCCGGGCCGCAGATGCGGCCCGCGGTCGCGATGGACGCCACGGGCGGATTCGTCGTGACGTGGTTTGGCGCACCCGCCGATGCTCCCAGTCTCGACAACGTCTTCGCCCGGCGCTTCGCCAGCGACGGCACCCCCGCGGGCGACCAGTTCCGGGTCAACACGACCGCCGACATCGACCAGACGAACCCGGTGATCGCCACGGACGGAACCGGCCGCTACCTGATCGTCTGGGGACGCGCCACCGGCACGTTCCCACACGAGCAACTTCGCGGACGATACTTCCGGGGCTCCACCCCGGAGGGCCCGGAGTTCGCGGCCAGTGATCCCTTCGAAGACCAGATCGCGCCCGGCCTCTCGCTGACCGCCACCCGGGCGCTCGTCGCCTGGAGCGACGAAGGAGCGCTCTACGTCCGGGGATTCGACGCGCTGGGCCGGCCGGGCCAGAACTTCACCGTCACGTCCTTCGGAGCGAATGCGTTCCTGCCGTCGATTGCCGCCAACGCGCTCGGACGCTTCGTCGTCATTCGGCTGGAGTTTCAGGAGACGAGCGCGGCTATCCTCGGACGGATCGGCGCCGCGCCGGACGCCCTGAATGCGTTCGTCGATCCTCCGGCGAGCGCCGGCATCCCCTTCAACGGGATCCTCGAGAGCGGCGAGGAGGCGGTCTTCGCGCCGGCGTACCTCGACACCTCGCCGGCCGACGTGGCTCTGACCGGATCCCTCGCCGCAAATTTCGGCCCGCCCGGATCCGAGGTGGCCGTCGCGGACGGAGCCGCCGATTACGGCACGCTGGCGCCGGGGTCCGGCGCGGATTGCCTCACGGCGACGGGCGACTGTTACGCGGTCTTCGTTTCTCGAGGGCCCAACGTCCTGGGTCATTGGGATCCGGTCTTCGTCGAGACGCTGTCCAACGGCGAGACGAAGACGTGGGCCCTGCACGTCGGAGAGACCTTCACGGACGTCGCACCCTCGAGTCTCTACTACCCGTTCATCGAGGCCGCGGCGCACTACGCCGTCACGGCAGGCTGCGGGAACCTCGACTACTGCTCCGACGCCTCCGTCTCCCGCGCCGAGATGGCGGTCTTTCTCCTCAAGAGCCGCTACGGCGCGAGCCACGTCCCGCCGCCGGCCACCGGAACGGTCTTCGACGACGTGCACCCCGGAGACTTCGCGGCGGACTGGATCGAGGAGCTTGCCGGGCTCGCCATCACCGCGGGCTGCGACGTCGCGACGTATTGTCCGGCCGACCCCGTCACGCGCCAGCAGATGGCCGTCTTCCTGCTGAAGACCCTGGAGGGCTCGGCGTACATTCCGCCGGATCCCATCGGGGTCTTCGGCGACGTGCCCACCGACGATCCGTTCGCGCCGTGGATCGAGGACCTCGTCACGCGACAGATCACGGGGGGCTGCCAGACGGATCCGCTGCTCTACTGCCCTCTGCGCTCGACGTCGCGGGGAGAGATGGCCGTCTTCCTGACGAAAGCGTTTTCCCTCGTGCTCTACGGGCCGTGAAGCCGCCAGGCGGCGAAGACTCGGAGCGGATCTAGCCGGCGGCGGGGGCGCGCCGGGCGGTGCGGTCGTTCGGGCTGTCGTCGCGGATCTTGCCGTCGCGCAGCCGCACGATGCGGCGGGCGTGCGCGGCGATGTCCTCCTCGTGCGTGACGAGCACGATGGTGTTTCCGCGGGAGTTGAGCTCGTCGAAGAGGGCCATGATCTCGTAGCCGGTCTGCGAGTCCAGGTTTCCGGTCGGCTCGTCCGCGAGCAGGATGCTCGGGTCGTTGATCAGCGCGCGCGCGATCGCGACGCGCTGGCGCTGGCCGCCCGACATCTCGTTGGGCTGGTGGTTCATCCGGTCGGCGAGCCCGACCGCGGTCAGGGACTGGACGGCGCGCTCGCGCCGGTCCTTGCGAGACAGACCGCCGTAGACGAGCGGCAGCTCCACCTGCTGGAGCGCCGACGTGCGCGGCAGCAGGTTGAACGTCTGGAAGACGAACCCGATCTCCTGGTTGCGGATAGCCGCGAGCTCGTCGTCGGTCATCCGCGCGACTTCCTTGCCGTTCAGGATGTACGAGCCCGACGAGGGCGTGTCGAGGCAGCCGATCAGGTTCATCAGCGTCGACTTGCCCGAGCCCGACGGGCCCATGATCGCCACGTACTCGCCGCGCTCCACGCCCAGGGACACGCCGGCCAGCGCCTGCACCTTCTCCTCGCCCATCACATAGACCTTCGTGATGTCGCGGATGTCGATCAGCATTGGGACGAGGTCCTCTCTGTCAGCAATATACGAAGTTTCGGCGGCCCAGTTTCGCCGGCGGGCCGGCAACTCCAGTCCATGGCGATTCTACGGCCTCATGGCCGCCACGCCGGCCTTCCCCAGGACGAACAGCAGCCACAGAGCCCCGACCAGGATGGCCACCCGCCGCCGCGAGGCCCCGGCGGCCGAGGACAGGCCCAGCACGAGCAGGGCCATCGCCCAGAAGGCGAAGAGGTCCACGGACGCGGCCAGGCTGTGCAGCACCTTGTCCGTGCGTGGATCCACCAGGAACCCGAGGTTCGTGTGCAGCGTGTCGCCGATCGCCTCGGGATCGATGGTCTCGCGGTTCCACAGGACCGCGAGGAGGCCGACCGACGCCAGCGTCGCCGGAAAGAACGCGTGCGTGGTGACGCCGAGGGACTGCTTGTAGCGCACCTCCCATCCGAAGGCCTGGCACGCTCCCCAGAGCACGGCCGCGGTCACGAGCGCGAGAACGAGCGGCAGCAGAACGGCGGCGGCGTCCCCGAAGACCCAGCCGATCCGCCGGATCGTCTCGAGCGCGGAGTCCATCTGGGCATCGCTCAGGTGGCGGTTCGCCAGCTGCTTCGCGGCGACCGCACGCCAGTCCATCCGCGAGAGGACCAGCTCCGAGAGCGGCAGCCCCAGGCCGGCCGCGATCGCCACGGGGAGTATCCACGTGGGCCGCGCCGCGATCGACGCGAACGTCCTCGCCGGCGAGACGAAGACGCCGATCAACCGCCGCAGCGACGACTCGCGCCCGATCCCGGGCGACGCGGGGGTCGCCCCCGTGTCCTCCGACATCCTCTCGGTGCTCGTCGCTCTCCGCGAACTCGCTGAGGCTACGGCGCGCCGAGCGTCCCGTCGAGCAGCGCGCGGCGAGCGGCGGCGACGCTGCCGTCGGTCACCGGAGGCTTCGCGTCGGGGATTCCTGAGATCGTCACGCCCTTCCAGTCCAGGATGTCGGCGATCGCGCTGTGGTACGCGGACACGGCCTTCCGGTAGATGGCGAGCGCCAGCAGCTCCGAGGACTTGGCCTGCGAGAGCTGGTTCTGGATCTGCGAGACCTCGAAGGAGGTCGTCATGCCGTTGTCGTATTTCTTGCGCGCGGCATCGAGGTTTCGCTCGGCGAGCTCGCGGCTCTTCGCGGCCGCGTCGATCTGACGGGCCGCCGTCTCGATCGCCCGGTGCGCGTTGCGGACGTTGAGCACGATGTCCTGCTCGAGCGTCGTCTGGCGGGCGCGCTCCGTCTCGAGGTTGAACTCCGCGACGCCCTTCGCTCCCCGCGCCGCCCGGTTGAAGATCGGATAGGAGAACGCGAGGCCGACGCTCCAATCTGCGTAGTGCCGGGTGAAGAGCGAACCGACGGCGCCGTTGAGCCCCGGATCGGTAACGGTGATGATCTGGCCCGTATCCGGATCGAGCAGCGCCGTCGCGCCGCCGTTGTTGCCGTAGTGGGCCTGGAGATCGAGCCGCGGGAGCAGCTGGTTCTTCCAGTAATCGTAGGACAGCACGTTGTTGGCGACCGTGTATCCCTGCGCGATGATCTCGGGCCGGTGCGCCAGCGCGGTGGAGACGCCGGACGGCAGGTCGAAGCTCACCTTCTGCGCCTGAAGCTCGTCGGTCGGGACGATCGCCGTCTGGCCGCTCGTCGCCTCGAAGTTCATCGCGCGGCGCATCTGGTCCCCGGCGAGACCGACCGCGGCCTCGGCGTTGATCACGTCCTGCTCGGCGGTCGCGATGCCGACCTCGGTCTGAACGATGTCGATCGGCGCCATCGAGCCCACGTCGATCTTGATCTTGGTGATGCGGTTCAATTCGGCCGCGATCCCCCGGGCCTCCTGCTTGACGAGGAGGTTGGCGCGCGCGAAGACGAGGTCCCAGTAGGCTTCCTCGACGGTGTCGATCGTCGTCTGCACGCTGCGGACGAACGTCTGGTACGTCGCGTCACGCGTGTTGGTCGCGAGATTGATGTTGAGATTCGTGACGCTGATGCCGAAGTTCCGCAACAGCGGCGTCGAGACGCCGAGGACGAGCCCCGAGGCGTAGGCCGGGTTGATCGTCTGGAACGAGGAGTTCGTCTTCGACCGGTCGGCATTGAAGCCCAGGCTGAAGATGCTGCCCCAGGGCGTCAGCTGCGAGACCTGCGCCTGTCCGGTCGCGGTGTCGGTCTTGATGACCGTCCCGCCCGAGAGCTGGGACGACGTCGGAAGCTCGCTGTGCGCGCGCAGCCCGCTGCCGGTGAGAAGCGGATCGTAGATGCCGGTTTGCTGGAACAGGAAGAACTGCGCCGACTCGGCCGTGTTGACGGAGACGTTCAGGTCCTGGTTGTTCGCCAACGCGACGCGGATGGCCTCGTCGAGGCTCAGGTGCACGCCGTCGGCCTCGGGAGGCGGCATCGGCCTCGACGTGCGCTGTCCGGCTCGAGCCGAAACCACAGCGCCGACCGGCTGCGAAACGATGCTCTGCGGAGCCTGGGTGCCCGCGGCGGGCTGCCCCGCCGGCAGAGGAGTCGGCTGACTCGCCGGGGGCGGAGACTGGCTCGCCTGTTGAGCCGGCAGCGCCGCCGGCATTCCGTTGAGGAGGGCGGCGGCCGCGATCGCCGCGACGCCTCTCCGGGTGTGGCTCAAGCTCTTCATTCCCAAACTCCTTTGTCACCCACTCTACGCATTCGGAACCCGAATGTTTCGCTTAATCCTTCATATCACTGCATTTCGCCGGGGTAAAAGCAAGCGACTGACCTCGCCCGTCCCGATACATCTTCGACGAGCGAGGGAGTCTCTTCTCGACAGCGCGGCCTCGCGATGGGACATCGCGGATGAAAAGCGCATCCTCCGGGCGGATCGACCGCCGAGGGAGGCTCGCCCGCCAGCCGGTCCGGATGCCGCGGCGCGAGCGGGTCGGCGTCCGGCACCGCCGCGAGGAGCGCCACGGTGTAGGGATGCAGCGGCCGGGAGAGCACCGCCTCGCACGGGCCCCGTTCGACGACGCGGCCCAGGTACATCACGGCGATCGTGTCGGCGACGCGGGAGACGACCGCGAGGTCGTGCGCGATGAAGAGGTACGCGAGCCCCGCGCGTTCCTTGAGATCGAGCAGGAGGTTCACGATCTGAGCCGCGATGGAGACGTCCAGGGCGGAGACCGGCTCGTCGCAGATCAGGAGCTTCGGCCGCGTCGCGAGCGCCCGAGCGATCGCCACGCGCTGGCGCTGGCCTCCCGACAGCTCCGCCGGAAATCGCTCGCCGGTCTCGCCCGCCAAGCCGACGTCCTCGAGCAGGCCCCGCACGCGAGCCGAGAGCTCGGAGCGAGAGACCAGCCTCTGCACGCGCAGCGGCTCCGCGATCTGATCGCCGACGCGCAGGCGAGGATTGAGCGAAGTCTGGGGATCCTGGAACACGACCTGCAGGTCCCGCCGCCGGCGGCGCAGGGCGGAACCCGACAGCGCCAGCCAGTCCTCGCCCTCGAACGTGATCGATCCCGAGTCCGGCTCGACCAGGCGCGCCACGATCCGGCCCACCGTGGTCTTGCCGCTCCCGGACTCGCCGACCAGCGCCAGGGTCTCGCCGGATCGGACGTCGAAGTCGACTCCGCGCACCGCGGGCAGAAACCGCGCGGGGCCGCCGAGGAGGCCGCGCCGGATCGCGAAACGCTTCGTGAGGCCCTGCGCCGAGAGCAGAGGCGGCGGCGGCGAGGCGCCCGGGACCGAGGGCGAGGGCGCGCGAGAGGAGTCGCTCAGTGGCGCCCCCCCGGCGCAGGCGCACTCGCGCTCGAGTCCGTCCCGCCGTAGAGAAAACACCGGGCGACGCTGTTGCCCGCGCCGGTCGGATACAGATCCGGCGCGTTCGCCTCGCACGGCGCAAAGCGCTCGGGGCAGCGCGGCGCGAAGCTGCATCCCACCGCGTCCCGCGAAGCGAGGCCGGCGAGGAGACCCGGGATGACCTCGTAGCGGCGGCCCCGCTCCGGCGCCGCCGAGTCCACGCGCGGCATCGAGCGCAGCAGACCGCGCGTGTAGGGGTGCGCCGGAGACCGAAACAGGGTCGCCGTGTCCGCCTCCTCCACGATCTGGCCGGCGTAGAGCACCAGCACGCGGTCGCAGTGCGCTGCCACGGCGCCGAGATCGTGCGTGATCAGCAGGAGAGTCAGGCGCCGCTCGCGCCGCAGCCGATCCAAGAGGTCGAGCACCTGCGCCGCGACCGTCGCATCGAGCGACGCCGTGGGTTCGTCGGCGAGCAGGAGCGCCGGCCCGCAGGCGAGCGTCAAGGCGAGGAGGGCCCGCTGCCGCAACCCGCCGGACAGCCTGTGGGGATATTCGGAAAGGCCCCTCTCGGGGTCCGGAAACGCCACGTCGCGAAGCGCCGCGAGCGCGAGCCGCCGTCCCTCGGCGCGCGAGACGTCGAAGTGGAAGCGCAGCGTCTCCTGGATCTGCGCGCCGATGGTCTGGACGGGATCCAGGGCGGACGCCGGCTCCTGGAAGACCAGCCCGATCTCGCGGCCGCGGACCGCGCGCCACTGCGCGTCGGAGAGCGCGAGCAGGTCGCGGCCGCCGAACCGAACGGCGCCCGTGACGCGCGCCGATTCCGGCGAGAGCCCGAGGATCGCGCGCGCGAGCTGCGTCTTGCCGCAGCCGCTCTCGCCGACGAGCGCGACGGACTCCCCCGCCCTCAGTGGGAAGGTGACGCCGCGCAGAGCCGGCCGCAGCGCGCCTCCGGCAGGCAGCTCGACGGTGAGATTCTCGACGGAGAGGAGGGGCGAGGCGGTCCTCGACGTCGTCGAGGGCGAAGGGGCGATCGGGGCGGGAGACGGCGTGCCCGGCGGACGCTCGGCGCTCACGAGTTCTTGCGAACGGCCTCGAGATCTCTCACGCGGCGCGCCACGTCGCGGTAATTGCGGTTGAGCGCGGAGACCTCCTGGAAGGTCTTGATCGCGAGCTCCCAGTCTCCCGTGTCCTGATAGACCGAGCCCAGGTCATACAGCATGCCCGCGGTCTCGATCGGCGAGATCGTGGAGGTCTCGAGTCCCTTGCGGAACCACTTCACCGCGAGCTGCGGCATGCCCTTCTCGAGGAAGCAGTGCCCGAGCATGCTGCAGCACTCGACGGCGCGGCCGAGATCCTTGCTCGCGAGCTGGAACTCGCCGATCGCCTCGTCGACCAGGCCCATCTCCTTGTACGCGATGCCCAGGTTGTAATGGGTCTCGTAGTCCTCGGCGGAGAGCTGCTGCTCGACGCCCTTCTTGAACTCGCGGAAGATCTCCTCGAGCGACACCTCGCCCTGCGGACCCGAGATGCTGGCGGCTTCGTCGGGCAGGATCTCCTCGGACAGCTCCTTCTCCAGCTCCTCGGCGAGGTTGAAGAACTTCTGCTCGTCGGAAAAGAGATTCTCCTCGGCCACGGCGTCGGGAGTGTCCGACGGAGCCGGAATCGCGCTCTCCTCCGCCTTGTGCATCTCGTCCTCGAGGAGGTTGCCGAGCTGCTCGAAGGAAACAAACTCCTTCTCCGCGGGAGCCTGGGGCTCCGGAGTGGTCAGCTTCTCGAAGGCCGGCGCGGGCCCGCCGACTTCGGTGAACTCGATCGCGTCCTCGGGCAGCACGGGAGGCGCGTGCTCCGCCGGCAGAGGCGGCGGAGCGGACGACGGTCCGAGGTCGAACTCCTCGAACTCGACCTCCATCCCGCCGCCGGGCGCGGGCGGCCTGGGAGCGATCTCGGGAGCAGCCTCCAGCCAGACCTCGGGCGGCGGGGCCGGGGCGGCCAGCCCTCCCAGGGCGAGAAGCCGCGCCGCATCGGCGCCCCGACCGGCCTCGGTGTACGCGGCGGCCAGGGACTCCGCTTCGCGGCCCAGCGCGGGATTCCGGGACTCCGTCAATAGCTCGATCAGTCGCTCGCGTGCCTTCAGCAGGTCGGGACGCTTGCGCGTCAGCGAGAGGAGACGCTCGATCGCCTTGTCCGTCAGGCCGTACTTGGCGAAGACCTCGGCCTCGACGATGAGCGTTTCGAGCTGCTGCTCGTCTGCGGTGCCCGCGACGCTTCCGGTCCCCGGCGCTCCCTGCGTCGCGTAAGCGGGCGCTTCGACGGGCCGCGGCGTGGCGACGGCCGGTCCGACCGGGTGCGGGGGCGCGGCCGCCGGTGGAGGGGCGGCAGGCGCCTCCGGAGTGGCCGGGGGGCCCGGGGCCTCGTCCTTTTCGAACTCGATCGTGGGGACCTTGGGCTGCGGCGCGTGGACCGCCTGCGAGTCCTCCAGATCGATCACGAGCTCCTGGTACTCGGGCTCCGCGGCCGCCGGAGACGGTGGCGCGGCCGGCGCGGGCGGCGCCTCGGTCGGAGGCCCGACCTGCTGCAGGCGCGTCGCCGCGGCGGCGAAGGATGGATCGGCCTCCAGGGCACGCCGGTAGTGGGCCGCCGCCGAGGCCGGATCGTTGCGCTTCTCGGCGATCTCTCCGAGCGTCGTGTGCGTCTTCGCGAGCGCGGTCCGGTTGCCTTCGGCCTCGAGGACCTTCGCGAGAACCTCCAGCGCCGCGGCGTTGTGCGAATCGGCCGAGAGGACGGGCTCGAGGTAGTCCGCCGCGCGGGTGAACTCTCGGCGTCCGGCGGCCTTCTCGACCAGCGGGGCGAGGACGGCGACCGCCTTGTCGAACGCCTGCTCCTGGAGACGGAGGCGGCTCAGGAAGAGGCGCGGGGCCTCGGCGTCTGCGTCGAGCGCCAGCGCCTGCTCGGCGGTCCGAACGGCCTCCGCCCGCTGGCCCATCTCGAGCTGCGCCTCGGCGAAGAGCGCGAGGCTTTCCGCCGTTCGCGGCGCAGCGCGAAGGACCGCCATCGCCGCGTCGGTGTTCTTCTGAGCCAGGAGCGAACGCACCAGGTTCTTCTGCGTCTCGACGTCGTCGGGCGAGAGCTCGAGCGCCTTCTGGAAGACCTGGGCGGCCTCGTCGTGGGCTCCCCGCTTCAGGAGCATGGACCCGATGAGGCCGTACTGCATGACGGCCTCGTCCTTCTGGTTCGCGGCCCGGTAGAGGTCCGCGAGCCGCGCCTGGATCCTCAGGTCCGTCGAGTCGATCGTCGCCATCTTCTTGTACACCGCGATGGCGTCCTTGACCTTGTTGTTCTTCTGGTAGTGATCCGCCAGCACCTGATACTGGCTGCGGGAGTCCTGGACCAGGCCCTGCTTGTGGTACAGCTCGGCCAGCTTGTCGTAGACCTCGAGCTGGGCGGGGTCGATCTTGTTGATCTTCTTGTAGATCGCGATCGCCTTCAGGAAGAAGCCGTCCTTGGCGTAGTGGTCGGCGATACGCGAGAAATAGGGGATCGACTCCTGTTGCCGGTTCATCCGGACGTACAGGTCCCCCACCTTGTTCAGCGTCGAGATGTCCTTGGGGTTATCCTCGAGGACGCGCAGATACTCCTTGAGCGCCTGATCGAGCTTGCCTCGGGACAGAAGCTTCTCGGCGGATTGGAGGATTTGTTCGCGGGTAGCCGCCATCGGTCGGACTCATTCTAACCGCGACCGCGCGCCGCCCGACCGGCGATTGGGTACAAGTCGCCGCCTGCCTCCGGAACGACTCCGTGGAACGTCAAACGATGCTCGGGACAGGGCCCGGAGCGTCGCAGCGCGTCCCAGTGCTCCGGCGTCCCATAGCCCTTGTGTTGCTCGAAACCGTAGGCCGGGTAGCGCTCCGAAAGCCGGTCGAGGAGGCGATCGCGATGAACCTTGGCCACGATCGAGGCGGCGGCGATGGCGCCCGACAGGGCGTCGCCGTGCACGACCGACACCTGCGGCAGCCGCACGCCGGGAACCCGCACGGCGTCGACGAGCAGCGCATCCGGAGCGGGACGCAGCGACGTCACCGCCCGGCGCATCGCCTCCAGGCTCGCGCGCAGGATGTCGCCGACGTCGATCGCGGACGCCTCGACGACGCCAACGCCCCACGCGAGCGCGCGGGCGCGGATCTCGCGGGCGAGCTGCTCGCGTACCGGCGCATCGACCTTCTTCGAATCGTCGAGGCCGGGCAGAACGCAGCCGCGCGGCAGGATCACGGCCGCGGCGACGACGGGTCCGGCGAGCGAGCCCCTCCCCGCCTCGTCGACGCCCGCGACGCGCGCGTAGCCGCGGCAGAGGAGAGCCTCCTCGAGAACGGCGAGATCCCGCAGGCGGCCGAGCTCCGCGAAGAGAGCGGCCAGGGGATCGGGGGTCATTTCCCGGGCGGTCGAACCGCGAGGACGTTAATCGGTCTGCTTCTCGTCGATCCGGGCCGCCTTGCCCTTGCGGGACCGGAGGTAGTAGAGCTTGGCGCGCCGCACGGCGCCCTTGCGCTCCACCTCGATGCGCTCGACGATCGGCGAGTGCAGCGGGAAGATCCTCTCCACGCCCACGCCGCCCGAGATCTTGCGGACGGTGAAGCTCTCGCGAATGCCGCCGCTCTTGCGGGCGATCACGATTCCGGAGAAGAGCTGGATGCGCTCCTTCTCGCCCTCGCGGATCTTGACGTGCACGCGAACGGTGTCCCCGGGGGAGAAGGCCGGCACGTCCTTCTTCAGCGCGGGCTTTTCGACGAGTTCGAGCAGAATGTCACTCATGGGCGGACCTCTTCGGGTTCAGGCGGGCGAAGCCCGCAGGAAGTCGAGAAACGGCGCATTCTAAACGAGCGGGGTGCCCCGGAGCAAATCGCGCCGGGCGAGCCTACTCCCCCTCCTCGCCCGGCTCCGGGGGCCGCCGCTCAAGCAGGTCGGGCCGCCGCTCCCGGGTCCGGGCCAAAGCGGCGGCGCGCCTCCAGCGCAGGATCCTCCGGTGGTCGCCGGACAGGAGCACTTCCGGCGCCGCGAGCCCCCGGAACTCGCGCGGCCGCGTGTAGTGCGGGTAGTCGAGCCGGTTTCCCTGGAAGGACTCCTCGTCCAGGGACTCCGGAGCCCCGACGACGCCCGGGATGAGACGCGAGATCGTCTCCGTCAGGGCCAGCGCGGCGGCCTCCCCGCCCGGCAGGACGAAATCGCCCAGCGAGATCTCCTCGTCGTACAGGCGAAGCTGCCGGACCCTGTCGTCGATTCCCTCGTAGCGTCCGCACACCACGAGCAGCCGCGGCCGAAGCGCCAGCGCCGCAGCCGCGGCCTGATCGAGACGGCGCCCCTCGGGGCCCATCAGCACCGTCCACGCCCGCGGCAGGCCGTCGGCGTCTCGGCGGCCTTCGATCGCCGCCGTCACGACCGGAGCGGTCATGACCATCCCCGCTCCGCCGCCGTAGGGCTCGTCGTCCACCTTTCGGTGACGGTCCATCGCGAAGTCCCGGAGGTCCGTCACCCGCACCTCGAGGAGCCCGGCCGCGAGCGCCTTGCCCAGGAGGCTCTCCTGGAGCGGCGTGCGGAAGTACTCCGGGAAGATCGTCAGGATCTCGATCTGCATGGCCTCTAGAGCTCCAGAAGTCCCGCCGGCAGGTCCAGGATGATCGCACGAGCGTCTCGGTCGACGTCGACGACGTACTCCGCGACGAACGGAACGAGCGCCTCCTTCCCGTCCGGCCGCGTCACGGAGAGCAGCGGACCGGCGGGAGTCTCCTCGACGCCGGCCGCGGTTCCGAGCGCGCGTCCCTCGCGGTCACGGCACGCGAATCCGAGGAGCTCGTGGCTGTAGAAGAACCCCTCGGGCGCCGGGACGGCGTCGCCCGCCGCGACGCACAGGTCTCCGCCGGCGAGGGCTCGCGCGGCGTCGGCGTCTTCCACGCCCTCGAAGCGCAGGAGCATGCGGGCTCCGTGAGCGCGCGCGTCCGAGAGGCGGACACTGCGAGTCTCCTCTCCGCGCTGCCAGATCAGCTCGAGGCCCGGACGCAGGCGCTCCGGGAAGGCGGTCAGCACCTCGGCCGACACCTCACCGCGCAGTCCGTGCGGCCGGTGAAGCCGAGCGACGGCGAGCAGCTCGGGCCTGGACATTCCGTTTGCGTGGCCGCGACGCGCCGCGAGGAGCCCCGGGCCGAAGCTCTCGCGCGCGCTAGTCGCGGACGCGGATGACGAGGCGCGTTCCGCGCGCGGCCGCGGCCGCCGACGCGAAGGCGCGCAGCGCCCGGATCGTCCGACCCTCGCGGCCGATCAGCCGGCCGCGGTCGCCCTCCGGGACGTCGATCTCGTAGACCGCGGTGCGTCCCTCGAAGCTCTCGACGATGCGGGCCTGCTCCGGCTGGTCGCAGAGCCGGCGGACGACGGTCTCGACGAGTTTCTTCATCGGAGACGCTAGGCCGCCGGAGCGGGCTGCGGCTGCTCGAGCAGCGACTGCACGGTGGGCGTCACCAGGGCGCCCTTCGCGATCCACTCCTTCGCGCGCTCGCGGTCGAACGCCAGGACGGGAGGGTTCACGACGGGATCGTAGGAGCCGAGCTCCTCGAGCACCTCCGCCCGTGGCGTGCGGCGGGTGTCGGAGACGACGATCCGGTAGTAGGGCCTGTTGCGGGCGCCCATGCGGCGAAGACGGATTTTCAGCATTCTCGGTACCTTTCCAGTGCGTTCAAAAACGGGGCATTCTAGCAGAGGTCCCGGGCCCCCGGCGGCTGCCCGTACCCGCTACACCCCATTCAGCCCTTCGGGCCCGGCATCGCCAGCTTGGAGAAGTCCAGGCCCCGAACGCCCTTCCGGGCCGTCCGCATCATCCGGCGCATCTGCTGGTACTGCTTGAGCAGGCGGTTGATCTCGGCGACCGAGGTCCCGGAGCCCGCCGCGATCCGCTTCTTGCGGCTGCCGTTCAGGACCTGCGGGTACCGGCGCTCATCCGGCGTCATGGAGTCGATCATGGCGGTCACCCGGGTCAGCGCCTTCTCGTCCACGCTCTCGGGCTGCTTGAGCGCCTTGAACGCGCCGCCCTTGGGAAGCAGGTCGAGCAGGCCCTCGAGCGGGCCCATCTTCTTCATCGAGGCGAGCTGATCCCGCAGGTCCTCGAGCGTGAACTCGCCGGCCGTGCTCTTCTCGGCGAGCTTCTGGGCGGCCTCCGCGTCGACGCTGGCCTCGACCTTCTCGATCAGCGTCATCACGTCGCCCAGCCCGAGGATGCGCGACGCCATGCGGTCGGGATGGAACGGTTCGAAGTCCTGGGGCTTCTCGCCGACGCCCACGAACTTGATCGGCTTGCCGGTCGTGGAGACGACGGACAGCGCCGCGCCGCCGCGCGCGTCTCCGTCGGTCTTGGTCAGGATCACGCCGGTCAGCGGGAGCGCGGCCGCGAAGCCGGAGGCGGAGCGCACCGCGTCCTGCCCCGTCATGGAGTCGGCGACGAAGAGCGTCTCCTCCGGCTCGACCGCGGCCGCCACGGCCGCGACCTCGCGCATCAGCTCCTCGTCCACGTGGAGGCGCCCCGCCGTGTCGACGATGACGACGTCGCGGCCCGTCTGCCGGGCCTCCCGCACGCCCTCTCGCGCGACCGCCACGGCGTCCGTGCGGTCCCCGGGCTCGTACACCGGAATGCCGATCTGCTTCCCGAGAGTCACCAGCTGCTGGACCGCCGCTGGCCGCGCCAGATCCGCCGCCACGACCAGCGGATAGCGGCCGCGCCCCTTCAGGTGGAGCGCGAGCTTCGCCGCCGACGTCGTCTTTCCGGAGCCCTGGAGTCCCGCCAGCAGGATCACAGCCGGCCGCTTCTGCAGGGAAAGCTCGGCGGTTGCGCCTCCGAGCAGCCCGATCAGCTCGTCCCGGACGATCCGCGTGACTTCCTGCGCGGGCGAGAGCTGCTGCGTGACCTTCGCGCCGACGGCCCGCTCCTTGACGCGCGCGGTGAAGTCCCGCACCACGGGAAGCGCGACGTCCGCCTCGAGCAGCGCCAGGCGAATCTGGCGCAGCGCGTTGTCGAGGTGGAAGTCCGTGAGGTGACCCTCGCCCCGCAGTTCCTTGAAGACGCCGGCCAGGCGATCGCCCAGACTCTCGAACACCGTAACCCCCGTTCTTGCCGTTCAGCGGCCCGCGAGCAGGCCGAGCCAACAAGGCTATCTCCGCGATGACCCCGAGTCGAGCGGCCGCTTTGGAGTTGACAGGGGGTCCGGTTCGGATATGATTCCGCGTCGATTTTCCTCCGATAGGGTTTCGACTTCCGCGCTCCGAGAACAGCGCTTCAACAAGAAGGAGATGAGGTTTATGAAGAAGTTCCTGACCCTGGGTTTTGCGGCCATGGCGGCCGTGGCGCTCTCGACGGGCTGCCAGAAGAAGGAAACCACGACGACCGAGACGACCACCCAGACCGAGGCACCCGCCGTCGTCGAGGAGACCGGGTCCGCGTCGGCGACCACGAGCACGGCGACCACCGAGACCACATCCACCTCGACCGCGACGACGACCGGCACCGAGACCGCGCCGGCGACGAGCACCCCGGCTCCCAAGTAACTTCTCTCCCCCGATCGACCGCGAGGCCCCCGCGAGGGGGCCTCGTTTTTTGTCCCCCGCCGCTCCCCCGCTACACTGAATCCGACGTGCTGCCGCTCTGGGTCGATGGACTCCTGCTCTTCGTGTCGACCGCCGCGGGCCTCCGCGCCTGGCGCCTGCACGGCCGCGTCCGCACTCTGACCGCGCGGCTTCAGTCCCGCGAGCGCGAGGGGCACTTCCTGGCCGAGTCGCCGGATCCGCAGCAGATCCTGCAGCACGCGTACCGCGCCACCTCGGAGATCCTGCCGCTCGCGGAGTTCGACCTCTACCGCGTGGATCAGTCCAACCGGATCTACGAGGTCTGGGCGCTGGGCGGCCCGGCCGAGGACCGCCGGCCGCGGCGAGACTCCGCGAATCCCAACCTCGGCGAGCTCATCGACTCGCAGGCCGTCCTGCAACAGCTCGCCACGACCGAGACCGAGCGCTCCTTCGCGCCGCGCGAGCTGATGCCCGGCTCTCCGCCGAGCCAGCGTCTGCGCCTCCCGCTCTACTCCGGCGACGTCCTCGTCGCGTACCTGCTGCTGATCTCGCCGCGTCCGATCGAGGAGCACCACAAGGCCGAGATCCGCGCGCTCCTGGCGCCCCTGACCTCGTCGCTGCACGCGTCGCGCAACTGGGAAATCGCGGTGACCGACGAGCTCTCGGGACTCTCCTCGCGCCGCTACTTCGAGACGCGGCTCGCCGAGGAGTGGGCGCGGCACCTCCGGTACGGGGCGACGGTGGCCGTGGCGTGCTTCGATCTCGACCACTTCAAGAGGATCAACGACACCCTGGGCCACGGAGCCGGCGACGCGGCGATCCATCGATTCGGTGAGATCCTCCGGGCCGCGGTCCGGGCGACCGACCTCGCCTGCCGCAGCGGCGGCGAGGAGTTCGCCGTGCTCTTCCCGGAGACGACGGCGCGCGCCGCGCAGGCGGTGGCCGACCGCGTCCGGCGTTCGATCGAGAAGGAGTCCTTCGAGAGCGAGGGGCGGCCGTTCCGCGTCACGGTCTCCGCGGGAGTCGCGGACACGACCGGGCTCTCCGCTGACGAGCGTGACCAGCTGCTCTTCCGGGCGGACAAGGCGCTCTACGCGGCCAAGGACTCGGGGCGCAACCGGACGCGGCTCTGGTCCGAAAAGCCGCGGGGCCGCGCGAGCCGCTGAGGCCGACGACGCGCCTCAGCGCGCCAGCTTCCGAAACCGGGAGACCCACCGGGCGAGGCGCCGAGGAAGCCGGACCGACGCCGCCGGGATGACCAGCCCCGCGATGGCCTCGGCCTCCAGCCGCGTCCAGCGCGCGTCGTCCGGTCGCACGCCGAGCTCGGCGAGGATCCTCCCGCGCTCCGCCGCAATGCGCCGCAGGGGATCGGCGGCGTCGTTCATCGCGCGGCCTCGCCTCCGCCCGCGAGCACGACTCGCCCGGCGAGTCCCGCAGCCGTGAGAAGCCTCCGCACCGGCTCGTCCCAGCTGAGGCGCGCCACCGCCCTCCGCCCGGCCTCGCCCATCGCGGCGAGCGTCTCCGTCTGCGACCAGGCCAGGCGGAGCGCCACTCCCAGCGCTTCGGCCCGGGGCGCGACGACGATCCCCGTGTCGCCGTTGCGCACGAACTCGAGCGGTCCGCCGGCGTCCTCGGTCGTCAGGACCGGCTTGCCGGACAGGAACGCCTCCAGCGGGACGTACCCGAGGTCCTCGCCGGACGCCGTGACGGCGACGATCCGGGCCTGCGCGTACAGGGACAGAAGCTCCTCGTCGCCGGCCCGTTCGATCCACCGGACGCGCGGCGCGAGGCCGAGCTCCTGCGCGCGGCGCTCGAGGCGTTCGCGCTCCGGCCCCCGCCCCACGAAGATCGCGTGCGCGCCGGGCGCGTGCGGCAGCGCCTCGAGCAGGAGTCCCGGCCGCTTCCACGAGTCGAGCCGGCCGACCCAGAGCACCGCGTCCCCCGCCGGTCCGCTGCGATAGCGGCCTTCGAGGGGCGGCGGATGGTAGAGCGGCTCGGAGCGGATTCCGTTGAAGCGCATCAGTCGGGCGGCCACGGTCTGGGAGTTGGCGAACACGCGGCGCGCCTCCGACAGGCCGACGCGGTCGATCTCGAAGATGACCTCCCGTGTCCGCCGGTCTTCCGGCGACGCGGTCAGGTCGCTGTACGCGGTCCCGAACTGATCGTAGGCCTGGCGGTACTGGTGAATGAGCCAGACCACCTTGTTGGGATGACGGATCGCGTAGCTCGGGAAGCGCGTCGCGATGACCGCGTCGACGGGACGCCCCCCGACCTCGGAGAGGTCCAGGCTGCGCCAGGACACGGCTGAGCGGACGAGATCGAACCGGTCGCGCTCGACCAGCGGAATCGAGACGAGATCCGCCTCGACGCCGCGGCGCCTCAGCTCCTCGGTGAGGCGGCGGACGTGCCGCTCGGCTCCTCCGTCCGCGAACGGGGTCTGGGCGGCGAGGACGAGGACTCTCGGGGCTCCTCTCAAGGTCACCGGCTCAAAGCGGCACGCGCCCGATGAGCGCGTAGTCCTGCGCGCCGAACAGGAGCGCGTTGAGCTTCTTCTCGTTCTCCGAGACTTCCTTCAGCCGCTGCGAGTCCGGCAGCGGCGAGCGGTACTCGATGCGGGTGTCCGTGAAGCCGGCGGCCTCGGCCAGGAAGCGCAACGCCTCGGCGGGCACCGGCCGGACGTGCGTGGGATCGAGGTAGAACGCGCGCAGCGCGGAGAGCGAGTCCGCGTTGATCGTCTCGGCGATCAGCACTCCTCCGGCCGCGAGCGCACGGCGCGCGGCCTGGAGGAAACGGAAGATCTCCTCGGGCGGCCAGTGCTCGACGACCTGGAACGCCACGACGCCTCCGAGCTCGCCGGAGCGGCGGGCGGAGAGCGCGGCGACGCCGTCGCCCTCCTCCACGTCGAGGCCCGCGGCGCGGCAGGCCGCGGCCGAGACGGGGTTGGAGTCGACGCCCTTCGCGCGGATGCCGGCCGAGTGCATCAGCCGCAGGAATTCCCCACGCCCGCAGCCGACGTCGAGCACGGGACCCGGTAGATCCTTGAGGAACGGGAGATAGAACCGCTGGCCCTCCTCGATCGCCTCGCGGCTTCCCCGGAAGCGCTCCTCGAAGAGCGCGTAGACGCCGGCGGGCAGCGCCGCGGAAGACGCCGCGGAGGCGGCAGATCGCCGGGCCTCCGGACCGCCCGGGGACGTCGCTGTCGCCGTCGCGCGGCTTGCGGAGTCCGATTCGACCAGTGTCAGGCGCGACTCCTGCACGCCCGCCCGGCGCGCGAGCTCGTCGACCGAACGGGACGTCTCGGCGCGGAGCCGGTCGACCTCCCCGGCGAGCTCGGACCCGGCCGAGAGCGACAGCGCGTTGAAGGCGGACTGATTGCGCCACAG
Source organism: Thermoanaerobaculia bacterium (assembly GCA_036493875.1). Taxonomy (GTDB): domain Bacteria; phylum Acidobacteriota; class Thermoanaerobaculia; order UBA5066; family Gp7-AA6; genus DAHUXD01. Next base: position 20,433 of record DASXPB010000014.1, read on the forward strand.
GAAGCGGGCGGCTCGGATCGCGAGCCGCTTCACCGCGGCGAGCGGCGCCTCGTCCGGGACCGACGGCGTCAGGACCTCCTCGGAGCGCCGGAGGGCGCCCCGAGCGCGGCCCGTCCCGGAATCGGCCTCCGAAGAGCCGGAGGAGGGCTCGGGCGAAGCCTCCGCGATGGCCGCGCGGATCTCCTCCGCGAGGACACGCTTCAGATCATCCGGATGCTCCGGCGCCGTCGCCATCTTGAAACTCGATCGAGGATAACAAATGAAGCTAGAATGCGCCGCCGCATGCGCCACGCTCGAATGCTCCTCGGCCTCCTGCCGCTTGCCGTCGCCGGCTTTCTCTCCGCGGGGCTGACGAGGGCGCAGGCGCACGCGCCGACGCCGGCGCCGACGCCCGCGGCGGTCGGCACTCCGGTCTCGCCCGTCGCGCTCGTCGCGCCCGGCGAAGAGAAGTTCCTCGCCAACGTGCGGCAGCTGACCTTCGGGGGGCAGAACGCCGAGGCCTACTGGTCCGCCGACGGAAAGCGGCTGATCTTCCAGTCCGACGGCGGCGAGCTTCCCTGCGACCAGATTTTCACGATGAACGCGGACGGCTCCGACCGCCGCCGCGTCTCGAACGGGCAGGGCAAGACCACGTGCTCGTATTTCTTCCCCTCGGGCGACCGGGTCCTCTACGGAAGCACGTTCCGCGCGAGCCCGGACTGTCCGCCGAAACCGGACCGCTCGCACGGATACGTCTGGGCGCTCGACGACTACGACATCTACACCGCCCGGCCCGACGGCAGCGACGTCCGGCCGCTCTTCTCCTCCCCCGCCTACGACGCGGAGGCCACGATCTCCCCGGACGGCCGCACGATCGTCTTCACCTCGGCGCGCGACGGCGACCTGGAGATCTACACGATGCTTGCGGACGGCTCGAACGTGAAGCGCCTGACGCACACGCCCGGATACGACGGAGGCCCGTTCTTCTCGGACGACGGGACGAAGATCGTCTACCGCGCCGATCACCCGGAGGCGCCGGAGGACCTGGCGCGCTACCGCGAGAACCTGGCCCGTGGCACGTACGCTCCCCGAGCGCTCGAGATCCGCGTCATGAACGCGGACGGTTCCGGAGACCACGCGGTGACGAGCAACGGGAAGGCGAACTTCGCGCCCTACTTCCTGCCTGGCGGCGGCGGCGTCCCTGGCGGCAAGGAGATCATCTTCTCCTCCAACCTCGCGGACCCCAACGGTCGGGACTTCGACCTGTACCTGATCCGCGAGGACGGCACCGGTCTCACGCGGGTCACCTACAGCCCCGATTTCGACGGCTTCCCGATGTTCACCCGGGACGGCAAGACGCTCGTGTTCGCGAGCAACCGCAATGGGAAGAAGCCGCACGAGACGAACATCTTCGTCGCGGACTGGGTCAGGAAGTAGCCGCGGGCCCCGGGGGCGCCTCCTCCGCGAACTCGATCAGCGCCAGCGCGAGGGCCAGGATCACCGGCCCGAGGAACAGACCCGCGAAGCCGAAGGCGGCGAGGCCTCCGAGCGCGCCGAAGAACACCGTGAGCGTGCCCATCTCGGCCTTCCCCGAGACCAGCGCCGGCCGCAGGAAGTTGTCGGCGCTGCCCGCGACGAGGGCGCCCCAGGCCGCCATGAAGATCGCCTTCCAGAGGACGCCCTGGGAGAAGAGGACGATCGCCGCCGGTAGCCAGATCAGCCCGGTTCCCACGAAGGGGATGAACGAGGCGACCGTCGCCAGAACGCCGAAGACCAAGGGAGACCGCAGGCCCGTGATCCAGAACGCGATCCCGATGAGCGTGCCCTGGACGAGCGCGGTGACCACGGTGCCGAAGACGACGGCGTGCGTCACGTCCTGAAGGTGGCGGTCCAGGCTGGCCTTGCGCTTCTCCTCGAGCGGGATGAGCCGCTTGGCGCGCGCGGCCATCGTGTCGCCGTCTCGGAGGAAGAAGAAGAACACGAAGAGCGTCAGCGTCAGATCGCCGACGAGCGCGAGCGCACCGAAGAGCACCGTGCGGCCGCGGACCAGGAGGAACTGCACCGCGCTCTGCGCCGCATCGGCCATCCACTCCTGGACCTGAGCCGAAGTGACCCCGGCGTGGGCCTCGAGCCAGGCCATCACCGTTCCGATCAGCGGCAGCCGGAGCACGTCCTCGAAGCCCGCGATCTGATGGCTCTGGGCGTATTCCCCCAGCTTCTGCGCCAGCTCGACCGCCTGCTTCGCGAACGCGACGCTCCCGATGACGACGGGGACCGCGATGCCCAGCATCACGGCCACGCTCAGGATCGCGGCGGCGAGTCCCCGTCGGCCCTTGAGGCGGCGGCGCAGGCGCTCGTTCAGGGGAAAGAGCAGGAACGCGAGCAGGAAGGCCCACAGGATCGGCGCGTAGAACGGCTGGAAGATGCGCAGCAGCAAGTAGCCCAGCAGGGCGATGACCGCGAGGTTGAAGACTCGCGCCGCGAACCGATCGGTGCCGGCCAGATTGCGCCTCGGGCGGAGGCTAGCACGTTGCCTCGCTTCGTCGCGCCGCGGATTCGGGACGGCGCCTGCTAGCATCGGGCGTGTGAGTCCTCCCGACCGACTCTTCGCCGCGCGCGTGCTGCGCGAGGAGTGTTCCGTCGCGGGATTCGCGGGCTTCGGGATCGCCCGGGCGCAGTCTCCGCCCCGCTTCGACCGTTTCCGCGAATGGATCGCGGAGGGGCGGCACGCCGGGATGCGCTACCTCGAGGAGACGCTTCCCGTCCGGGAGTCGCCCGAGAGCCTGCTTCCGGGAGCCCGCTCGATCGTCTGCCTGAGCTTCCCCTACCCGCGAGAGCCCCGCATCGCGGCAGACGATTCGCGCTTCGCGCGCTATTCAACAGGCGACGCCGACTATCACGGCACGCTGCGCGCCCGGGCGCTGTCGGCGGCCGAGTCCGCGCGCCGGCGGCTGCCCGGCGACTGGAGCTACCGCGTCTGCGTCGACTCGACCCCGCTCGCCGAGCGCGCATTCGCCGCCGCGGCGGGGATCGGCTGGATCGGGAAGAACGGCTGCCTGCTCGACGCCCGGCACGGCTCCTACCTGCTCCTCGCCGAGATCGTGACCGATCTCGACCTTCCTCCGGACGCACCCGTCGCCGAGCAGTGCGGCGCGTGCACGCGGTGCCTGGACGCGTGCCCCACGCAGGCCTTCGTCGAACCGGGCTTGCTCGACGCCGCGCGCTGCCTCGCCTACTGGACCATCGAGCACCGCGGCCCGATCCCGGACCGATGGAAGGAGGCGCTCGGCGAGCACGTCTTCGGCTGCGACCTCTGCCAGGAGGTCTGTCCGTGGAACGGGTACGGCAACGGATCGTCGAAGCTGCTCGCGTCCTTCGCGGCGGGCGATCTGCATCCGCATTCGCACCCCCCTCCGCCCACGCGCGCCGAGATCCTGGCCATGGGCAAGGGCGCCTGGCGGCGGCGCTTCGGCAAGAGCGCGGTCAACCGCGCCGCGCGACGGGGCCTCCAGCGCAACGCTGCGGCGTCCGCGGGCGCCTGCCGGGACGACTCGTGCCGCGGCGCGCTCGGCGCGGCAGCGCAGGTCACCGAGCCGGGTCTCCGGGACGCCGCACGCTGGGCGCTCGAACGCCTCGAGCGGGTTCCCGTATAAAATTCGCCATCTCCCCTGGCCGTCCGGCGGCGATTGCCGACTTCCCGACGGCCTCGGATCGAAAGGACGCCGCCTCATGAATCCCCAGACCGCGCTCTACGTCCTGGCCTTCGTGCTGTCGCTCCTGATGTCCGGCTTCTTCGCCGGCTCGGAGACGGCCCTCGTCTCGCTCGGCCGCATCGACCTCCAGGCCATGCGCGAGCGCGGCGACCGGCGCGGGGCGATGATCCGCATCCTGCGCTCCCAGACCTCCCGGCTCCTCGCGGTCATCCTGATCGGGCAGAACCTCTTCCTCTCCGCCGCCTCGGCCTCGGCGACGACGCTCGCGGAACGCTGGTTCGGCGCCCGCTACGGGATCGTGGCGGCGGTCCTGTTCTCGACCGTCACGCTCTTCATCTTCGCCGAGATGATGCCCAAGACGATCGGAGCCGCCTCTCCGGTCGCCGTGGCCCGGGCCGTGGTCGTTCCGCTCTCCTGGATGATGAAGGTGCTGTCGCCCGTGGCCTCGCTCTGCGTGGCGCTCACGAACCGGACACTCCGCGCGCTCGGCGTCGTGGAGCGGCCCCAGGCCCTGACCGAAGAGGAGCTCAAGAGCGTCTTCAACCTGGGCGCCGACGAGGGCGTGATTCACCGGGAGGAGAAGCAGCTCCTCCACAAGGTCCTCGAGTTCGGCGACAAGACGGTGAGGGACATCATGGTGCCGCGTACCCGGGTCGTCGCCCTCCCGGAGACGGCGAGCTTCACCGACGTGCAGGTTCTCCTGCGCGAGCACAAGCTCTCGCGCCTGCCGGTCTACCGGGGAACCCTCGACAACGTGGTGGGCGTCCTGAACGCGAAGGATCTCTTCGATCTGACCGACGCCGAGGAGAAGTCCTTCGAGCTGTCCCGGCACTGCGACCCTCCCTTTCTCGTGCCCGAGTTCAAGCGGGCGGAGGACCTCTTCCGCGAGATGCGGCGCCGCCACACGCACATGGCGATCGTGGTCGACGAGCACGGAGGCACGGCGGGCCTCGCGACCATCGAGGACGTCATCGAGGAGCTGCTCGGACAGATCCAGGACGAGTACGACGAGGAGCGGCCGGGCTTCGAGCCCGCGGGCGAGCGCACGTTCCTCCTCGAGGGAAGCTTCCGTCTCGACGACCTCGAGGAGCAGTTCGGCTTCGCGTTGCCGCGGGACGAGGCGGAGACCATCGCGGGTCATCTGATCCTGCGGTTCGGGCGCATCCCGCGCAAGGGCGAGCGCTGGAAGGGCCGCTTCGCGGACTTCGTCATCGAACAGGCGACGCCGACCACCGTGCAGAGGATCCGGATGGTGCTGCCGCCGGCGCCCGCCGCCGAGAAGCGGGAGCACGCGTGAGCGCGAACACCCGGGTCACGCTCATCCGCGGCGATGGCATCGGCCCCGAGGTCTCCGAGGCCGCCGTCGCGATCCTGGAGGCGGCGAAGGCGCCGGTGGCCTTCGAGGAGGTCGTCGTCGGCCGCGAGGCGGAGAAGAGCGAGGGCGACCCGCTCCCCCCGCGCGCGCTCGAGTCGATCCGCCGCAACGGCGTCGCGCTCAAGGGCCCGGTCGGCACGCCGGTCGGAAAGGGCTTCGCCTCCGTCAACGTGAGGCTGCGCCAGACGCTCGAGCTCTACGCCAACCTGCGGCCGGTCCAGAACGTGCCGGCGATCGAGAGCCGCTTCGAGAACGTGAACCTGGTCGTCGTCCGGGAGAACACCGAGGACCTCTACAGCGGGCTCGAGCACACGGTCGTGCCGGGCGTCGTCGAGTCGCTCAAGATCATCACCTCCGCGGCCTCGACCCGGATCGCACGCTTCGCGTTCGAGTACGCCCGCAAGCACGGCCGGAGGAGAGTCACGGCGGTGCACAAGGCCAACATCATGAAGCTGTCGGACGGGCTCTTCCTGGAGTGCTTCCGGCGCGTGGCGGAGGAGTATCCCGACATCACCGCGGACGACCGGATCGTGGACGCGCTGTGCATGAGGCTCGTGATGAATCCGGAGACCTTCGACGTCCTGCTGCTCGAGAACCTCTACGGCGACATCGTCTCGGATCTGGCCGCCGGGCTGGTCGGCGGGCTCGGGCTCGTGCCGGGCGCCAACCTCGGGGCATCGGCCGCGATCTTCGAGGCCGTCCACGGAACCGCGCCCGACATCGCCGGCCAGGACAAGGCCAATCCCACCGCGATGCTGATGTCGGCGATCCTGATGCTGCGGCACCTCGGCGCCGACGCGCACGCCGACGCGATCGAGAAGGCGCTGCTCCGGGCCTTCCGCGACGGGGTCAAAACGCCGGACATCGGCGGGACCGCCGGGACGAAGGCGTTTACGCGAGCGGTGATCGAGAGGCTCGGGTAGGCGGAAGGGGCGGGATCCCTCGCGCTGTGCGCTCGGGATGGAGCTTTCGCTGATCGGCTGAGCCGATCAGTAAAGCTCCACCTTAGGAATCATCAGCGCCCGCACCGCACAGTTTCCGAGCACCTTGGCCTGGCAGCCCAGGCGCTTGCCGTCGCCCATCGTGTAGGCCTCTTCCTGCGGGTTGATCGGCGAGAGGCCGTCCACGACGACTTCGACGCGGCAGGTCGAGCAGGTGCCGTTGCCCCCGCACACGTGGCTGATCTTCACCCCCAGATCCAGCGCGGCTTGCAGGACCGTCGTACCCTCCGGGACAGTCCCCGCTTTCCCCTCGTTGACGAAGACGATCGTGGGCATGAGAATCGGGTTTTTGCGAAATCAGGGTAGCACGAAAGAAGCCGCCGGCCGGTTTCCGGGCGCACAGGACGAAGAGCTCTGGTTCGGCCGCGCGCTCGATGCGCGGGCCGTCTTCGGCCGCACGGCGCCGCTCGAGATCGAGATCGGCACCGGCAAGGCGCGTTTCCTTCTCGAATCCGCGCGCGCCCATCCCGAGCGCGACTACCTCGGCCTCGAGCGCGCGCTGGCCTACTACCGCATCTGCCGGGAGCGCGTGGCCCGCTCCGGTCTCGCGAACGCGCGCGTGCTGCGCGCCGACGGCCGGACCTTCGTCGAGACCGCGCTCGCGCCGTCCTCGGTGCGGGCCTTCCACATTTATTTCCCGGATCCATGGCCCAAGAAGCGTCAGAAGAAGCGGCGCCTCCTCGACGGCGTCTTCCTCGAGCTCGCCGCTTCGCGCCTCGAGCCCGGCGGCCTCCTGCGCATCACGACCGATCATCCCGACTACGGCTCCGGGCTCGGCTCGCTCGTCGAGACCGTGATCTCGCTCGAGCGCCTCGCCTGGGAGGATCTGCCGGCGCCGCCGCCGACGCACTACGAGCTCAAGTACGCGAGCGAGGGACGGCCGATCTGGCGCTTCCTCCTTCGTCGGAGCGTCGCCGAGGGGTCGGCCTAGGCGCGCGGCTCGGCCTCGGACCGCGGGAGAGGGCTCGTGGCGTCGATCCGGCGGAGGAAGCGGCTGAAATACTCGACGCCGGAGATGAGCGCGACGACCACGACCGCCCACAGCGCGACGAGTCCGGGCACGTAGAACACGTCGTGACGCAGCGCGAGGATGAGGAGCGAGACCGCCGCGATCTGCGTGCCCATCTTGGCCTTGCCCCAGCTCGAGGCCGCGATGACGATTCCCCGCTCGGCCGCGATGGAGCGCAGACCGGAGACCGCGAACTCCCGGCCGATGACGACGACCACCATCCAGGCGGGAGCCAGCCCGAGCTCGACGAGCGAGATGAAGGCCGCCGAGATCAGGAGCTTGTCGGCGATCGGATCGAGCAGCGTGCCCAGGGTCGTGATCTCGCCGCGCCGGCGCGCGAGCCAGCCGTCCAGGAAGTCTGTCGTCACCGCCGTCAGGAAGATCAGGAGTCCCACCGTCTCGCGGCCGTCGAACTTCGTGAGGAGAACGACCACCAGGAACGGCACCAGGAAGATGCGCAGCAGCGTCAGGGCGTTCGGGAGGTTGATTCTCATCGCGGCGGGAGGCGGTCCTCGGGATCGGGATGGCGGCGCACGAGGCCCAATATACGAAATTTGAGCGATCGTCCCGCATAATAGGCGGGTGAACGTCCCCTGTCCGACGCATTCGGGCAAGAGAGCGCACAAGATCTGCCACTTCTGCCAGAAGGCGTTCTGCCGCACCTGCGAGGTGCGCATGCGCGGGAACCTCTATTGCTCGACGCGCTGCGCCCGCGACGCGGGACGTCACCCGATCTGGCGCCGGGCGCACGGTCTGCTCCTGCGCCCCGTCCCCGCCCGCGTCGCGGTCTTCCTGGTCGCGCTGGCGTCAACGGCACCGGTCATCCTGGCGCTGCGGACCGTCCGAGATCTGGACCGCATCAACGTCCCCTCCAACCTCGCCCGGGCGCGCCGGGAGACCCCGTGGGCGCGGGTCGACACCACCCTCCAGGCGGCCGGCGGCTGGCGGATCGAGGGAACCGCCTCGGACGGCAGCGCCGTCTTCCTGTTCGCCGCCGAGAGGTTCGTCGCGGCTGCGCCCGTCACCGGGGGCCGCTTCCGCTTCGAGGGCGTGCGAGAGCCGGGGCCGTATCGCGTCGGCGCGATGCCCCTCTCGCTCAGCGCCGCCGCGCTGCCTCCCGCGGCACCAGCGCCAGCGCCTCCAGTGGCGCCGCCCGTGCCGCCCGCACCCTTCGAACCGAAGCACGCCGACGCGCGGCCTCTTGCTCCCCCGGCTCCCGCCCAGGTTCCCTCGAGCCCTGTCGGCGCCGTGGCCGCCTCCATTCCGCGCGTCTTGCCTCCGGCTCCGCTTTCGAACCTTCCACCGGGGCCCGGCGCGCCGGACCTGACGCGCGGTCCCGCCGACCGGCGAGAGATCCTGGTCTCCTTCGACGCCGGCTCCTCGGATCACGGCGCCGCCGAGATCCTCGACGCCCTCTCCGCGCGCGGCATCCGCACGACGATCTTCCTGACCGGCGAGTTCATCCGCCGCTATCCGGATCTCGTCCGGCGCGTCGCCGCGGACGGCCACGAGGTCGGCAATCACACGGACACGCACCCGCACCTGACGACCTACGCGGCCGACGGCCGTCAGGCAACGCGGGTGGGAGTGGACCGGGCGTACCTGTGGGGCCAGCTCGCCCGGACGGCGCGCCTCTATCGGGAGGCGACCGGACGCAACATGGCCCCGCTGTGGCGCGCGCCCTTCGGCGAGCACAACGCCGAGATCCGGCGCTGGGCGGCCGAGGCCGGGTACTGGCACGTCGGCTGGACCGGCGGCCGCGAGGGGCTCGACGGGCTGGACTGGATCTCGGACCCTCGCTCCCGCGGCTTCCAGCCGGCCGATCGGCTCCTCGGCCGGCTACTGCAGCACGCGGAGAGCGGCGGGATCGTGCTGCTCCACCTCGGCAGCGACCGCGACGAGCCGGTCGCCGGCCGGATCGGCGAGCTCTTCGACGGCCTCTCGCGCCGCGGCTTCACCTACGCCCGCGCCTCCGAGTTCCTGGAACGCCAGGGATACGACGAGACGCGGCTCGCCGCCTTCCGGGTCTCCGCGGGAACGCTCGCGCGCTGACGCATTGAGCATCGCGTTCGGGACCGACGGGTGGCGCGGCATCATCGCCGACGACTGCACGTTCGCGCAGATCCGCCGCATCGCCGCGGCCGCCGCCCGCTGGTACGCGTCCGATCCCTCCGACGGAGACCGTCGCACCGTAGTCGTCGGGCACGACACTCGCTTCTTCTCGCCTGAGTTCGCGCGCGCGACGGCCGAGATCTTCGCCGACGCGGGCGTGGACGTTCTGCTCTCCGACCGGCCCATTCCCACGCCCGCGGTGTCGTTCCACGTGCGGCGGCTCGGGCTGAAGGGCGGCGTCGCGATCACGGCGAGCCACAACCCCGGCCACTACAACGGCTTCAAGATCAAGGCGCACTTCGGCGGCAGCGCGCCGCCGGCCACCTACTCGGCCGTTTCGGAGGAGGCGGACCGCCCCGCGCCACGCGCCGAGCGGAGAGGAACGATCGAAGTGGCGGACCTCGCGACCCCGTATCGGGACCGACTCGGAGCGCTCGTGGATCTCCGGGCGATCCGGGCTTCCGGTCTCACCGTACTCGCCGATTCCATGCACGGCGCCGCGGGCACGCTCCTGACCGAGCTGCTCTCCGGCGGCTCCCTCCGGGCGATCGGATTCCGCACGGAGCGCGACGCGCTCTTCGGCGGAGTCCACCCGGAGCCCATCGCGGCGAACCTGACCGCCTCCGCGCGGCGCGTCGTCGAGGAGCGGCTCGACCTCGCGGTGGCGCAGGACGGCGACGCGGACCGTCTGGGCGTGCTCGACGCCGACGGGCGCTTCGTCTCGCCCCACCAGGTCCTCGCGCTCCTGCTCCTCCACGTCTTCCGGCGCCGCGGCGTCTCGGGCGGGATCGCGAAGACGTTCTCGACGTCCTTCCAGATCGACCGGATCGCGGCCGCGCTCGGTGCGCCCCTTCGCGAGACGGGAATCGGCTTCAAGTACGTGGCCGAACTGATGAACCGCGGCGAGGCCGTCGCGGGCGGCGAGGAGAGCGGCGGCTATGCCTTCGCGTTCCACCTGCCCGAACGGGACGGCGTCCTGTCGGCGCTCCTGCTCGTCGAGAGCCTCGCGCAGAGCGGCCGCACGCTCGCGCAGGCGCTCGACGAGCTCGCGGAGGAGTTCGGCCGCTTCGCGTACGGCCGGCGCGACGTCTACCTCCCGGTCGGGACGATTCGTGCCTACGTGGAGAGCGTGCGAGACCACGCGCCGCCCTCGGTGGCCGGAGAGGCCGTGACCGGGATCCAGGACCGCGACGGAGTGAAATATCTCTTCGGCGATCGCGGCTGGCTCCTGCACCGGCTCTCCGGGACCGAGCCGATGGTGCGGCTCTACTGCGAGCACGTGGATGCCGCGAAGATGGAGGAGATCCTGGGAGAGGCGGAACGGAGGCTGAGGGAGTTCGTCGAGTCCGTCGGCGGTCAGCTTCGCCGCTGATCCACCGGCCGATCCATGTCGGCGGCGCGCCGGCGCGGACGCGGAGGTTCGGTGAGGACGGTCCCCTCGCCCTCGAAGCGGATCTTCGGCGGGCTCGCGACGTCGGGCTGCATGACCTCCTCGAGGTACTGGTCGTCGAGCACCGCGGCCACGAGCTCTCCCGTCCACGCCACCAGATCGCGCGAGGAGATCGACAGCGGATAGTCGCGCGAGACCTCGTGCGAGAGCACCGGCCCGCCGACCGAGAAGACGATGCTGCCGCGGCCCTGCACCCGCAGGATGTCCACGCGGCGGTTCCGCCGGAAGTCGTGGATCGCCTCGAGGCGGAACGTGAGCCCGTGGTCGAGCGCGAGGAGCCGGCTCCCCTCGACGAAGATCGTCTGGCCGTTGAGCTCTCGCCGATAGGCGCGCCGTCCGGGATCGTGGACGAGCAGACTCCCCACGCCCGTGGCGCGAAGGATCCGCTCGAGCGAGGTCCCCTGGAAGCCCGGCTCCGGAGCGAAACGCATCTTGCCGCTATACCAGGTCACGCACCCCTTGCGCACGAAGACGACGCCGCGGGAGGCGACCTCGAGACCGCCCTCTGGGCGGACCTTGAAGAGCGGCCGAACCTCGTTGCCGGTGGCGCGCGGAGTCTGGGGCGCCGTGGCCTCCCCGAGCTCCGGGAACGCGGGCTCGTAGCCGGTCTTCGTCGTCCGGTCCTTCTCCTTCGTCTCCAGTGTCGGCTTGGTCGTGTCACCGCCCGAACCGGAAGAGAGCGTCGGGGTCGTGTCGGAGAGAGCCGCGGTGCGCGAGACGGACTCGCGCGCGGACTTGCGCAGGGCCTCCTCGATCTCGAGGACCCGGCGCCTCGCGCCGGCGATGCGGAGATGCTCCAGCGCGAGGCCCAGCTTGCCCCGCATCTGGTAGAGGAGGCCGAGATACAGGTGGCTGCGAAGGTGGCCGGGACGCAGGTCGATCGCCTGCTGCAGCGCGCGCTCGGCCTCGGGAAGCCGGCCCGACTTGAAGAGGATCAGGCCCAGGTTGGCCCGGAGGATCTCGGAGGAGGGGTTGTCTTCCACCAGCGTCTCGGCGGCTTTCGCGGCCTCGGTGTAGTTGCCGCGCTTGAACTCGAGGACCGACACGAGCGACAGGACGTCCTCGTCGCGCGGCCGCAGCCCGCGCGCCTGCTCGAGCTCCCGCCAGGCCACGTCGTAGCTGCCCCCGCGCACGGCACGCCGGGCGCGATTCAGGTGCAGCAGGAACAGGCCCTGATCGACTGGCGTCGGATCGCCGGCGGCTGAGGAGACGGACACGGGCGGGCGCGCTATCCGAGACGGCGCGCGGCCGTCTTGCTCTTCGTCGTCAGAGTGATCCGGTTGGTCCGCTCGTCGCGCGTCCACTGAACGGGCTTCCCTTTCCTGGCCGGCGTCCCGCGATAGGTCTGTTCGGGGGATTTGCCGAAGCCGCCTCCCAGCACCGACTTCCCGCGGTAGGCGGCCAGCGTCTTGCGCACGTAGAGCTGCGTCTCGTCGTACGGCGGCACGCCGTCGTAGCGATCGACCGCCGCGGCGCCCGCGTTGTAGGCGGCGAGCGACTTGGTGAGATCGCCCCGGTAGTTGAGCAGCAGCTGCGAGAGATAGCGCACGCCGCCGGCGATGTTCTGGGCGGGATCGTGAGGGTCGCGGACGCCGACCTCCACCGCGGTCTGCGGCATCAGCTGCATGAGTCCGCGCGCACCCTTCTTGGACACGGCGTTCGGGTTGAAGCCCGACTCGACGAGCATGACCGACTTGACGAGCCTCGGATCGACGTCGTTCTCGAGAGCGGCGGCGTCGATCAGGCGATCGTAGGTCGACGTACGCTCGACCTGCGCCGCGAGCCACTCGTCGCTCGCGCCGATGTTGGCGGGTCCGTCGTTGTAGATGAACCGCCGGCCGTCCTTCACGACCATGCGGACTTCCGCCGACGCCGTCGTCCCGAAGACGGACAAAATCCCGAGCAAGGCGAGTGCCCGCAGTTTCATTGGGTTGTGGAGGGAATTCTAGCAGACCGGCGGTTGAAGGTAAACGTCTCAGTCAGCGCGGCTTAAGGGCGCATTCCTGTGAGCGGGCGCACAGGCTGCACGCGGGCGATTGGACCTGGAGCCCGCGTAGCGCTTCAGACCGGGGCTGCGAGGAGATCGCGGACGGCCTCCGCCGCGGCCGTGAGACCCGCGGGAAGCAGTTCGGCGCTCTTGCCTCCCGCCTGCGCGAGGTCGGGCTTGCCGCCGCCGCTGCCCGCGAGGGCCTTGCCGACCCGGGAAGCGATCTGGGACGCGGGGAGCCTCTTCGTGAGGTCCGCCGTCACCGCGATGATGACCGAGGCCTTGCCCTCCCCCGTGGTCCCGACCGCGACGACGCCGCTCTTGACCTTGGCGCGCAGCGTGTCCGAGAGGTTGCGCAGCTCGGGGATCGAGAGGCCCTCGACCACGCGCGTGACGATCGGCACGCCGCCGACCTCGATCCGCTCGCCCTGGCCGCCGGAGTCGCCCGACGCCAGCTTGAGCTTCAGCGACGCGACCTCGCGCTCGAGTTGCTTCACGCGTTCCTCGCGGTCGACCCACCGCGTGACGAGGACGTCGCGCGGCGCCTGCGCGGCGCCGGCCAGCGCGTTGAGGATGTGCTCGTCGGCTCGCAAGAGCTCCACCGCGCCGAGCGAGGTGACCGCCTCGATGCGGCGCTGGCCGGCCGCGATTCCCCGATCCGAAAGGATCTTGAACGCCCCGATCTCGCCGGTCCGCGGGACGTGGCACCCGCCGCAGAGCTCGGTCGAGAAACCCGGCACGGCCACGACGCGCACCCGCTCGCCGTACTTCTCGCCGAAGAACATGTCGGCGCCCCGTCGCCGCGCCTCTTCCATGCCGACGATCTCCTTGGTGACCTCGTGGTCGCGCAGGATCTCCTGGTTGACCAGGTCCTCGATCTCCTTGAGCTGCTCGGGAGTGGGCGGAGTCTCGGTGGCGTAGTCGAACCGCAGACGCTCGGGCTCGACGAGCGACCCCATCTGCCGCGCCGTCGGACCGACCACCTTCCGCAGCGCGGCATGGAGGAGGTGGGTCCCCGTATGGTTGGCCTGGGTCCGGCGCCGCGTCCACTCCGGCACGTTCATGTCGATGGTCTCGCCGAGGCGGAGCGCGCCCCTCTCGACCCAGACCTTGTGGGCGATCACCCCCGGGATCGGCTTCTGGGTGTTCTGGACCCGCGCCCTCCCGTCCTGCCAGACCCAGGTCCCCTCGTCGGCGACCTGGCCTCCGCCTTCGGGATAGAAGACCGTCCGGTCCGCCACCGCGTAGCCGGTGTCGCCCTCGCCGAGCTCCTGCACGGGCTTGCCGTCCTTCAGGAGCCCGACGACGTGCGCCCCCGTCAGGTGGCAGAAGTCGAGCTCCGGATAGCCGCGGAACTCGGAATGCTTCTCCGGGAGCGCGAGCTTCGCGAACCACTCGATCTCGTCGTCGAGGCTCATGCTCGAGGCCGTCTTGGAGCGCAGGCGCTGTTGCTCGAGGAGCCCATCGAAGGCGTGCCGGTCGACGGACACGCCCTCGTCTCCGGCGATCTCCTCGATGACCTCCATCGGGATCCCGTACGTGTCGTAAAAACGGAAGACCGTGTCGCCGTTGAGCGCGGTCGCGCCCTCGCGGCGGAGCCGCTCGATCGCCTCGCCGACGCGGTCGGCGCCCTCCGAGAGGGTCTTGCCGAAACGGTCCTCCTCGGGCTCGAGCGCCTGCGCGACCATCTTCGACACGCCCGCGACCGCGCCGGGCTCGAAGTAGACGCCGGCGAACTCCCGGATGACGACCGGCGCGACCTCGTAGAGGAACGGCTGCGTCAGCCCCAGCCGGTGGCCGTACCGGATCGCGCGGCGCAGGATCCGGCGCAGCACGTAGCCTCGCCCCTCGTTCGACGGCAGCGCGCCGTCCGCGATCAGCATCGCGGCGGCGCGGACATGGTCGGCGATGACGCGGAACGGGGCGTCCTCCTTCGCCATCCCGCCGCGGTACGTCTGTCCCGACAGCTCGCCGATGCGCGCCAGAATCGGCGCGAAGAGGTCCGTGTCGAAATTGTTGTTGACGTCCTGCAGGATCGCGCAGATCCGCTCCAGACCCGCTCCCGTGTCGACGGAGGGCTTGGGCAGCGGCGTCATCGTTCCGGACGCGTCGCGCTCGAACTGCATGAAGACGAGGTTCCAGATCTCGAGTGTGTCGTCGCCCGGGCCGTTGACGCGGTCCGCCGTGTTGCCGGCGAGGCTCGCCCCGCGGTAGTAGTGCAGTTCCGAGCAGGGCCCGCAGGGGCCCGTCTCCCCCATCGCCCAGAAGTTCTCCTTCTCGCCGAAGCGCAGGATGCGACTCTTCGGCAGGTGCCGCTCCCAGAGGCCGAACGCGTCGTCGTCGTCGGTGTAGACCGTGGCCCAGAGGCGCTCGGGGTCGAGGCCATAGCCTGCCTCGCGACTCGTCACGAGCTCCCAGGCGAACGCGATCGCCTCGGCCTTGAAGTAATCGCCGAAGGAGAAGTTTCCGAGCATCTCGAAGAAGGTGTGGTGGCGCCCGGTGTAGCCCACGTTGTCCAGGTCGTTGTGCTTGCCGCCGGCGCGGACGCATTTCTGGGCGGTCGTGGCGCGCGAGTATTCGCGCTTCTCGCGTCCCGTGAAGACGTCCTTGAACTGGTTCATCCCGGCGTTGGTGAAGAGGAGCGTCGGGTCCTCCGCGGGGATGAGCGAAGACGACGGGACGCGGCGGTGACCCCGCCCCTCGAAGTAGCGCAGGAATCTCTCGCGAACCTCAGTCGATTTCATGGCCGCCTCGGATGATGTCAGAAATCCTCTCTGGCGAAAAACCCCGCCGGGTCAGCGCGTCGAACACCCGTCGCCGCCGCAGCGGCGGAGCGAGGTGCGCGCGCGCCTTCCAGAGCCTCTCGAACGCGCGCCGGAGCGCCGCGTCTTCCCGTTCCGTGCCGCCCTCTTCCGCGAAAGCCCGGGCGATGGTCTCGCGCGCGAACCCGCGCGCCTTCAGCTCGCGCTCGACCCGGGATCGTCCGTAGCGCGCGCCGCGTCCCCGCACGACCGACCGCGCCGCCGCGAGGTCGTCGAGGAGTCCGACCGCGACGAGCGCGGCGACCGCTTCCGCCGCCGCCTGACGCGCGAATCCCCGGTCCTCGAGCGCCCGGGTGAGCTCGGCCTCGCCGCGCGGCCGGATCGTCAGGAGGCGCAGCGCTCTCTCGCGCGCCGCCGAGGCGGACTCTGGTTCGGAGGGAGTAGCCGGACGCCGGGGAGCCGTCGAGCGTCTCTAGGTGCGTCCCGGCGGGAGCTGGTTCGAGAAGTCGAAGGGCGACTCCTCCTGGAGCGGGTTGAAGTCCGTCGGAACCTCCAGGGCGGCGTCCATCTCCTCGCGCGCGACGTCGGCGGTCGACTGGATACCCTGGATCTTGAGCTTGAACTCGTTCGGGTTCGTCGAGCGCTTGAGGGCCTCTTCCAGCGTGATCAGTCCGGACTTGTAGAGGCTGTAGAGGGACTGATCGAACGTCTGCATCCCGTACTGCGAGGTGCCCTGCTGGATCGCGTCCTTGATGTACTTGGTCTTCTCCTTGTTCTCGATGCACTCCCGCACGTAGTTGGTCCGGATCAGGATCTCGGCGGCCGGCACGCGGCCCAGGCCGTCCGCGCGCGGCATCAGGCGCAGCGAGATGACCGCCTTGAGGACGGCGCCGAGCTGCAGGCGGATCTGCTTCTGCTGGTGCGGAGGGAAGACCGCGATGATGCGGTTGATCGTCTCCGTCGCGTCGAGGGTGTGGAGCGTCGAGAACACGAGGTGGCCGGTCTCGGCCGCCGTCAGCGCGGTCTCGATGGTCTCGTAGTCGCGCATTTCGCCGACGAGGATCACGTCCGGGTCCTGGCGAAGCGCGCTGCGCAGCGCCAGCGAGAAGCCCTTCGTGTCGACGTCGACCTCTCGCTGGTTGACGATCGATTTCTTGTCGCGGTGGAGGAACTCGATCGGGTCCTCGACCGTCATCACGTGCTCGTTGCGGGTCGCGTTGATGTGGTCGATCATCGCGGCGAGGGAGGTCGACTTGCCCGAGCCGGTCGTGCCGGTGCAGAGCACCAGGCCGCGCTGCTCCTGGCAGATCTTCTCGAGGACGGGCGGGAGCAGCAGCTCCTTGATCGACAGGATCTTGGCCGGGATGACGCGCAGGACGAGCCCGACCGTGCCCCGCTGCTGGAAGATGTTGCAGCGGAAGCGGCCGAGGTTGGGCACGTTGTACGCGATGTCGATCTCGAAGTTGTTCTTGAACTTTTCCTTCTGCCGGGCCGACATGATCGAGAACGCCATCGCGATCGTGTCTTCCTGCATGAGCCGCCGCATGTCCGCCAGCGGAAGCAGCGTCCCGTCGACGCGGATGATCGGAAACGCGCCAACTTTCAGGTGGAGGTCGGACGCCTTGCGCTCGACCGCGATCTTCAGCAGATCGTTGATATGCATGGTCTTATGTCCCTCGGTTGGGGGCTAGAGTACGCCCCTTTGGAAGCGAAAGAAAGCGGGGAGCGTTTCGCTTCCGAACTTCGGGTCGGCGCTTGCGGCCGCCCGAGGGCGGGGGCAACCCTCTCCCCTACAGGACCTTATGCCCGGACCGCGGCCTCGACGGGGACCGGAGTCAGCCAGCCGTGCCGGTCCTCGGCCTCGCCCCGGATCACCGCGAAGAAGTCCTTC
This sequence comes from Thermoanaerobaculia bacterium, assembly GCA_036493875.1. Lineage (GTDB taxonomy): Bacteria > Acidobacteriota > Thermoanaerobaculia > UBA5066 > Gp7-AA6 > DAHUXD01. The sequence goes on from DASXPB010000014.1 coordinate 37,712, forward strand.
TGGACTCGCTCGGTCACCGGGCCTCGCTTTCCCGCGCCCACCGTGATTCGGTCGACCGACCGGATCGGCGTGATCTCGGCGGCGGTGCCGGTGAAGAAGATCTCGTCCGCGATGTAGAGCATCTCGCGGGCGATCTGCTGCTCGACCACGGTGTAGCCGGCGTCGCGGGCGAGGCTCATGACGGAGTCGCGCGTGATTCCGGGCAGGATCGTGCCCGCCAGTGGCGGCGTCAGGATCCGCCCGCCGTAGACGATGAAGATGTTCTCGCCGCTTCCCTCGGAGATGCGGCCGGCGTTGTCGAGCGCAATGCCCTCGGTGTAGCCGTTGGTCACGGCCTCCATCTTGATCAGGGCCGAGTTCAGGTAGTTGCCGGTGGCCTTCGCCATCGCCGGGAACGTGTTGGGGGCCATGCGGTTCCAGGACGAGACGCAGACGTCGACGCCGCCCTCGAGGGCCTCGTCTCCCAGGTACCGGCCCCACTTCCAGACGGCGACCATGACCTCGACGGGGCTGTGGAACGGGTTCACGCCGAGCTGCCCCACGCCCCGGTAGACGACCGGCCGGATGTAGCACTCGTCGAAGCCGTTGGCGCGGATGACGTCGAAGATGGCGTCGCGGAACTCCTTCTGGGAGTACGGGACCTCCATCCGATAGACCTTGCAGGAGTCGTACAGCCGCTTGATGTGTTCGTCGATGCGGAAGAGGGCCGAGCCCTGCCGCGTCTTGTAGAGCCGCGCGCCTTCGAACATCGCCGAGCCGTAGTGGAACGTGTGCGAGAAGGCGTGGACCTTCGCGTCGGCGAAGTCCACGAGCCGCCCGTTCATCCAGACTTTCTTGACGTCTTCGTAGGGCATGCGGCCTCCGCTTGATCGCTGATCGATGGATCGCTGATCGGAGATGCGGAGGGAGTATTGGACCAATCCGCCGACCGAGTCAACGGGAAAGCGACGAGGGCCCGCGCGCGAGTGCCGCGCGCGCCAGCGCAAGCGCAGCCACCGCCGCGGTTTCCGCCCGGAGCACGCCCGCCGCGAGAGACGCGACGCTCCAGCCGGCCGAGAGAACGGCGCCGAGGTCCGCCTCCGACCAGCCACCCTCCGGGCCGATCAGGAGCGCCGTCGGAAGCGCCGTGAGCGCGGACGGGAACGCCTCGCCGCGCGAGTCGAGAACGAGACGGTTGCCGGCGTCGGCCGCTTCGCTCGCGAGGTATGCCGCGAGCGCGATCGGGCCGTCGATCGCCGGCCAGCGCGCGCGCTCCGACTGCTTCGCGGCTTCGCGGACGATGTGCTCGAGCCGGCTCGTCACGCCCTCTCCCGCGCGGAAGGTCTGCGTGCGCTCGCTCCGGACGATCACGAGGCGGGCGACGCCGAGCTCCGTGGCCTTCTCCGCGACCCACGCGAGTCGCTCCGCGCGGACCGCCGACACGGCGAGCGTGATCGCGGCGACCGCGTCCGGCGGCGCCTCGGCGATCGACTCGACGGCGACGTCGAGGCTTCTCGCGCCTCGCGCGGCGATTCGGCCGACGGCCTCGCGGCCGCTGCCGTCGATCAGCACGACTCGGTCGCCGCGCCGCAGCCGCCGGGCGCTCGCGTGCGCGGCCTCGGCCCCGCCGATGCGACAAGAACCGGCCACCGCCGGGAGCGCATCGACGATCAGGCGGCTTAGATGGAAGCCCGGGACAGACACAAACAGCTCCATTCTCCGTCGGTCCGCCGTCCCACCAGCTTCCACCGGCCGGTCCGCAGCCGCGTTAGGACTCCAGGCTCCCGCTCCCGTGTGATCCCCGATAGGACGACCCGACCGCGGCGGCCGGCGCGCGCGAGGAGACGGCGGGACTCGGGCAGGAGCTCGTCGGCCAGCAGGTTTGCGACGATCAGGTCGAACTCGCCGGAGCACGCCGCGGGCGGACCCGCGAAGAGGCGCACCCGGGCGCCGAAAAGATGGCGGGCGCAGTTCTCGCGCGCCACGAAGACCGCGTCGGCGTCGACGTCGAAGCCGACCGCCATCCGCGCGCCGAGAGCCGCCGCCGCGAGCGCCAGGATCCCGGACCCGGTGCCCACGTCGAGAACCGTCCGGCCCTCGAGCGTCTCGTCCTCCAGCGCCTCGAGCGCGAGACGCGTCGAGGCGTGGCTTCCGGTTCCGAACGCGCGGGACGCCGGAATCCGCAGCGCGACGCGCTCCCCCGGCGGAGCGGGCGAGGCGTGGTCGCCGGGATCGATCCACAGACGGCGTCCCACGGAGAACGCCTTCGAGCGCGCGCGGTAGACCTCGAGCGGGTCGCCCTCCGGGATGTCTGTCGTCAGTGCGTGGCGAATCTTCGCGGCGCGCAGCCGGTCGGACGCCGCACGCGCCGACGCGGCCTCGCGGAAGTACGCCACGAGGTCCTTGCCCGAGCTCTCGAACCCGAGCGGATCGTGGAGGAAGAGCAGCCCGATTATGGCGTCGGCGTCGTCACCCGACGACTTGCGCGGAACTTCCAGGCGGCTATAGCGGAGGCGCGGCACGCCTCAGGAGAATATCTTCCGGGCCTTCCCGAGAACTCCCTTTCCCTTGCCGACCGGGGCGCCGGTCATCTCGGCGTACCGCCGGAGAAGCTCCCGCTCCTCCTTCGACGGCGATGAGGGAACGTGCACGTCCACGCGGGCGACGAGATCGCCGCGCCCTCCGCGCGAGAGCCGGCCCATGCCCTCCCCCCGGAGCCGCAGCTCCGCGTGGACGCGCGTTCCCGGCGGCACCGTGACCTTGCGCGATCCGTCGAGCGTGGGGACCTCGACCTCGCCCCCCAGGACGAGCGTCGGATACGGCAGCTCCATGCGAACGACGATGTCGTCGCCGTCGCGCGCGAAGACGTCGTCCTCGGCGACCGTCAGGACGACGTAGAGGTCGCCGACCGGCCCGCCGTTGGGCCCGGCGTCGCCCTCGCCCGTCAGGCGCAGCCGGGAGCCGCTCTCGACGCCGGCCGGGATCTTCAGGGACAGCTCCTTCTTGGCCCGAAGGCGGCCCTCGCCCGCGCAGGTCTTGCAGGGCTTCTCGATGATCGAGCCGTCCCCGCCGCAGCGCGAGCAACTCCGCGACACCACCAGGAAGCCCTGCGAGACGCGCTGGCGGCCCCGGCCGCCGCAGGTCGGGCACGTCTTGGGACGCGTGCCGGGCTCGGCCCCGCTCCCGCCGCAGGGATCGCAGGGCTCGAGTCGGGAGATCGCGATCGGCGCCTGGACCCCGAAGGCTGCGTCGCGGAAGGAGATCTCCATGCGGTAGACCAGGTCGCTTCCGGCGGACGCATGCGGCCCGGCGCCGCCCGCTCCCCCGGTCGCGAAGCCAAACAGGCCGCCGAAGAGCTCCGACAGGTCCATGAACGCGGAGCCGTCGAATCCTCCGGGGAAGCCGCCGCCCGAGACGCCGGCGTGGCCGAACTGATCGTAGCGCGCGCGCTTCTCGGAGTCCGAGAGCACGGCGTAGGCCTCCGAGGCCTCCCGGAACCGCTCGTCCGCGTCCGGATTATTGGGGTTGCGGTCCGGATGGTGCTGCAGCGCGAGCTTGCGGTAGGCGGACTTGAGCGCGGATTCGTCCGCGTCGCGGCCGACACCCAGGATCTCGTAGTAGTCGCGTTTGGCCATAGATGGAGGATTTGTGATTTGAGATTGGTGATTCGTGATTTGGCCTAGGAGCTCATTGCCGAGCCGAAATCACAAATCACAAATCGCTAATCACAAATCTTGCTAGCTGGCGGCGGCTCCGCCTGCGCCGGCACGGGCCAGCATCACCCGGGTCAGGACCTTGCTGACCCCCTGCATGTCGAAGATCGCCTCGTTGAAAGCGTCGCGCGACTCGCCGCCGGCGATCTCGCGGGAGCGCGAGAGGGTCTCCTCGATGCGCTGGCGCTCGTCGTCGGCGAGCCCCCCGCCGAACTCCGCCAGCACGCGCTCGTTGGACGCGATCATGCCTTCCAGGCGGTTCTTGATCGCCGCGATTTCGCGGCGCTCGTGGTCGGCCTCGGCGAACGCCGACGCCTCCTTGATGATGCGGTCGATCTCGCCCTGCGAGAGGCCGCCGGCCGGGTTGATCTGCATGCCCTGCGCCTTGCCCGTCGCCATGTCGCGGGCGGAGACGTTCACGATGCCGTTGCTGTCGATGGCGAAGGTCACCTCGATCTGAGGTACGCCGCGCGGCGCGGAGGGAATTCCGACGAGCTCGAACCGCCCGAGCGACTTGTTGTCCTTGGCGATCTCGCGCTCGCCCTGGAGCACGTGGATCTCGACGACCGACTGGTTGTCGGCGACCGTCGTGAAGACCTTCGTGTTCTTGGTCGGGATCGTGGAGTTGCGCTCGATCAGCTTCTCGAACACGCCGCCGTGCATCTCGATGCCGAGGGAGAGCGGCGTCACGTCGAGCAGCACGACGTCCTTGATCTCGCCCTTCAACACGCCGCCCTGGATCGCGGCGCCGATCGCCACGACCTCGTCCGGGTTGATGTCGCGGTTGGGCTCGCGCCCGAAGAGCTCGGCGACCATGCGCTGGACCTTCGGCGTGCGGGTCTGACCGCCGACGAGGATCACCTGGTCCACGTCTGAGGGCTTGAGGCCCGCGGCGGCCAGCGCGTCCAGGCACGGCGCCGCCGTGCGGTCGATCAGGTCCGCGACGAGCGACTCGAACCGCTCCCGGGTGAGGGTGCGGTTGATGTGCTTGGGTCCCGAGGCGTCCGCGGAGATGAACGGAAGGGTCAGCGTCGTCTCGGTCGCGGTCGACAGCTCGCACTTGGCCTTCTCCGCGGCCTCCTTGAGCCGCTGGAGCGCCATGCGGTCCTGGCGAAGGTCGATCCCGGTGGACTTGCGGAAGTCGTCCAGGAGCCAGTCCATGATCTTCTTGTCGAAGTCCTCGCCGCCGAGGTACGTGTCGCCGGCGGTGGCCTTGACCTCGTAGATCCCGTCGCCGAGCTGCAGGATCGAGATATCGAACGTGCCGCCGCCAAGGTCGTAGACGGCCACCGTCTCGCTGCCCTTGCGGTCGAGGCCGTACGCGAGGGACGCCGCCGTGGGCTCGTTGATGATGCGGAGGACCTCGAGGCCGGCGATCCGGCCCGCGTCGCGCGTGGCCTGGCGCTGGGCGTCGTCGAAGTAGGCGGGCACCGTCACGATGGCCTCGGCGATCTCCTCGCCGAGCGCCTCCTCCGAGAACTCCTTGATCTCGCGCAGGATGAACGCGGAGATCTCCTCGGGGCTGTACTCGCGGGCCCGCGCACGGATCTTGACGTCGCCGTTGACCGCGCGGGCGATCTCGTAGGGCAGGACCTCGCGGGCGTGCTGCGTCTCCTCGGCGTCGTACTTGCGCCCGACCAGCCGCTTGACCGCGAAGACCGTGTTCATCGGGTTCGTGATCGCCTGGCGCTTGGCGATCTGCCCGACCAGCCGCTCGCCGTCCTCCGTGAAGCCGACGATCGAGGGCGTGGTGCGGCTGCCCTCGCGGTTCGTCAGGACCTGGGGCGTGACGCCCTCGACCACGGAGACGCAGCAGTTGGTCGTTCCGAGGTCGATCCCGAGGATTTTTCCCACGCGGCCTCCCTTAAAGTTAGCTTCGAGAGTCCCGCGGCTTCGGCTCCGAGCCGCCCTGCGGGGCGGCCTCCGAATCCGACTTGCGGACCGAGACTTTGACCATCGCCGGCCGGATGAGCCGGTCGTTCAGGAAGTAACCCCTCTGGAGCTCCGCAAGGATCGTGTTCGGCGGGACCCGGTCGGTCTCCTCCTTCGCCACCGCCTCGTGGAGGTTCGGGTCGAAGGGTCCCGAGGTGTCGATGGGAGTCAGGCCGTACGGCTTCCAGAGCTCGTGGAGCTGCCGGTTGATGATCACCACGCCCTGGCCGAAGTCACTGACGAGGTCCTCCGGCCGCGCGTGCTCGAGGGCGCGCTGGAAGTTGTCCAGGATCGGCAGGAAGTCGTTGGCGAATCCCGCCAGCGCGATCTTGAAGTATTCCTGGCGCTCCCGCTCGCTGCGCTTCTTGTAATTCTCGAACTCCGCGAGCTTGCGCAGGTGGCGGTCCTTGAGCTCCGCGAGATCCTTCTGCGCGGAGCGCAGCTTCTCCTCGGCCGCTTCGAGCGCGCTCGCCTCCTCCTGCGCGAGCGCCGCGTTCAGCGTCTCGGCGTCGTCGAGCCGCAGGGGATCCCGGTCGCGCGGGTCGTCGGTCATTCCGAGCCCCCCTGCCGGATGCGCTCCTCGCGCCGGTCCAGCCGATCGGAGACGGCGCGGCCCAAGAGATCCACCACCGGGATCACCCGGGTGTACTCCCGTCGCGCCGGCCCGATGACTCCAAGCATTCCCGTCAGTGTCTCTCCCGTGCCGTAAGAGGTCAAGACGGCCGACAGCCGCGGATCCACCGAACGGTCGTCCTCGGAGCCCAGAATCACGCTCGTCCCGCGGGAATCGAGGTAGCGCGACACGAGATCGAGCACCCGCGCCTTCTCGTCGAACGCCTGAAAAATCTTCTTGAGCGAGAAGACGTCCGCGAACTCGGGCTTCTCGAGGAGCCGCGCGGTCCCGTCGTAGAACAGGCTGTCCTCCCCGTCCTTCCTCTCGAGCGCGCGGTGAGCCAGCGCCGCGGCGCGTCCCAGGATGCGGTCCGCCTCCTGCCTCTCGCGCTCGAGATCGGCGAGGAGACGGCGGCGGACCTCGTGGAGGGTCAGGCCTCCGAATTCGCGCGTCAGCCGCTCCGAGAGGGCGTCGAGCTCGGCCGCCGTGTACGCGACGTCGGTCTCGAGCACCCGGGAGAGCACCACGTCGGGGTCGTTCACCTGCACCACGAGGATCTTTCCGGGCGCCACCGCCAGGAACCGAAGGCTCCGGACGATCGTGTGCAGCGCGTCCGGTGCGACCACGAAGCCGACCTCGCCGGAGAGCTGCGAAAGGAGCCGCGAGGCCGCGGTGAAGAGGCGGCTGACGTCGGCGCCCGCGAGGTCGAGGTCCGAGTCGACCTGCTCGCGGACGTCGTCGGCGACCTTGCGTTGGCGCATGAGCTCGTCGATGTAGACGCGGTACGCCCGGTCCGTCGGGACCCGGCCCGCCGAGGTGTGGGGTTGGGCCAGGTAGCCGCTGTCGGTCAGGTCCGCCATGATGTTGCGGATCGAGGCCGGCGAAAGGCCGAACCGGTGGCACTTGAAGAGCGTCCGGGAGGACACGGGACGGCCCGTGTCCACGTGGACCCGGATGATCTCCTTCAGGATCCCCCGGCTCCGGGGATCTAGGGGGGCCGTCATGCTGGCACTCTATCCATGAGAGTGCTAATGATAGCAAACCCCCGGATCCGACGGCTTTACACTCCGCCCGTGTCCGCCGTCGTCGAATCGTCGCTGACGCTCGCCGGGCCTGGGCGCGCCGGGCGCGCTTTCCTTCGCTCGTGGGCTTCCGCCGGCGGGCGCGTCGCGCAGATCCTCACGCACCAAGCCGACTCGGCGGGCGCGGTCGCCGCCCGCTTCGTCGGGGCCGAGGTGCGGAGTCTCCAAGACGGGAGGGACGCGCCCTTCCGCGCGACCGATCTTTTGATCGTGGCGGTCCCGGACGATGCGATCGCGGCCTGCGCGGAGGCGCTGGCGGGCCGGCTCCGCTGCGCCTTCGCATTCCACCTGTCGGGCGCCCTCGGGTCCGATGCGCTGGCGCCCCTCCGGCGCGCGGGAGCGTCGATCGGATCCCTGCATCCGCTGCGTCCCTTCACCGGGGCCGAGGGCGAGGGCTGGCGCGACGCGCTCGTCGCCGTCGAGGGTGACCCCGCCGCGGCGGAGCAGGGAGAGGCGATCGCCCGAGCGCTGCAGGCCCGGCCCTACCAACTCTCCGCCGAGGGCAAGCCGCTCTACCACGCCGCCGCCTCGCTCGCCGCGGGTGGAACCGTCGGAGTCCTCGCGGTCGCCGTCCGTGCCTGCGTCGCGGCCGGAATCCCGGAGCCCGTGGCGCGGGAGGCCCTCGCCAGCCTGGCCTCCGAGGCGACGGCGGCCGCGGGCAGGCTCCCCTTCGAGCAGGCGCTGACCGGCGCCGTCGCGCGCCGGGACGTCGGAACCGTTCGCGTCCACGCCCGCTCGCTCGCCGGCGTCACCGACGCGCTGTCCCTCTACCGCACACTCGCCGAACAGATTCTCGCCGCCACCCCCGGCCGCGGGAAGGAAGAGGAGATTCGGTCCGTTCTCCGCGAGGCGGCCGATCGACAGACGGAAGGCGACGCGAGACAGCGATAACGGCTAACTCGAACGGCTGGAGCGGCTCGTCGTAACCCCTTCGGGATGTTACAATTTGCGGACCCCGCGTTTCGCTCCGCGGTGAAAGGGCTATGGTTTTCTTCAATTACGCCACGATGCAGATGGCGGCCAAGGTCGTTTACTACGGCCCGGGTCTCTGCGGCAAGACGACGAACCTCCACCACATCTACGGACGGACCGCTCCGGGCTCCCGCGGGGAGATGGTGTCTCTCGAGACCGAGACCGACCGGACGCTCTTCTTCGACCTCCTGCCGCTCGACGTGGGCGTGATCGGGGGATTCAAGACCCGCGTCCAGCTCTACACCGTCCCGGGGCAGGTCTTCTACAACACGACCCGGAAACTCGTGCTCAAGGGCGTCGACGGGATCGTCTTCGTCGCCGACTCGCAGCGCGCGATGAAGGACGCGAACGTCGAGTCGCTCGCCAACCTCCGGACCAACCTCGCGGAGATCGGAATCAAGCTCGAGGAGATCCCCCTCGTCCTCCAGTACAACAAGCGCGACCTCGCCAACATCCTGTCGGTCGACGAGCTCGAGCAGAGCCTGAACGCCGAGCGGACGAGCGAGTCCTACGAGGCCTGCGCGGTTCTGGGCCAGGGCGTCTTCGAGACGCTCAAGGCGGTCTCGCGCCTGACCCTCCGTTCTCTGAAGAAGCGGATGCTGGGCGAAGACAAGCCGGCCGCCGCGGCGCCGGCTGCGGCCCCCGCGGCAGCAGCGGCGAAACCGGCTGCTGCGGCTCCCGCTCCTGCCGAAGCGCCGAAGGCTGCTCCGCCCGCGGCCCCGCCCAAGCCGGCGCCACCCCCGCGACCGCCCGTTGCGGCGGCGCCGGAGCCGGAGTCTCTGGAGGTCGAGCCCGGCACGTTCTCGACCGGCAAGGTCGCTCCGGCACCCAAGGCGCACGAGCTCAATTCGCCTCCCTCCTCCTTCGATGCCGGCGACCTGGGAACCGTTCAGGAGTTCGAGCAGGCCCTCGACTCGCTCGATGCCCCGCTCCCGCCGGAGCCCGCGGAGATCGCGGACGTCTCGTTCGCCGAGAGCGAGCGCCCGGAGGCCGAGACCGCGGTCACCGAGGAGGTCCGACACGTCAAGGTCGGCTCGAACATCGACATCCTCGCCGAGCTCGAGAGGCTGAGGAAGACCTCGACCTCCACCTCCGCAGCCGTCGAGGAGAAGCCCCGCCGCGCGCCCGCGGGCATCTCGGTCGACGACCTGCTCGCGGGAAGCCTGAACCACCGCAAGGAGCTCAACAAGGTCTTCGACGTAGTCATCCCGAGAAAGCAGCTCTCGCAGGGCCACCAGGTGACCGTGGGTCTGAAGTTCGAGGATCGCAACGGCAAGGAGATCGGCGAGGCCCAATCCTTCTCGATCGAGCTCCAGACGCGCGCCGACATTCAGAAGCTTCTGCTGTCGCTCAAATTCCACATCCAGGGAAAGTGACTGATCGCGCGAGCCCGCGCGATCAGTCATCCCGAGCGCAGCGAGGGATCCCGCGAGAAACCGCGAAGGATCCCGTCACTCCCAAGCCGCAAACGTGCCCTGCATCACTGTCCTCCTCCCATGACAGCCCCCAAAAGCCTTTGCATTTCCCTTCCGGTACCGATTAACCTTTTTTGATGCGACGGCGTGGGGCCTGCCGGGGAGGACTCTTTGCGCTCGGAGCGCTGACGGCGCTCGCGCTCTCGCTCGCCCCCGGCTGCGCATCGTCGGCCTCGTCCCGCGCGTCCGCCGCGGCCCAGCCGGCGGCCAGGCCGGCCTCCGCCGAGGAGCTGGCACAGACCCGGGCGACCTCGGAGTTCGAGCTCGGCCGCGACGCCGCGCTCGCCGGAGATTTCGAGTGCGCGCGCGGACACTTCCAGAGCGCGGTCGACGCGGTGCGGCCGGCCGGCGCACCCCCCGCGACCGGGCCGATGCAGGCGTTCTCCCTCGACCTCTACGAGAGCATTCAGCGCTACGAGGCCCTCGCCGGCGCCACCGAGGAGGCCGGGACCTCCCACGGCGAGGTCGCCCCGGAACTGGCCGAGCTCGAGGCGCCCGAGGCGACCGAGGCGGAGATCACGACCGCCCGTGAGGCCGTCGCGTCGGAGCCGACGATCTCCTCGGACGTCCCCATCGTCGTCAACGACGCCGTGCTGCGGGTCATCGCCGCATTCCAGAGCCCTGCACTGCACGACAAGATCGAAGCCGGGCTGGGCCGCTCGGGCCGCTACGTGCCGATGATCCAGCGGATCTTCGCCGAGGCCGGCCTCCCGCAGGACTTGGCGTGGATCGCGTTCATCGAGTCCTCCTTCCTGCCGCACGCGCGCTCCAACAAGGCCGCCCACGGCATCTGGCAGTTCATGCCGCGCACGGGCCGCGAGTACGGTCTGAAGTCGAACGGCATCATCGACGAGCGCCGCGACCCGGAGAAGGCGACCCGTGCGGCGGCCACGTACCTCGCCTACCTGCACGAGCTCTTCGACGACTGGTATCTCGCGATGGCCGCCTACAACGCCGGCGAGGGCAAGATCATGCGCGGCATCCAGCGCACCGGCGCGCGGGACTTCTGGCAGCTCGCAGCAAATCGGAGCGCGATCCGAAAACAGACCAAGAACTACGTTCCGGCCTTCCTCGCCTCGGTCCTGATCTCGAAGAACCCGTCGCACTACGGCTTCGACGTCAACCTCGCCCCTCCTCTCGAGTACGACACGGTCGTCCTCGACCGGCCGATCTCGCTCGATCACCTCGCCGCCGGCGCACAGCTCACGCTGGACGATCTCCAGGACCTGAACCCGGAGCTGCGCCTCCCGGTCACGCCGACCCAGCCGGAGGGCTACACGCTCAAGGTGCCGGCGGGCTCGCACGACGCCGTGCTCGCGGCCTACGCCGACGCTCCGACCGCGAAGCCGCCCACGTTCAAGACGTACGTGGCGAAGAAGGGCGACACGCTCCCGCGCATCGCGAAGCGCCACGGCGTCTCCGTCGCCGCCCTCGCCTCGGCGAACTCGCTGTCCACCCGGTCCCGGGTCGCTCGCGGCCAGGAGATCATGATCCCCGAGAAGGTCGCGTCCGCCTCCACCCGCAAGAGCACGGCGGCGACGACCGGCAAGCCCACCAAGAAGAAGTCCTCGCCGACGAAGATCGCCCAGGCCTCCACGGAGAAGCCGAAGACGGCGACCTCGAAGGCCGCGCCCTCGCAGAAGAACTATCGCGTCCGCTCGGGCGACACGCTCTACCGGATCGCTGTCGATCACGGGGTGACCGTCGCCGAGATCCTCGCCATCAACAGCGTGGGCGGCGTGAGCATCCACCCCGGCGACCTCCTCAAGATCCCGCCGAAAAAGTAGCCCTCCTCGCGCGGTCCGGCTCCGGACCGCCGACCTCACGGACACTCCTGATAGCGTCCCGGCCGATGCGGATCCCGTCGACCCGGGTCTGGCTCCTGTCCGCCCTCGTTCTCCTCGCCGTTCCCGCCGTGGCGCGGCTGTCGCACGGAGTCGGCGAGCAGCTGCGTCTCCCGGCGACTCCGCTCGACCGGACGAGCGCCTCCGGAACGCGGCAGTGGGCCTTCCTCCAGGAGTGCCGCGGTCGCGTGCCTCCGAGGGCGAGCCTGACCGTCGTGGCGGCCGACCCCGAGGCGGAGAGCGCGCTCTTCATGCTGGCTCTCGGCCTCTACCCCGACCATCCCGTCTGGCCCTCGTCCTACTTCGGTTCGCCGGTGGACTCGGGGTCCCACGCGCAATACGTCCTGATCTTCGACGGCGCGACGCCGCCGCCGGGTCTCGAGATCGTCGCGCAATGGGACGGCGGCGCCATCGGACGACGGAGGCGGAGTCTCATGCCATGAAGCACCTCCTCTTTGCCGCGTCACTCGCCGCCCTCCCGGTGCTGGGGTTCGGCGCGGCGTCTCATCGTTCCGTGCGATCGCTGCCCCTCCTGGCGCGCCTCGGAGCCGCCCTCGCGATGGGCTACGTCTCGCTGACGGCGACCGCGGTGCTGCTGTCGACCTTCGGCGTGCCCTGGAGCATCCCGGCTCTCGCTCTTCTTCCCCTGGCGATCTCCGCCGCGCTCTGGAGAACCTGGCGTCGCGCGGCGCCCGTCCCCCGGAGACCGTTTCGCCCCTCCGCCTCGGTCGCCTGGCTCGCTCTCGCCGCAGGCGGACTCGGCGCCGTCCACCTGATCGTGGCGCTGCTCACCGCGGCGGCGACCTCGATCGATTTCCTTCTCTTCTGGGGAGTCAAGGCGGCCCGCTTCGCCCAGGCGCGATCGATCGACGCCGCTCTCCTGCGATGGCCCTACTTCGTCCACGCGGTCCCCGACTATCCGCCCGCGGTTCCGGTCGTTCAGGCCTGGAGCGTGCTCTGGACGGGCGAGCAGCCCTGGCGGGTCGTCCCCCTCACGACCGCGCTCTGGGCCGTCGCCGCCGCGCCGCTCCTGCTCGAGCTCCTCCGGGCACGGAGCGTCTCCAACGACGACCACGCCGCGGCGGTCACGGCGTTCTGGCTCTCGGCGCTCTGCATCTCACTCGCACGCTCCCTCTCGGGCGGGAGCGCCGAGGCGCCCCTGCTCTTCTTCGAGACGCTCGCCGTCGCGGCGCTCCTCCAGGAACCCGCCGAACCCGTCGAACCCGCGGGAGAAGCGCCCTCGCGATTCCTCCCCGCCCTGATGCTCGCGGGAGCCGTCCTGACCAAGGTGGAGGGATCGGCGGCACTGCTGTTCGTGGCGGCGGGAACGCTCGTCCGCGATGTGGGGCGCCTCGGCCCGTGGCCGGCGGTCCGCGGGACCCTTCGCCTCGTCTCCGGCGGGATCGCGGCGCTCGCGACGTGGTTTCTCTTCCAGGCGACGCACGGGCTCCCGGTCGGATTCCGGGCGCACGGCGAGCTCTGGTCTCTCCACGCCCGATTCCTTCCCGAGATCCTGCGCGGCCTGCCGCGCAACCTCGACGCGGGGACGCTCGGTCTCTCGTGGCTGATCCCCCTCACCCTCCTCGCCCTTGCCATGTCGCGCGCGAGCGTCCGCCCGCTGCTGCCCGCCTTGTCGCTGGCGGCCGGGATCCTCGCGTTCCTGGTGTTCGACTACCTGCACGACGATCGCTCGCCCTCCGAGCGTATCCGCTGGACGACCCCTCGCGTCTCCCAGCCGGCGCTGTCGGCGGTGATCCTCGCCGCCGGGGTCGCGACGTCGCGCATGTCCGGGCGCGCCCCCGACTGATACAATCCCGTCCGTCCTCGTCTCATCCCACCCGCACACGGATCGGGCCTCCTCCGGCGCCGAGGAGGTTTTCATGCTCGCCCGCATCCACTCGGCCGCGACACTCGGCCTGGAGGCGCGTGTCCTCGACGTCGAGGTCGACGCCTCGCACGGAGTCCCCCGCTTCACGATCGTCGGTCTGCCCGACGCGACCGTCCGCGAGGCCCGCGAGCGCGTCCGCTCGGCGTTGCGCAACGGCGGTTTCCCGCTCCCGGCGGGCGCCGTCACGGTGAACCTGGCGCCGGCCGACTTCCGCAAGTGCGGCGCCGCACTGGACTTGCCCGTGGCGATCGCCCTCCTGCGGCTGTGCGGGGTTCGCCCCGCCTCGCCCGCGCGGCGCGTGTTCGTCGGCGAGCTCGGTCTCGACGGCCAGGTTCGCGCCGTGCGCGGCGCGCTCTGCATGGCGCTCGCGGCGCGCGATGCCGGCTTCGAGGAGATCGTCGTGCCGGCCGCGAACGCGGCGGAGGCCTCCGCGGTCGAGGGGATCCGCGTCGTTCCGGTCGGCCACCTGACGGCCGCCGTCCAGCATCTGCGCGGGGAAGTCCCGATCGCACCGCAGCCGCCGGCCGACGCCGCGGTGCCCGGCTGCGCCGCGGACTTCTCGGACGTCCGCGGACAACGGATCGCGCGCCGGGCCGCGGAGATCGCCGCCGCCGGCGGCCACCACCTTCTCCTCACGGGCCCGCCCGGCGCCGGCAAGACGATGCTCGCCCGCCGCCTTCCCGGCATCCTGCCGGCGCTGACGCGCGAGGAGTCGATCGACGTCACCCGGATCCACTCCGTCGCGGGCGTCGTCCCCGCGGGCGCCGCGCTCGTCGGCGCACCTCCCTTCCGCGCTCCCCATCACGGGATCTCGGCGCCGGGCCTGATCGGCGGCGGCGCGCGCCCCGCCCCCGGCGAGATCTCGCTCGCTCACCGCGGCGTGCTCTTCCTCGACGAGCTTCCGGAGTTTCGCCGCGACGCGCTCGAGGCGATCCGCCAGCCGCTCGAGGAGCGGCGCGTCACGGTCGTCCGGGTCGGCGGCGCGTGCGTCTTTCCGAGCGACTTCCTGCTGGTGGCCGCGATGAATCCGTGTCCGTGCGGCTTCCTCGGCGATCCGCGCCGCCCGTGCACGTGCGACGCCCGCGAACGGCGCCGCTACGGGCACAAGCTCTCGGGGCCGTTGCTCGACCGGATCGACCTCCACGTCGCAATGGCCGCGGTTCCTTGGAGGGACCTCGCGGGCAATCCGTGCGCGGAGGACTCCGCCGCGATCCGCAACCGCGTGCGAAGCGCCCGGAAGACCGCGGCGGCGCGCGCCCCGGGAGTCGCCGGGTTCCGCAACGCCGACCTTCCTGCACAGGATCTTGTGCAGCTCGCCGCGCTCGATCGCGCGGGCCGCGCCATCCTCGAGACCGCGGTGACGCGGCTGAGGCTCTCCGTGCGCGCACTCCACCGGGCGCTGCGCGTCGCGCGGACGATCGCGGACCTGGAACAGAGCGAGCGCGTCGCCGCCGCGCACCTGTCCGAAGCCTTGTCCTTTCGAGACAATGGCCTCGCCTCGGCCGTACCCTGACGCAGCGACCCCGGGAGACGTCGCTCTCCAGCCCCGTTGCGAGCCGGTCAGCCCCCGAGACCCTTCCCGGGGTCCGCCGGACGCCGGCCGGTAGAATCGCGACAGTGTCCAGAAAAGGAACGCAGCGTGGCCGGGACTCCGCGAGATCCCAAGGCGAACCCCCGCACCCGGCGAACGCCCGGCGGGCGGTTTGGATCGCCCTGTCGCTCTGCACGGTGCTCGCCCTTCAGCTCGGGATGTGCTGGGACAAGCTGCGTCTCCCCTTCCTCGATACCCGCCTGCACTACAACTACGACAACGCCGACTTCCTCTTCCGGGCCCGTTCGGGCAACCGGAACGGCGACGGTCGATCTCAATTCGGCGTCACGGTCGACGCCTACACGAGGTGGGAAGAACGAACGGGCCCCGCCAGCTACAACACGGACCATCCCTTCCTCATCAGAGCTCTGTTTCAGCAATACACGAGGATCGCCGGAGTCGGGGAGTGGGCATCCCGCGCCTTCTACCTGGGCATTTCTTTCGCCGTGGCGGCCGGACTCTATGCGCTTCTGCTGTCGACCACCGGGCAGCTGCTGGCGTCGCTCGTCGGCGCGGCCGTCCTGGTCAGCCTCCCGGTCTTCGCGGTGTATCAGACGTGTGTCAAGTTCGAGACCGACGGGATGCTCGTGAGCGTGTGGCTCTTCGTCGCATTGGGAGCGTATTTCCGGAGCGGCCGGGCTCGACCGCTCGCGGCGCTGGGCGCGCTGACGGCGCTCGCCTTCTTGACTCATTGGACGGCCATACTCTTCGTCGGAACGGTCCTGGTCTGGCTCCTCGTCGTCAATCTCGTTCGCCGAGACGCGAATGCGAGGCGCGCCCTCCTCGTGATGCTGCTGGCCTCCCTGGCGGGTGTCCTCGGTCTCGTCTTCCTGATGAGCTACCTTCAGCGCGGCCTGCAGAACGTCCTGACGATTCTGACCACGGCCTTCGGGATCCGGACGGCGCCGATCCCGCTCGGTACCTGGTGGACGAGACAGTGGCTCTATGCCCGGTTGAATTTCACGGACGTCCTCCTGGGAGTCGTCCTGATTGGCGGCTTGGCGCTCCTCCTCCTCCGCCGGCGCGGCCGAGCCGAGCGATCCTTATCCCTATCCTTCCGCGTTCCCGATCACGGGACCTTCGCGCTTTGCGCATTGACCGTGGCGGTCGTCTGGATCGTTCTCTTTCGGCAGGGAAGCTTCATTCACGTCTACTGGCAGCTCTGGTTTTCTCTTCCGATCGCCATCTTGATCGCGGAGCTTCTGCGGTCGATCTCCCATTCACGCCGGGGGGTGACCGCCGGAGCCGCAATCGTTCTCGTCTTGTTGGCGATTCTCACGGTCGCGTCGAGGAAGGCTTACGCGGCCGTCCTGGCGGACCAGCTGGGAACCGTTGCCGACATCACGTTCCTCGAGTCGCTCCGCGGTGATCGCTTCCGACGCTTCGATTACGTTTCCATCCGCCCGACCGCGCTCGATTCCTGGTTTCAGGGCCCGCTCTTCGAGTACTACACCGATCGTCTCGTCGTCGTCGCGGAGTCGCCCGGAGCGTTGCGGGTCGGCGACGAGGCGCTCGTGCTGCGCTATGTCCAGCGCGACGCGGTGGCTGCGGCCGTGGAGCGTTGGAGCGGCCGGGCCCTCGTCCATGAGAAGTGCGGGCAGCGGATTTGCGCGTACGACGTGGTGGACTCGAAGAAGTAAGCCCCCGCAGGACACCCCGGCCCGAGGGTCTGTTGCCGCGGGGCCCGACGGTGAGACGGGTCAGTCGGCGCTCTCCTTTCCGACACTGGCCTTGCCGCTGCGAACCCCTGCCCGGACGATCAGGATTGACACACCCTTCACGGGTCCTTAGCATCTCCGACACTTGCGGGGCTCGAATCCCCGATCTGGCTATCCCGCGGAACTCGCCGGCGTATCCACTGGAGGCACGCCCGCGGAGGAAAACGAGAGCCGTTGAAGAAATACAACACGATCATCTTCGTCCCGCATGCGCGGGCGCGCTTCCGCAAGCTGACGATCTCGACGCGCGTCCTGGGGCTCGCCGCGACGGGCGTCGCCGCGCTTCTGGTGGCCTCCGTCGCCTTCGGCTGGGCGTTCCTCGCCTCGTCGCGCACCGACCGCCGCTACCAGCAGGCCCTCGAGGAGAACCAGCGGCTTCGTTCCTCCGAGGCGTCGCTGCACCAGCGGATCGACGGAATCTCGCGGCAACTCTCCGACTTCGAGGCGCGGACCAAGCGGCTGGCGATCGTCGCGGGCCTGACCGACTCCGTCGCCGGGGGAATGGGCGGACCCGATACTCCGAACCCGAATCGGACCTTCGCGGATCAGAGCGCCTGGCTCTCGACGCGCCTGGGACGGCTCGAGGAGCAGTTCTCCCGCCGCTCCGCGCTCATCGCGGCGACCCCGACCGTCTGGCCGGTCCACGGGGCGCCGACGTCCGGCTTCGGCGTGCGCGCGGACCCCTTCACCGGCCAGCCCGCCTTCCACGAGGGCGTCGACATCTCCACGTCGCGCAGCGAGCCGGTCCTGGCGACCGCCGACGGAAAGGTGCTCCGCAGCGGCTGGGCCGGCGAGTACGGCAAGGCGATCGAGATCGCGCACGGCGACCGCTACACCACCCTCTACGGCCACCTCGAGGCGACGCTCGTGGCGGAGGGCCAGACGGTCCACCGCGGGGATCGCGTGGGCCTCGTCGGCTCGACGGGGCGCTCGACGGCGCCGCATCTGCACTACGAGGTGCACGTCGACGGCCACCCGGTCAACCCGCTCGAGTACATCCTCGAGACGCGATAGAATTGCGCGCGGCGCTCGCCGCGGGCCTCGGGGCTCCCCCTTCCTGCTTTCCCCGAGAGCCGGTTCGGAATAAACTCCCGCGCCTCAGGTGTTAACGGCCCAAATATGATCGACCGCTTTCTCGCCAGGGTCTTCGGGACGCAGCACGAGCGCGACATCAAGAAGCTCGCGCCGCGCGTCGAGCGCATCAACGCGCTCGAGCCCGCCATGCAGGCGCTCTCGGACGAGGCGCTGCGGGAGAAGACCGTCGAGTTTCGGGCGCGGATCGCCAAGGCGCTCGAGGGCCTCGTCGTCCAGGAGGACGACCCGAGGGCCGTCGAGGACCTCAAGGAGGCGCGCGCGGCCGTCCTGGACGAGATCCTCGAGGAGGCGTTCGCGGTGGCCCGCGAGGCCTCCGTGCGGGCCCTGGGAATGCGGCCCTTCGACGTCCAGCTGATCGGCGGCATGGTGCTGCACCAGGGCAAGATCGCCGAGATGAAGACGGGCGAGGGCAAGACGCTCGTCGCCACGATGCCGGTCTACCTGAACGCCCTGACCGGCCGCGGGGTCCACGTGGTCACTGTCAACGACTACCTGGCCCGCCGCGACGCCGACTGGATGGGAAAGATCTACCGCTTCTTGGGTCTCACGGTCGGCTGCATTCAGAACCATCTGCTCGACGACGAGCGCAAGCTCGCCTACGCCTGCGACGTCACCTACGGCACCAACAACGAGTTCGGCTTCGACTACCTCCGGGACAACATGAAGTTCGAGCTCGAGAACATGGTCCAGCGCGGCCACGTGTTCGCCATCGTGGACGAGGTTGACTCGATCCTCATCGACGAGGCCCGCACGCCGCTGATCATCTCGGGTCCCTCCGAGGAGAACACCGATATCTACTACCGATGCAACCGCGTCATCCCTCACCTCGTCAAGGGGTCCGAGGACAAGGACAAGTACGGGAACAAGACCACGACCGGCGACTACCTGATCGACGAGAAGTCCCGCACCGCGGTGCTGACCGAGGAGGGAGTGGCGAAGGCCGAGAAGTTCATGGGCGTCGACAACATGTACGAGCTCGCGAACATCGACGTTCTTCACGGAGTCGAGCAGGCTCTCCGCGCCCACGCGCTGTACAAGCGCGACGTCGACTACATGATCAAGGACGGCCAGGTCCTGATCGTGGACGAGTTCACCGGCCGCGTCCTGCCCGGCCGGCGATGGTCCGACGGCCTGCATCAGGCCGTGGAGGCCAAGGAGAACGTCAAGATCGAGCGCGAGAACCAGACGCTCGCCACGATCACGCTGCAGAACTACTTCCGCCTCTACGAGAAGCTGGCCGGCATGACCGGAACGGCGGACACCGAGGCGGCGGAGTTCCACCAGATCTACAAGCTCGAGGTGGTCGTCATCCCGACGAACATGCCCATGATCCGCGAGGACAACCAGGACGCCGTCTACGGCTCGGAGCAGGAGAAGTACGAAGCCCTCGCCGACGAGATCGTCCAGCTCCGCGAGACCGGTCAGCCGGTGCTGGTCGGCACCGTTTCGATCGAGAAGTCCGAGCGCCTCTCGGACATGCTCAAGAAGCGCAAGGTCCCCCATGTGGTCCTGAACGCCAAGTTCCACGAGAAGGAGGCCGAGATCGTGGCGCAGGCGGGCCGCTCCGGCGCCGTCACGATCGCGACCAACATGGCCGGCCGCGGCACCGACATCGTGCTCGGCGGAAATCCCGAGGCCGTGGCCACGCACGAGCTCAAGGAGATCCAGGACCCCGAGGAGCACGCCGCCCGACTCGCCAAACTGCGCGAGACCTGCGCCGCCGACAAGCAGAAGGTGCTGGCGGCGGGCGGACTCCACATCATCGGCACGGAACGCCACGAGTCGCGGCGCGTAGACAACCAGCTGCGCGGGCGCAGCGGCCGCCAGGGCGACCCGGGCTCCTCGCGCTTCTACCTCTCGCTCGAGGACGACCTCCTTCGGATCTTCGGCGGGGACCGGCTCCAGAACATCATGCGCAAGTTCGGCATGGAGGAGGGCGTCCCGATCGAGCACGGCATGGTCTCGCGCTCGATCGAGCGCGCCCAGACGCAGGTCGAGGGACGCAACTTCGAGACCCGCAAGCACCTCCTCGAGTACGACGACGTCATGAATCGCCAGCGCGAGGAGATCTACGGCATGCGCCGGGAGATCCTGCGCGGCGAGCAGGGCCGCGACCACATCCTGGGCCTCGCCGAGATGATCGTGGACTACATCCTGGGCCGCCACTTCTCCGAGGACAAGAGCCCCGACGAGTGGGATCTGTCCGGCGGCGACACCGATCTCGCGGAGTACTTCGGGCTCAAGTTGGGGTCGATCCCGTATGCGGGCAAGAACCGCGACGAGATCCGGGAGGCGATCCTCACCTCCCTCCACGAGATCTACGACCGCAAGGAGGGCATCCTCGGCTCGGAGATGATGCGGACGCACGAGAAGTTCGTGATGCTCCAGGTCGTCGACCAGCAGTGGAAGGACCACCTGCTCGCGATCGACCACCTGAAGGAAGGGATCGGGCTGCGCGGATACGGCCAGCGCGACCCGCTCATCGAATACAAGAAGGAGTCCTTCGAGCTCTTCACGCTCATGAAGGAGCGGATCGAGGACCAGATCGTCCAGTACCTCTTCAAGCTCCAGCCCGTGCGCGAGGAGGAGGCGCCGGAGGGCGACGAGGCCCCCGCCCGCCGTGCGCCGGCCGCGCTTCCCGCCCGCCGCGCGCCGTCCAACGTGAACTACTCCTACGGCGCGGCCGCCTCCGGCGGCCAGGACGCCAAGGTCGAGACCGTCCAGCGCAACGCTCCCAAGGTCGGTCGCAACGATCCCTGCCCGTGCGGGTCCGGCAAGAAATACAAGAAGTGCCACGGAGCCGAAGGCGGCGCTCCGCCTTCTGGCGGGGGCGGCGGCGGCCCGAAGACCAACGAACGCGCGGCGGGGGCATGATGGCGGCTCGCAGGAAAAAGAAGAAACCCGAATCCGATCGCGACGTTCCCCTCGCACTGACCTTCGACGACGTCCTCCTCCTCCCGGCGCACTCGGACGTGCACCCGCGGGACGTCGACCTGCGCACGAGCCTGACGAGCCAGATCGGACTCAACATCCCGGTCATCTCGGCGGCCATGGACACGGTCACCGAGTCGCGCCTCGCCATCGCGATGGCGCAGCAGGGCGGCCTCGGCGTCATTCACAAGAACCTGTCGATCGAGGCGCAGGCCGCCGAGGTCGACAAGGTCAAGCGCTCCGAGTCCGGGATGATCGTCGACCCCGTCACCTGCCGGCCCGATCAGACGATCGCCGAGGCGCTCGAGGTGATGTCGCGCTTCAAGATCTCGGGCGTCCCCGTGGTCGACCAGCGCGGCAAGCTGGTGGGCATCCTGACCAATCGCGACCTGCGCTTCGAGACGCGGCTCGACCAGCCGATCTCGTCGCGGATGACGACGAAGCACCTCATCACCTGCCCCGTCGGAACCACGCTCGAACAGGCCAAGGAGCTGCTCCACAAGTACCGGATCGAGAAGCTCCTGGTCGTGGACCGCTCGGGAAGCCTCAAGGGGCTCATCACCGTCAAGGACATCCAGAAGGCCATCAAGTATCCGAACGCGGCCAAGGACGCGCTCGGCCGCCTCCGGGTCGGCGGAGCGATCGGCGTGACCAAGGACATCCTCGACCGCGCGCGGGAGCTCGTGCGCGCCAAGGTCGACGTGCTCGTGCTGGACTCCTCCCACGGGCACAGCCAGGGCGTGCTGGACGCGCTGAATCTCGTCCGCAAGCGCTTCCCCTCGACGCCCATCATCGCCGGCAACGTCGCGACGGAGGCTGGGGCGCGGGACCTCGTCCGGCGCGGCGCCGACGCCGTCAAGGTCGGCATCGGGCCGGGCTCGATCTGCACGACCCGCGTGGTCACCGGCGCCGGAGTGCCCCAGATCCACGCCATCCGCGAGTGCGCCAGGGCGACGCGCGGCACGAAGGTCCCGCTGATCGCGGACGGCGGCATCAAGTTCTCCGGCGACGTGACCAAGGCGATCGCCGCCGGCGCCCACGCCGTCATGATCGGCTCGCTCCTCGCGGGCACGGAGGAGTCGCCCGGCGAGACGATCCTGTACCAGGGACGGACGTTCAAGGCCTACCGCGGCATGGGTTCGCTCGGTGCGATGCGCGCGGGCTCCTCCGATCGCTACTTCCAGGAATCCATGGAGACGGAGGCGGCCTCGGGTGCCTCGGTCGCCTCGTCTGCCAATGGCTCGCTCTCGAAGCTCGTCCCCGAGGGCATCGAGGGCATGGTGCCCTACAAGGGCAGCGTCGAGGCCCTCATCGCACAGCTCACGGGCGGCGTGCGCAGCGGGATGGGTCTCGCCGGCTCCCGCACGATCGAGGAGTTGCGCAACGACGCGCAGCTGATCCGCATCACCGCCTCGGGGCTGCGCGAGTCGCACGCCCACGACGTGATCATCACCAAGGAAGCGCCCAACTACCAGCGGGAAGAGGTGTAGGGGACCGACACCGTCCTCGACTCGCCGACGGTGGCCTTCGAGCTCGGGATCCCTCGTCGCTCCGCTCCTCGGGATGACGGCGTTACAGCGGCTTCTTCCTCGTCGTCCGCCGCTTCTCCTTCTCCGCCGCGTCCTTCGCCCACTTCTCCTGGCGCACCTTCAGGACCGCCTCGAGTCTCCTCGACAGGTCCGCCTCCTCACCGGAGCCGCGCGGGCGGTAGTAACGGCGGCCGCGAAGGCTGTCGGGCAGGCACTCGATGCCTCCGACGCCCTCGGGCTCCGCGTGAGCGTAGCGGTAGCCGCTTCCGTATCCGACCTCCCGCATCAGCTTGGTCACGGCATTGCGGATGACCTGCGGCACCGGCTCCGCCGGCTTCTCGGCGACGTCCGCCTTCGCCTCGTTCTCCGCCTCGTAGAGCGCGTTGGACTTCGGCGCGAGCGCGCAGTAGACGGCGGACTCGGCCAGCGCCAGGGAGCCCTCGGGCATCCCGAGGAAGTCGAACGCGTCCTTGGCGTCCAGGGCCACGCGCAGGGCCCGCGGGTCCGCGAGGCCGACGTCCTCGGAGGCGAACCGCACGATCCGCCGGGCCACGTAGAGCGGGTCCTCCCCCGCCTCGAGCATCCGCACGAGCCAGTAGATCGTGGCGTCCGGGTCCGACTCGCGCATCGACTTGTGGAGGGCGGAGATGAGGTTGTAGTGCTCCTCTCCGGCCTTGTCGTAGAGGAGGACCTTGCGCTGAAAGAGGTCCCGAAGCCGTTCGGCGTCGATGACCTTGACCTTGTCCGCCTCGGCGTCGGCGGCCGCGGCCTCGAGGAGATTCAGCGCTCGCCGCGCATCGCCCCCGGAGGCCTGAGCGATGAACGACAGCGCCTGGTCGTCCAGGCGAAAGTCCCGGGCCCCGAGGCCCCGTGCTCCGTCCCCGAGCGCCCGCTCGACGATGCGCACGATCGCCTCCGGCTTGAGCGGCTCGAGGACCACGACCTTGCACCGCGAGAGGAGCGCGCCGTTCAGCTCGAAGGAGGGGTTCTCCGTCGTCGCGCCGACGAGGACGATGTCGCCCGACTCGACGTACGGCAGGAACACGTCCTGCTGGGAACGGTTGAAGCGATGGATCTCGTCCAGGAAGAGGATCGTCCGCTTGTCGTGCCGCTTGCGCAGCGTCCGAGCCTGCTCGAGCACCTCGCGCATCTCGCGGACGCCGGTCGCCACGGCGGAGTACGACAGGAAGAGCGAGGACGTCTGGCCGGCGATCAGCCGCGCGAGCGTCGTCTTCCCGACTCCCGGCGGGCCCCAGAGGATCAGCGAGGGCACCCGGTCCTCGGCGATCGCCCGCCGCAGGAACCCGTTCTCCCCCACCACGGTCTCGGGACCCTCGACCTCGTCGAGGGAACGCGGGCGCATCCGATCGGCCAGCGGGGTCGCCGGCGCGAAATCGCCGTCCGTGACGAGCCGCGAGGGCGGATTCGTGTCGTCGAAGAGCTTGCCGCTCACCGTGCCCGTGCCTCCGGATCAGCCACCGGCAGCGCAGCGAGGGCCGTTCGGCATTTTTCGGAGCAGACCAGCACCGTCTCGCCGGACCGGTGCCCCGTCACGGCCAGGCGCCGGTCGATCCACGTCCCGCAGACCGGGTCGCGCACCATCTCCCCGTCCTGGACTCGGCTCGCCGGGCTCGCGCCGCGCGCCGCGGCTCCGCCCGGGCGAAGGAACGCTGCAAGGAAGACGCGCAGCCCCCGCAGAACCGTCAGGAACATGAAGACCACGACGATGAGGAGAACGAATCGCAGCATCAGGCGGCCGCTCGAAGGCTCGAGATCTGCTGCTGGATCCTGTCGAGGTTGGGCACGTCCGGATAACGCTTCTTGAGCTCGTCGAACGCGCGCTGGGCGGAGGCCGAGTCCTTGCGGTCGAAGGCCTGGACGAGCACGAGGTTCAGGAGCGATTGCCAGTGGTCCGGGTCGCTGTCGTGGGCCTTCCGGAAGAAGGAGATCGCGAGGTCGAACTCCCCGCGGTTGCGGTACGCGGCTCCCAGGTCGGAGAGCAGGTTGGCATTCTTGGGCGCCTTGCGCCGCGCCTTCTCGTAGCTCGCGATCGCGCGGTCCCAGTCCTCAGCGTCGTAGTACGCGTTGCCGAGGTCGGTCAGGAGCTCGGGATTCTCCGGATCGCGGTCCACGGCCTGCTGGATCTCGCCCATGCGGCCGGACGCGGCGGCGGCGGACGGAGCGTGGCCGCCCGACGTCGACGGGCGGCCGCCGCCCGCGGCGAAGTATCCCGCCGCGAAACCGATGAGCGACCCGACCAGAAGCATGACGACGCTTCGTCCCGAGAGCCACTTCGCGTCCATTCCGAAGCTTCCGTCCACGCCCGCATTCTCTCAAAAACAAAACGGGGCGGCTTGCGCCGCCCCGTGGATGATCCGTATCCGTTTTCCGGCCGGGTCAGTGGGACTGGGCCCTGCTCTGGGCCGACTTCGCGAGCGCCTTGTCGACCTGGCGCTCGACTTCCTTCTCGTCGAGCCCGTTGATCACCGCGATCTCGGAGACGATCAGGTACTTGGCCCGCTCGTACATCTTCTTCTCGCGGAAGGACAGGGTCTTGCGCGAGGAGATGAAATTCAGGGTTTTCAGCACGTCGGCGATCTCGGAAAGCTCGCCCGACTTCATCTTGTCGAGGTTCTGCTTGTAGCGCCCCTTCCAGTCTCCCGTGGCCGAGAAGCGCCCGTCCCCGAGCGTCTTCATCAGACCGGTGATGTCCTTGCGCTGAGTCAGACGTCGCAGTCCAATCAGACCGGTGTTGCCCACCGGCACCATGACGCGGGAATTGTTGGACAGGAGACGGAGATGATAGAAGCTGCGCGGGGCCACCGGTTCGGTGTTGAACCCCTCGCCGATCTTTTCGACCACGGACACCCCATGGTTCGGATAGACGATCTTCTCTCCCACCTTGAATCCCACTCAGACCTCCTAAAAGAATGTCAAAGCCCGGCTTTGAGAGCACTTCCCCGTGAGCCTTTTCCGGGAGCCGCGAATTATAGGTAAAAAGACCGCAAAAGACAAACCCGTACAGGTTTAGGACAGGCTGGAAGTTATGCTATCGCAGCAACTTACGCCAGGTCGCCTGTCGCGTCGCCTTTCGGGGACAGGCCGGTTAACTCTGCTGTCTCCTTTGCTTTACAGCCTTGAAACGACCGACTTTCGTGGCGCGCATATTGCTCTCCAGAAGGGCAGCGCCATGCGTCCGTCTCGCAAGCGCGAAGGAGGACCGATGGAACCGGTCGTTGGAATCTTCGTCTCACGCAAGGACGCCGCAGAGGCCTCGCTTCGTCTGCGCTCCGGTGGCTTTGCACCGGAACGTGTGCAACTCCTCCTCCCCTCGACCCCGCACGCCGAGGACGTCATGCCGACGGACGACGCGGAGCAGTCCGGAGTCGGCCAGGCCGTCGGCGGCGTGGTCGGAGGGGCGATGGGAGCGTCCGCCGGCCTCGGACTCGGGGCCGCGGTCGCCAGCCTGTTGGTGCCGGGCGTCGGCGCCGTCACGGCGGTCGGCCTCGCCGCGGCCGCGCTCCTGGGAGCTGGGGGCGCCGTCGGCGGCGCCGCGCTGGGCGGAGCCCTCGAGGACAAGACGCGCGAGGGCCTGCCGCGCGACGAGGCCTACCTCTACGAGGACGCCCTGAGGCACGGCCGGTCGATCGTCTTCGCGATCCCCGAGTCGCACGACGAGGAGGATGCGGCCAGGGCGATCATGGAGGCCGCCGGAGCCGAGTCGCTCGATGCGGCTCGCGAGGAGTGGTGGATCGGCCTGCGCGACGACGAGCAGGCCCACTACGAGGCGGCGGGCGGCGAGTTCACTCCGGCGGAGAAGGCGTACCGGCACGGGTTCGTCTCGGCGCTCCACCCGGAAAACCGCGGACAGGCGCACCACCGGGTGGCGGAGACGCTCCGGAAGCGTCATGGCGAGGTCGTGGACTCGGAGGACTTCCGGCGCGGCTACGCGCGCGGGCTCTCCCACGCGGAGCGCTTCCCGGACACGGCGGAGCCGAGCTCCGCGGCGGGCGCGACGGACTCGACGGACTCCGTCGCGGTCAAACCGAAGCGGCGCGGCGCGCGGAGGCGGACCCCCGGCGAAGCCTCGCGATGAAGGCGGACACCCGCGAGAGCCCCTCGAGGGATTTCTCGAAGTCGTAGCCGAAGCCCACCCGGAAGTATTTGCCGATGCCGAAGTGCCCGCCCGGCGTGATCAGGACCGACTCCTCGAGACGCAGCCGGTCAAACAGAGCGACGGAGCCGATCGGCAGCCGATAGCCCACCAGGGCGATGGCCCCGGCGACCGGCGGGACGTAGTCGAGCACCTCGCCCTGCGAGCGGATCCACGTCTCCATGCGGGGCAGGTTCTCCCGGAGAATCCTCCGCGTCCGCGACAGGATCGCGTCGCGCCGGCCCGGCTCGAGCGCGGCGCGGGCCAGCCGGTCCGACAGCATCGTCGGCGTGAGCGTCGTGTAGTCGTGGTACCCGCACAGTCGGGCGATCGTCTCGGGCGGTCCCGCGATCCAGCCGATGCGGAGGCCCGGCAGTCCGAAGGCCTTCGAGAGACCGGAGGTCACGAGGACCCGCGGGTAGCGGCCCCAGAAGGTCGGCGACAGGGGGCCGCCCGCGACCTCGGCGCCTCGGTAGACCTCGTCGGCCACTATCCAGGCCTTGACGGAGCGCGCGGCGTCGACGATCGCGTCCATCTCCTCCTCGGTCAGGACGGCCCCGGTCGGGTTGTTGGGGTTGGTGACCACGATCAGCCGGGTCTTGCGGGTGACCGCGCGCTCGAGGCTCGCGCGATCGAGCGCCCACCGGCGTCCCTCGCCGCGTCCGGCCGGGAGCAGGCGGAGCCGGTACGCATCGGCGCGGCCGCCGAACGCCCGCGAGAGGCCCCAGGTCTGCATGTAGGTCGGGAGCATGACGGCGGCGCGGTCGCCCGGTTCGAGCAGCCCCCACAGGGCCGTGTAGTTGGCCTCCGAGGTGCCGTTGGTGACGAGCACGTTTTCGGGCGTCGAGCCCGGGTAGAGCGCGGCGATCCGCTCGCGCAGCAGGACGGAGCCGTCGGACTCGGGATACTTGAGCGCGGTGGAGAGCAGCGCCGCCCGATCGAAGCCCTCGTCTTCCCCAAGCAGCTCCTCGACGCGCATCGGCTGCACGCCGCTCTCGGAGAGGTTGTACCGGACGGCGTTCTCGTAGAGGCACTGCGTCCGCTCCATGTGGAACCGGTCGATGCGCATGCGCGCCTCCGCTCGAAACGAATCCGATCCTACCAACCCCGCGTCGCGCCGCTCCTGGCGAAACGTTTCCGGGGCTCCGCCGACTATGCTTGCCGGTGATGCGACTCCTCGCAATGGGCCTCTCGATCACGGCCTGCCTGGTGGCCGCGGCCGTCCTCGCCGAGGCGGACGGCGATGACGCGGCTCCCGGCATCCAGGACAACAGCTTCCTGATCGAGGAGGCCTACAACCAGGATCCCGGCGTCGTCCAGCACATCAGCCTCTTCCGGAAGGACCCGCGAACGGGAGAATGGGCTGCCTCGTTCACCCAGGAGTGGCCCGTCGGCGGCGTCCGAAACCAGCTGAGCTACACGGTGAACTACCTTCGTGTGGCCGGCGACGCGGGCGACTTCACCGGCTTCGGCGACGTCGCGTTGAATTACCGCTATCAGCTCGTGGGGGACGGCGAGGCCAAGCTCGCGATCGCGCCACGCTTCACGCTCTTCGTGCCGAGCGGAAGCTCCTCGAAGGGGCTCGGCCAGGGCGGGCCCGGGCTCCAGCTCGGAATCCCCGCGAGCCTGGTCCTGTCGGATCGATTCGTCGTCCACGGCAACCTCGGCGTCACGTGGACTTCGTCGGAGAAGGACGCCGCCGGCGACGAGGCGAACGCCGTCTCGGGCTACGCGGGCGGGAGCGTCGTCTGGCTGGCGCGGTCGAACTTCAACGTGCTGCTGGAGGTCCTCTGGTCGCGCGGACAGCTCGTCACCGCGCCGCATCGCACGCGAGCGGACTCCACCGCCTTCGTGAGCCCCGGAATCCGATGGGCGCATGGGACGGATTCTCAGAAGGGCCTGCAGATCGTGCCGGGACTCGCCTTCCCCGTGGGCGTCGGCCCGAGCCACGGCCGCTACGGGGTGCTCCTCTATCTTTCCTTCGAGCATCCGTTCTCCGCCGCCGCACAGAAGTAACCGAGCCGGCGCAGAACGGTACCCGGCGCTCGAGAGTGGTCGACGGCCGTCGCGAGAAATGGTCATTGCAGATCGTTCCGCGGCGGCACCAAGATGCCGTCGCATGGTGATGGCGACCTGGACCGCGGGCATCGCCCTCGTGTTGATCGGCGGCTGGTGTGCGCGTGGCGCGGTCGCGTCGGCCCGCGGCCTCGACCGGCTCGTCGCGCTCGGCCCCGCGTTCTTCGCCGCCCCGCTCGCCGTGTTCGGCGCGGAGCACCTCGCCGGCGACCAGGGCATCCTGTCGCTCGTCCCGTCCTACATGCCGTGGCGGCTGTTCTGGTTCTACTTCGTGGGCGTCGCGCTCGTCGCCGCCGCGTTGAGCATCGCCACCGGGATCCTCGTGCGATGGTCCGGGCTTTTCGTCGGGATCCTGATGTTCCTGTTCGTCGCGCTGCTCTGGATCCCCGGATCGCTGTCCGACCCGCACAACCGCATCGGCTGGGTAATCGTCTGCCGCGAGTCGTCCTTCGGCGCCGGCGGCTGGGCGCTTGCCGGCGGCGCGGTCCCGGGCTGGAGCGCGCGAACGAGGAAGACGCTCCTCACCGTCGCTCGCGTTCTGATCGGCGCGGCCGCGGTGTTCTTCGGCCTCCAACACGTTCTGCATCCCGTCAACGTCCCCGGCGTTCCCCTCGAGAAGCTCATGCCCGAATGGGTCCCGGCTCGCCCGCTCGTGGGCTACCTGACGGGGGCGATCTTGCTGGTCTGCGGCGCGGGCATCGTGATCGGCAAGAAGACGCGGACGATGGCGACGTCCCTCGGCACGTGGATCGTGCTGCTCGTGGTCTTCCTCTACGGTCCGATGCTGATTCGCTCGACGTCCGACCCCGCCACACCGGCGAAGGTCGAAGGGGTCAACTATTTCTACGACACGCTGCTCTACGCGGGAGCGATTCTCGGGCTGGCCGGTGCGAGCCCGCGATCCGAGGGGACGCGCCCCGAGCACTCGAGAACCTGACGGTTTCGAGTATCCTCTGAGCCTCCTCGCCGGAGTGGCGGAATGGCAGACGCAGGGGACTCAAAATCCCCCGCTCGCAAGGGCATGCCGGTTCGAATCCGGCCTCCGGCACCAGGTCGACGCGCGGCGAGCCGCGCGATCTAGTGCTCGAGCCCGTATTCCTTGATCTTGTTGTAGATCGTCTTCAGCGAGAGCTTCAGGAGCTCGGCGGTCTTCTTCTTGTTGCCGCGCGCGAACTCGAGCGTCTTCGAGATCAGGCGGCGCTCGACGTCCGCGAGCGA
>DASXPB010000015.1:0-3229 GCA_036493875.1 Thermoanaerobaculia bacterium
GTAGGCGTCCGCGGCAACGTGCGGCGCGAACGGGAAGATCAGCGACGCGGCGGTGGCCGCGGCGAAGTGCAGGGCTTCCGGCGCGACCGCCTCGCGCCGGCGATAGGCCTCGTTGACCAGCTCCATGACCGCCGAGATCGCCGTGTTGAACGCGAAGCGGCCGGCCATGTCGTTCGTGACCTTCTCGATCGCCCAGTGCGCCTTGCGCAGCAGCTCCAGGTCGTCGCCCTGCGGTGGCTCGGCCGGGCCGTCCAGCGGACGATGGCCCGTCGTCTCCGCGACGTCGGCGGACAGCCGCCACAGCCGGCCCAGGAACCGGTGCACGCCCTCGACGCCCTCGTCGCTCCAGTCGGCGTCCTGGTCGGGCGGGCCGATGAACAGGATGTAGCAGCGCGCCGTGTCCGCCCCATAGCGCTCGACGATCGGGACGGGGCTGACCATGTTGCCCTTCGACTTGGACATCTTGGCCCCGTCTCGGGTGATCATCCCCTGCGTGAACAGGGCCTGGAACGGCTCTTGGGCGTCGAGCAGCTCCATGTCCGCCAGCGCCTTGACGAAGAAGCGGGCGTACATCAGGTGCAGGATCGCGTGCTCGATGCCGCCGATGTACTGGTCGACCGGCATCCACTGCGCCAGCACCTTGCGGTCCCAGGCCGCGTCGTCGTTGGTGGCGTCGCAGTAGCGCATGAAGTACCACGAGGAGTCGACGAACGTGTCCATCGTGTCCGTCTCGCGCCGCGCCGGGCCGGCGCACTTCGGACACCGGGTCTGGACGAAGGCCTGCGACTGCTCGAGGGGATTGCCCTCCACGCCGCGAAACTCGACGTCCTCCGGAAGGAGGACCGGAAGGTCGGCGTCCGGAACCGGCACGACGCCGCACGCGGGACAGTGGACGGCCGGGATCGGAGTCCCCCAGTAGCGCTGGCGCGAGATCAACCAGTCTCGCAGGCGGTAGCCGATCTTGCCCTTGCCGAACCCCTGCTCCTCGAGCCAGCCGATGGCCTTGCCGATCGCCTCCGGACCGTTGGGCGTGCCGTCCCACGCACCCGAGCGGTACAGCACGCCGCCGTGCGGCGCCGCCTCCGTCATCGCGTTGCCGTCCACGTCGCCGGCTCCCCCGGGATCGCTCTCGCGCGTCCGGTACACGGGGGTGACAGTGAGCCGGTAGCGGCGCGCGAACTCGAAGTCGCGCTGGTCGTGGGCGGGTACGCCCATGATCGCGCCCGTCCCGTAGTCCGGCAACACGAAGTTCGCGAGCCAGACGGGGATCGGCGCGCCGGTCGCGGGGTTGACGGCCCGGAAGCCGGTGTCGAGGCCCTCCTTCGCGGCGCCCTCGGACTCGCGCTCCAGACGCGACTCCCGGCGGACTCGCTCGACGAATTCCTCGATCTCGCGGCGTCGCGGCGCCTCGGAGCGTTCCGCGAGCAGCGCGACGGCGGGATGCTCCGGCGCGAGCGCCATGAAGGTCGCGCCAAAGAGCGTATCCGGCCGCGTCGTGAACACGCGGATCGGCTCGGTCAGGCCGTCGACGCGGAAGAGGATCTCCGCGCCCTCCGAGCGCCCGATCCAGTTACGCTGCATCGTCTTGACGCGGTCGGACCAATGCGGCAGGCGGTCCAGTCCCTCGAGCAGGCGCTCCGCGTAGTCGGTCACGCGGAAGAACCACTGCGTGAGGTCGCGAGTCTCGACGAGGTCGTCGGAGCGCTCGCAGCGCCCGTCCACCACCTGCTCGTTCGCGAGCACGGTGCGGCAGCCCGGGCACCAGTTCACCGGGGCGGTCTTCCGGTACGCGAGGCCCCGCTCCCACATGCGCAGGAACAGCCACTGGTTCCACCGGTAGTAACCGGGGTCGCAGGACGCGAGCTCCTTGGACCAGTCGTAGAGGCACCCCAGCGCGTGGAGCTGCTCCTTCATCCGCGCGATGTTCGCCAGCGTGTACTCGCGGGGCGGCACACCGCTCTGGATGGCGGCGTTCTCGGCAGGGAGGCCGAACGCGTCCCACCCCATCGGGTTGAGCGCCTTGCGGCCCGCCATCCGCTCGCGGCGGTAGAGCGCGTCGCCCAGGATGTAGTTGCGCCCGTGGCCCACGTGGAGCCGGCTCCCCGAGGGATACGGATACATGTTGAGCAGGTAGTACTCGTTGCCCGGCACTGCGGTGTCTACGTAGGCCACGCGCCGCTCGGCCCACAGCCGCTGCCACTTGGCCTCGATCGGGCCGGGGACGTACCGCTCGATCCTCTCGGTCTTCTCCGACTTCTCCGTCATCGCGACGGCGAATCTTACCCGATGCCCGCCGCGGGGCCGCTCGGCCGGGAGACCGCCTACGGCGCGCCGCCGACGGGACGCACGCGCAGCGTCGCGTCGGGCAGGCGCAGGACCGGATAGTCCAGGCGCCCGGAGGATTCGATCTGGGTCAGCGTCAGGTTGCGCGGCCGCTCGAGGGCGCGCTTGCCGAACGGAACGTAGCGGCTGTCGACGCTGTTGATCGAGGACGACGGATCCGAGAAGACGAACCCTCGGTCGGGATAGTAGATCTCGATCCAGCGGTGATACACGCCGCCGATCGCGGACTCGTAGCCGTCGGTTCCGGGGCGCGCGCGCAGGATTCCCTGCACCGTGCGCGCGGGGATTCCCACGCGGCGCAGCAGGTCGACCGCGAGCTCGGCGAACCCGACGCAATGCGCGCGGCGGGAGGCGAAGACCGAGGCCGGGTCCTGCCGGCGCACGCGGTCGGGGTCGTAGCGGACGGAGGACGCAATCGCCGAGAGGATCCGCTCCACCGCCTCGGCCTCCGTGCGGGCTCCCGAGGCGAGCGTCTCGGCGAACGCGTCGCGCTCCGGCGAGGCGGTGAGCCCCGGCTCGCGCGGCATTCCCGTCGGAAACGGCGACCGGCTCGCGAGCGGCTGCGCGCTGACGCGCACGCGGAGCTCCAGGGAGCCCCTGGCGCCCGGCGAGACCGCGAGCGAGTACCCGTCGTTGTCGTACTGATCGAAGAGGCCGGCGTCGGCCGTCGTCGCGCGGTACACGGCGAGCTCGTCGGCTCGAGTGGACCCGGCCGGAAGCAACATCAGCGCCGCCAGGACGGTCGGCACGAGCGCGGAGAGGAGCGGCCGCCTCATGCCTTGGGCGCCTCTCTCTCCCGCGGCGCCCGCGCCTTCAGCACCCCGTCCAGGATGCCGTTGATGAACTGCGAGGACTTGGGCGTCGAGAACCGCTTGGCGATCTCGAG
>DASXPB010000016.1:0-38810 GCA_036493875.1 Thermoanaerobaculia bacterium
CCGCCGGGAAAGCGGGTATAGGCTGATCACAGATTCTTCACTCGGTGGGCGGCTACGAACAGTTCCTGAACGGAGGCCGGAGATGAAACGATTTCTCCTGGGATTCCTTTGTGTCCTGTCGGCCGCCAGGGCGCTCGCTCAGACGTGTAGTCCGACCACGTTCCTGACGAGCACGTCGTACCCGTTGGGTGGAAGCCCGTGGGCGGTCGCGGTCGGCGACTTCACCAACGACACGATCGCGGACGTGGCGGTTGCGAACACGAACGATTTCATCTCGGTTCTACCCGGAGTCCCGAACGGCGCTCTTGGGGCGCCGATCAATACGTCCGAAGACGTCTACAACCCCTATTACGCGGTCGCAGGCCATTTTCACGCGGGCTCGAACCTCGATCTGGCGCTCGATTCCTCAGATGGTTTCTACACCTTCGCCGGCAACGGTGACGGGACGTTCCAGACGCCCACCTTCACCTTCGTGGGTCTTCAGCCGACCGGTTTCGTGTCGGCCGACTTCAACGGGGACGGGAAGGCCGACATTGCGACGACGGGCGGCAGCGCCAACGTGATCCGGATCTTCCTCGGAAACGGCGACGGGACCTTCACGGAGCAGCCGCCGGTCACCGGCTTCGGCTACGTCGGCGCGCTCGCCGCCGGCGACGTGGACGGCGGCGGCACGGCCGATCTCGTCGCCGCGAGCGGAACTGGACTCGCAATCTGGCCGGGACTGGGCAACGGCTCCTTCGGTTCGCCGATTCCGCTCAAGATCGGCGGAGGCGTCAACGCCATTGCCCTCGGGGATCTCGACGGAGACGGCCTCGTCGACATCGCCGCGGGCGTCGGCAACTTCGCCGCCGTGTTCCACAACAATGGCAACGGCAGCTTCTTCGCCGCCGTCGAATACCCGCTGACGTTCGTCTCCAACCAGCTTGCGATCGCCGACGTCGACGGCGACGGCCACAACGACCTGGTGAGCCTGTACGGGCAGCAGTACAGCAGCGTCGGCGTCGTCAGCGTGCTCCTTCAGAAGCCCGATGGGACGCTGCAACCCGCGTCGAGTTTCAGCGCGGGCAATTCGTCCTTCGGCTTGGGTGTCGCGGACTTCAATGCCGACGGGAAGGCCGACGTGGCCGTTTCGAATTCCGGCGACGGCACGGTCTCCGCGCTCCTCGCGACGGGCGACGGAAACCTCCGCGGAATCCGGGTCACACCGATTCCCCTGAGCTTCACCGCCCTCGCGAGCGGAGACTTCGACGGAGACGGGCTGACCGACTTCCTGGCCCTCGGCTCCAACAACGTCACGTTCCTGAAGTCGGACGGCGAAGGGCACCTCTCGATCGGCACCGCGACGCCGATCCCCGTGAGCAGTCCCCAGGCACTCTTCGCCGGGGATCTCAACGGCGACGGGAAGCTCGATGCCATCGCCTCCGACTACAACGGGCAGGTCGTGGTGCTCCTCGGACACGGCGACGGATCCTTCGACCCGCCGGCGGTCTACGCGACTTCCTCCTTCGGTGCATGGTTCGTCGTCGCGGGCGACTTCAACGGCGACGGGAAATCCGATTTCGCGGTCTTCCTCAATTCCGGGAGCGTCGACGTCTTCTTGAACCAGGGTGACGGAACCTTCGTCAACGCCGGCAACGTTTCGCTCTCTCACGTTCCGGGCAATCTCCTCGCGGTCGACCTGAACGGTGACGGATTGGCCGATCTCGTGACGTCCAACTCCGGTTGCTGCAGCTCTTCACCGAACGTCTCGGTCTATCTCTCCAACGGCAACGGAACATTCCAGACCCCGACTGACTATTCCACGGGGTCTTTCCCCCTTTGGGTCGCGACGGGCGACTTCAACGAGGACGGCAAACCCGATCTCGTGACCGCCAACAGCAACGCCGCCAACCTCTCGATCCTCCTGGGTGATGGGAACGGCGGATTCCTGCCTCCGTCTCTCGTGGCGATCGGCTTTGGCGCCCTGTCGGTGCAGACGGGATTCTTCGATTCGGACGGTCACGCGGACGTCGTCGCGATCTCGGGCGGTTCCCCCGGCCGCGCCACGTTGCTGCGCGGCGTCGGGAACGGGACCTTCCAGCTGCCCGAGGGTTACACCGTCGGGTACTACTCGTACCAGATCTTCCCGGGCAACTTCGACCCCGGCCCGGCCGAGGACGTCGCCATCCTGAACGGCGACGGGACGCTCTCGACGCTCGTCAACGCGCGGCTCATCGCGACGGTGGCGGACGTCTCCGTGATCGTCGGCTCGCCCGCGGTCCTGCACGCCGAGGCCTCCGGGTCCGGCACGCTGACCTACCAGTGGCGACGGAACGGGTTCCCGCTCTCGGACGGCGGGCCCATCTCCGGCGCGACGACCGCGACGCTGACGATCGATCCCGTCGCCTTCACCGATGCGGGATCCTTCGACGTCGTCGTCACGGACGACTGCGGCGCGGCTCCCTCGAACGCGGCCACGCTCTCGGTCGAGTTCGACGACGTGCCTCTCGACAACCCCTTCCACAACGACATCCTCACGATCGCGACCGCCGGCATCACCGGCGGCTGCACGCCGACGAGCTACTGCCCCGCCAACGACGTCTCCCGCGCCGAGATGGCGGTCTTCCTCCTCAAGTCCAAGTACGGCGCCGACCATGTGCCGCCGCCGCCCGTGCAGATCTTCCCGGATGTTCCCAACGATGCCTTCGCGGCCGCCTGGATCGACGAGCTCGCGACGCTGAACATCACGACCGGCTGCGGCGGCGGGCTCTACTGCCCGGATCGCCCGGTCTCGCGAGCCGAGATGTCGGTCTTCCTCCTGAAGACGCTCCTCGGCTCGGGTTACGTGCCGCCGGCGCCGACCGGCATCTTCGCCGACGTGCCACTCGGCTCCTTCGCGGTCGAGTGGATCGAAGACATCTACAACCGGGGGATCACCGCCGGCTGCGCGACCAATCCGCTGCGCTTCTGCCCCGACGCCGACGTCCCCCGCGAGCAGATGGCCACGTTCCTCGTCAGGACGTTCCTGGGCCCCTAGGACTCAGCGACTCTCGAATACGTAGACGCGCTGGTCGTTGCCCCGCCACCAGGAGCGGGACGCGGCCGTGGGGTGGACGCCCGCCGCGAACCGCAGCACGTAATTCGACGCGAGCCCCGGAATCTCCGCCGCCCTCACGAGTGAGCCGTCGAGGCGCGCGAAGTCGCCGGCGAGCACGAAGCGAGGCGCCTCCGCCGCGATCCGAAATCCCGCCTCCTCCAGCCACGCCTTCGACGGCTGACCCGCCGCGCTCACGCGAGCGAGCTCCTGCTCGAGCACGCCGAGGTCGCGGATCGCGAGGACGCGGTCCGAGGGCCCGGCATGGGCGGCGAGCCAGTCCACCGCGAGCCGGCGGCTGTCCCGGAGCTCGTGGCGCTGCCACGCATAGCCAGCGAGCGGCACGGCGAAGATCGCGAGCGCCCCCGCGACGGCCAGAGCGTCGTACGGGGCCGCCCGTGCCACACGCCGGCGCAGCGCGTCGTAGAAGAGCGCCGCCGAGACACAGGCGACCGGCACGAGTGGCAGGAGGTTGCGGAAGGGCTGGAACGTTTGCGTTCCGAAGAGGAGGAGGCTCGCCGCGGCGTAGGTACACCATCCCGCGGCCGCCGCACGCGTTCTGCGTTCGCGCAGCGCCACGACGAGGCCGCCGAGCGCGAGCGCGACGAATCCGATCCCGAGCTCGGGATGCGCGTAAGAGATGTCCGACTCGGCTCGGACGAGCGCCTGGCGCCACAGGCCTGCCCACGGAATCCCCGCGTACATCGCGAGCTGGAGCCGCAGCGCCTCGGCGACCTGTCCGGGCAGAAGCAGCGCACCCGGCATGCCGACGGCGACCCCGAGGAGAAAGCCCAGGGCCGCGAGGGCGAGACGCCGCAGAACCTCGCGGGCGGGAAGCCGCAGGAGCAGCGTCGTCGCGGGCAGCGCGATGAGGACCAGCGCCGCCGGATACTTCGAGGCGAACGCGGCGCCGGCCATCGCGCCGGCGGCGAGCGAAACGAGGCCGGGCCTGCGCGCATCGCGCGTGCGCTCCGTCAGGACGAGGCAGGCCAGGGCGAAGAACGCCGCGAACGGATCTATGAGCGCGATCGAGCCGCGGAGCACGAGCGCGGGCGCGAGCGCGGCGAGCAAGGCGGCGGCAGCCCCGGCCGCGGGGCCGGCGAGACGACGTGCGAAGAGGCCCGCCAGCACGACAGTCGCGAGCGAGATCGCGAACACGAGCCCGCGCGCCAGCAGCAGGATGCCGAACGGCTCGAGGTCGTCGTAGAGGTCGATCGTCCCCGGGATGCGTGCGGTCAGCGAGCTGCCGCGAAGGAGTCGGTAGACCGGCTCGATGGCGCGCGTCGACAGGACGATGGCGACGGACGGCAGATGCGGATAGAGGAAGGAATCCGGCATCCATCCGCCCGTGCGGAGAAGCCGGAATGCGGAGTGGAGGAAGTTTCCCTCGTCGACGTACGCGATGTAAGGCCGCGCCGCCGTCAGGGGCAACGCGCGCAGCGCGACGCCGAGCAGAATCGCGAGGACCCAGATGGCGATGATCCCTTTCCGTCGCGCGCTCAAAGACTGTCTCACCGCCTCTCGAGCACGCAGAGCCTCTGGTCGCTGCCGCGCCAGCGCTCGGGGTCGTCCGATCCGGCCGTCACCGTCACCCTAGCCCAGTCCGCCCGCGATCTTCGCCGCCTCCGGCAGGCGCCGCAGGCGCAGCATCGCGGCGACCCCGAACGCCGGCCCCGGCGCGAGCGCAGCGAATGCCCAGGGCCATCCGACGCCAACCGTCGCGGACAGCCGCGCGACGAGCTCGATCGAGACCATCGTCAGCAGGAAGCCGACGCAGGTCTGGACCGTGAGCGCGGTGCCCATGTACGCCGGATCGGACAGCTCCGTCACGCACGCCGAGAACTGCGCGGAGTCCGCGACGACCGAGGCGCCCCAGATCGCCGCGACGATCAAGAGCACCGCCGGCGACGCCGAGAAGAGAGACCCGAAGACGAGGCAGCACGCGCCGGAGACGATCATGGCCGCCGACGCCACCACGGTGCGTCCGAGGCGGTCCGCCAGAAGCCCGGCGAGCACGCAGCCGACCACGCCGCTGCCGATGACGAGAAACGACGCGGCCTCCGCGAGCGCGGGGGCCTCGCCGTGCGCGGCGAAGCTGGCGCGCAGGAACGCCGGCACCCAGGTCCACATCGCATACAGCTCCCACATGTGCCCGAAGTAGCCGAGGTCGGCGAGGCGGACGCCGCGGTTGCGAAACACCTTCGCGATCTGCGCGAGATCGAGCCGCGCGGACGCCGCCGCGTAGGGGCCGTCTCCCACGAAGAGGAGGACGATCAGTCCGCCCACGCATGCGAGCGCCGACACGACGAGGACGTTCGATCGCCACCGCTCGCTGCCCACGGCGTTGACCAGGTAGGGAGTCGCCTTTCCGAGGGTGAGCGCGCCGATCAGCGTACCGAGCGCGAGGCCGCGGCCGCGGCGGAACCAGCTCGCCATGAGCTTCATGCCCGGCGGGTAGACGCCCGCGAGGAAGAAACCCGTCAGGAAGCGAAGGACGATCGCGGACGCGGGCCCCCTCGCCTCGAGCGCGAGACCGGCGTTGGCGGCCGCCGCCATCCACGCGCAGGCGGCGATCAGCGCGCGCACCGGCACCACGTCGGGAAGATTCAGGAGCGCGCTGACGAGCGTGCCCACCACGAACCCCAGCTGGACCGCGAGCGTGAGCCAGGTGAGCGCGCCGGGCGAAAGAGACCACTCCTCGCGCAGCGCGGGCGAGACCGCGGAGGCGGAGAACCAGAGTGACATCGCGAGCAGGATGCCGATCGCGATCTTGAAGAGCGCGGCCCACCGCCCGGGATCCTCGTGTTCGCCGCGAGGTGTCGGCGTCGCCGCAGTCATTCGATGCGAAAGCTTGCCACAGAGCCGGCCCTGAACTTGCATCGACCCCGAATATGCATCTGTTACGCTTGGCGGCCCCGATGCGACGACTCCTCCCGGCCTTGATCTCCGGCGCGGCGTTCCTCGCGACGAGTCTTCTCTGCGGCCAGGGCGTTCCCGCGAAGGAATGCCCTCCGCAGGGGGATGCGACGAAGGCGAGCCTGAAGCATCTCAACGAGGCTCGCGCGCGGCTCGACGACGTCACCGACGACGACGTCGACGACTCGGTCAGCATGGAGGAGATCTGTGAGCCCGGCGACGACCGGATGCGCTGGCAGGACGGCCAGGGCGTCGAGATCACGGCCTACGTCGTCGAGGTGCGCGACGCAGGACCGGCTTCGTCCAACTGCCACTCGGCGCGCGACGGCGACCACGACACGATCCTCGAGCTCTCACCGGACGCCGGCGGAGTCGACCGCTCGCACCTCTTCTACGCGGTCGTCACGCCGCAGTGGCGGCGCGCGGTCGCGGCCGATCACCTCGACTGGTCGACCGGCGGCCTGCGCGCGCACTACATCCAGCGCTGGGTGACCGTCCGCGGCTGGCTCCTCTACGACCCAGAGGTCGAGAAGAGCTCGCTCCACACGGCGAAGCTGGTGGGGCCGAGCGTCTCGCGCCTGTCGGCCTGGGAGATCCATCCGGTGACGGCGCTCGATCTGGAGGACGACGTCCTCGACCAGCAGGCGGAGTTGAGGAGCGAGTCCGGCGCTTCGAAATGAAGGGCCCCGGGGCTTCCCGCTGGCCGGGTCCGCGGCGGCGCGCAAGAGGGCGCCGTGGGCACCGCGCCGGACCTGTGGAGCTCGCGAAGGGATAGTCGTGCCGACGGACGGGTCTCGGCTTCCGTATTCCCTGCGAGACAAGATGCGAGACCGCTTCCTGGATCTGTTCAGGCGTTCGCGCCGCGCAGGGGCTGCCGGTCGTGGCCAGCCGCTCGACCCGCCGGACTACGCCGAGCTCAAGCACAAGTTGCTATGGCGAGGCGACGGACCGGCCCGGGGCCGGGACCTCACCGTTCACATGGACCAGAACAACCGCTGCAACCTCAAGTGCAAGATGTGCGGCTTCAGCGATGCCCGGGTGGGGGCGATTCCCAAGTACGACATGCCGCGCTGGCTGTTCGATTCGATCGCCGCTCAGGTGTTTCCGCGAACGAACATCCTGATCCTGTCGATCATGACGGAGCCCTTCATGACGCGGGACTTTCCCGATCGCCTGGGGGCCGTCCGAACCTTCGGCGTGCCCTTCAGCGAGATCATCACGAACGGCACGCTCCTCGACGAGCGAATCATCGCGAAGGTTCTGGACGCGGAAATCACCTGCCTGACGGTCTCGATCGACGGCGGCTCGAAGGACACCTACGAAGCCATCCGAACGGGCGCTCGATTCGAAAACGTCATCGCCAACGTTCGTCTGTTCCAGGCGATGAGAGGAGAGCGCCGGGCGGCTCTGCCGCAACTCCGGATCAATCACGTCCTCTCGGAGCCGAACATCGATCATTTCGACGAGTTCCTCTCCCTGGTGGCCGACCTCCTTCCCGAAAAGATCGGCGTGCGCACCGTGTCTCGGATGAGCAACGCCATTCTCCAGGAGAGCGCGGACGAGGGGTTTTGGGCGAAGGTGCGCGCGATCCGGCCGAAGCTGGCGGCCTTCTGCCGCCAGACCGGCATCGAAGACACGGGGTTCCTGCGCGACCGCCCGACCCCGATCGAGCTGTTCGCAGGGGGAGAGAAGCTGTCGTGCCGCGCTCCCTGGGAGATGCTGGGATTCCTTCCAAACGGGGATGTCTATCCCTGCATCGCATGGACCAGAGAACCGATCGGGAACATCGCACGTCAATCTTTCGAGGCGATCTGGAATGGCCGCGTGCTCGAGAGGGTGCGCCGTGAGTTCGAAGCCGTTCGACCCGGCATTGATTGCCTGAACTGCACGGCCCGGAGGAACCTGACCACCGACCCCGACGACGATTTCTTTTTCGCAAAGATTGCGAAGCAGTTGCCTGCCGAGTTCAGCGCGGCGGGCTCGCGGACCCGAGGCTGATCGCGTGATGGCGGCGTAGTCGAGCCTGGAGCGCGCCGGCTGCGCCCCCTACGCCAGGTCGAACACGAGCAGCTCGGCGCCGCGACTCTCTGAAGCGGCGGAGAGCTCGAGGCGGCGCTCCTCCGACGCCGCGAGCCCGTCGCCCGTCTGAAGCGCCAGAGCCTTGGCCTCGGCTCCCTTCGACCCGCCCACCTCGACCCCGCCTCGGAGCACCTGCACCCAGAGGTGCCGCCCCGCGGGCAGCTCGAGCGAGACCGCGGCGCCCGGCGCGAGGACGCTCGCGTAGAGGTTGGCGTCCTGCCGGATCGCGATCGATCCGTCCGCGCCCGAGCGCGACGCGACCAGGCGCAGCCGGTTCTTCTTCTGCGCCTCGTCGAAGCGTTTCTGGTCGTAGCGTGGCGGCAGTCCATCGGCCTCCGGCACGATCCAGATCTGGACGAAGTGCACGGGCTCGGTCTGCGAGCCGTTGAACTCGCTGTGGCGGACTCCCGTGCCCGCGCTCATGTATTGCACGTCGCCGGGCACGATCACGGAGCCGTTCCCCAGGCTGTCCTCGTGCGCCAGCGCCCCCTCCAGCACGTACGAGACGATCTCCATGTCGCGGTGGCCGTGGGTGCCGAAGCCCTGGCCCGGCCGCACCCGATCCTCGTTGAGCACCCGGAGTGCCCGGAAGCCCATGAACCGCGGGTCGTGGTAGTCGCCGAAGGAGAACGTGTGGCGGGTGTCGAGCCAGCCGTGGTCGAAGTGGCCTCGCTCGTCGGAGCGTCGGATGCGGATCATCGCGTCATTCTCTCCACCATTCGGCCGGTTCGGGTGCGGGTTCGGAGGCGGGTTCAGGGAGTTTCGCCGGCTCGACCATCTCTCCCGGCCGCGGGATCGTGAAGCGCACCCCGTGCGCGCGGGCGTCGGCCGCCATGCGGATCGCCGGGTCGTTCCAGGCGTGGAATGCGAGGTTGAAGGTCGCCCAGTGCACGGGCAGCAGGAGCTCTCCCCGCAGGTCCTGCTGCGCCTGCACCAGCTCCTCCGGCGTCATGTGGATGAGCGGCCAGGTCGGTCCGTACGCGCCGAGGCTCATGAGGGTCAGGTCGAACGGGCCGGAGGCGCGGCCGATCTCGCGGTATCCCTCGAAGTAGCCGGAGTCGCCGCTGTAGTAGACGCGGTGTCTCGGACCAGCGATCACCCACGAGCACCACAGGGTCGCGTCGCGGTCGGACAGCCGCCGTCCCGAGAAGTGGCGCGCCGGAGCCGCCGTGATCGTGACCCCGGCGATCTCCCCTCCCTCTCCCCATTCGCGCTCGTCGATCCGGTCCGCCGGGATCCCCCACTTCTCGAGGTGGGCGCCGACGCCGAGCGGGAGGCAGAAGCGCGCGCCGGTCCCGGCGAGCGTCTTCACGGTCTCCATGTCGAGGTGGTCGTAGTGGTCGTGCGAGATCACGACCGCGTCGATCCGCGGCAGGTCGTCGAGCGCGATCGGAGGCTCGAAGAAGCGCCGGGGCCCGACCAGCGAGGACGGCGAGACGCGCTCGCTCCAGACGGGATCCGTGAGGATGCGCGCCCCGTCGATCTCGACGAGCGCGGTCGCATGCCCGAGC
The DNA here is from genome assembly GCA_036493875.1 of Thermoanaerobaculia bacterium. Lineage (GTDB taxonomy): Bacteria > Acidobacteriota > Thermoanaerobaculia > UBA5066 > Gp7-AA6 > DAHUXD01. The sequence continues at coordinate 9,580 of DASXPB010000016.1, forward strand.
CACGTCGCGCGCAGGCCCGAGGCCGGCGGCGTCTCGAAGTCGGCGCGGCGCCGCGCCTCGACCGGGATGGGGCGGGACGGGTAGCGGGCCTCCGTGCCGGCCACCTGAAGGCGGAGCGTCCGTACGGCGGCCCCTGGAAGCATCGTGTGGGTGACGTTCGTGTTGACGAACCGCTGCGAGGCGGCCGACCACTGCGGCGAGCGCCGCATCCGATCGAGCCGCGCGCCCGTCGCCCCCGCGCCGAGTGAGGCGAACCAGTCCGTGGAGCGCGCCAGCACGGCGACGCCCGCGGCGGCCGCCGAGAGCGCCGCCACGGAGGCCACGCGCGCGACGCCACCGATCCGGCTCATCGACTCGATTTCCTCGCCGCGATCCTCGTCAACGCCGTCCCACCGGGCCTTTCGACGTGTCCGGCGTGTCGAGCGCGATGTTGCGCCGTTCGAGCAGCGTCCCGGTCGCCCTCGCGAGCTCGGTCGCGGCCTTGCGGTAATCGGTCAGCGCGTCCGTCTCGGTCACGCGGGCCTGAGTCAGGTCGTTCTGCCGCGTCAGGACGAGGAAGTTCGTGGAGAGGCCGACGTTGAACTTCTCCTGCTCGGCGAAGAGCTGGGTCTCCGCGGCCACCCGCGCGGCCTTCGACGACTCGATCCGCGAACGCGCCGTCTCGAGTGCCGCCGCGCCGTTGCGCACCTCGGCCTCGACCTGTTGCCGCGTCGCGGTGAGGTCGACCTTCGCCTGCTGGAGCTGCGAGTTCGCGATGGCGAGGTTCGCGCGCGCGGTGCGATTCGTGATCGGCACGGAGACGGACAGCCCGATCGACTTGTCCGGAAACCGATTCTCACCGATCGTGCCGTACGAGCGGCCCGTCCCGCCCAGGATCGGGGGCGCCACGGTGATCGGGCCGCCGTTGAAGTTCTCCGCGTCCGGGTTGATCCCTCCCGCGAGCCCGCGCCGCGCGTAGGACGCGACGAGATCCACCCGCGGCATGACGTCGGACTTGCGCGCCGTGACCTGTACCTCCGAGACCGTCTGTTGCGCCTTGAACTCCGCGATCTCGGGCCGCTTGTCCTGCGCCACGGCGAGCATGTCCGCGAGCGGCGGCGGCTGGTAGGAGGCTTCGGGTTCGTCCGTCGGCACGAGCTCCTTGCCCCAGTCCGGGTCCGCGACGTCCCCGAGGACCAGCCGCTTCAGCGTGTTTTCGGTCTGCGTGACGAGCTGGCGCGCCGTCGCGAGGAGGCCTCGCCGCCGCTCCTGCTCGGCCGTCGGCTGCGCGATGTCGGTCTCGCCGAGCACACCCGCCTCGACCCGGCTCTTGGTCTCGTCGAGCTGCCGGCCGGCGAGCTCGACCGACTCCGCGATCGAGGCCACGTTGCGCCGCGCCGCCACCAGGCTCCAGTACGCGGAGTCGACCTGGGTCAGGACGTCGGAGACGACGCGCCGCAGCCTCGCCACCGACTGGCCCTGCCGCGCGGAGGCGATGCGGATCGCCTCGCGGGCCGGATCGATCCAGAGGTCGCGCAGAAGCGGCTGGCGCAACGAGATGCCGAAGCCCGTCGAGTACGCCGGCGACAGCGGGACGAACACGTTGTTGGTCGTGTCCCGTTCCCAGTTCCCGAAGAACTGCGCGGTGCCGCCCGTCGGGATCAGCTGCGTGAAGGTCCCGGACACCGCGAGGCCCTTCGCGTCCGGCGCGAGGATGTCGTCGGGCGCGCCCGAGAAGAGCGAGTTGACCGGGTCGGTGTGATCGCGGTACCTCACGTCCGTCGCGGCGAAGAGGTCGTAGGCTCCCTCGGCGCCCCAGACCGTGAACCCCGCCTGGGCGACGTTCTCGTGCTCGACGAAGAGATCCGTGTTGTGGGCGAGCGCGCGCTGCGACGCGTCCACCAGCGAGAGGGACAGGCTGCCGGCCTCCTGCGCGGCGCACACCGCGGCCGCCAGCCACGCGAGAACGGAGACGAACCTACGCATCAGTAACCTCCTCTTTCCCATCGACATAGGCGTGAGTCGGGTCCGCAGATTCAACGAGAGCTCCCGAGTCGGGATTCCATTTGCTCCGGGGCCCGCGACGATCGGCACCTTAACTCACGACTCGTCAACGCGCTAGCCCGCCGGCCTCGAATACGGCAGGGTTCTTGAATAGGACTGTCGTGTGCGCGAACAACTCGGACGAGCCTCGTGGTCGATCCTCCTCTTCACCGCATTCCTCGGCACCTCCGGCTGCACGTTCATCAACAACCTGATCGGCTCCGAGAAGCGCGTCGTCTACAAGTTCGACCATCCCTTCAACGCGGACAATCCCGCCTTCCGACGCTCGGCCGAGGCGCTCGGATTGCCGATGGTCGAGGGCAATCAGGCCGTGATCCTCCAGAACGGCGACGCGATCATCCCCGCGATGATCGGGGAGATCCACAACGCCAGGAAGACCGTCAACCTCGAGTCCTACATCTTTCAGGCCGACGAGGCGGGCCGCCTGTTCACGGACGCCCTGATCGCGGCGGCGCGCCGCGGCGTACAGGTGCGCCTGCTGATCGACGACTTCGGCGGGAAGCTCAAGGGGTTCAAGAAGGAGCTGGACGCCGCGGGCGTAATGGCGCACAAGTACCGTCCCATGCGGCTCTTCTCGATCTACAAGATCGGAAACCGCACGCACCGCAAGATCCTGGTCGTCGACGGCCGCGTCGCATACACGGGCGGGCTCGGCATCGACAAGCGATGGATGGGCGACGCCCGCAACCAGAACGAGTGGCGGGACACGCAGGTCCGGGTCGAGGGCCCCGTCGCCGGGCAGATGCAGTCGATCTTCGCGGAGGACTGGACCTACACGACCGGCGAGATCCTCGCGGGCGACGACTATTACCCGGAGAACCCACGGGTCGGATCCATCCGGGCACAGGCGATCAAGGCGTCGCACGGAGACTCCTCGTCGCTCGCGAAGATGCTCTACTACGTCGCGATCCAGTCCGCCGAGCACAGCATCCACATCGCCAACGCCTACTTCCTGCCAGACAAGCAGGTCCGCGAGGCCCTGATCGCGGCGGTGAAGCGGGGTGTCGACGTGCAGGTCATGGTTCCGGGCAGCAACATCGACATGCCCATGGTGCGCTTCGCCTCGTGGTCCCACTACGGAGACATGCTCAAGAGCGGCGTGCACATCTACGAGTACCAGCCGACGATGCTGCACAACAAGACGGTCGTGATCGACGGCATCTACTCCATCATCGGCTCCATCAACTTCGACACCCGCTCCATGAGCTCCAACGCCGAGGAGGCGCTGGCCTTCTACGACCGCGACTTCGCGTCGCAGATGGAGGAGATGTTCCAGAACGACAAGAAGAGCTGCGGCGAGATCACGTACCAGGCCTGGGACGACCGGGGCATCCACCGGCGGATCATCGAGACGATCTTCTGGATCTGGGAGCCGTACTACTGAGGCTGGGTCCGCCGCAGCGTGGCGCCCGAGTGGCCGGGGACGTGGTCCAGCACGTCCAGGAGAGCCCGCAGCGTGATCGGCTTGGTCAGGTGGTAGTGAAAGCCGGCGTCGAACGCGCGCCGGCGATCCTGCTGCGAGCCGTAGCCCGAGACGGCGACGAGGAGGGAGTCCGAGAGCTCCGGCTTGAGCCGCGCCGCGACCTTGTAGCCGTCGAGCTTGGGAAGGCCGATGTCCACGAGGACCACGTCCGGATGGCGCGCGAGCGCCTTGACGACGCCGTCCTCGCCGTCGGGCGAGGCGAAGACCTCATGACCCACCTGTTCGAGCAGCCGCTTGAGCCCGTCGCGCAGGTCGGCGTTGTCCTCGATCACCAGGATTCGCCGCGGGGCCCGGGGCCGGAAAGCCGCGGAGGCCGGCGTCGGCGCCGCGGCGGCGGTCTCGCGCACCGCCGGAAGGTAAACGACGAACGTGCTCCCGGTGTTTCGGCCGTCGCTCTCGGCGGAGACGGTCCCTCCGTGGAGCTCGACGATGTGGCGCACGAGCGTCAGGCCGATGCCGAGCCCGCCCTGGGACCGGTCGATGGTCTCGTCCGCCTGCGTGAAGGGATCGAAGACCCGGGGGAGAACCTTCGCGTCGATCCCCACGCCCGTGTCGATGACGCGAATCTCCCCGCTCCCCTCGTTCGATGACAGCTGGACCGCGACGCTCCCGCCGCGCGGCGTGTACTTCAGCGCATTGGCCAGCAGGTTGTTCATCACCTGCTCGAGCCGTACGGCATCTCCCCGCACCGTGAGGCGGCGCCCTCGGAGCTCGAGCGCGAGCTCGATCCCGAGCCCCTCGGCCGCGGGCCGGTGCGCCTCGACGGAGCGCTCGACGACCTCGGTCAGATCGACGGGCGCCCCGGCGATCGCGATCTTGCCGAGCGTGAGCCGGGAGAGGTCGAGCAGGTCGTCCACGAGCCGCGAGAGGACCCTCGCCTGACGATTCACGACCGCCCGCTCGCGCCCCAGGACGGTGAGCTCCTTCTGTTCCATGAGCTCGATCGCGGTGAGGATCGCGGCCAGCGGATTGCGCAGCTCGTGGCTCAACATGGCCAGGAACCGGTCGCGCTCGCGGACGCCGCGCTCGAGCTCATAGACCAGGTCCCGGACCTCGTACTGCCGCCGGCGCGCGCGCAGCGCGGCCTGGACGGCGGAGATGAGCGTGACCTTGCGGGTGGGCCGGTCGAGCAGCGTGATGTCCGCGCGCTCCGCGAGCTGGCGAATCGCCGCGGCGATCGTCTCCGAGCGGCCGGCCCCGACCGACATCACGAGCAGCGGAAGGTCGGACCAGGGCAGCTGGCCGCCCAGGATCTCGGCGAGCTCGCCGATCGCCTTGGGGGTGAGCGTCTCCTCGGTGAGAAGGAGCGCACCGGCGCCCCGCTCGATCTCGTTGCGCAGACCGATCGTGTCCCCGCAAGCCACGGCACCGATGCCGGCCTCGGAAAGGACCCTGACGGCGAGCTCGCCGTCGCGCCCGGACGGCGCCAGCACGAGGACGCGGTACTCGGCCTCGGCCTCGACCTCGCCCGGCTCAGGCTCGGCCACGCGAGCTTCCCTCCTTCATCAGCTCCGCGGAATCACCGACGAAGGTCGGGTCGCCGTTCAGGATGCCGTGGAATCCCCGGAGCGGCTCGCCGACGTGCAGCCCTCGGCGGTCCAGGGCGAACTCGCGGATCGCCGACTCGTGCGCGCCGGACCTCTTCTTGGGCACCGAGATCGCCTTGCGCAGCTCGCCCCCGGTCTCGAAGAACCTCAGCAGGAGGACCGTATCCGCGAGGAAGCTCAGGTCGATCGGAGAGGCGAGTTCCCCGGCGAAGCCGTGCTGCGCGAGGGTCGTGACGACCGCCACTCCCTTCTGCCGCAGGTAGCTGAAGAGCTCGTGGAGGTGGAGCGTGAGGAAGGTCTCCTCCGGCATCGCGTTGTAGTAGCCGCTCAGGCTGTCGATGACGACGAGCCGCGCCCCGTCGCGCTCGACGGAATCCCGGATGCGGTGCGCGAACTCGCCGGGAGTCACCTCGGCGGGGTCGACCGTTTGGACACCGATCCGCCCCTCCTCGATCAGCTGCCGCAGCGGGATGCCGAGCGCCTCGGTACGCTGCATCAGGGTCGCGAGGCCCTCCTCGAAGATGAAGAGCGCGGCGTTCTCTCCGCCGGACGCGACCGCCGAGGCATAGACCGCGGCGATGGCAGACTTGCCAGTCCCCGCCGGGCCCATGATGAGCGTCGTGGTTCCGCGGTCGAGCCCGCCGCCCGTGAGCGAGTCGAGGTTCACCACGCCGCTCGCGATCCGTTCCCCCAGGATCTCCTGGCCGTGCTCGGACGCCACGAGACGGGGATAGACGTCGAGGCCTCCGGTTCGGATGCACATGTCGTGGTAGCCGCCCCGAAACCCGACGCCGCGCAGCTTCTTGATCCGGATCCGCCGCCGCTCGGCGCCGTAGAGGGGCGCGAGCTGGTCGAGCTGCAGAATTCCGTGCGCGATCGACTCGACGTGCATGTCGCCGGGGTCCTCGCTGCGGTCGTCGAGAAACAGCACGGTGCTCGACCGCTGCGAGAAGAGCTGCTTGAGGGCCAGGATCTGCCGCCGGTAGCGCAGGGGCGTCTGCGACAGCAGGCGGACCTCGGCGAGCGAGTCGATCACGATGCGCGAGGGGTCGATCCTCTCCACTTCCTGCAGGAGGCCGCGGATCGTCTCGCCGAGCTCCACCTCGGAGGGATGGAAGAGGGTGTTGTTCTCGCCAATGGCGAGCTCGGCGGCCGGCGTGACCTCGTAGATCTCGATCCCGGAGATATCCCATCCGTGCGACGCGGCTCCCTCGCGCAGGTCGTCCGCGGTCTCGGAGAGGGTGACGTAGAGAGGCCTGCCGCCCTCCTTCGCGCCCGCCATCAGGAACTGGAGGCCGAGCGTCGTCTTGCCGACGCCGGGGTCGCCCTGGATCAGATAAATGTGACCGGGGGGGAAACCCTCGACCAGGACGTCGTCGAGGCCTGGGATCCCCGAGGAAGCCGGCCGAGGGGCGGGTTCTCTCCTCATGTAAGACCTCGCATCACGTCAATTTTTTGAGCCGAAAGTGCCCACCGGAACCGCGGGATGCGAATTCTATGCCGTGGGGCCGAGTTTCAATCCGAGGTACGGATTCCCGCAATAGAATGCGCGCTGGATTAAGGAGGACAGGAGTGAGAAAGAAGACAGTCAAGGCGGTCCAGCTGACCGGAGAGCATGCCGCCTATGCCCTGCAGATGCTGATCGAGGACGGCAAGATCGCCGGCCGAGACGTGGTCCAGGCGCTCAAGCGCCGCGAGAAGACCGTCCGCGAGCTGAGGGCCCGCCTCGTCGCCCTGGGAGAGGATGTCTCGAGGGCCGTCGTCCGCGCCGCGAACGACTCCCCCCGGGTCCAGAAGGCGCGCAAGCAGATCTCGAAGGCCCAGCGGACCGCCCGCCAGGCCCAGGGCCGCTACATGGCTGCGGTCCGCCAGCTCTCGAAGGACGCACGCAAGAAGGTCAAGGCCGTCCGCGAGAAGTCCGGCGTCGACGCGGCGATCCGAGAGGCTCGGCGGCTCGCCGGTTAGTTCCGGTCGCTCCGCTCTCGTAGGGGCGGCCCTCGCGGCCGCCCCGATTCGATCGTCCCGTCCGAGTCAGCTCTCGCGCAGCGCCCCGGCCGCGAGCGTGAGGTCGGTGACGAGCGCACCGTAGACGCGCGACTTCCCCGCCTCGTCCTCCGCCCGCAGCACCGCGGACGGGTGAAACGTCGCGAGGACCTTGGGCGCGAGCGGCGAGTCGAGGAAGCGGCCGCGCTCCTTCATTAGCCGGAAGCCCGAGCCGAGCAGCGCCTTCGACGCAGTGGCGCCGAGGCACACAAGGACACGCGGCGCGATCACCGCGAGCTCGGCCGCCAGCCACGGGCGGCAGGCCTCGATCTCCGTGGACCCCGGCGTCTGGTGGATGCGGCGCTTCGGCGTGCGCACGAACTTGAAGTGTTTGACGGCGTTGGTGACATAGACCTGCTCGCGCGCGATGCCCGCCTCGACCAGGGCGCGGTCGAGGACCTCGCCCGCGGGACCGACAAACGGCGCGCCCTGCAGATCCTCCTGATCGCCGGGCGCCTCCCCCACGAGAACGGCGCGCGCAGAGGCTGGGCCACGGCCGAAGACGGTCTGCGTCGCGTCGCGATAGAGCTCGCAGCCGCGGCAGGCCGCGGCTGCCTTCGCGAGTGCGGCGAGGTCGGCGTTCGCAGGGACGAACTCCTGGGCTCCCAGCGCCGGAGCGGAGCGCGAAGGACCCGATTCCGCGATACCGCGAAGGCGCGTGAGATCCGGATCGCCGCGCCGGAGCATCACGTCGTGATCGCCCTCGGCGATTCGCCACAGGACCGAGTAGAGGAGGCGCCAGCGGGCCGGGTCGCTCCCCGGCGCGACCGCGTCGAGCAGCGCGACGAATGCCTTCGGGACCCGGAGCTCGACGCCGCCCGTCGGCGCGAGGGCTTTCACCGGCGCCGCGGGACTCGTCCGCGGCTCGTCGAAGAGTGACTTCGCCTGCTCCTCCTCCGCCCGCGCCTCCCTCCACTCGACCTCGTTCGGTAGGACCCGCTCCTCGATCAGCAGGCGCGCGGCGCGCCGCCAGTCCTCGGCGGTCGGTTCGAACGAGACGACGCGCACGGCGGCTCCTAGGGCTTGATCCCGAGGGAATCGACGTAGGCCTCGTACTGCGCCCAGTCGACCCCGAGCTCCGCGGCGAGCAGCCGCTCGAGGCTGGTCGCGAAGATGTGCTCGCGGCGGTACGGGGCGTCCGGCGCATCGCCCGGCTCGCCGCGGACGAGTGCCTGCTCGCGCTTCTTCTCGAATTCCATGTCGAAGGACCCGATCGCCTCCTCGGAGATTCCCCGGTAGCGGGCCAGCATCGCCTCGACGATCTCGTGTAGCGCGACCAGGATGACGTAACGCCAGTCGTCCATCTCCGAGACGCGGATCTGCACGGCGTCCTCGTCGTCCCAGTAGTCGCCGACCGTGGGATAGCGCTGCTCGTGATGCGGAATGGTCTGGATCTCGATTCTCATACGTACCCCATGGCCTTCAAGGCCTCGTATCGCCGCAGGGGCGAGCTCGGGTAGTTGGTCTGGTCGCCATCGGGGCGGTAGTAGCGGTAAGGAAAACGCACGTCGGTGGCGATCTTGAGCACCCCCTCCCAGGCCGTGGGAATCGTGTAGCCGTGACCGGTCGCAATGAGGACCGCGCCCTCGGAGTCGAACCCCGCGATCCGGTGGCGGCCGTCCTCGACGAAGGCGTCCCAGAAATAGAGGCTCGGCCGCACCTTCTCCGGAAACAGGATCGCCTCGCCGGCCGTGACCGACTCCTTCGTCCACATGGTCAGGGACGCGCCGAACCCCTCGGCGAAGTCGGGCTCGAAGCTCCCGTCGCTCAGCGCCGCGAGCACTTCGCCGAGCGGGCGGCGCGAGAGGTTGAACAGGAGGTTCGGATGCGAGTTGTAGCCGAACCGTTCGCACTTCTCGAGAAACCAGACACCGTCCTTGCCGGCGATGACGTTGGCATCGCCGAAGCCGGAGAACTCCATCTCGCGGTACGCGGGAAAGAGCTTGCCGACCGACTCCGTCACCGCGCGGCAATCGAGCGGAATCGTGAAGACGAAGTCCAGCGCGCACCCGGCGAGCGGCCCGAGGTCGAGCGCGTGCTTGCGCTTGCACTCGAGCTGCAGGAACGCGAAGCGCGGCTCTCCGTGCTGGAACCAGACCTCGACGTTGTTCTCGACGCCGTCTTTGCGCTCCTGGAGGAGGAAGCGCCCGGGCGCCTTGCGAGACTTCAGGTGCTCCCGGATCTCCTCGTTGGCCAGCGCGGGATCCTCGGATTCCGGCACGAACGTCTCGAACTTCTCGCCCTGGTCCGGCTTGAAGACATAGGCGGTCTCGGGATTGTTCCGGCAGAGCTCGAGCGCGGGGGCGACGTCCTCGAACGCGTGCGACGGCGGGACCGCGAGACCGTGGCGGGACACGAAATCGAGGCACGCCGCGCGGTCGTGCTCCATGCGGTCGGCGTAGCGGCCGCCGCAAACGACGCGGAAGCCTTCCCTGCGCAGGAGCTCGTTCTCCTCGACCGAGTGGTTGCCGTCCCAGATCCAGCAGACGTCGCGGAGCGCGGAGCGGCGCGCGAGCAGAGCCTCGAGGCATTCCCGCGCGACCATGCCCTGACCCACGCGAGCGAACGCTTCCCGGGACGGCGCGTCGGAGCGGACGGCTTCGGACGGGTTGAGCGCCATCACGACCTCGTGGCCCTCGTCCTGGAGGCGCAACGCGAAGCCGAGCCCCGCGTGGTCCGCCGTGGCGATCACGAACTTCACACGTCCGGATTTGCGAGACGCGTGCCAGCCGCGCGCCGCGGCCGGTAGGGCTGGCACGATCGGCAGACCCACATGCGGCGACCCGACAGCGGAAACTCCCGCAGGGCGTTGCCGCAGCGGCGGCAGACTTCCTCCTGGTAGACGTAGAACCGGTCCCGGCCCGGCCGCTCCGTACCGGCCGCCGCGTGCGGACGCTCCCGAGGATCGACCGTGGCGATGCTTCCGGGACGCAGCCCGCGCCGCATGAGGCGCGTCGTCGTCGTCCAGAGCTCGCGCCACTCCCCCTCCAGGAGCTTGTCGGAGCGGCGCAGCGGATGGATGCCCGACAGGAAGAGCGCCTCGTTGCGATAGATGTTGCCGACTCCGGAGATCACGCGCTGGTCCAGGAGGGCGTCGCCGATCGGACGCCTCCGGCGCCGCAGCTCCGCCCAGACCCGGTCCGGATCCGCATCGGGGCGCAGCGGGTCCGGGCCGAGGCGGTCGAGCACCTCGCGCACGTCTGCAACCGACAGCAGCTCGCAGGTCGGCGGCCCGATCAGGTCGACGGTGACGTCGGGCTCGCGCCGGGTCGGCGCGCGACGAGGAGTCGACAACCGCATCCGAACGGAGGGTCTGGGCTCCGGCGCGCGGCCCTTATGGCGATAGAACCAGCCCGCCATCCCGAGGTGCACGTGGACGACCAGCCCGCCCTCCCAGAAGTGGAAGAGGTGCTTTCCGTACGCCTCCGCGCGAAGGAATCTCCGGCAGTCCAGCCGCTTCGCCTCCGCCGCGAAGCGTCCCTGCGGCGAGGAGACGCGCACGACGCGGCCGCCGAAGTCGCGCGTGTGGCTGCGGGCGAAGCGATGGATCGTGTTGCCTTCGGGCATAGCGAATAGCCGAGAGGAGATGCTATCGAAACCCCTCTCCCCCCGGGGCGGGGGGACTCGACCACCAAAGGCAGGCCCACCGCAGTAGAGAACGCCGGCCGCAGGCTGGGGGGCGGCGGCCTGCGGCCGGCGATAAGGGCGAGGGTGAGGGAGGCCTAGAGCGAAAGCGTGCCGGTCCGAATCAAGTACGCGAGGAGCTTGCGCTGCTCGGGATCGAGGAGCCTGTGCAGCTCACCGAGCGCGGTGACGACCGCGTCCTTGAGCCGCTCGGCGCTCTGCATGCGGAGCGACGCGCCGGCGTTCGCCTTGGCGGCGTCGAAGGTGTCTCCCTCGATCGCCTCGGCGAAGCTCGAGAGGGTGCGGCGAAGATCGACCGCCGCCTGCGCACGCTCGGTCTTGATCGCGTCCAGGATCCGCGCGAGCTCGGCGACCTGCGCCTCCGAGAGGTGCAGCTTGAAGGCCAGGAACCGCAGCGGGCGGCGGACACCGAACGCGCCGCCTCCGAACGAGAACCCGAACCCGAAGCCTCCCTCCGCGTCCTCCGGCGAGGTGTGGAACTCCCAGCCACCTTCTTCGGTCTCGCAGTCGGCGAACCCGACGCCGACGTGAACGCTGCGATCGCCACGGCTGCCGCAGTGCCGGCGCTTCCAATGGGGAATGAATCCGGGATACATGAGGACCTCCTTTCGCCGGGGCCATCGCACCCGGCGGGAACATCGCGTGGGCGACCCGCCTCACGCGCGTCTCGACGCTACGCCTTCGGAGCCGGCGGCGTCAAGACGCGGACGCCGAATCGAGGAGCGTTCCGCGCAGCACGGTCACGGCGTTTCCTCCGAGCTCCACCCGCTCGCCGCGGCACCGCACCGTCACGAAGCCGCCGCGGGCGGAGGCCTGGTAGCCGGTCAGCTCGGTCCTGCCCAGACGCTCCGACCAGAACGGCCCGAGGCAGCAGTGCGCGGATCCCGTGACGGGATCCTCGTCGATGCCCGCCCCGGGGGCGAAGAAGCGCGAGGCGAAGTCGTAGCCGGCGCCGTCGCGTCCCCTGCAGGTGACGATGAGGCCGCGGCCGCCGAGCCTCCGCAACGCGACGAGATCCGGCCGCAGTCCGGAGAGCGTCTCCTCCGAGTCCACCTCGGCGAGCGAGTCGATCGGGTTCACGCCGAAGTGGCGGATCGGCGCGCCGAGCGCGCGAACGAGGTCATCGGGCGCCTCGGCGGGAGTCGCGTGCAGCGCCGGGAAGTCGAGCCAGATCCGACCGTCCCGGAGCATCGCGGTCAGGAGTCCGCTGCGGGTGTGGAAGCGCGCGGTCTCCCCCGGCGGGAGATGGCCCTCCTCCCACAGCACGTGGGCGCTCGCGAGCGTCGCGTGCCCGCACAGTTCCACCTCGACGGTGGGCGTGAACCACCGCAGGGCGAACCCGTCGTCGCGCCGGAGAAGAAACGCGGTCTCGGCGAGGTTCATCTCGCGCGCCACGAGCTGCATCCATGCCGCGTCCCGCTCGGCCGGAAGGAGACACACCGCGGCCGGATTGCCGCGGAAGGGCACGTCGGTAAACGCGTCGACTTGAGTGATGGAGAGGCTCACCGACGCATCACGCAGGCGATCCGGCGTCCAGATACCGCACATAGTCCGTCGAGATCGGCGAATGGCTGAGCTGGCGCAGCATCGTCGCGATCTGGCCGCGGTGGTACGTGCCGTGGTTGGCGACGTGGACGAGAGCCTCTTCGAGCGGGTAGCTCAGCGTCTTTCCCGCGAAGTTGACGTAGGTCAGGGGGCGGGTGAGCTGCTCCTCCGTCGCGGCCGCGACGAAGCTCCGGTGGCCCTCCTCGACCGGACGCCATCTCTCCCGAAAGTCCTCCAGGGTCCAGGCGTCCGTGGACTCGGGGAGCGCCTTCGGCGAGCCGCCGCGCCAGCGCTCGAGCCAGACCCACTCCGCGCCGTAGACGTGGCCCAGAGTCGCCTGGATCGAGCCGAAGCTCCCCCCGATCTTGCGGTTGAGCTCCTCGGAGGACAGCGGGTCGAGCGACTCGAACGTCTTGGCCTGCGCCCAGCGGCCATACGCGAACATCTTTGCGATACCTTCCGGCGTGTACAGCATGGCTGTCGATTCTAGTCGTTCCCGTTCGACTAGAAGGCATGAGGAGGTTCGAACATGCGATACATGCTTCTGATCTACAGCCCCGAGTCCTACTGGCAGACGATCTCCGACCAGGAGCGCGGGAAGATCTACCAGGAGTACCTCGACTTCACGGCTTCCATCAAGAAGAGCGGCCACTGGCTGGCGGGAGACCCGCTCGAGCGGACTGCGGCGGCGACGACCGTGCGCGTGCGCGACGGCAAGCCGATGGCGACCGACGGCCCGTTCGCCGAGACGCGCGAGCAGCTCGGCGGCTACTACATCGTCGAGGCGAAGAACCTCGACGAGGCCACGGCGATCGCCGAGCGGATTCCCTCGTCGCGGATCGGCTCGATCGAGGTGCGGCCGATCCTCGACATGCCGGAACGGGAGGCCGTGTTCAAGCAGGCGGCCTCCTGACGAATCCGAAGGGGCGCGACGACGGGGCGGGACACTCGCCCGCCCCGTCGATCGATCGTCTCTACCGCGAAGACTCGGGCCGCATCCTCGCCACCCTGATCCGCCTCGTCGGCGACTTCGATCTCGCGGAAGAAGTCATGCAGGACGCCTTCGCCGCCGCGCTCGAGCGCTGGCCCGGCCACGGCGCCCCCGAGAACCCGCGCGCGTGGATCGTCGCGACCGCCCGGCACAAGGCGATCGACCGGCTTCGCCGCGACATCCGATTTCGCGAGAAGCGCGAGGAGCTCGCGCGCTGGGCCGCCCTGAAGGAAGACGCCGCGCCGGACTTCGCGGACCCAGCCGACAACCGCGTCGCCGACGACCGCCTGCGCCTGATCTTCACCTGTTGCCATCCCGCGCTCGCGGTCGAGGTGCAGGTCCCGCTGACGCTGCGTACCCTGGGCGGCCTGACCACCGAGGAGATCGCGCGGGCGTTCCTCGTTCCGGTGCCCACGATGGCGCAGCGGCTGGTGCGCGCCAAGCAGAAGATCCGGAACGCGCGGATTCCGTACCGCGTGCCGCCCGACGACCGCCTCGAGGAGCGGCTCGACGCGGTGCTCGCCGTGCTGTACCTGATCTTCAACGAGGGCTACGCCGCCACTTCGGGAGCCGAGCTGACCCGCCGCGAGCTCTGCGCCGAGGCGATTCGTCTCGCGCGGCTGCTCGCGGAGTTGATGCCTCGCGCGCCCGAGGCCCGCGCGCTGCTCGCGCTGATGATGCTGCACGACTCGCGCCGCGACACGCGCCTCTCCGCGGCGGGCGAGCTCGTGCGGCTGGACGAGCAGGACCGAGGCGGCTGGGATCGCGAGCAGATCCGCGAGGGCATCGCGCTGACGGAGCGCGCGCTCGCCGAAGGCGGGCCCGGCCGCTACGCGCTCCAGGCCGCGATCGCCGCCGTCCACGCGGAGGCGAAGACGCCGGCCGACACGGACTGGCCGCAGATCGTCGCCCTCTACCGGCAGCTCCTCTCGCGCTTCCCTTCGCCGGTCGTCGAGCTCAACCACGCCGCCGCCGTGGCCGAGGCCTACGGCGCGGCGGACGCCCTCGCGCTACTCGACGAGCTCGAGTCCCGCGGCGAGCTCTCGAGCTATCACCTGCTGCCCGCGGCGCGCGGCCGGCTGCTGGCGCGTCTCCACCGCGAAGCCGAAGCCGCCGAGGCCTACCGCCGCGCCCTTACGCTCGTCGGCAACGATGCCGAGCGGCGGTTCCTGGAGCGCGAGCTGGAACGCCTCGGGTAGGGGTCGGCCGACCCCCGAAGGGGAACCTAGACTTCGCCGAGGGAGCGGATGCGAAAGGCAGCCCGAGGCGTGCCGAGGCGGGTCGGGTAGACCGCGGGAAGAAGCGTGCCGTTCTTGATGCGGCTCGGCTGGACGTTGATGCGGTGGGTGCAGTGCGCGCAGAGGGCGGTGCCGTCCAGCGCGATCTCCGTTTCGTTGGTTCGGCTGCAATCCCGACATTTCCAGCGACGCAAGGCCTGGCTCATGGCGTTCCCGCTTTCTCGCCGAGTACCGGCGACGGAAAGGGCGCGGTCCTGCGTGTCCGTCGGGGGAAATCGGAGGAAACCACAGTATCACGGCCTCCCAAGGGGGCCTGGCGAACCGTGATAGACTTCCGCCGTTCTCGTGCCGCTCGCCTTTTGCCAGAACCGTTCTGACGAATCCCGAACGAAAAGTGACGAGAATGCGGAGCTCCGTGCCGGCGGACTTTCGCCTCTTCAACTTTTGCCCGGCGCACAAGGATGGATTCGATGAAGCTCTACGTAGGCAATCTTCCGTACAACGTCTCTGACGATCAACTGAGCGACATGTTCGCTAAATTCGGTACGCCCGACTCGGCGCGGGTCATTACCGATCGCGACACGGGCCAGTCCAAGGGGTTCGGGTTCGTCGAGTTTTCCAACGACGAGCAGGCCAAGCAGGCCCTGACGCTCGACGGGACCGACTTCGGCGGCCGTTCGCTCAAGGTCAACGAGGCGCGCCCCAAGACCGAGGGCGGCGGCGGTGGCGGCGGCGGCCGGGGCGGGCGCTCGCGCTACTGATCGTTTCGTTTGCTCTGAATTCGCGAGGCGGGAGTTCACTCCCGCCTCTTCTTTTTTCCGTCCTCTTCTCTTAGTCCGGCGACCTCTCAGTCCGACCGGCGCACGATCCTCACGTTGAAATCGGCCGTCTTGAGCGCGCCCATCAGGGTCAGCCACAGGAGCAGGTAGGCCTCGGTCCCTCGCGCCGCGACGATCGGGCCGAGATCGTGCACGCGCGTCCAGCCGAGCTCCTTCAGCAGGGCGGTGACCCTGGCCTTCGCGTCCGCGTCGTTGCCGCAGACGAAGAGATCGCTCTCTCCCCCGACTCGTTGCGGGTCCACCATCACGGCCGCGTTGACGGTGTTCAGGGCCTTGACGACGCGGGCGTCGGGAAACGCCTCCTGGATCTGCTCGCCGAGCGATTCTCCGTTCGGCCCGGTCAGAACGCGGGGAGGCATTCCCCTCGAGAAGTCGAGCGGGTTCGAGACGTCGATCACGACCTTGCCCTTCAGGTTCTCCTTCTTCGCCGCCCGCAGCGCCTCGACGGCCTTCTCGCCGAGCGTGCAGCTGAAGACGATCTCGCCGAACGCGGCGGCCTCGGCGAAGTCGCCCGAGGAGGCGCCCTTGCCCGCGCCCGACGCCCAGGCCTTCGCCTTCGCGTTGCCGGATTCGCGCGCGCCCATCTTCACCTCGTGGCCCAGCGCCGCCAGCCCGCCGGCCAGCGCCGATCCCACCATTCCCGTTCCCAGGACTCCGATCTTCATGAGGAGTTCCCTCCTGAACGTTCTGTACGCGAGAGACGCGGTTCCGGGTTCCGGAAAGAATCGGGCGGGCTCAACTCACGAGAAAGCTGCGCATCGAGAGCGAACCGTAGCGGAATCCCTCGTGCAGCGTCTGCACCCTCTCCCCCGGAGTGGCGGATCCCAGGACGACGAAGATCGGATCGAAGTGATCGCTCGTCGGAACGGCCGAATCGGCGCTGGGCGCCTCATCGCGGTAGCTCAGGATCGCCGTCAGGTCCATCGCCTCGAGCCGCGCCGCCATCCAATCGTCGAACGCGCGTGCCCAGGTCGCGACCCTCGCAGGATCGTCGGCCTCGTCGATCCGGCGCAGGTTGTGAACGATCCCCCCGCTCCCCATCAGCAGCACGCCGTCGTTGCGTAGCGGGCCGAGTACCGCGCCGATCTTGAGCGCGTCCTGCGGCCTGCGGGGAAACGGCAGCGAGACCTCGACGACGGGCACGTCCGCCTTCGGAAAGAGGAATCGCAGCGGCACCCACGCCCCGTGGTCGAGCCCGCGCCGCGTGTCGAGCGTCGCGGAGAGTCCGCTCCGGCCGAGCAGATTGCGAATGCGCGCCGCGAGCTCGGGGTCGCCCCGCGCGACGTACTGGATCCGATGGAGCTCGGGCGGGAAGCCGGAGAAGTCATGGATCGTCTCGGGCGCCACCGACGCCGTGACCCGCACGGGAGTCGGCGCCTCGAAATGCGCCGAGACCACGACGACCGCCTGAGGCTTCTCGAGCGACGCGCCGAGCTCCCTGAGCCGGCGTCCCCAGCCCTCGTTCTCGATCGCCACCATCGGCGAGCCGTGCGAGACGAAGAGGGCGGGCAGTCTTCCCGTCATCACGTCTTCGATTCATGCAAGGCGAGCGCCTACGCGCCGCTTCGCGAGACCGGCCTGAGGCGCCTCGACCGAGGAGGAGTAGGGGGCGGAGAGGCGAAGCCTACGACTGGGGGACCGGACGCGGCGGCTGCCCGTCCTTCGGGTTCGCGAAGCGCGTATTGCACCCGCGGACGCAGGCCCACCAGCCGTTCGGGTCGGAGTCGCGGCGCTCGAGGTGAACCTGGCTGCCGCAGCGGAGACAGTACAGTCTCCTCACGACTTCCAGAGTCTGCGTGCGCCGCTCCACGATGCCCAAACCAAACTGCTCAAGCTCGGCGCCGCTGAAATCGCGGGGACCCACCATTCGCCTGCACTCTACGCACCGCGAGCCGTTTTCGAAGTGATCCCGAACACATGCCTACGGATTGAGTCGAATTTCTTTGTGAATCGAAGGCCCGAGAAGGCGGATTAAAGAGTCTCCAGCCCCTCGGCGAGGGTTCGGTAGCGCAGCGTCGGAAGAAGCTCGGCACGGGCGCGCCCCGTGTCGCCCCAGTGGGAGAGGCGGCCGATGCGGATGAAGTCGCGAGTGAAGGGCGCGGGTCTCCCGGTCGCCGCTGCCACGAGCTCACAGAGGCCGGCGACCGTGTAGACCGACCAGACCGGCACCCGAACGGGCCGGGGACACCCCCAGACCCGGCAGGCCTCGTCCAGGAAGCGTTGGAGGGTCACCGGTTCCTCGTCGCCGACGTGGTAGATCCCCTCGACTCCCGGTCGGACGATCGCCGATTCGGCGGCCTGGAGGAAATCCGGAACCGAGAGGAACTGGTACCACGTGGGCTCGCGCCACACCGCGAGCAGCCTCCTCCGCGCGAGCCAGCGCGCCGCCTCGACCATGAGGACCCCGCGTCCATAGACCATCCCGAGACGAAGCGCGACGGCCTCCGTCGCGGTATCGCGCGTTCGCGCAAACAGCGTCCTCTCGGCCTCCAGCCGCGTCCGCGCGTGGACGGACGCGGGCGCGCGGTCGAGGCGTCCCGTGGCGGGCGACTCGGGACTGGTCTCGCCCTCGACGTGAGGGAACGACACGAGGATGACGCGGCCGACGCCCGCGGCGAGCGCCGCCTCGAGGAGGTTCGTGAACCACTTCCCGTTGGTCTCGGGAAGGAAGCGCTCGGGCCTCGGCCGAAAGAGCACGCCGGCGAAGTGGATGGCGACGTCGACGCCCGCGACCGCCGCCGTCAAGGTCTCGGGACGCGCGAGATCGGCCGCGACGGTCTCGACGTGGGGCTGGCCCTCGAGACTCGCGGGCAGCGGCCGGCGGTGGTACATCAGCCGCAGCCGGTGGCCGCCGGCCGCGAGGTGTCGCGCGAGAAGGCTACCGAGATTCCCCGCAGCCCCGGTGATCAGAACGCGAGGAGGAGCCGCCACGACTCTCTGAAAGGCTGCCCTAGTACCGCCCGCCGACCGGCGCGGGAATGGCGTCGAGCTCCTCGAGTTCCGCCTCGCTCAGCGCGATCCCGGCGGCGGCCACGTTCTCCTCCAGGTACTTGCGCCGCTGGGTGCCCGGGATCGCGAGGACGTGCTCGCCGCGCGAGAGGACCCAGGCGAGCGCGATCTGCGCGGGCGTGACGCCGCGGCGGCCCGCCACGGCTCGGACCGCCTCGACGATGCGCTGGTTCGCGGCGACGCTCTCGGGGCTGAACCGCGGGAGCTTCGAGCGGAAGTCGCTCGCCTCGAAGCGCGCGTCGGTCGCGATCTTCCCGGTCAGGAAACCGCGCCCGAGCGGTGCGAACGCCACGAACGAGGCTCCGTGCGCCGCGCACCACGGCACGACGTCGGCGAGGTAGTCCCGTGTCCACAGCGACAGCTCGGACTGGACGGCGGTCACGGGATGGATGCGGGAGATCCGCTCGAGCTCGTCCACGTTCGCCTCGGAGATCCCGAGGAAGCGCACCTTGCCCGACTCCACGAGCTCGGCCATCGCGCCCCAGGTCTCCTCGACCGGGACTTTCGGGTCGATGCGGTGGAGGTAGTAGAGGTCGATGGCGTCGATCCCGAGCCGCTCGAGCGAGGCGTCGCAGGCCTCTCGCACGTGGGACGGGCTCCCGTCGCGCCCGAACCGGAACGTCGCCCTGTCCTCGACGACGAGGCCGCACTTGGTCGCGATGAACAGATCGTCGCGGCGCCCGACACCCCGAATCGCCCGACCGAGGAGGCGCTCGTTGGTGAAGGGACCGTAGACGTCCGCCGTGTCGAAGTGGTCGACCCCGAGACCGATCGCGTCGCCGATGAGCGCGACGCCCGCGGACTCGTCGACCGCATGATCCCGGTAGGCCCACGAGAGGCCCATGCAGCCCAGGCCGACGGGGAAGACTGACCGCCCGGTTCTTCCGATCTGTCGCGCTCGCATACGCCGTGTCCGACGATATCAAGGGAGAGAGGAGAGGATCCTCGTCTAGAGCAGCTTGTCGGGCGTGATCGGCAGATCGCGGACGCGCCGGCCCGTCGCGTGGTACACGGCGTTCGCGACCGCGGCGGCGGCGCCCGTGATGCCGATCTCGCCGATTCCGCGGCAGCCGACGGTGTTGATCGCCGGATCCGGCTCCCCCACGAAGAAGACATCGATCGTGCCGACGTCGGCGTTGACGGGCACGAGGTAATCCGCGAGGCTCGCGGTGACGGGGCGGCCGGTGCGCGGGTCGTAGGCCGTGTGCTCGAGGAGAGCCATCCCGATCCCCATCGTCACGCCGCCGAGGATCTGGCTGCGCGCCGTCTTCGTGTTGAGGACCTGCCCGACGTTCATGACCGATACCCAGCGGCTCACCTGGACGCGCGGCAGCAGCGGATCGATCCGGACCTCGCAGAAGTGCGCGCCGAAGGAATGGATCGAGAACTTCTTGTCCTTCTCGTCGGGCGCCGTCGCCTTCGCCGTGGCCTCGACCGGGCCACCGCTCTTCCGTACCAGCTCGGCGATCGAGACGCCGGGGTCCGCGCCGCCGAGCTTTTCGCGAAGCGCCGCGGCGGTCTGCACGATCGCCTCCGACACGCTCGCGCACGAGTTGGACCCGCCCGAGACCGGGGCCTCCGGGAACGTGGAGTCGCCGAGCTCGAAGCGGATGCGCTCCGGGGGCAGCCCCAGCGCGTCCGCCGACACCTGGGTCAGCGCGGTGTAGGTCCCGGTGCCGAGGTCCTGCGTGGCCGCGCGAACCAGGGCGGTCCCGTCGGGCGAGACGCGGATGAACGCGGACGCCGGCCAGCGGTTTCCCGGGTAGACGGCCGTCGCCATGCCCCAGCCCACGAGCTGCCCGTCCTCCGTCATCGATCCGGGCTTCCGATCGCGCCGGCTCCAGCCGAATTTCTCCGCCCCCAGCGCGTAGCACTCCTTGAGGTGCTTCGCGGAGAACGGCTTCTGGCTCGTGGGGTTGACGTCCGCGTGGTTGCGCACGCGCAGCTCGATCGGGTCCATGTCGAGGGCGGTCGCGAGCTCATCCATCGCGGACTCGAGCGCGAAGCTGCCGGACGCCTCGCCCGGCGCGCGCATGAAAGTCGGGGCCGCGACGTTGATGCGCAGGAGTCTCTGCGGGATGTCCGCGTTCGGGCAGGCGTAGAGCATGGCGCTCGTGGTCTGACCGCTCGGCTCGATGAACACCGAGACGGGCGAGGTCGCCGACGTCGTCTCGTGGCGGATCGCCGTCAGGGTTCCGTCGCGTTTTGCCGCGAGGGTCAGCTTCTGCTCGACCGCGGGGCGGTGGCCGGCCTCGGTGAACATCTGCGCGCGCGACACGACGAGCGAGACCGGACGCTGGACGGCCTTCGCCGCCATCGCGGACGCGAAGACGTGCGGCCACTGCGAGCCCTTGCATCCGAAGCCGCCACCGACGAAGGGGCAGATCACGTGGACCTTCTCCGGCGGGAGGCCGAACGCCATCGAGAGCCCGTTGCGCGAGCCAATGACCGCCTGGGTCGCGTCCCACACCGTCAGCTCGTCGCCCTTCCAGCTCGCGACCGTGGCGTGCAGCTCCATCGGGTTGTGGGTCTCGACGGGCAGCGTGTACGTCGACTCGACCTTGACGGCCGCGGGATCGCCCAGGGCCGCGTCGACGTCCCCCCGCCGGTGCTGCAGCGGCCGCCCGTTGTTGTCCTTGGGATAGGTCGCGCTGCCGGCCGCGTCCTCGTGCGTGAGGACCGGCTTCTCCTCGCGATACGAGACCTTCACGGCGTAGGCCGCGTGGCGCGCCTGCGAGAGCTTCTGCGCGACGACAAGGGCGACGTACTGGCCGGCGAAGTGGATCTCGTCGTCGGACAGCGGAGGCAGATCTTCTCCGGCGTGTCCGCTCTTCGGGTCTCCGACCTTGAGCTTCTGGAGTCGCGGCGCGTTCTCGTGCGTCAGCACGGCGATCACGCCCGGCATCCGGAGCGCCGCCGCCGCGTCGATCGACGCGATGCGCCCGCGCGCCACGGTGCTCTGCACGGCGACGCAATGCGCGAGGTTCTCCGGCCGAAACTCCGCGGCGTACTTCGCGCCGCCGGTCACCTTGAGGCGGCCGTCGACCCGGTCGATCGGAGCGCCGATGACGGCGCTCATCGAAGCGTCCCGATGACGGCGCTCATCGAGGCGTCCCGACGACGGCGCTCATCGAGCGCGTCCTCCCGACGACCGTGCTCATGCGAGCTTCCTCTCCGCGACGGTCTCGAGCGCGCGAGCGAGCGTGCGCCTCGCGAGCTCGACCTTGAACGCGTTGTCCTTCTGGGGCCGCGAGCCGGCGAGGGCCGCCTCCGCGGCGGCGCGGTAGGTCTCGGGCTTCGCCGGCTGGCCGGCCAGCGCCCTCTCCGCCTCGGCCGACCGCCACGGTTTGGTGCCGACGCCGCCCAGCACGACGCGGGCCGCGCTGATCTTGCCATCGTCGACGTCCAGCGCGACCGCCGCCGACGCCAGCGCGAACTCGTAGCTCGCCCGGTCGCGGACCTTCAGGTAGTGGGATCGCGCCAGCCACGCGTCGCCCGGCAGGTCCACCGCCGTGATGAGCTCGCCGTGCTCGAGCACGTTCTCGCGCGCGGGATCCTCGCCGTAGGAGACGTAGAAGTCGGAGATCGGGATCGACCGCTCGGCGCCCTTCGGCGGGCGCGTGCGCACGACCGCCTCGAGGGCCGTCAGCGCGACCGGCATGTCGCCCGGAAACGCCGCGATGCACTTCTCGCTCGTGCCGAGGACCGCGTGGATCCGGTTGTATCCGCCGATGGCCGCGCAGCCGCTTCCGGGCCGGCGCTTGTTGCACGGAGAGAAGACGTCGCGGAAGTAATAGCAGCGGGTGCGCTGGAGGAGGTTCCCGGCGGTCGTCGCCATGTTACGGATCTGGGCGCTCGCCCCGGAGAGCAGGGCCTCGGAGAGGACCGGGTAGCGGGCGCGGATGGTCGGATCGTTGGCGAGGTCGCTGTTGCGGACGAGCGCTCCGACGCGCACCCCGCCGTTCGGCAGCGTCTCGATGCGCGCGAGCGGCAGAGCGTTCACGTCGACGAGCGAGTCCGGCGTCATCACCTCGAGCTGCATCAGGTCCACCAGGGTCGTGCCTCCTGCGAGGAACGCGGCATGCGGGTTCCCCGCGACCTCCGCGACGGCGCCGGACGGCGAGCTCGAGCGGGCGTAGGCGAAAGGATTCATCGGGATCCCTGCGTCTTGTTTCTGGCGTCCTGAATCGCCGCGACCTTGCTTCGCGCGTCCTGTATGGCCGCGACGATGTTCGGATAGGCCCCGCATCGGCAGATGTTTCCGCTCATGCATTCCCGGATCGCGCCGGCATCCCCGGGGCAGCCCTCCGCCAGCAGGCCCACCGCCGAGACGATTTGCCCCGGCGTGCAGTAGCCGCACTGGAACCCGTCTCGCGCGAGGAACGCGGCCTGCACGGGATGGAGCTCGCCATCCTTCGCGAGCCCCTCGATCGTCGTGACGGCCTGGCCGCCCGCGGCGACGGTCAGCGTCATGCAGGAGAGGACGCGACGGCCGCCGATCAGCACGGTGCAGGCGCCGCACTGGCCGTGATCACAGCCTTCCTTGGTCCCGGTCAACCCGAGCTCGTACCGCATCGCTTCGAGAAGCGTCGTGCGGGGATCGACGCTCAGGCGCCGCTCGGCGCCGTTGACCCGGAGAACGACCGGGAGTGAGCCGGCGGCGCCCGCGGGAATCGCATCCGCGACGGGACTCCTGACGACGGGAATGCCCGCAGCCGCGAGCCGCGCGGCGGCGAGGCCGCCCAGCGAGACCTCGAGAAACTGCCGCCGGTTGAATCCGTGAAATCCGCAGAATCGTTCGTCGTGCTCGTCCGCCAAGTCTCCTCCGGCTCTCGGCTTCGAGGCGTGCAAGATCCGGACCGACGGTCCGAGGCGCCGCAGCGTTTCTCCGATAGGATCCGAAACGCTTCGGAGGTGCCATGACGACTCTGCGGTCCGCTCTGATCCTCGCTCTGCTGTGGGCGCCGTGCGCCCACGCCGACGCCCAGGAGGAGCACGTCCATTCCCACGGCGGCGAGCAGCTCGGCACGGTGCACTTCCCGACGTCCTGCTCGGCGGGAGTCGCGCAGGATTTCACGCGCGCGGTCGCGCTGCTCCACTCCTTCGGCTACGAGGAGTCGCGCCTCGCGTTCCAGGAGGTCGCGACGAAGGATCCCGCGTGCGGCATGGCGCAGTGGGGCATCGCGATGACCTGGTACCACCCGATCTGGGCACCCCCGAGTCCCGCCGAGTTCGCCGCTGGAAAGGCCGCCGCCGGGAAGGCGCTCGACCTCGGCGCGAAGACCGATCGGGAGAAGGGCTACATCGACGCGATCGCCGCGTTCTACAGCCACGAGCAGCGCCTGGATCACCGCGCGCGCGCCGCGGCGTACCGCGACGCGATGGAGAAGCTGTCGCAGCGTTTTCCCGAAGATCACGAGGCCACGATGTTCTACGCCGTCGCGATCCAGGGGGCCAAGGCCCCGAACGACCCGACCCATGCCGACGACAAGAAGTCGGCGACGATCCTGAACGGCTTGCTCGCCTCCGAGCCGAACCATCCGGGCGTCGCGCACTACATGATCCATGCCTTCGACTACCCCGAGCTCGCACAGGAGGCGCTTCCGGCGGCTCGTGCGTACGCGAAGATCGCGCCAGACTCGCCGCACGCCCTCCACATGCCGTCGCACATCTTCACGAGGCTCGGCCTCTGGCAGGAGTCGATCGCCTCGAACCTCGACTCGGCGAGAGCGGGACAGGAGCTCATGAAGAAGCGCCATCCGGGCGCGGAGAGCTTCGATTCCATTCACGCATACGACTACCTCGAGTATGCGTACCTCCAGATCGGCGACGAGCCGAAGGCTCGCGAGATCCGCGACCGGGCAGCGGCGATCCGGAGCGTCGACGAGCACAACTTCGCCGTGGCCTACGCGCTCGACGCGATCCCGGCGCGCTGGGCGCTCGAGCGGCGCGACTGGAAGGCGGCTGCGAAGATCCCGGCGCCCGCGGCCGCGCCTGTTGCGCCCTACGCTCCGACGCTCGTCCACTTCGCCCGGGCGGTCGGCGCCGCGCGCAGCGGCGACTCCGAAGGCGCTCGCCGGGCGATCGCCGAGATCGAGACGATTCACGCAGCCCTGGTGAAGTCGCCGGTCCCCGGCCCGTACGACTGGGCGGGCGCCGTCGAGGCGATGCGGCTCGGCGCGGCGGCATGGGTCGAATGGGCGGAGGGCCGCAGGGACGACGCCCTCCGCGACACGCGCGCCGCCGCGGAACTCGAGGAGAGGGTCGGCAAGCATCCGGTCACTCCCGGATCGCTCCTCCCGGCCCGCGAGCTCCTCGGCGACATGCTGCTCGAGGCGGGACGCCCGGCCGAGGCGTCGGCAGAGTACGAGGCCTCGCTGCGACAGACGCCCAACCGCTTCAACGGTCTCTACGGCGCGGCCCGCGCCGCCGAGCTCTCGAAGAATCCCTCGCGCGCCCGCGAGCTCTACGCGGAACTTTCCGCGCAGTGCGTCGCGGGGTCCACGCGGCCGGAGCTGGCCGAGGCGAAGCGCTATTTGGGGGACGTCACCGCGGTCGGCGGCACCGGAGCCTCGCGCTGAATCGTCAGAGCGTGCAGAGCCTCCTCGATCGGGATGAACCCGTTCAGGCCGATGCCGATCCCGTCGGGGAGAAGCGTGTAGGCGTTGACGGACAGTCCCACGACGACGCCGGAGCGGTCGAGCAGCGGGCCGCCGCTGTTGCCCTTCTGGATGTTGACGTCGCTGCGGAGGATTCTCTGCCCGTCTTCCTCGCCGTACCCGCTGACGATGCCCTTCGTGACGGTCTGGCCGAACATCTCCTCGAGCGGGGTCCCGATCGCGAAGACGTCCGCTCCGGGCTGGACGCGGCTCGACTCGCCGAGGGGCAGATACGGGTAGACGTCACCCTCGAGCTTGACCAGCGCGACGTCGCGCTTGCGGTCCGCGCGCACGACCTCGCCGTTGACCTCGCGTCCGGTCACGAACTTGACCCGAACGTAGCGCGACGTTCCGACGACGTGCTCGTCGGTCAGGAGGTAGCCGTCGCGCGAGATCAGGAAGCCGGAGCCCATGGAGTCGCCGGCGAACACCGTGACGACCGCCATCCGCGAGTCGGCCACCAGGGTCTCGGCGCTCTTGGACGGCTTCTTCGGCGCCGTCTCGTAGGCGATCGCGATCGGCGGACGCGGCTGGGGGCTCCGGTCCGTCCCGTTGCCCGCCATGAGCTCGTGGAACTGGGGGTCCGCCAGGAGGTTGCGCGACGCGGCGACGACCGCGCGGGAGATCGCATCGGCGCCGGGCTCGGACTGGGGACGGAGCAGCAGGCTCGAGCCCTCCGTCGTGAGCTTGAACGCCACCTCGCGCGCCCGGTAGGAGTAGATCTGCCAGTCGATGACGAGCGAGGCCTCGGCGGTGGCGAGATTGTTCTTGGGATTGGCGTAGCAGACGTTGGCGTGCACGTCCCGGATCACGCCGGCGACGACGTAGTCGGCCTTCTTCTCGTGGACGTCCTCGAAGAGAACGTCGCCTCGTCCGACGACCCCGTAGCCCGCCGACGCGACTTCCTCGAGCAGCAGCCCGCCGAAGTCCTGGGGAACCGTGCTCTCGCGCCCGATCTTCCAGGTCAGCGCCTCGCGCCCGTTGCACTCCTTCCCGACCTGGAGCGCACCGATGACGTGATCGTCCGGAAGCTTGATCAGGAACTTGCGGAACTCGACCGCGCTCGCGTACTGATCGCCCGCGGGGATCGGCCGATGCTCGGCGACCGACTGGATCTCGGGGCTCGGGTAAACGGGAGCGGCGGTGGTCGCGCACCGGAGCGAGGCGGCCGCGACGGCGAGGATCCAGGGCTTCGGGCCGCGCAGCCAGCCGAGGCTCTCGAACAACCGGAGGATCCTGGAACCGATCACTGGGTGGTCTTAGTTTCCAGTTTCTCGGGAGCAAATCAAGCGCCAGGTCGCGCCGGCGCCAAATGGTTTCTTTTCTTCGGATTGACTCGCGCGACAAAACGATCCACTGCCGAATTCCGTCGCTCACGCATAGATGGCGGTGACTCTTTCTGCAACGTCGCCGCGGCGTTGCTCATTTCCGCATGCCTCGCGCTCGTCTCCTGCGCCGGAATGGCGCCGGCGCCTTCCGCACCGCCGCCGCCTCCCGCGACTCCGCACGACCAGGTCATCCGACTCGCCGCGGAGATCCGGAAGGCCGCCTACGCCGACGACCGTGAGCAGCTGAAGGCGCTCGTCGAGCAGATGTCGCCGTTCGACGAGGCCGAGAGCCCGCTCGGCTCGCGGGCGCACTACTGGCGCGGCTTCGCGCTCTGGCGGACGGCGTGGAACGCGATGAACGCCGCCGAAGGCGAGGCGCCGGACTGGTCGGGAATCGAGGAGAACCTCCGCGGCGCCGTCGACGAGCTCCAGAAGTCTTCGGACGCGGATCCGGCCTTCGTCGAGGCGCGAATCGCGCAGCTCGCCTGCCTCGAGAGCCTCGCCGTGACGCTTCCGGCCTCCGAGCGTCCGAAGGAGTACCGGCGGCTCTGGGACCTCCTCGCCGAGACGCAGAAGCAGGCGCCGGAGAACCCGCGCCTCGCCTGGGTCTTCGGCACGGTGAAGTGGGACACTCCGGCGAAGCAGGGCGGCGGCCCGGACAAGGCGGTCCAGATGTTCCGCGACGGGCTCGACTGGGCGCGCAAGCAGACGATCGCGGACGCGACCGACCCGGCCTGGGGCGAAGCCGAGATCCTTCTCGGCCTGACCCTCGCCCGGTTTCGCGGGAAGCCGCAGAACCTCGACGCCGCCGGCCACTACGCCGCCGCCGTCCTGAACGTCGAGCCGAACTGGCGCTACGTGAAGGACATCCTGATCCCGCAGATCCAGGCCGCGAAGGAGAAGGCGAACGCGGCCGGGTCGAAGCCCGGCGCCGGCTCGAAGCCCCCCGGCTCCTGAGGGACGCTGCGTGTAAGATCCCCCAGCTTCTCAGGAGGATCTCGCATGACAAGCTCCCCGCTCGCCGCGGCCGCGGCCGCGCTCCTCGTGTTGGGAACCGCCACCGCCGTCGGCGCGCCCAACCCCTCGCCCACGCCGAAGGCCTCCCCGGGTGGCCTGCCGAGCGAGGTGCCGGCGACGTTCAAGCCCGTATATGACTCATTCGACCACGAGCGCCGGGTCGTCATGATCCCGATGCGCGACGGCGTGAAGCTCCACACCGTCATCCTGATCCCGAAAGGCGCGAAGGGCGCGCCGATCCTCCTGACCCGAACGCCCTACGACGCCGACGCGATGACGAGCAACAAGCCGAGCTCGCACCTCGCGTCCGTCCTCGACGGCTACGACAACGCGGTCGAGACCATCATCGAGGGCGGCTACATCCGGGCCGTGCAGGACATCCGCGGCAAGCACGGCTCCGAGGGCGACTACGTGATGAATCGCCCGCTGCATGGACCGCTCAACCCGACCGCGGTCGACCACGCCACCGACACCTACGACACGATCGACTGGCTCGTGAAGAACGTCCCGGAGTCAAACGGCAGGGTCGGCATCCTCGGCATCTCCTACGACGGTTTCCTCCCGCTGATGGCGCTCGTCAATCCCCACCCCGCCCTGAAGTGCTCCGTCCCGATGAACCCGATGGTGGACGGCTGGATGGGCGACGACTGGTTTCACAACGGCGCCTTCCGGCAGATCGGCGCGTCCTACATCTACGAACAGGAGGCGACCCGGAAGAACGACCTGAAGTGGTGGAACACGCACTACGACGACTACGACACGTACCTTTCGGCGGGCTCGGCGGGCGACATCGGTAAGCAGCACGGCATGGAGCAGCTCGGCTTCTGGCGCAAGATGTACGAGCACCCGGCGTACGACGCGTGGTGGCAGGGCCAGGCGGTCGACAAGATTCTCGCGAAGGAACCGCTGAAGGTGCCGGTCATGCTGGTCGACAGCCTCTGGGATCAGGAGGACATCTACGGCGCGCCCGCCGTGTACCGGGCGATCGAGCCCAAGGACACCGGCAACGACAGCGTCTTCCTGGTCCTGGGCCCGTGGCACCACGGGCAGGAGATCCACGACGGCTCGACGCTCGGCGCGATCCACTTCGGCAGCGACACCGGGCTCTATTTCCGCCGCGAGATCCTCGCTCCGTTCCTCGCGCACTGGCTGAAGGACGATACGAGCGTGCCGCTCTCCCCCGTGTACGCGTTCGAGACCGGCACCAACCAGTGGCGGACGCTGACGTCGTGGCCGTCGGGTTGTACGGGCGCAGCGGGCTGCGCGATCAAGGCGACGCCGCTCTACCTCGGCGCCGACGGCAAGACCGGGCTCACGGCGAAGACCGCCGACGCCAACTCCTACATGGAGTACGTCTCGGATCCCGCGAAGCCCGTGCCTTTCAACGGCCGGCCCTCGCTGACGAAGAACTGGGCGCCGTGGCTCGTCTCGGACCAGCGCGGGGTCTCCGACCGGACGGACGTGGCGGTGTTCACCTCCGACGTCCTGACCGCGCCGGTCAAGATCGCCGGCCAGCCCGTCGTCAACCTCACGGCCTCGACCTCCGGCACCGACAGCGACTGGGTGGTCAAGGTCATCGACGTCTATCCCGACGAGGTCGCCGGTCAGCCCGAGCTGGGCGGCTATCAGCTGATGATCTCGGCGGACATCTTCCGTGGCCGCTACCGCGAGAGCCTCGAGACCGCGAAGCCGATCGAGGCGAACAAGCCGCTCCTCTACAAGTGGACGCTGCCGACCGCGAACCACGTCTTCCTGCCGGGCCACCGGATCATGGTGCAGGTGCAGTCGAGCTGGTTCCCGCTCTACGACCGCAACCCGCAGACGTTCGTCGAGAACATCTTCTG
>DASXPB010000017.1:0-40969 GCA_036493875.1 Thermoanaerobaculia bacterium
GCATCAGTACGACGGTCCGACGTGGAGCAGGCGGCCCGCGAGAATGACCCACGCGAGGCCGACGGTCGAGAGGAAGATCAGGGTCTCGCCGAGCTTGCTCCAGATTCCCCGCTGCCGGCTGCCCCACGCGCGCGCCATGCCGACGAGCGCGACGAGAGTCCCGATCAATGCGAGCGCGGCCAGCGCCTGAAGGACGTGCAGGATGGGGTCCAGCTTGGGTGTCAGCAGGTCGAGGTCGGAGAGGCCCTTGATGACGACGGTCGCGTAGCCCGCGATCAGAATCACGTCGAGCAGCAACACGAGGCGCGTCCAGAGACGGACCCTGCGCTCGCCGGGGAGCAGGTCCAGCCGCCGTCCGTAGTGCCGGCGCACGAGCGCGCCGACGGGCCAGAGGATGAGCCCGAGCACGATGACGGCGAGGCTCACCATCGCGACGGGAAGGAAGAGCTTCGAGTCGAGATAGGCCGGAGGCCGGAAGAAGTCGAAGAACGGGTACTCCGTGACCAGCTCGTCGCGCCCCAGAGGATCCTTCTGGAAGACGACCTTGTCCTGGCCGTGGAGCTCGCGAAAGACGCCGTTGCCGATCGGCTCCCACTTCTTCGGCTGCTGGCTGAAATCGGTGAGCGCCGAGATCTCGATCGTCCCCGCGTCCGTGGGGGACGGGGACGGATACACCTTCGTCTGCTCCAGGAGATAGAGGAGGCGGAGGAACTTCGTGTCCTCGCGCCGGCTGACGAGGTAGTTGCCGGCGACCTTGCGGCACTGCTCCGTCGCGTCCGCGGAGCGCGTCGCGGCCGGCGGCGTGTACGGGAAGTAGCGGTCCAGGAAGCGCTCCCAGAGGAGCGTCCGCCCGCTGCCCTTGCCGTTGCCGCCGCTGTTGTAGGAGACGAAGAAGCCGACGTTCGCGTCGGGGATCAGGTGCAGGTCGCTGTGGAACCAGTTGGTATCGCCGCCGTGGCCGATGATCCGGTGGCCGTTGCGGGACTCCTCGTAGAAGCCGAGGCACATCCCATCCGTCTCGGGCGACTTCCCGCGCTGGCGCGCGTGCATGAGCTTCGCGGTCTCGGGCTTCAGGATCTGCGCGCCCTCGTAGCTTCCGTCCTGCAGGTGCGCGATGACGAAGCGCGCCATGTCGGCCCCCGTCGCGGAGAGAGCGCCGGCGGGCGCCGGAACGACGATCTCGAAAGCCTGCGCCTTCTGGGACCCGACCTTGTAGCCCCGCGACATCAGCGGCTCGAGATCCGGCGGGAGCGGCTGGCGGAACGTCGCGCGCTTCATCCCGAGCGGACCGAGGATGTTCTCCTCGATGTACTCCGCGAACGGCTTTCCGGAGACGCGCTCCACGATGTATCCCGCCATCGACGTCGCGTAGTTGGAGTAGGCGGGCGTCGAACCCGGCGGGAAGATGCGCGCCGGCTGGTGCGTCTTCAGGTGCTGGCCGAGAGGAGCGAGCAGGCTCGCGTCGGCCACGATCAGCTCCTTGGCGTAGTCCTCGTACCCGGGCGTGTGCGTCATGATGTCGCGCAGCGTGATCGGCTTGCCGAACGCCTCCGGGACCTGGAAGTCGAGGTACTTGTTGACGTCGGTGTCGAGGTCGAGCTTGCCCTGCTCGACCTGCTGCATGACCGCCGTCCAGGTGAAGAGCTTGGAGATCGAACCCGGTCGGAAGAGCGTCTTCTCCCAGTCGACGGGGACGCGTTTCTCGACGTCCGCCCAGCCGTAGCCCCGCCCGAAGAGGACCTTGCCATCCTTGACGACGACGACGACCGCGCCCGCGACGTCGCCCGGCCCGAGCTGCGCGGGGACGAGCCCGTCGAGGAAGGCCTCGACGTCGGCGGCGGTCATCTGCGGGGCGCCGGTCTCGGGAGCGGGAGCGGGCGCGGCAGCGGGCGCCGGAGCGGTCGAGGGCTTCTTCGCCGCGGGGGCTTTCGGCGCGGGGCCCTGGGCGAGCAGCGGCGAAGAGACGGCGAACACGACGAGAGGAAGCGCCGCGATCCGCGCGGCGACGAGAAGAACGGCCCTGGCGATAGATCTCATCGGTTGTCTTCCTCTAGGCCTCACAGATCGAGTCGGATGCCGAACTGTATCTGTCTCGGCCCGAACGCGCCGGGCCCGCTGGCCGTCGGCTGCCGGAAGAGCGGCGACTGCATGTTGCCGATGTAGCCGGTCGGGTTGGTGTGGTTGAAGACGTTGAAGGCCTCCATGACGAGCTGGAGGCTCGTCGGGCCGAGTGCGATCGACTTGGCGAGGCGGAGGTTCACGGTCCACAGGGTCGCGCCGCGGCCGGAGTTGCGCTTCTCGCCGGCCGGGCGGTCGCTGATGTACGTGTCCCCGTTGTCGTCCAGGCCCGTGATGATGTTGTAGGGCGGCGAGGACAGCAGGCTCCCGCTCGTCCCGATCTCGATGCCCCACGGACCTCTCCAGTCGACCGCCGCGTTCAACGTGTGGCGGATGTCGTTGCTGCTCGGGCCGTAGTCGACGTCGATGTTGAAGTTGTCGCTCGGCGTGTACTGCGACCCGTCCGTGTTGTCTCGGTTGCGCGCGAGCGTGTAGGCGAGCTGGACGCCGAGGGACTGGCCGAAGCGCTTCGTGAGCCCCAGCTGGAAGGCCATGTACTCGCCCTTCCCCCGCGTCTGGGGCTCGTAGGCGACGCCGATGTTGGGATCCGGGTAGACGCCCTGGGTCGGCGCGTTGTTGTCGCGCAGCATCAGCAGGTGGTAGGAGCGCGCGTAGACGAGGTCGGCGCTGATGGCCATGTCGGGCAGGAGCTCGCGCTGGATACCCAGGCTGCCGACGTTCTTGTAGGGCGTCTGGTTGTTGCGATCGAGGATCGAGACGTTCGGCGGCAGCGGAATCGGCACCTGCTGGCCGCCGACGAGCGGATCCGGGTAGCCCGGGAACAGGATCGTCTGGAAGTTGAATCGCCCGGGCTCGAAGATCGTCGCGAGGAGCGGCACGTTCAGGAGGACCTGGTCGTAGTAGATGCCGAAGCCGCCCCGGACCGACGTCCGGCCGTCGTAGAACGGATCCCAGGCGAAGTGGACGCGCGGGCCGAAGTTGTTCCAATCGTGCTTCGTGTAGACCTGGTCCTCGTAGTCCCAGCGCAGCCCGATGTTGAAGGTCAGGTTGCACGCCGCCCGCCACTGGTCCTGGACGAAGAGGCCCACGATGTTGTTGCGCAGAGCGATGTTGGGATCGCCCGATCCGGCCTGGTAGATGAAGGGATACGTCGACTGGTCGGCGGCATTGAACGGCGCGTCGGTCGTGAAGATGAAGGCGCCGTCGAAGTTCTGCGGGACGAAGGCGTCGATGTTGACGCGGCTGTAGTCGAAGCCGGCCTTGACGAAGTGGTCGCCGCCGCCCAGGGTGAAGCTCGCGGTGTCCAGGAACTGGTAACGGTCCTCGCGGAAGCTCTGCGGCATATTCGGAAGTTTTCCGGAGATCACCGAGGGCCGCTGGATGAACGCGCAGCCCGGGCAGTTCTGCTGGAGGGCGTCGTTGTCCTGGCGGGCGAACTGGAAGCGAACCTCGTTGAGCGTGTTTGGTGAGATGACCCAGGAGTGCTCCGCCACGTAGTCGGTGTTGGTCGTGTCCAGCGTGAAGCCGGCCTCGCTCGTCACGACGGCTCCCGCGGCGACAAGTCCGACCTCGTCGTTGGTCGTCTTCGGCTCGTCGTACCGAAAGCGCGCCATGAGCGTCTGGCTGTTCGTCAGGTGGAAGTCGAACTTCGCCACCACGCGCGGCTCGCGCACCGTGCGCGGAACCGCCGTCTCATCCGGCAGGCCCAGCGACTGGAGCAGGGCCGGATCCACGCCCACGACCGCGGTCTCGTCGCGCCAGGTCTGTTCGTAGGATCCGAAGAAGAACGCCTTGTCCTTGGCGATCGGCCCGCCCGCCGAGAGACTCATGACCCACTGTGTGAAGGGCGTCTTCTCCTTCTCGCCGGTGTTCAGATTCGTCTGAGCGAACGGATCGGCCGCCGCCAGGCCGTCGGCGCGGTAGTAGCCGGCGACGCGGGCATGGAAGTCGTTGGTTCCCGAGCGCGTGACGACGTTGACGATGGCCCCCGACGCCTGCCCGTACTCGGCGGCGTACTGGCTCGACAGCACCTCGAACTCGCCGATGGCGTCGGGAGAGTAATCGCCGCGGACGTCGCCCAGGGCGTCCTGGTCGTTGCTCACGCCGTCGATCAGGAACGTGTTGGCGCTGCCGTTGCTGCCGGCGGCCGAGATGTTGGTCGTCTCGGTGACGCTCTGGGTGATGCCGGGCGCCAGGAACACGAGGCTCGTGAAGTTCCGGTCCGTCAGGGGCAGCTGGTCGATCTGCCGCGTCGTGAAGGTCGCCCCGATCGAGCTCTTCGTCGACTCGACGATCGGCACGTCGGCGTTGACCGAGACCGTCTCGGACACGGCGGCGACTTTGAGCGCGAAGTTGAGCTCGGACTGCTGCCCGATCATCACGCGCACGCCCGTTCGCGCCTCCGTCGCGAACCCTGAGGCCGCAACCGTGAGCTCGTACGATCCGACGGGCAGCGCGACCAGCCGGTACAGTCCACCGGCGTCCGTGGGCGACACGCGCGTCAGGCCCGTGTTCACGTTGCGCGCCGTGACCGTTGCCGATGCCAGCGCCTTCCCGGACTCGTCGCCGACGCGCCCGAAGAGCGTGCCCCCGACGTCCTGCGCTGCGAGACTCGATGCCACGAGGAGCAACGCAACGAGCGCGACTCCCTTTACCAACGCTTTTGCCCAGCCTCTTGCCCCGGTTGCTGCCCAGGTTCTCGGAAATTGGCCCATGAAACCTCCTCCCCGCCCCGCACGGCTTCGCCCGTACCTCGAGCGGCCCACCCAATCTTTCGCGGAGAATGCATCATCCGTTGCCACCGTGTCAATACGCTGGCTGACGTATCAAAATGCCGCATTCCGGGGCCTCGCATTGCGCTGGGTGGCGTGGATGCATCACGTATTGCAGGAGCTCCGGCCGGCGTCCCGACCCATGCCGAGTGCCCTCAGCGTTCGAAGACGTAGAGCGCCGCGTCGCCGCGCGGAACCAGCGCGACCGCTTCGTAGCCTCGGCCGAGGAGCGCCTCGGCAACGCGGCGCAGCCGCAACCGGGCTCTCAGCGCGGCGGCCGGATCGTCGGCGTAGAGCCCCGGCGCGCCGGCGGGGATCTCGACCGTGACGCGGCTCGCGCGGGGAAGACGACGCGGCGTGGCTCGCGGGAGACGATCGCAGTCGTCCGGCTCGAGAGCGATGCCGCGCGCGGCCTTCGCCACGGCGGGTGACCGAAGGTTCCAGAACACCTCGAACCGATCGGTGGGCAGCGGGCCATAGAGGCCGCCGAGCGGTCCGTACACGTCGCGAAGGTAGATGCGCGCGCGCGCCCGGAGGCGAAACAGGTTCAGCCGGGCGTTGGCGACGAGGAGCGGGTCGTACGTCCAGGTGACGAGCCCGATCCCGTGGGCGAGGCACCAGCGGCGCTGAAAGAGCTTGAGCCGGACGGAGAGGCCGCGGCCACGGAATTTGGGGAGCACCGCCAGGAGATGCGAGTGATGAGCGGGCCGCGCCAGATCGGTCCGCGGAAAGCCGTGGACGAAACCGGCGAGCTCGCCGTCGCACCACGCCCCGGCCGTCATTCCGCCGACGTGCCCGGCGACCTGCAGGTCGAAGGTCGAGGGGACCTGCAGGTCGTCCATTTTCCAGACCCGCCGCGCGACGCGCTGCGCCGCGACGTAGTCGGAATGCTCGCGGAGCTGCCGAAGGACGACTCGGTCCGCGCGTCCTTCCCTGGACGCGACCCGCTCCGGGCGTCCTCCCCTGGATGCGACCTGGTCCGCGCGTCCTCCCCCGGACCCGACTCCCGCCCGGGATCGGACGCGGCTCACGCGTCCGCCACGAGAGACGCCACGAGCGCCGCGCGCGCCGGGAGATCCGAGAGCGCGACAAACTCGTCGCGAGCGTGCGCGCCGCCGCCCTTCGGCCCGAGCCCGTCGAGCGTCGGGACGCCGGCCGCGGCGGTGAAGTTGCCGTCCGAGGCGCCGCCGACTCGAGCCGCCTCCAGCGGAAATCCCAGGTCGCCGGCGTAGCGCCGCGCCCGGTCGTAGAGAGCGAGGGACGCGGGCGTGGGCTCGAGCGGCGGGCGGTCGACGGCTCCCTCCACCTCCACCTCGACGCGAGGATCCGCCGGACGGTACGCGCGAACGGCCCGCTGGATCCGCTCTCCTTCCTCCGCGGTCCACACGCGCGCGTCGACGAACAGCTCGCCGGACTCCGGGATCACGTTGGTCCGCGAGCCGCTCTGTGCGACCGTGGGGGCGACCGTCGTTCCGAGCGCGGCGTCGGCGAGCGTCTCCAGGAAGAGGACGCAGCGTGCCAGCTCGGCGAGGGCGGACGCGCCGCGCTCGGGCTCCAGCCCGGCGTGCGCCGCCCTGCCGCGAAAGCGGAGCCGAAACATCCCGTGCCCCTTGCGCGCGATCTTGGCGGCTCCATCCAGCGAGGGCTCCAGGACGAGTACGCAGCGGTGGCGCTCGGCGAGCTCCAGGATCATGCGGCGCGAGGCCGCGCTGCCGACCTCCTCGTCCGGCACGAGCAGCAGCGACGCCTCGCCGGCTCCCTGGGCGGCGAGCTCCGACAGGACGGCCATCGCCACGGCGATTCCCGCCTTCATGTCGAAGACGCCGGGACCGCAGGCGCGGTCTCCGTCGACCTGGAAGGGAAAGTCCCGCAGCGTCCCGGTGGCCCACACCGTGTCGAGGTGCCCCAGGATCAAGGCGCCGCCGTTCCCGGCTCCGGCGCGCGCGACGAGCGCGTCTCCGCGCTTCGCACACGGCCGCGTTTCCGCCCGCACGCCGGCGCCGCGCAGGCGGTCGCGAATCCAGCGGGCGAGCGAGGAGACGCGCGCGGGGTCGTCCGACGGGCTCTCCTGGAGGACGAGGGCCTCCAGGTCCGCGGCCAGCGCCTCACCGCGCGCCTCGAAGCGCGCGAGCCAGTCCCGCGCTCTCACGGCTGCGCTCTCAAGGCTTCCGTCGCGGCGTCCGTTTGCGGCTCGAGGCCTCGTCGTCGGGAGCCTGGTCGTACCAGCGCGGCCCCGACAGGTATTCCTTCTCGGTTCGGCGAAGCAGCGCGAGCGATCGCCGCGGCTTCAGCTGCGCGCAGGCCACGAGGACCGCATTCAGCACGGCCATGGGCGCCGCGTAGGACCCCGACAGGGTCGACGCCGAGATCGGCGCGAGAATGTACGCGTCGCAGGAGCGCGCGATCGGCGTCGTGTCGCTGTCGGTGATGCCGAAGGTCGGCACGCCGCGGGACTTGGCTTCCAGCGCGGCGTCGATCGTCACGCGGAGGCAGCGCCCGAAGCTGATGGCGATCACGAGGTCGCGCTCGGTGAGGGCGCGGACCTTGTGCTGCAGAATCCCGGCGCTGCCCACGGGCGCCTCGGCCTGGAACCCGAGCGCATCCAACCCGTACGCGAAGAACCAGGCGAGCGACGCCGCGAGGTCGACGCCCACGACCAGCACGGAGCGGGCCCGGTGGATCCGGCGCGCCAGGTCCACCGCCCGCGTCGGGTCGAGCCCCGAACGCACCGCGTCGAGATTGAGCAGGTCTCGTTCGAGGCTGTGGCGGACGTGGTCCGCGACGCTGCGCTTCTCCCGCGCCGTCGCCTCCACGATCCGATACGGCGTGACCCGCTGGATGAAATGCTCCCGCAGGTCCTTCAGGAAGTCGGCGTACTGCCGATAGCCGAGCACCTGGATCGTGCGCACGATGGTGGCGGGATCGACGCGATACCGACGCGCCAGCGCCCGCGAGGAGAGGAAGAACGTCTCGTCGGGATTCTCGAGAACCTGCTGGATGATCCGGCGGCGCCGCGGATTGAGCCGGGCCTGCGCGTCGGTCAGCCGCTGCTCGATGGCGGTCCGTGTCGGCATGTCGATCCCCCCCGCCCGGGTCGCCGACCGCGCGGTGTCCCGAGCCCGCGTAGAATCTCACGACACCGAGACGGTCTCGCCGCGCAACGTGAAGCGCTCGACGGACTCGGTCGCGGCGGCGACGCGGTCCCGGTCGATCTCGAATCCCAGGCCGACGCCGCGCGGCACCTCGACCATCCCGTCCGCGCTCACCTCGACCTCGGGAACGATGATGTCCCGGGCGAAGTAGCGCCGGCTCGCCGAGATGTCGCCCGGCATCGTGAAACCGGGAAGGCTCGCGAGCGCGATGTTGTGGGCGCGCCCGACGCCGGACTCCAGCATGCCCCCGCACCAGAGGGGAATGCCCCGCGAGAGACAAAGCTCGTGGATCGCCAGCGCCTCCGCGTAACCGCCGACCCGGCCCACCTTCAGGTTGACGATGCCGCAGCTTCCGAGCGCGATCGCCTGACGCGCCGCACGAACGTTGGAGATGCTCTCGTCGAGGCACAGGACCGTTTCGAGCGTGCGCTGGAGCTCGGCGTGATCGAGGAGGTCGTCGTGATCGAGCGGCTGCTCGATCATGAGGAGCGAGAAGGAATCGAGCTTCTGGAGGTGCTCCCGGTCGGCCAGCGTGTAGGCGGCGTTGGCGTCCACCGAGAGCGGAATGTCTGGAAAGCGGCGCCGCACCTCGGCGACCACGTCCACGTCCCAGCCGGGCTTGATCTTGATCTTGATCCTCCGATACCCGAGGCCCAGGTAGCGCTCGATGCGATCGAGCAGGTCGCCCACCCGTTCCTGGATTCCCAGGCTGACGCCCGCCGGAATCCGCTCGCGCACTCCGCCGAGAACTGCCGCGATCGACTCCCCCCGCACGCGCGCCAGCAGGTCGACGAACGCGAGCTCGAGACCGGCGCGTGCCATCGGGTGGCCGCGGTAGACCGCGAGCCGCTGCGCCAGCTCCGCGAGGCCGGAGAGGGGCGCCCGAAGGAGGGCCGGAGCGAAGTATTCGCGCACCACGTGCAGCGCCGTGCCCACCGTCTCGTAGCTGTAGAGCGGCCGCTCGCCGGCGACGATCTCTCCCCAGCCCTCCAGGCCCTCGCCCTCGAGCTTCACCAGGACGATGAGCCGGGAGCCGACGCTTCCGAAGCTCGTCTCGAAGGGCTCGACGAGGTCGAGCCGCAGGAGCCGGATCTCGACGCCGTCGATCCGCAGGGCTGGCCGGGAAGGCGGCACGGAGAGCGAGCTCAGCATCTCGCCGCCGATCGTGCCCCCATCCCACCGTACAACATTTGTTGCCGGACGGTAACAGAGCGTTCCGCGCAGCGTCAAGACGGCGCGAGTTTCATGCGGAGCGGACGGGCCGAAAGGGGTGCTGCACCACCTGTTGCAGCGCCGGCTGGCCCCGCGGCCCTAGGCCCACTCGACGCGAAGGGACGGCGGGCGCGTCAGCGTCTGCAGAACGACGCAGTACTGCTCGGTCTTGGCGCGTAGGGCGGCGAGCTGCTCCGCCGTCGCGGCCGGCGCGTCGAGGTCGAATCGCACGCGGATCCCCTCGAAGCCGACGGGCGCCTCGCGCGAGAGGCCGAGCGTGCCGCGGAGATCCAGGTCGCCTTCGACCGTGACGCGGATGTCCTTCGTCGGCACCTCCATCGCCGCGGCCACCATCTGGCAGGTGATCTGCGCGCAGGCGGCGAGGGCGCCGAGCAGCAGGTCTCCCGAGCATCCGGCCGTGCCCGGTCCTCCGACGCCTGCGTGCGCCTGCGCCTCGTAGACGGCCCTCCCGATGTCGACCGAGCAGGCGACCGGAACCGGTCCGGAGCCCTGCGCGCTGCCTTCCGCGCGCAGCGTGATGCGGGAGGCGGAAGGGTCGGCGCGATAGCGATCCTTGAGCGGTTTCTGGAGCGACTTGAGATCCATCCCTACCTCCCGGCACGGCGAGGCCGCACGATTCTCGAACCGATCTTATGGCCCTCGCGACGTAGAATCGCTCTCGGAGCTCGGAACCCTTGGCACTCAGGCAGACAGTCCTCCTGGTGGAGGAGGACGGGAACGTTCGACGCGGCCTCCTCAAGGTTCTGGAGGCGGACGGTTACGACGTCGAACAGGCCGAGACCTGCCGCGCCGCGCTCGATCGTCTCCGATCCTCCCGGCCCGCGGCGGTGATCGCCCGGTGTCGGCTGGCCGACGGCGGCGCGCTCGACCTGCTCCCCCTCGCGCGGGACGACGGCGCCGGCATCCCGTGCATCGTCATTGCAAAGCCCGCCGACCTCGACCTCGCGGTGACGGCGCTCGAGCAGGGAGCGGACCAGTTCCTGATCGAGCCGATCAACCGGCCGGCGCTCCTCCTCGTCCTCCAGCGGGCGCTCGAGAACCGGCGCAACCGGCGGCGCCTCCTGAGAGAGGGGTCGGTGCGAGACCGGGAGCCGGCGGATCCTTTCCTCGGCGGCGGAGCCGCGATCCGGGAGCTGTCCGAGAAGGCGAGGCGCGTCCTGGACTCCGAGCGTCCGGTGCTGATCCAGGGCGAGACCGGCACGGGCAAGGGCGTGCTCGCCGCCTGGCTGCACGCGAAGGGCCCCCGGAGCGAGGAGGTCTTCCTCGACTTGAACTGCGCGGGCCTGACGCGCGAGCTTCTTGAGACCGAGCTCTTCGGCCACGAGAAGGGGGCGTTCACCGGCGCGATCGCCACGAAGCCCGGCCTCTTCGAGACCGCGGACGGGGGAACGCTCTTCCTGGACGAGATCGGCGACGTCGACGCCCAGGTTCAGCCCAAGCTCCTCAAGGTCCTGGAGGGCGGAGGATTCCGGCGGCTCGGCGACGTTCGGGACCGCCGCGCCGACGTCTGGCTCGTGGCGGCGACGCACCAGGACTTGTCGCGGCTGGTCGAGGAGAAGCGATTTCGGAGCGACCTCTTCTATCGGATCAGCACGATTCCGCTGCGGCTCCCGCCGCTGCGCGAGCGGTCCGAAGACCTGCCGGCCCTCGCCGAACAGTTCCTGCGGCGGGTCGCGGGCGAGATCGGACGGAAACCACCGACGCT
The DNA here is from genome assembly GCA_036493875.1 of Thermoanaerobaculia bacterium. GTDB lineage: Bacteria > Acidobacteriota > Thermoanaerobaculia > UBA5066 > Gp7-AA6 > DAHUXD01. The sequence continues at coordinate 10,941 of DASXPB010000017.1, forward strand.
CTCCGCCGGCGCGCTGCGGCGCCTGCGCGACCACTCGTGGCCCGGCAACATCCGCGAGCTGCGCAACGTGCTCGAGCGCGCGGTGCTCCTGACCTCGGCGGCCATCCTCGACGCGGACGATCTCGGATTCGACCCGTGCCCCCCGCCGGCCGAGCCGCCGGCGGTCGGGTGCGTCACTCTGCGCGAGGCCGAACGCTCGCTCATCGAACGCACGCTGGGGGAGGAGCGCGGCAACGTCGGCCGCGCCGCGCAGCGCCTGGGAATCTCGCGCAGCTCGCTCTATCAGCGGATCCAGAGGCACCGGATCCCGGTCACGCGGGCGTAGCTGTCCAGAATCTCGATTCGTTGACCGAAATCTGGACGAGAGCCTCTGTGACCTGGCGCACGGGCGTCGCAACTCCCTGAGATCGAAGTCGATGCATGAGCCTCGGCGCCGGGCGCCTTTGGCCCGCCGCTTGCCCTCTTCTGTTCTCGCCAAGGAGGAAGGCAATGAACGAGAGAGGGCAGATCAAGAGGAGCGGGTGGTTCTTGATGGCGGGGTCCCTGCTTCTGGTGGGCGTCCTGTCGGTTCTCGGCACGCCACGAGGGGAAGCGAAGGCCGAGGTCGGTTCGGTGACTTCCACTCATGCCGCGGCGACGAACGTCGTGGAGCCCGGTCCGGCGAGGGCGGAGTTCGACGTTCTCGAGATGCAGCTCGACTGAATCGCGGCGACTGATCCCGAGGCGAACAGGGTCCTCACGCCTCGGGCTCGAATCGAAATCGGGAGGCGGGAGACGGCGGTTGGCGCCGGAGCCCGCCTCCCGCGGCGTTTGGCGGACACACCAGGCGGGGCGGTCCGGGTTGGCGGATAATCTCCCGCCATTGAGTCTCCATTCGCCGACGGTGACCTGACGTGAGCCTCGCCGCCGGCTCCCGGCTCGGGCCCTACGAGATCCTCGGCCAGATCGGCGCGGGCGGGATGGGAGAGGTCTATCGTGCGAAGGATCCGCGGCTCGCGCGCGAGGTCGCGATCAAGGTCCTTCCGGCGTCGTTCTCCGCCGACGCGGATCGACTCCGCCGCTTCGAGCAGGAGGCCAAGGCCGCGGGCGTCCTGAATCACCCCAACATCACCGCGGTCTACGACATCGGCTCGGTCGATGGCGCACCCTACGTCGTCCAGGAGCTTCTCGAGGGCGAGACGCTGCGCGCGGTGCTGGCGAGTGGGAAGCTTCCTCAGCGCAAGGTCGTCGACTACGCGCTGCAGATCGCCCACGGGCTCGCCGCGGCACACGACAAGGGGATCGTCCACCGGGACCTGAAGCCCGAGAACCTCTTCGTCACGAACGCGGGGCGCGTCAAGATCCTGGACTTCGGGCTCGCCAAGCTGACGCAGGTCGGCGAAGGCTCGGGCCCGCAGACCAACCTCCCGACCGCCGCGGGGACCGAGCCAGGCGTCGTCATGGGCACGCTCGGCTACATGTCGCCGGAGCAGATCAAGGGAAGGCCGGCCGACGCGCGGTCGGACATCTTTTCCTTCGGCGCGATCTTCTACGAGATGCTCTCGGGCAAGCGCGCGTTCCACGCGGACTCCGCCGGCGAGACGATGGCCGCGATCCTGAAGGAAGAGCCGACGGACCTCTCGGTCACCAACCAGAGCATCTCGCCGGGCCTCGAGCGCATCGTCCGCCACTGCCTCGAGAAGAATCCCGAGCAGCGCTTCCACTCCGCGCACGACCTGGCCTTCGACATCGAGGCGCTCTCGGGAACCTCGGGCCAGTCCGCGATCGCCTCCGCCCGCGACTCCGGGCGCGCGCTGCGCCCCATGGCCTGGCTCGGGCCGGTTCTCGGCGCGCTGGCCGGCGCGGCGCTCACGTACTTCATTCTGCGCGGGCGCGGCCACGGCGGCCCGACGGCCGGTCCAGCTCCCGTCTTCCGGCGCATCACGAACCTGTCGGGCGCCGAGAGGTCCCCCTCGCTCTCGCCCGACGGCCAGACGCTCGTCTTCGTCCACCGCATCGGCAGTCGCGCGCACATCTGGGCACAGCGCGTCTCCGGGCACAAGCCGACCGACCTGACGCCCGACTGCGACCGAGACTCCTACTCGCCCGCGTTCTCTCCCGATGGAAGCCTGATCGCCTACGGCTCTCGCTGCGGCGAGGGCGGGATCTTCATCATGGGAGCCAGCGGCGAGAACGTCCGCCGCGTCACGAGCTTCGGCGCGGAGCCGGCCTGGTCGCCGGACGGGCGCGAGCTCGTCTTCTCGACTGAACCCGTGGTGACGCCCTACGGCCGCATGGGAGCGAGCGAGCTGTGGCGCGTCGCGATCGGAGGCGGCGAGCCGAAGAAGATCCTTTCGACGGACGCCATCCAGCCCGGAGTCTCGCCGCACGCGCTGCGCATCGCCTACTGGGCCCTTCCGATCGGCGGCAGTCAGAGAGACATCTGGACGATTCCGTACAAGGGTCTCGCTCCCGGCGAGAAAGCAGTCCCGGTGACCCAGGATCCGGCCGTGGACTGGAACCCCGTCTGGTCGGCGGATGGCAAGGCGCTCTACTTTCTGAGCAACCGGGACGGCGCGATGAATCTCTGGAGGGTCCCGATCGACGAGGCCAGCGGGAAGGTGATGGGCCCTCCCGAGGCCGAACGACTGCCCGCGCGCGACCTGGGCGGGTTCGCCCTCTCGCGGGACGGGCGGAGCGTCGCCTACGTGGACCGGCAGACGACCTACGCGATCGACCGCCTGAGCTTCGACGCCCAGGGCCTTCTCGTCGGGAAGCCCGAGGAGATCTACCAGAGCTCGCTCGAGATGTCCGACTTCGACGTCTCGCCGGATGGGACGATGGTCGCGTTCGATTCCCGCGGGGGCGCGCAGGACGACATCTACGTCGTCGGGTCGGACGGGAAGGGCCTGCGCCAGCTCACCGACGACGCGTACCGCGACCGGCATCCCGTGTTCTCTCCCGACGCGCATCGCCTCGCCTTCCACTCCGACCGCAGCGGCCGCTACGAGATCTGGACGATCGCGACCGACGGAAGCAGCCTTTCGCAGCTCACGAAGACCTCCGGAGATACCGTCATCGAGCCCCTCTGGTCGCCGGACGGCCGCCGGATCGCGACCAACACGGGTAAGGTCACGACGATCTTCACGCTCGACGAGAAGGGCGGGGTCGCACGGTCCCAGCAGATCCCCAACCCTTCCAACGAGACGGTGGCCTACGGGGTGGGTTGGTCGGCTGACGGCAGGCGGCTGCTCTGCTCTCTCCTTCGGCTTCCCGACCGGATGGCGGTCGGGCTGGCCTTCTACTCGCCGGACGGGAACACGCTCTCCGAACCGATCCCGGGCGTGAAGACGGCCGGAGGCGCCCGCCGGGGCGGTTTCCTCGGCGAACGGGTGGTCTTCATCGACGCCGACGGCATTCACGTCGTGGATCCTGCCGCCCATACGGATCGCCCGATCCTGCCGGAGACCGACGCGAGCCGCTACAGCTTCGTCACCTGCCGAGGGACGAACTGCTTCGACATCCGCTCGACCGACAACGCCGACATCTGGATGCGCACGAGCGCCGAGGCCGAGGCGAGATGACTCTCGCCGCCGGGACGCGGCTGGGCCCCTACGAGATCCTGGGTCCGATCGGGGCCGGGGGGATGGGCGAGGTCTATCGCGCCAAAGACCCGCGGCTCGCGCGCGAGGTCGCGATCAAGGTCCTGCCCGCCTCCTTCTCGCAGGACTCCGACCGCCTGCGTCGCTTCGAGCAGGAGGCCAAGGCCGCGGGCGTCCTGAATCACCCCAACATCACCGCGGTCTACGACATCGGGACGAGCTCGGACGACGGCGCGCCCTACGTCGTCCAGGAACTGCTCGAGGGCGAGACGCTGCGCTCGGAGCTCGCGGGAGGGAAGCTCTCACCGCGAAAGGCCGTCGACTACGCGACCCAGATAGCCGAGGGCCTCGCCGCCGCGCACGAGAAGGGCATCGTCCATCGCGACCTGAAACCCGAGAACCTCTTCGTCACCCGGGACGGCCGCCTCAAGATCCTGGACTTCGGTCTCGCGAAATTGACGCAACCCGACGGGTCGAGCTCGGCCGTGACCAACCTGCCCACCGAGACCCGGGGCACGGAGCCCGGCGTCGTGCTCGGGACCCTGGGGTACATGTCGCCCGAGCAGGTGCGCGGGAAGAACGCCGACGCGCGCAGCGACATCTTCTCCTTCGGCGCGATCCTCTACGAGATGCTGTCGGGCCAGCGTGCGTTTCGCGGCGACACGGCGGCGGACACGATGTCGGCGATTCTCAAGGAGGACCCGCCCGATCTGTCCGTCACCAACCAGAGCATCTCGCCCGGGCTCGAGCGCATCATCCGCCACTGCCTCGAGAAGAATCCCGAGCGCCGGTTCCAGTCGGCGCGCGACCTCGCATTCAACCTCGGCGAGCTCTCCGGAGTCTCCGGGACATCGGCGGCCACCGCCAGCCGCCCGCACTCGCTGCCCTGGTGGCCGATCATCGGTGCGGTGGCGCTGATGGCGGCCTTCGCCGCGGGACACTTCGTGTGGAAACCGCCGGCCGCATCGACGCCGATTTTCCGCCGCCTGACGTTCCGGCGCGGCAACCTCGGCACCGCGCGCTTCGCACCCGACGGGCACGGCGTCGTCTACGGAGCCTCCTGGGAGGGAGCGCCGCTCGAGATCTACACCACGCGCCCCGAGGGACCCGAGTCCACGCCGATCGGCGTCAAGAACGCCGACCTCTTCTCCGTGTCACCCTCGGGCGAGCTCGCCATCTCGCTGCGCGGTGAGCGCTTCCTCGCCGGGCCCGCGGGAGTGGGCACGCTCGCGACGGTGCCGATAGGCGGCGGAGCTCCGCGCCCGATCGCGGAGTTCATCGAGCGAGCCGCCTGGACGCCCGACGGCAAACAACTCGCGATCGTGCGTTTCCTGGACGGCCACTACCGCATCGAGCTGCCTCTCGGGAAGACGATCTACACGACGGAGCACCGAATCACGGTTCCGCGCATCTCGCCCCGCGGCGACCGCATCGCCTTCCTCGAGAGGGCGCTCGGGGTGTACAGCATCCGCGTGGCCGACCTCCAGGGAAAGAGCGCCACGCTCGCCGAGTCGATTCGAGGGCAGGGACTCGCGTGGGGCCCGTCGGGCGAAGAGGTCTGGTACGACGATCGGGGGGAGCGCGGCCAGTACCTCCTGAAGGCCGTGACCCTCGCGGGGCGCGAGCGCGTGCTGGCGACGTTACCGGTCGGGCTGATTGTCCACGACGTCTCTCGCGACGGACGGCTCCTCGTCGAGCGCTACGACAGCAAGGGGGGGATCTCGGCCCTCGCGGCCGGGGCGGCGCGCGAGCGCGACCTCACCTGGTTCGACCGGTCGAATCTCGTCGCGCTCTCGGACGACGGCCGCTTCGTTCTCCTGAACGAGTTCGGCGACGCGTCCGGAGCGGCGGGTGCTTTCTACTTGCGCGGCACGGACGGCTCGCCCGCGGTCAAGCTCGGCGAAGGCACGGCCCTCGACTTATCGGCCGACGGCCGGTGGGTGCTCTCACGGAAGGCCGACTCGAGCCCGACGTTCGTCCTGACGCCTACGGGAACCGGGACCGCGCTCTCGATCGACGAGCCGGCGCTGCCGAACCTGGGCGGCGCGTTGCTCTTCCCCGACGGGAAGCGGCTCCTCTTCCAGGGAGCCGAGCAGGGACAGAAGCGTCGTCTCTACGTCCAGGATCTCCCTTCGGGCAAGCCCCGAGCGGTCAGCACCGCGAACTACGGGTTCGGCTCTCGCCCGATCTCGCCCGACGGGCAATGGATCGTCGCCTACGGCGAATGGAGCGAGGACGTCTTCGTCGTGCCGGTCTCCGGCGGCGAGCCGCGGACCATCGCGCACTCGAAGGACCTCGACATCCTCCAGTGGTCGCCGGATGGGAAGTCCCTTTACGCGGCCATCGGCGGCAGCATCCCGGCCCAACTCATGCGCGTCGACATCGCGACCGGGAAGCGCGAGCCCTGGAAAGACGTCGCCCCGCCCGATCTCTCCGGGCTCATCGAGATCTCCCCGGTCTGCGTCACTCCCGACGGCAAGTCCTACGCCTACGGGTACGGCCGCGCCGCGACGTCGGACCTCTATCTGATCGAGGGACTGAAGTGAACGGCAGGGAGACCACCGCATGGCCCTAGAGCGCGCCCTCAAGACCAAGGACATCGTCCTCTTCAACGTGGCCGCGATCGTCGGCATGCGCTGGATCGCGCTCGCCGCGGCGAGCGGGCCGTCCTCACTCTTTCTGTGGGTGCTCGCCGCGATCGTCTTCTTCATCCCCCAGGGGTTCGCGGTCATCGCGCTGTCGTCGGCGATCCCCGAGGAGGGCGGACTCTACGTCTGGACGACGAAGGCGTTCGGGCAGCGACAGGGCTTCCTCGCCGGCTGGCTCTACTGGGCGTCGAACATCACCTACTTCCCTACCCTCACGCTCTCGACGGTCGTCTTCGCGCTGTACGTCTTCGGCACGCGCTTCGCGAACCTCGAGCAGAGCCCGGCGTACGCGGCGGGCGCCTCGGTCGTGCTGCTCGGGATCGCGCTCGTCTTCAACATCGTGGGGATGAAGACTGGCAAGTGGATCCAGAACATCGGCGGCCTCGCCCAGTGGATTCCGTCCGCGGCCCTTCTCCTCGTCGGGCTGATCGCCCTGACGACGTCGGGCTCGGCGACGCCGATGCCGCCGTCCTCGCTCGTCCCCAACTTCGCGGCGCTGCCCACCATCCTCTTCTTCGCGAACCTCTGCTTCGGCTTTGCGGGCCTCGAGCTCGCGCCGTGCATGGCCGGCGAGGTCGTCGAGCCGCGGAAGACGTTTCCGCGCGCGATCGTGATCTCGGGTCTCTCGATCGCGGCCGTCTACCTGACCGGGACGATCTCGCTGCTGTGGTCCCTTCCGCAGGGCCAGGTCTCGATCATCTCCGGCGTGAACCAGGCCATCACGAAGGCCGGTGCGACGCACGGGATGCCGTGGCTCGGGGCGCCGATCGCGCTGCTCATGACGCTGGCGGGGCTCGGCGGGGTCGGCGCGTGGCTGATCGCGACCGCGCGCCTCCTCTTCGTCGGAGGGCTCGACCGGTACCTCCCGCCGATCTTCGGAAAGACGCATCCGAAGTGGAAGACGCCGTGGTTCGCGATGCTCTTCCAGGCTGTCTTCTCCGCACTCTTCATCCTCGCGGCCCAGTGGGGAGGGACCGTCAAGGAGGCGTACCTCAAGCTCGTCAACGCGACGCTCATCGTCTACTTCCTTCCCTACCTCTACATGTTCGCCTCCGCGATCCGGCTGCGCGCGGAGATCGCGCAGCAGCCCGGCGCCATTCCGGTTCCCGGGGGAAAGACCGGAAGCGTCCTCTGGAACAGCCTCGGTTTCCTCACGACGTTCGTCGCGATCGTTCTCGCGCTGATTCCTCCGGCCGACATGACGGACAGGGTCGGCTTCTTCGTGCAGGTCTTCATCGGATCGTTCGGCTTCGTCGGCGCCGGCCTCGTTCTCTACTGGCTGGCCGAGCGGCGGCGCCGGCGAACGGCGGCCGCAGCGGCCTGAGCCCCGACCGGGCGATAGAATCCGGGCCTCTCGGAGGGCCCTTGCCGCTCACGCCCGGTACTCGTCTGGGCTCCTACCAGATCGTTGAGCCGCTCGGCGCCGGCGGCATGGGAGAGGTGTATCGCGCGCGCGACAGCCAGCTCGAGCGTGACGTGGCGATCAAGGTCCTGTCGGATGAGCTCGTCCGTGAGCCCGAGCACCTGGCCCGCTTCGCGCGCGAGGCCCGCTCGCTGGCCGCGGTCAACCACCCCAACATCGCCGCGATCTACGGGCTCGACGAGAAGGACGGCGTGCGGTTCCTGGTGCTCGAGCTCGTCGAGGGCGAGTCCCTGGACGTGCGGCTCGCGGGAGGTCCGATCCCCGTCGCGGAGGCCCTGGACCTCGCGGGCCAGATCGCCGTCGCGCTCGCGGCGGCTCACGAGAAGGGAATCGTCCACCGCGACCTGAAACCCTCGAACGTGCGCGTCACGCCCGAGGGCCGCGTCAAGGTGCTGGACTTCGGCCTCGCCAAAACGGTCGAGGCGGGAAACGCGGCGGCCTCGGCCGTCACGACCTCGCCGGCGACCCAGACGGCGGCCGGGACGATCCTCGGAACGCCCGCGTACATGAGTCCGGAGCAGGCCCGCGGCCGGCCGGTGGACCGCCGGACGGATCTCTGGTCGTTCGGCTGTTTGCTCTACGAGATGCTGACCGGCCGGCGCGCGTTCGGCGGCGAGACGGTCTCGGACTGCATCGCAGCCATCCTCGCGAAGGAGCCCGCGTGGAGCGAACTGCCGCGTGCGACGCCGCCCGGGGTGCGACGCGTGCTCCGCCTCTGCCTCGAGAAGGATCCCGAGCAGCGCCTGCGCGACGCCGCCGACCTGGGGCTGGAGATCGCCGCGGCGGCGAAGAAGCCGCGCGCCAGACGCCCGGCCCGAGTCAAGTCGGCGGCCGCTCCCGCCGCGCCTCCGCGCCTGACGCAGCTCACGCTTGCGCGAGGCCTCGAGGAGTCGCCCGTCTTCTCGCCCGACGGACGCGAGATCGCTTACGCCGCCGACGTGGACGGCGTGCGCAAGATCTTCGTCCGTCCCGCCGGCGCCGGCAGCGGAATCGCGGTCACCTCGGGCCCGTTCGACGACATCGAGCCGGCATGGTCGCCCGACGGGACGAGTCTCCTCTTCGTGCGCGCCCGGGAGCCGGGCCGCAAGCTCGAGCCCAGCGACGTGTTCGGATGGTTCGTGGGAGGCGACGTCTGGACCGTAGAGCGTCGCTCCGGCGAAGCCACTCGCCTGATCGAGGACGCGTACAACCCGGCCTATTCGCCGGACGGCGGCTCGATCGTCGTCGACGCGCCGTGGGCCGGACAGCGCCGGCTGTGGCTGGTGGACGCGCACGGGCGCAATCGCAAGCAGCTCACGAGCGACACCTCGGAGGCGATCGCGCACGTCCGCCCGCGCTGGTCGCCCGACGGCCGCCGCATCGTGTTCCAGAGCATCGAGAGCACGAAGTTCGACGTCCGCACGGTCGACCTGCAGACGCAGAGGCTGCTCTGGGTGACCAACGACCTCTTCCAGGACATCCACCCGGTCTGGTCCCCGTCCGGCCGTCACATCTACTTCTCGTCCTACCGCAGCGGCGGACTGAACCTCTGGCGGATCGCGGTCTCCTCCGGTGGCAAGCCCCGCGGTGCGCCCCAGCAGCTCACGACGGGCGCCGGGCAGGACGTCGAGCCGGCGCTCTCGCCGGATTCAACGCGCCTCGTGTTCACGATCCGAAAGCAGAACGCCGATCTCTGGACGCTGCCGGTCGACCCCGACACCGGCCGGCCCACCGGAGTCCCGCAGGAGTCGATCGCGACGCAGCGCGAGGACAGCCGCGGCTCCTGGTCGCCCGACGGACGCTTCATCGCGTTCAACTCGGACCGTTCGGGAGAGATGAACATCTGGATCCACGACCTCGCGAGCGGCTCCGTGCGGCCGCTCACGAGCGGGCCGGGCGGCGACTACCAGGCGACCTGGTCGCCGGACTCGCGCACGATCGTTTTCTTCTCGTCGCGCTCGGGCATGCCGAACATCTGGAGCGTCGGCGTCGCGAGCGGGGAACTGCAGGCGCTGACGGAGTCCGCGTCGCTCGACATCAACCCCTTCTTCTCCCCGGACGGCCGCTCGATCGCGTTCCAGTCGGACCGCACCGGACGTCTCGAGGTCTTGGTCATGGACGCGCAGGGAGGAAGCCCGCGGCCTCTCACCAGCGTGGGCGTCGGCGGCCACTTCCTCCGCTGGACGGCGGACGGCGAGGCCGTGCTCTTCCGCTGCCCCTCCGCCGGCAAGGCGATGCTCGCGCCGCTCTCCGGCGGCGAGGCGCGGGCCGTCCCCGAGATCGCGGGCGGCGCGCACATGTCCTTCTCGCCCGATCGCTCGCGCGTCATGGACGTCGTGGGGCACAAGACCCTATGGGTCTCGCCGCTCCTCGGCGGGAACCCCGAGGCGGTCTTCGCGTTCGACGACTCGGACGCGCGCATCGACTATCCCGTGTGGTCGCCCGACGGCCGTTCGATTCTCTTCGACCGCTTCCGCCCGCAGGGCGGCGACATCTGGATGATGGACGGAGTAGAGTGAGCCCGATTTTGGATTCTGGAATTTGGATTTTGAATTGAGATCGAGATGACGCCAGCCGTGGCGCTCCTCGGAATCATCCTCGCCGCGGCCGTATCGGGCGGGAACTCGCCGAAGACGCTGGCGGAGGCGGCGGGCATGGACCAGGCGGTGCTCGAGGCGCTCGACCGGGAGCTCGCCTCGGGCAAGCACGGCTACGTCGACTCGATGCTCGTGATGCGAAGCGGCGCCGTCGTCTACGAGAGGACCTACGACCGCTCGAAGGACTACGCGCGCCTCTTCGCCGGCAAGGGCGCGCCCGGGATCTACAACTACTACGACCCGGGTTGGCACCCGTACTACAAGGGGACGAGGCTTCACACGATGCAGTCGATTTCGAAGAGCGTGACCTCCGCGCTCATCGGGATCGCGATCGGACGCGGCGAGATCCCGGGCGTCGGCGCGAAGGTCATGCCGTACTTCGCCGATTTCAGGATCCCGGCCGATCCGCTCGGCTTCCGTGAGCGCATGACGCTCGCGGACGTCCTGACGATGCGGACCGGCATCCGCTGGGACGAGGAGACCGCGGCGTACACGGATCCGGCCAACAACTGCGCCGCGATGGAGGGCTCGGAGGACTGGGTTCGCTACGTCCTGGAGCAGCCGATGGCCGCGGAGCCTGGCAAGACCTTCGTCTACAACAGCGGCGCGACCGAGCTGCTCTCGTACCTTCTCGCCAAGGCGACGCGAGAGCCGGCCGACGACTATGCGAAGGAACGTCTCTTCGGACCGCTCGGGATCAGGGACTTCTACTGGAAGCGCACGCCGAAGGGACTCGCCGACACGGAGGGCGGGCTGTACCTCGCGCCGCGCGATCTCGCGAAGATCGGACAGCTCTACATGCAGGACGGGATCTGGGAGGGCAAGCGCATCCTTCCCGAGGGCTGGGTGAAGGCCTCGACGACGTCCGCAACGCCCACGAGCGAGAAGAGCTTCGGCTACGGGTACCAGTGGTGGATCCGGCCGGACGCGGGCGCGTACGCCGCCTGGGGCTACGGCGGCCAGTTCCTCTTCGTCGTCCCGAGGCTCGATCTGATCGCGATCTTCACCGGCTGGAACATCTACGACCTGCCGGAACTCGATCCCCGGTTCGCCCTGGATCGCGTGCTCGCGGCCGTGCGGGAGAAGCGATGACGCTCGCGGCGGAGCTGCTGAGCCGTGACGCCCGAAGCCGACCGACAGACGAGACACGAGCTACAGCTCTTACAACTTCAGAAGGCCCCACTCCTCGCTCCACGGCAGCCGCGACATCTGCAGCGACGGCTTGCCGCCCGACTGCACCGCGAAGCCGTCGGAGAAGTTGACGCCGAAGCCGTTCTCCGGATCGTAGAGTCCCGGCTCGACCGAGAAGATCATTCCGGGCTCCAGCATCGTGTAGTCCCCCAGAGCCAGGTACGGCGGCTGGTGGCCCTCCATGCCCATGCCGTGCGCGGGCCGGTGGTAGATGAACTTCGCCATCCCCTCCTTCACCTGGTGCTGGTGGATCTGGTACGCGACCGTCGAGCAGGCGACGCCCTCGCGCGAGAGGTCCTTCTGCATCAGGCAGCAGTCGCGCGAGACCGTCCAGACCTTCTTCTGGTGCTCCGTCCACGGAGCGAGCAGGAAGGCGCGATACAGCTCTCCGCCGCAGCCGCCGATCGAAACGCCGCCGGCGATCTGGAGCGCCTGGCCCTTTTGGATCCTGTTGTAGTGCTGCTGGTTCGGATGAGGGTACGCGGTGCCGACGCCGCAGCGCACGTCGACCTCCATCGTGATGCCGACGGCGGAGTGCGGCTTCCCGTCGCGCTTGATCCCCGCCATCAGGCGGCCCATCCCGAACTCCTGCGCGGCCATCGCGAGCTGGTAGTCGGTGAGGTCCGTCCCCTTCGCGAGGAGCAGATCGCGCGCGAAGGCGTGCGTGTCGTCGAACACCCGGTACGCGCGCCGCCAGAGCGCGAGCTCCTCGGGCGACTTGACCATCCGCAGCTTCTCGCAGTGCTCGTCGATCGACTCGAACTTCGTGTCCTTCAGGAAGACGTTGCCCGCCTTCGCGAGCTGGCGCGGCGAGAGATCCTTGTCGGTCGCGAGGCGCTTGCCGTCGTAGCCGCGCTTCTTGAGTCCCTTGAGCACCCACTCGAAGAGATCGACCTTCGCGCCCTGCTGGACCCTGCCCTCGTTCGGGAACGCGCCGTCGGCGTGCTGGAAGTCGAAGTAGTAGTCGGACTCGGTCGACCACCAGCTCTTGACGAGGTCTCGGTCGAGGCCGGGATGGAACCAGACGGTCGCGAGCTTGTCCGCGGGCAGAAAAACGGAGAACGGTCTCTCCGTCGTCGTGAAGAAGAGGCCCGTGAAGTAGATGATGTTCATCGGGTCCGAGAGCCAGACTCCCGCGAACCCGTTCTCCGCGAGGTGCGCCTGGAGGGCCTTCGCGCGGGCCTGGTGCCACTCGAGCGGAAGGCGGTCGAAGGCGGCCGGCGCGAGGCCGTCGTCCTCCTTCAGAAAGAGTCCGGCCGATTTCGATCCGTCGACTCCGGAGGCCGGCGTCTGCGCAGCGGCGCGCGGAGCGAGGGCCCCGCCGACGACGGCCCCGCCGGAGACGAGGAGCGACCTGCGATTCAATGTCATCGTTTCCTCCGCGTTTTCGCCGTCATCCGGAGGAGCGCAACGGAGTGAGCGACGAGGGACGACGTCAGTAACAGCGCGGCGATACTACCTCTGGGAACCTGATCCCCGTCCTCGCCGGCCTCGTCCTTTCCGCGCTCCCGATCGGCTCAGGTTCCCCTCGCCCCCCGGAGGGGGGAGAGGGTCAGGGTGAGGGGGTCGTCACCGAATCGCGACCGCCAGCGTGTCGTGGTGCAGCGCGATGAAGGTCCGCAGGTACGGGCCGACGAATCGGGCGCCCTCGAATCCGGCCGCCTTCGCGGCCTCCTCCTGCTTCGCCGCCGGAACGTCGGCGCTCTCGGCGTAGTGCTTGAGATCGCGGTAGGCGCCCACGGTGAAGAGATCCCACGCGGCGCCGCAGTCCCGCACGAAGATCAGGTTCTCCGGCTCTCCCAGCGCCTTCGCGTAGGCGTTCTCCATCTGACGCTCCTTGTAGAGCCCGCCGCGCATGCCGGGCAGCGCCTCGAACATCTCGATGTGGAAGAAACCGGCATCGCCGAGCTTCCCGCGCACCTCCTCGAGCGGCGGCCCGAGGACGTAGACGTCCTCCTGCCGGGCGGTGTCGTCGCGCAGCTTCTCGAGCTGCGCCTTCGCCCCGGCGGCGGCCTTCTCGCGACGGAGCACCCGATCGCGGGCATAGAACTGCTCGAAGCTTCCCATCGGAAAGAGGAGAAGAAGGTCCCATCGGTCGCCCTGGCTGTGGCGCATGGCGATCGGGGCCTCGTCGCCCGAGTCTCTCAGCCCCGGCCAGCCCGCCTTGTAGAGGTCGACGACCTCGAGAAGCTTCCCCGGCGCAGCCTGCAGGAGAGTCGCGCGGTAAAGGTAGCCGCCACTGGTCGCCGGCGCCTGGGGCGACGCGAGAAGAGCCAGGGACAAGACGGCGGCACCGAGCATCGGGACCTCCTTGGGGCTTCGGCCGTCACTCTATATCGGCCTGAAACCACAGGACTTCCTGCCTCTTGTGTGCTAACCTGTTGAGGATTACACCAATGAAATTCAGCACTGTCGTTACCCGCAGCTTCTCCACCGCGGAGGTGTCGAGGCTGACGGGCCTCTCCGCGCGCCAGCTCGACCACTGGGACCGAAAGGGGTTCCTGCGTCCCTCGCTCCAGCAGGCGGCGGGATACGGATCGACGCGCCGCTACTCCTTCGCGGACGTCGTGCGATTGCGAGTGGCCGCCCGCCTTCGCGCGCACGGCGTGGGCCTCGCGCGCATACGCCGCTGCGCCGAGGCGCTCGAGCGTCTGGACCCGTCGGCCGACCTGGGACAGGCGCGCCTCCTCGTCGTCGGCAGCACCGTTCTCTGGGCCCGGTCCGATCGTGAGGTGGTCGACCTGCTCAAGGACGGACAGCTCGTCCTGGTCTGTTCACTCGGTGACGCCGTCGCCGACGCCGCGGGCGCAGTTGCCCGACTCTTCGACGCGCGCGACACGGAGCGAACGGACCCCCGGTCGAACGGTGCGGGTGCGGGTACGGGTCGTCGCAGAGGCGGCGGGAGACATTCGAGCCACTGAACGCGGCCTCCGCGATGGGTGTTGAACAGTCGAGCGACCGGGCGGCTGAGGGGCGAGGGAGGATGCACCTGACAGCGCACAACGTCACCGCACACATCGGACGCCTCGCCCGGCTCGGGCGCCAGAGGGATTTCTCGATGGCGCGCTTCGAGAAGGCGCTCTCCGCCGTGGCCAACGGGGACCGCGCCGACATCCTGCGGCAATTGCTCACGGACTGGACCGGATTGCCGTTCGAGACCGACGACGCCGCGCAGCGTTGGAACGAGATCGAGCAGCTGCTCCCGTCGCTGCGCGAGCGCCTGGGCGGGCCGCTGGGCCTTCAGACGGTCCTGCTGCACCACCTCCACAGCCGGGAGGGACTCCTGAAGGAGCCTCGCCTCGTCTCCGAATCCGACCTCGCGGTGCTCCGCGTGAACGCGATCACCGATCCGCTGACGGGCCTCTACAACCGGCGTTTCCTGGTCGATCACATCTGGCGCGAGATCGCGCGCGCCGAGCGCGCCGAGGGCATCGTCTCGACCGTGATGATGGATCTCCGCGGATTCAAGTCGATCAACGACCGGCTGGGCCATCCCGTGGGCGACAGCGTCCTCGTCCGGACCGCGCGCGTCATCCGCGAGTCGCTGCGGGCGATCGACGCGGGCGGCCGCTGGGGCGGCGACGAGTTCGTGCTCGTGCTTCCCAACACCGACATGGTCTCCGCCATCGCCGTCATCGAGCGGGTGCGCAGCCGGATCGGCATGCTTCCGCTGGCGACCCGGGGCGGCCCGACGCTCGACCTCCACTACGGCGTCGCCTCGTATCCCCACGACGGCCGCAGCCCGGACTTCCTCCTGAAGATCGCGGACCTGCGCCTCTACCAGTGCCGCTCGCAGTCGACGTTCGCCGGGCCGGCGCACCGTCTCCATCCCCGCTTTTCCCCGGAAGACATGAGCCTGCGCATGGACTGGGACGGAACGAGCCGCTCCATCACCGCGCCGGTGATGGACATCAGCTACAGCGGCATCGCCTTCCGCGTCCGGAAGAAGGAGCGCTGGCCCAAGTGCTGGAAGGCCGAGATCCTCCAGAAGAACGACCCCGAGCGGCACGCGATCCGCCTGCGCGCGATGAACACCGCCCCGCTCCCGGGCGGAGGCGTACGCGTGGGCTGCGCCTATGTCTGATCTCCGGAGGGCCGGGGTTTGAAGGACGGCACCTTCGCCGCCCACCGCGCCGCCGCCTCCGGCCTCTTCACGCTCTTCACTCTCTTCGCCATCGTCCTCGGCCTGGGCGATCCGCGCCCGCTGGCGCTTTCGATGGGAGGCGCGCTCGTCTCGCTCTTCGCTCTGACGAGGCCGGGGATCCGGGATTCGCTCGGACCGTTCGCGGCGCCGCTCGCGATCCTGGTGGACCTCTCATTGCTCTTCTGCGCGATGTCGCTCACGGGCGGGCCGCTCTCCCCCTACGCCCTGCTTCTCCCGGCGGGCGCCGCGCTCTCCTGGCACTGCGAGGGGAAGGCGGCGGCGCGGTTCTTCGCGGTGGGGTCGCTTCTCGGCGTCGCCGCGCTCGTCACGCTCGGACACCTGCCGATCTCCGGCTCGGCGAACCTCTTCCCGCTCATCGGCGTTGCGCTCGCCGCGCCCGCCCTGCTCGTCGCCCTCGAGGTCTCCGGGGCCACTCCCGCCCGGGCCGCGGCGGCGAGGCCTCCGGCCGGCGAGAGCGAGGCCTCCCTCGTCGCGCCGGCCCCGGCGTCCGCGGATGCGGAGCGGCCAGCCTCTCCGCGCGGACGCGGCGACGTCGTGCGCGATCATCAGGCCGAGATCCTGCACGACCTGCGCTCGCCGCTCTCGGTCATCCGCGTCTACACGGACCTGATCCAGGAGGCGGCGCGCCGCGGCGAGCTGCCCAACGCCGAGTACCTCGCCAACCTCGCGCGCGAGATCGAGCTCGCCGAGAGTCTCGTCGGCGCGCCCGCTCCCGAGCCCGAGCCGCCCGCGCCCGCGCCGCAGAACGCGGACCTCGTCGAGATCCTGGGCTCGCTCGCGACCGCGTATCGTCTCGCGCACGGCACGCGGATCCGGATCGAGTTCATCGCCGAGCGCCCGCAGCTTCCCGTCGCCGCGGATCCCGTCGCGCTGCAGCGCGCGTTCCGCAACGTCCTCGACAATGCCATCAAGTACACTCCGGAAGGCGGCGAGGTGCGGATCCGCGCCGGCGCCGCCGGGCCCCAAGCGTTCGTCGTCGTGAAGGACACCGGCATGGGCATGAGCGCGGAAGAGAGAGCGCGCGCGTTCGACTACGCGTTCCGCGGCGCGGCCGCGCTCGCGTCGGGACTGCGCGGCAAGGGACTCGGCCTCGCGGTGACCAAGGAGATCCTCGAGGCGAACGGCGGAAAGATCAGCCTCTCGAGCGAGGCCGGCTACGGGTCGGAGGTGACGATCCTCCTGCCGTCGCGGCGGGCGGCGCGGTGACGCGATGAGGGATCCGGCGACGAAGCGCATCGTGGTCGTCGACGACGACCGCACGGTCTCGACCGCGGTGCGCGAGCTGCTGACGCCGGACGGCTTCGCCGTCGACTGTCCGACGGACCCGAAGACGGCGCTCGTCGAGACGATCCGCGAGGCGCCCGACCTCGTGATCCTCGACGTCAACATGCCCGGAATGACCGGCTGGGAGTTCTGCGCCATCATGCGGCGCCAGACGGTGACGCGCGAGACGCCGGTGTTGTTCCTGACCGGTCGGTCGGAGGTCAAGGACCGCATTACCGCGATGCAGCTTGGCGGCTCCGACTTTCTCGCGAAGCCGTTCGGCGCGCAGGAGCTGCGCAACAAGGTGCGGTCGCTGCTGCAGGAACCCCTCGAGGACACGGAGGAAGGATGAGGCCCAAACGCTCACTCGAGACGGAAACGCTGCCGGAGACGACAGCGGCGACGGAGACGACGGACCCGGGCGGGGATGCGCTCGAGCAGCTCCGCCACAACCGCATCTTCTACGACGGCGTGACCGGCCTGCCGATCCATCCCTTCGAGACGCCCGAGCGCATCGACGAGCGCATCGAGCACCTCGGCGTGATCTACCTGCAGGTCGGGAAGTTCTTCGGCTTCGAGGAGCTCTTCGGGTGGGAGCACTACGACCGCGTGCTCACGGCCGTGTCCGAGGTCCTGCAGGACGATGTGCGCGCGTCGCGCCTGTCCTCGTTCGTCCACTCCATCCGCTTCTCGGGGGCCGACGGATTCTTCATCCTCTACGATCTGCCGTTGCCGCCGCCCTCCGGCAAGGGCCGGCTCCCGACGACACTCGAGGAGGAGACGGCGCGTCTGCGAACGAGCGTCGGCCGGCGGCTGCGCCAGACCTTCGAAGGGCAGACGGCGGACTTCATCACGATCCTGGGCTCGAGTCTCACGGCCATCGACAACGCCCGCGTCCGGCCGTCGCGCCACGTCGTGCGCACGCTCCAGGAGGCCGTCAAGATCGTGGCGCAGCGGCAGACGAGCGAGAAGGCCGAGCTCTTCGCGGGACTGAAGGGCGTCATCGGCAAGCGCCAGCTGCGCCCCGCCTTCCAGCCCGTGCGGCACCTGCCGGACGGCGCCATCATGGGCTACGAGGCGCTCATCCGCGGTCCCCAGGGGACGAACCTCGAGCCGCCGACGATGCTCTTCGCGATCGCGCACGAGAACGAGATGGGCGTCGAGCTCGAGACGCTTTGCCTCGAGACCATCTTCGCGAACATCCCGCGGGCCGTCGGCGAGCGCCGCCTCTTCGTCAACGCCTCCGCCATGCTGCTGCGCCACCCGATCTTCCTGGACGAGCGCAACCTCGCGGGGATCAACCGCAGCCACGGCGATGTCGTCGTGGAGATCTCCGAGAAGGAGATGGTCCGGGACTACGAGGCGTTCCAGGACGTCTTACAGTTGGTGAGAAAAGCCAAGATGAAGATCGCGATCGACGACGCTGGGTCCGGCTACTCGGGCCTCGAGACGATCCTCCACCTGAAGCCCGACTACATCAAGGTCGCCGACTCCCTCGTGCGCAACATCCACAACGACCCGATCAAGCGCGAGATCATCACGAGCCTCGCCTCGATCGGCCACCGGATCGGCGCAGAGCTCATCGCGGAGGGAGTCGAGGTCGAGGCCGAGCGCAAGACGCTGGTCGACCTCGACGTCGCGTTCGGGCAGGGCTACCTGCTCGGCAGGCCCGCGTTCCAGGTCAGCTCCCGGGCGCACTGACTCCGACCGCGAGGTGACCCGCTGCCGCCTAGCGCGCGGCGGCGGCGGGAGCGGACTTCTCGACCTCGACCGCGCGCGGCTTGCGGCGTCGGCGAGTGCGGCGCTGGAAGTTGTCCATCAGGATGTAGAAGACGGGTGTGACGTAGAGAGTCAGGAGCTGCGAGAAAAGGAGGCCGCCGACGACGGCGAGCCCCAGCGGGCGGCGGGACTCGGCGCCGGCGCCGAACCCCATGGCGATCGGCAGGGTGCCCATGAGCGCCGCCATGGTCGTCATCATGATCGGGCGGAAGCGGACGATGCAGGCCTCGTAGATCGCCTTGCTCGCGTTCACACCCTCGACGCGCTGCGCCTCGATCGCGAAGTCGACCATCATGATGCCGTTCTTCTTGACCAGGCCCACCAACATGATGATGCCGACGAACGCGTAGATCGAGAGCTCGGTCTTGAAGAGCATCAGCGTGACCAGAGCGCCGAACCCGGCGAAGGGCAGCGCGGTCAGGATCGTCAACGGATGGATGAAGCTCTCGTAGAGGATCCCGAGCACCATGTAGATGACGACGATCGCGACGAGCAGGAGAAGTCCCAGCCCCTGCACCGAGCTCTGGAACGCCTGCGCCGTGCCTTGGAAGCTGGTCTGGACCGTCGCGGGCAGCGTCTGCCGCGACAATCGGTCGACCGCGGCGACCGCGTCGCCGAGCGAGACGCCCGGGCGCAGATTGAACGAGATCGACACGGCCGGAAGCTGGCCCTGGTGCGCGACCGTCAGCGGGCCGGTCCCCTGCGTGATCGAGCCGAGCGAGGAGAGCGGCACGAGATCGCCGGAGGCCGCGCGCACGTAGAGCATCGCGATCGCGTTCGGGTTGGCCTGGAACGCCGGCGCGAGCTCGGTGATGACCTGATACTGGTTGGTCGGAGCATAGATCGTCGAGATCTGGCGCGTCCCGTACGCGGTGTAGAGCGCGTCCTCGATCTTCTGAGTCGAGATGCCCAGCGCCGCGGCTCGGTCCCGGTCGATCGAGACGTTGAGCTGCGGGTTGGAGAGCTGCATGTCGCTCGTGACGTCCTGCACCTCGTGGAGGCCGCGCACCTTCTGCTCCAGGAGCGGCGCGTACTTGTAGAGCTCGGCGGTGTCCGAGTCCTGCAGCGTGTACTGGTACTGGCTCTTCGAGAGACTTCCGCCGAGCCGGATGGGCGGCGGCACCTGGAGGAATACGCGGATGCCCGGGATCTTCGCGAGCTGGGGCCGCAGCTCCTGGATGATCTCGTCGGCCGACTGCTTTCGCTCCGAGCGCGGCTTGAGCTGCGCGAGGACGATGCCTGAGTTCCCGATCGCGACGTTCCCGCGCGGTCCGCAGCTCGAGAGGAGGTTCGCCACGGCCGGGTGCGCGCGCACGACCGCGGCCACCTGCTGCTGCTTCTCCTTCATGGCCGGGAACCCGATGCCCTGCGCGCCCTCCGTCGAGCCGAAGATCAGGCCCTGATCCTCGGTCGGAAGGAACCCCTTGGGGATCTTCACGAAGAGCCAGCCGGTCGCGACGAGGACGGCGGCCGACATCACGAGGATCCGCCGCGGGTGCCGGAGCGCGGGCCCCAGCGTTCGCGCGTAGAAGCCCAGCATCGTGTCGAATCCCTTCTCGCTCCACGCGTAGAACCGGCCGTGTGACTTCTCCTCTTTGTCGTGCGGCTTCAGGAACCGGCTGCAGAGCATCGGCGTCAATGACAGCGAGACGAAGCCCGAGACGAGGATCGCGGCGCCGATGACGACCGCGAACTCCCGGAACAGCCGCCCGATGACGCCACCCATGAAGAGGATCGGGATGAAGACCGCGGCGAGCGAGATCGTCATCGACAGGATCGTGAAGCCGATCTCCTTCGAGCCGCGGAGCGCCGCCTCGAAGGGGGCCTCGCCCCGCTCGATGTGGCGGACGATGTTCTCGAGCATGACGATGGCGTCGTCGACGACGAAGCCGACCGACAACGTCAGGGCCATCAGAGAGAGGTTGTCCACGCTGTAGCCCAGCACGTACATGACCGCGAAGGTGCCCACGATCGAGAACGGCAGGGCCAGGCTCGGGATGACGGTCGCCGAGAGCTTGCGCAGGAACAGGAAGATGACCAGCACCACGAGGCCGAGCGTCAGGAGCAGCGTGAAGCGGACGTCGTTGACCGAGTCCCGGATCGAGGTCGAGCGGTCGTAGAGGACGTGGAGCGAGGCCGCGGCCGGAAGTTGCTTCTGGAAGGTCGGCAGGAGCTTGCGGACCGCCTCCGCCACGGCGACCGTGTTCGTGCCGGGCTGCTTGAAGATGGCCAGCGAGATCGAGCGCTCGTCGTTGTACCAGGCCGCGGCCTTGTCGTTCTCGACGCCGTTGATCACGTCGCCCACGTCGTCGACGCGCACGGCCGAGCCGTTCCGGTAGGCGACGATCACGGGCCGGTAGCCCGACGCGTCGAGGATCTGCCCGTTCGCCTGCACCGTGAACGCGGTCAGCGGCCCGTACAGGATCCCGGTCGGCAGGTTCACGTTGGCGTTCTGGACGGCCGTCGCGACCTCGTCGACGCCGATCCCGCGCGAGGCCAGCTCGCGCGGGTCGAGCTGCACGCGCACGGCGAACTTCTGCGGCCCGTAGACCTGCACCTGGGCGACGCCCGAGACCGTCGAAATGCGCTGCGCCATCATGACCTCGCCGTACTCGTCGAGCTGCGGCAGCGGCAGCACCTTCGACGTCAGCGTCAGGTAGAGGACTGGCTGGTCGGCGGGATTCACCTTCCCGTAGGACGGCGGCGCGGGCATGTTGGGCGGCAGCTGGCGGCCCGCGGCCGAGATCGCCGACTGGACGTCGAGGGCCGCGCCGTCCAGGTTGCGCGAGAGGTTGAACTGGAGCGTGATCTGCGTCGAGCCCTGCGAGGACGTGGACGACATGTTGTCGAGGCCCGCGATCGTGGAGAACTGTCGCTCGAGCGGCGTCGCCACGGACGAGGACATCGTCTCGGGCGACGCGCCGGGCAGCTGCGCCGCCACCTGGATCGTCGGGAAGTCCACATTGGGCAGATCCGACACCGGCAGGAGCCGGTACGCCATGACGCCGAAGATCAGGATGCCCGCCATCACGAGAGTCGTCGTGACGGGCCGCCGGATGAAGAGTTCGGAGATGTTCATGACTTCTTCGCCTCCGCCGCCGGCTCGGCTCCCAGGATCTCGACCTTGCTGCCGGGTTGCAGCCGGAGCTGCCCGTCGGTGACGACCTTCTCTCCCGGAGCGAGGCCGCTCTGGATCACGGTCCCCTCGGCGATCAGCCGTCCCGGTGTGACCGGGCGGGACTCGACGGTATTGTCGGCCTTGACCACGTAGACGAAGGACCCCTGCTGCCCGTTCTGGACCGCGCCGCTGGGCGCCACGACCGCGTTCGCCTCGGTCGCGAGCGTCAGGACGGCGTTGACGTACTCGCCCGGCCAGAGCATGTGGTTCGCGTTCGCGAAGGTCGCCTTCAACAGGATCGTGCCGGTGGCGCGGTCCACGGCGTTGTCGATGAACGTGAGATCGCCCGTGGCCAGGCTCTTCCCCGTCGCGGAGTCCTCGGCGGTGACGGCCAGCCGGTTCCCCGTCTGCCGCCGGCGGATCTCGGCCAGGTCGCGCTCCGGGACCGCCACCGAGACGTAGATCGGCGCGATCTGGTTGATCGTGACCAGGGTGACGTCGTTCGGCTTGACGACGTTGCCGACCTGGACCATGACGCTGCCCGTGCGCCCGTCGATGGGCGAGCGGATCGAGCAGTAGGAGAGGTCCAGCCGCGCGCGCTCGACCGCGGCCTGGTCGGATCGAACGGTGGCCTGCGTCGCCTCCGCGTTCGCCTTGACGCTGTCGTACTGCTGGCGCGTGACGTAGTCCTTCTTGACGAGATCCTCGTAACGCTGGATGTCGGTCTCGGCGTTGGTCGACATCGCACGGTCTCGAGCGAGCGCGGCCTCCGCCTGCGCGAGCGCCGCCTGGTAGGGGCGAGGGTCGATCGAGAAGAGGAGGTCGCCCTTGCGCACGTCCTGGCCCTCGTGGAGGTGCACCGTCAGAATCTCACCGGACACCAGCGCCTTGACCGACACCGAGGTGATCGGCTGGACCGTGCCGATGTTTCGAATCTGGATCGGGACGGACTTCTGCGCGACGGTGCCGACGCGGACCGGCACGGTCTCGGGGGGAGGCGGCGCGGCCTGGCGGGTGCACGAAGCGACCGGCGCCGCTACGGCGATCGCGATCAGCGGAAAGAGCCACGATGCCTTCTTCATGATCTTCCCTTTGTGGATGCCGGCGGCGCCGCTTGGGCATCCGGCGCTGCAGGAGCCGTAAGGGCGGGCAGGGACCGCACCTCGGGCGAGGTGGGGTCCAGCATGCCGGTCGCGTGGGCGAGCTGCGCGATGGACAGGAACCACAGCGAGCGGGCCTGCGCCTCCTGCGAGCGCGCCTCGGCCAGCGCGGACTGGGCGGTCAGAAGATCGAGGATCGAGCCGACGCCGGACTTGTAGCGGCCCTGTGCCACTTCGGCGGACTGCGACGCGCTCGCGAGGAGGTCGCGCGTCGTCTTCACGCGCTGCGACGCCGTCTGCACCGCGTAGTAGCTGGTCCAGACGTCGAGGATGACCTGGTCCTCCGTCCGCTCGGCGGTCGCGCGGACGGTCTCGGCCTCCTCGCGCGCCTTGCGGACCTGGTACGCGGTGTCGAATCCGCGGAAGACGGGGATCCGCAGCGTGAGCGCGCCCGCCCAGTTGGTCGCGAAGGGATCGGCGCCGGAGCGCCAGTAGAAGGTGCGGTTGCCGTTCGCGTCGAGGGTCAGCGAGGGCAGGCCGTCGATCGCCGCCGCGTGGATGTGGCTCTCGGCCGCGAGGACGCGGAAGCGCTCCGCCGCGAGATCCGGGCGGCGGGAGAGGGCCGAGGCGATCAGCTCGTCGACGGTCTTCTTGACGGCGTCGAGGGGCAGCTCCTGCGGCAGCTCCCCGACGTCGACCGGAACGTTGGCGGAGACGCCGACGGCGGTCGCGAGGGCTCCGCGGATGATCTGCACCTGGCCCTGCGCGTCCAGCAGGTCGAGCTCCACCTGGGAGGCGGCGGTCCGCGCCTGCAGCTCGTCCGCGATCGTGGCGACGCCGGCGCGGTGGCGCGCCTCGGCGGCCTCGAGATTGTTGCGGGCCTCCTCGAGGCTCGCCTCGCGCGCCACGACCTGCGCCTTCGCGTTCAAGTACTGGTAGTACGCCTGCGCGACGAGGAGGACGACGTCCTGGATCGCGGCGTTGTGGGTCCAGTCGGCCGCGTAGAGCGCCCGGGTCGCCTCCGCCACGTCCGCCTCACGGCCGCCGAAGTTGAAGAGGAGCCAGGAGGCGGCGATCGACGGGCCGTAGGTGGTCTGGATATAGGAGAACTGCCCTCCGACGGAGAGCGGCTGCTTCTCGCGCAGGATCGATCCGTCGATCTCGACGTACGGGTAGTACAGCGAGCGCTTCGAGCCGACCTCCGCGGCGGCGGCCAGCGCGGAGTGCCAGGCCTCGCGGGTGGCCGGATTGTTCTTGAGCGCGATGTCGATCAGCTGTCCGAGCGACAGCGTGGTCCCGGGCTTCAGGTATTCCGGCGGAATCTCGAGGGGCGGCGCCGCGGCGCGCTCGGGCATCTTCCCCGCGTCGTTCGGCGTCCACGGAGCGCTCGGCGCCGGCGAGACCGAGCCCGCGCGCGGAGGAATCGAGGCGCAGGCGGCAGAGAAGAAGACGAGGACGATCGCGCTCGCGGCCGCGACCGCGACCGCGGCGAGCGAGAAAAAGCGGGTGAACGCCGGATGGGCCCTCCCCCTCATCGCCTCGCCACGCCCTCGGAGAACACGCTCATGATGTGCGCGACCAGCTCCTCCAGCGTGTCCTCCGGGTGCCGGAAGAGATTCGCGGAGCGGGTCATGCCGAGGAAGACCTCGGCGCCCAGGCGCGGATTGATCCCGCGCAGCTCGCGCCGCTCGATGCCCGCCAGGATCGCCTCCTGCACGACCCTGAGGATCGAGTCGCGGCGCTTCAGGACCTCCGCCTCGCGGTCTGAGCGCTCGTAGCTCGAGAGCATCGTCAGGAGGTGGCGGCGGTCCCAGAAGAATTCCAGGATCTCGTGCGCGACGCGCTCGAGCTGCCGGAGCGCGGCGTCCTCGGGGGCGCGCGCCTTCTCCAGGGCGGCGGCCAGGTGATCGAGCGCGTAGAGGCTGGTCGCGAAGTAGAGGTCGTCTTTGGTCTCGAAGTAGCGGTAAATCGTCCCCTTGCCGATGCCGGCGTTCGACGCGATGTCGTCGATCAGCACCTCGTGAAACGGGCGCAGGGCGAAGACCCGGGAGGCGGCCTCCAGGATCGCGGCTTCCTTGATGGCGGTCTTGGCTCGGGGCATAAAGATTCCGATACTGACCAGTCAGTTCCATATCACATACGTGAAAAGATCTGTCCGGGTTGCGGCCATCCAGGAGAAAGTGGTCTGTCGAACCGGCCCATCCCCGTTCGTCGTAGTTATTGACAGCGAAGGGGAACCGCCGTTTCGATTCACGAGAGGCGAGGGGGTGCCATGGTAACCAGCGAGACCGTACAGAAGAGACTTCAGTGCCGGGGGGCGGAGGCCGACTCGGCCAAGGTCCCGATCGACTCCTCCGGCGAACACGACTTCCTGCGCGAGCGCGTGGCCCTCTATGCCCTCTCGACGCTTCTCGCCGCGGGCTCCTTCTTCTTCGCGGGCTTCGCGATCGAGACCCTCTGGCCGCCCCGCGTCGGCCCCCCGGCGTCGCTCGCGCGCCCGGACATCCTCTTCCACCTCGCGGCCTGCTCCGTGATGCTGCTCATGTGGGTGGTCGCACGCCAGCGCGGCCTCTCCGTGACGGCGCTCCACGCCACGGACTCGATCGGGACGCTCGCGACCTTCGCGCTGTTCGCGTGCATGACGGGGAGCATGCCGGCGGGCTGGCGGCCCGAGATGCTCTTCCTCCTGATCCTGATGACGATCCTGCTCTACCGCGCCGCGATCGTGCCGAGCCACCCCGGCCGCACGGCCTGGATCTCGACGCTTTCGGCGGCTCCGGCCCCCATCCTCGCGGCCGTGATCTACGCGCCCGGCACCTCTCCCGTGGTCTCGCGCGGCCAGTCCATCGCGTACGCGGTCCTGTGGGGTTCGCTCGCGGCTCTCCTCGCGACGCTCGTCTCGCTCGTGACGTTTCGCCTGCGCCGCAGCGTCGCGCGCGCCCGCCGGCTCGGACAGTACACGCTCGGCGAGAAGCTCGGCGAGGGCGGGATGGGCGTGGTCTACCGCGCCGAGCACGAGATGCTCCAGCGTCCCACGGCGATCAAGCTGCTGCCCCCCGGCAAGGCCGGCGAGGAGAGCCTGAAGCGCTTCGAGCGTGAGGTCCGCCAGACGGCGCGACTGACGAATCCCCACACCGTCTCGGTCTACGACTTCGGACGGACGCCGGACGGGCTCTTCTACTACGTGATGGAATACCTCGACGGCATCGACCTCGAGGACCTCGTGACGCAATCCGGTCCTCTCGCTCCGGGCCGCGCGGTGCGGATCCTGCGCCAGGTCTGCGCGGCACTCGCCGAGGCCCACGGCATCGGCCTGATCCACCGCGACATCAAGCCCGCGAACATCTTCCTCTGCGAGCGCGGAGGGATCCCCGACATCGCGAAGGTCCTGGACTTCGGGCTCGTGCGCGAGATCTCGAGCTCCACCGACCCGCGCCTGACCGCGGAGGACGTGATCCACGGGACGCCGCAGTACCTGGCGCCCGAGACGATCCGAAAGGCCGACTCGATCGACGCGCGCAGCGACCTCTATGCTCTCGGAGCGGTCGGCTACTTCCTGCTGACGGGCACGCCCGTCTTCTCGGGAAAGAGCGCGCTCGAGCACATCCACCACCACCTGCAGACCGAGCCGGAGCCGCTGTCGAAGCGCCTGGGCCGTCCGCTCCCCCCGAAGCTCGAGGCCGTGATCCTCTCGTGCCTGGAGAAGGACCCGGACCGGCGCCCCGAGAGCGCGAAGGCCCTGGCCGAGGCCCTCAAGGCCTGCGACGACGTGACTCCCTGGGACGAGCTCGACGCGCAGCGGTTCTGGCGCGAGCGCGCCATGCGCAAGACGGCCGCCAAGACGGCGTAAATTCGCCGCGAACCGGGGCCTCACTCGTCCACCCGGGGCGGGATAGGCTCCGGGTGCCGGGGTTGGTCCGCGAATTGCTCGGCTCCATCCCCTGAGCCACAGAATGCCTCGCGACGTTCGTAAGTGGCGATCCGCCTGGAGGATGAACGCGTGGCGCAGGAGCGTCGTGGCCGCGGGGATTTTGGCCATCCTCTGGACGCCTTCCCGGGCGCAGGCGCAGGCCGGCGCTCCCGCACCGAACAGCCAGCCCACGGCGAACAGCCAGCCCATGGCGACCAGCCAGGTCATCGGGTACCGGGACCTCGGGCGCGATGCTTTTCACGACAAGCAGTATCGGGAGGCGGCGAAGTATCTGCGGCTCGCCAGGTTCCTGAGCCTCGAGAATCCCCAGCTTCACCTCGAGATCCTGGCCCGCCTCGCGCTCGCCGAGGACGCAGCGAAGACCCCGGAGGTCCGCGACCGGACCCTCGACCGCTTCTACGAGGTCGAGAGCCGCTTCGGGGCGTTCGACGCGGCATCGCTCGAGCCGGACGTGCGGCAGGACTTCTCGACCCTTCTGCAAAAGCGCTACACCCGCCCGCAGCTGCTGGAGGTCCCCGCCCTCGCCGCGGAGCTCGGGTTCATCGCCGCGCGGCCGACGAGGGCTCCGACGGCTCCGGCTGCCCCCAACCCGACGCCGGTCCCGAAATCGGCCGCTGCGTCCGAGGCGCCGGCGCCCGAGACCCCGACGCACGTCGCCGCCGCCCCGAGCCCGACGGCGATCCCGGCGCCCATTTCGTCGCCGACTCCGGTTCCGCCGAGCCCGACCCGTGCGGCGACGCACACGGAAACCCCGACGCCTCTTCCCACGAGCTCGCCGACCAGGGTCGCGACGACCACGGCCACGTCCACTCCGACGGCGGCACCGCCGACGAGGACCACGACTCCCCCGCCGCCGACTTTCACCTGGACCTCGACGCACACGCGCACGTCGACCGTGACACCCACGTCGACCCGAACCGCGACTTCGGCGCCGACGATCACAAGCACAATCACGACCACGGTGACGCGCCTCCCGCCCACGCGCACGTCCACGGCTCTGCCACCCACAGCGACGCACACCCTCACCCACACGGCGACTCCGCGGCCGCCGACGGCGACGCCGACATCGACTCCGCTTCCGCCCACGACGACGCGGACGCGCACCTTCACGCCGACGCCGACCAGCGTGCCGCCGACCCGGACGTCGACGCCGACCGCGACCTCGACATCGACGCCGAGTCCTCTGCCGCCGACGCCGAGCCTTACGCACACTCCCTCGCGCACCCCGACGCCGACGCGTCCCTCGGCGACTCCGACGTCGACGCACACCTCGACGCCTCGGCCGGCGACGGCGACGCCGGTTCGCCCGTCCGTCACGCCGACGCCACTTCGCCCGTCGGCCGCGCCGACTGGGACGCCCTGGCCGGTGCGCTTCGTCCAACCGGAGCAGGTGGACACGCCGCCCACCCCGGTCACAGAGATCAACCCGGTCTACCCCGAGCGCGCCCTCAAGGATCGGGTGCGCGGGCTCGTGATCCTGAGGGTGCTCGTCTCCGAGGACGGA
Source organism: Thermoanaerobaculia bacterium (assembly GCA_036493875.1). Classification (GTDB taxonomy): domain Bacteria; phylum Acidobacteriota; class Thermoanaerobaculia; order UBA5066; family Gp7-AA6; genus DAHUXD01. The sequence continues at coordinate 39,220 of DASXPB010000017.1, forward strand.
ATGCCGGTGCGCGTCAGCGTGGACAAGGCGGCGCGGGAGGACCTCACGAGGGCCGCGATCGAGGCGGCGCAGCAGTGGCGATTCCAGCCCGCCCGCAAGGACGGCCGCCCCGTGCGGACGTTCGCGATCCTGCGCTTCCCGTTCGAGGGAGTCGAGTTCGCGCGCACGCCGCTCGGCGCGCCGACGGAGACCGAGACCCCGACGCCTTCTCCGCGGCGAGGTCAGGAGAGCTGGCGGGAGCGAACGCCGCGGCCGCACACTGACGGCTGACGAGAAGCGCCGAACCGACGCCCGCTAAAATCCCCTCTCCGTGCCGACTCCCGTCCGCAAGCCCTACCAGGCGCTCGTCCACCGCGACTACCGGCGGCTGATCGCCGCACAGCTCCTGTCGCTGACGGGTTCGCAGATGCAGGTCGTCGCGATCAACTGGCACGTGTACGTGCTGACGAAGTCGCCGCTCGCGCTCGGCTTCGTCGGGCTGACGCGCGTCGTGCCGATCGTGATCTTTTCGCTCTGGGGCGGCGTGGTCGCCGACCGGCTCGACCGACGCCGCGTCATGGTCCTGACGCAGACGGCGATGACGGCCGTCGCGCTGGCGCTCTGGGCCGTGACCGCGCTCGAGCGAGAGCAGCTCTGGATGCTCTACGCCCTCAACGCGTGCTCCGCCTCGGCGGTCGCGTTCGACGGCCCGTCCCGCCAGGCCCTGATTCCCCGGCTCGTCCCTCGCGAGGACCTGCCCGGCGCGCTTTCTCTCAACCTCTCCGTGTTCCAGGCCGCGCTCATCGGCGGTCCGGCGCTCGGAGGCCTCGTGATCGCTCACCACCCCGGCTCGTCCCAGACGGCGGGCCTGTCCCTGATCTATCTCTTCAACGCGATCTCGTTTCTCGCGGTCATCTGGGCACTCGTCACGATGCACACCTCCGGCGCGCCCGAGCCCACCGAGGGGAAGGTCCAGATGAGCGCGGCGCTCGCCGAGGGCCTCCGCTTCGTCTTCACCACGCCGCTCATGGTGTGGACGATGGGGCTCGATTTCCTCGCGACGTTCTTCTCGGGAGCGACGTCGCTGCTTCCCATCTTCGCGGACCAGGTCCTGAAGGTCGGCGCCAAGGGCTACGGGATCCTCGCCGCGGCGCCGGCCGTGGGCGCGCTGGCGGGAGCGCTCTACCTGTCGGTGCGTCCGCTGCCGGCGCGGCAGGGGCGGATCTTCCTGTGGGCCGTCGTGGCCTACGGCGCGTCCACGGTCGTCTTCGGGTTGTCGCGGACCTTCTGGCTGACGCTGATCGCCCTCGCGGGGACCGGCCTTGCCGACGCGATCTCGACCGTGATCCGCCAGACCATCCGCCAGTTCATCACCCCCGACCGTCTCCGCGGCCGGATGACCTCGATCAACATGATCTTCTTCATGGGCGGCCCCCAGCTCGGCGAGCTCGAGGCGGGCCTCGTCGCTACGATCTTCGCCTCGACCGTCGTCGGCGTCACCGTCTCGGTCGTCTCGGGCGGCGTCGCGACGATCCTCATCACCGCGGGAATCGCGGCCGCCGCGCCGTTCCTGCGGCGCTACGACTTCGGGGGGGCCGAGATCCCGAAGTGAGGGCCCGGGGCTGGGGCTGAGAAGGGCTTGACCTGCGTATTAGTGTATTAGTACACTAGTACTGTGCTCCTGCGCATCGACCCTTCCGACGCGACGCCGATCTGGAGCCAGATCGAGGAGGGAATCCGCCGGCTCGTCGCCTCGGGAGCGCTGAAGCCC
>DASXPB010000018.1:0-8841 GCA_036493875.1 Thermoanaerobaculia bacterium
GCGGTTCATGCCGCCCTCTCGATGACGAGCACGGTCCAGTCGTCCGCGAGCGTCGCGCTCGTGGCCGAGCGCACCGCATCGAGGAGCGCATCCGGCGACGCCGCGCGTGACAGCAACTGTTCGAGTCGCTCGTATCCCAGCGGCTCGCCCGAGGGCATCGGAGCCTCCGGCAAGCCGTCCGTCAGCAGCACGAGCCGCTCGCCCGGAGCCAGGACGGCGCGCACGCTCTCGTAGGGAACCTCGCCGCGCACGCCGAGAGGATAGCGGGGCCCGGGTCCCGACACGGCCCTCACCGATCCGTCCCGGCCGACGAGGTACGCGTCCGGAAGTCCCGCGTTCGCGATGTCGAAGGCGCCGGTCTTCGGCTCGTAGCGCGCGAAGGCGAGCGCGACGAACTCCCTCGCCTCCAGGCGCAGCTTGAGCCGCCGATTCGCCTCTCGGAGCGTCTCCGCGACGGATCGTTCCGCGGCCAGAAACGGCAATGCCGTCTTGACCGTCGCCATGACCAGGCTCGCGCCCACTCCCTTCCCCGCGACGTCGGCCACGACGATCCCTACCGCGCCATCGGGAAGCTGAAAGACGTCGTAGAAGTCGCCCGCCACGAACCGAGCGGCGAGGTTGCGCGCCGAGATTCGATAGCCGTCGCCCGCCAGCTCGGCCGGGGGCAGGATGCGCTGCTGGATCGAGCGAGCGAGCTCCAGCTCCTTCTCGGCGAACTCCGCATCCTTCAGCCTCGTGACGCTCTGCTCCAGACGGTCGCGCAGGACGGAATACGCGTAGAGCGAGAGTCCGGCGATCAGCGTGATCGCCCCGGCGATCGGCATCGTCAGACGGAGCGTCGCGGCGTTCAGCGGGACGCGGACCAATCCCGACGCGTTGGCGATCACGGTCGCGAGCAGCCACCCGAGACCGCCGCCCACGAAGTAGAGAACGGAGCGCGCCAGCCGTTCGGGCACGACGCGGATGCGGCTGATCCATCCGCCGCAACTCGCGCCCAGAAGTAGGCACACGATGTAGGCGAAGGAACCAATCATGGCGCCGTAGGCGATCGAGCCCGGCGTCGGCCGGGACGACTCACCGAGCTGGACGAGAAAGACGACGCCCAGACCGATCAGGATCGAGATCGTCAGCTCCCGCAGGAGCTCGGCGGGCGAGTGGACGAACGGGTTCGCGCGCGCCTGGGCCGTCACGGCTTCATCATACGGGCCGCCGGTTTGGAGGTTGCCGGACTGCCGGGTTGCCCCTTCGCGGATAATGCGCCCTCGAGGTGCGCGCATGAGAGATCCGAACCCCGACGCCGTCTCGATCGATACGATCATCAAGGCGCTGTACGAATCGATCTCCGGTCCCGCCGGGGCGCCGCGGCAATGGGAGCGGGATCGCGCGCTCTACGCGCCGGGGGCGCTTCTCATCCCGATGCGCCCGCCCAACGCCGCCATGGGTGCGAACGAAGGCGCCGAGATTCTGGACTTCGACGGCTACGTGAAATCGCGGACGCCGTTCTTCGCCGCGAGCTCCTTCTATGAGGTCGAGATCGCGCGCAAGGAATTCCACTTCGGCGCGATGGCGCACGTGCTGTCCGCCTATGAGGGCCGGGACGCGCCGAACGGGAAGATCCTGAAGCGCGGGATAAACAGCATCCAGCTCTTCCACGATGGCGCGCGCTGGTGGGTCGCCTCGATCATGTGGGACAACGAGCGCGACGGGGTCACGCTGCCGGCGGAGTTCGGGGTCTAGCGCACTCGCCCGTCATCCCGAGGAGCGGAGCGAGCAGCGAGCGACGAGGGATCCCGCGCTTTCCAGCCGTACGGGCGTTCAGTCACGGGATCCCTCGCTGCGCTCGGGATGACGGCGAACGCGTTCGTCTAAGGCTTCGCCGTCGCCGGCTTTGGGTTGACGGCCGCCGGCGTCATCGGCACGAAGCCGTTCTTCAGCAGCTCGTGTGAGAGAAGGAACGCGAAGAACGCGTGGCCTCCCGGCGTGAAGTGGTCGTTCCCGTTCGCCTCGGAGAGCGGGTACCAGCTCTCGCGCAAAGCCGTGAAGAGGTCGGTCAGATCCAGGTAGTCCGCGCCCGCGCCTTCCGCGACCTGCTTCCAGAACGGAGACTCTCCGCCGACGGGTGCGCGGGCCCCGAGCAGGTAGTGGCAGAGGACGAATCGCGGCCGCGGCCGCTGGCCCGACGCCTTCGGGAACTTCGCCTCGAGCCCCCGGCGAAGCTCGGCGACCGGCCGCGTATACAGGTCGAGCAGGTCCCTGCGCACGCTCTCGTCGGTCTCGAGAACGGGGATCCGGTCGATCTCGATCGCAGGCTGATTGGCGTTCGGGTTGGGGATCTCGCGGACCCATCCGCGTGTCTTCGCCCTCGCGATCAGCGAGGCCGCCGGATTGTTTCGAAGCCGCTGCGCGAGCGGCTTCAGGAGAAACTCCATGTCCGGCTCCGCGGCCGGGATCCCGCGGGCCGTGGTCGGACGCTCCAGGTAGGCCTCGAGCGTCCCGCTTCCGCCCGGCGGCACCATCAGCAGGACGAGGTCCACGCCGAACTTCTGCGCGACGTCCGGCGCCTCGTACGCCGACCAGACGAGGAGCGGCGCCCAGCTCACGCGCGTCAGCGTCAGCACCTCGAACCGGGTGCGCGAGCCGTCGATCGCGCCGAGGGTATTCAGCATGAGCTCGAGCCGCTTGGGCATCCCCTCGATCCGCGTCGGCTCGAACTCGGGGGTGCGGTAGGCGGGCTCGTAGAAGTAGTCGACGTGCGAATCGCCGAGGAGCAGGATGCGGAACGTCCGCGGCGGCTTCGGAGCCGGAAAGTCGAAGTCCATGAGACCGCTCAGCGCGGGCGTCCCCTTGGCCCAGAGCTCCGCGAAGCGATAGTCCCGGACGCAGAGAACCTCGTTCTGCATCGACGAGACCACGTAGAACGTGCGGGGAGCGCGGGGATCCGCCACGAGCCCGACCTGCTCGGTGCCCCCGAAGCTCAGGTACGGGATCTTCGTGCTCTCGGCGAGCACCGACGGAGGCGTCCAGAGGCGCCCTTCGGTCACGACGAGCCACGTCTGGTCGGGCCCGCCCTGGACGGCGTAGAGCTGCCCGCCCGACTCGGCCATCGCGCGGATGTTCTTGCCGTGCCCGACCTCGACGACGTTGCGCTCACCGGTGAAGTCCGGCGCCGTCGGCTCGACGCGCAGGACCCGGCCGTTCCGATCGGCGACGCAGAGCTTGCCGTCGAAGAAGGCGAGCGCGCCGGGGCCGGGCATGCGCGCGTCGTTGACGAAGACCGTCGCGATCCGGCGCGTCTTCAGGTCGAAGCGGCGCACCGCGTCGAGCTCGGGCTGAGAGAAGTAGACCGCGTCCTCCGTCCGGGAGTAGGCGAGGCTCATGACGCCGCCGAGATGGGAGCGGAGCGCCTCCCCGTCCACGATGCCGCGTTCGCCGGTCCCGGCGACGGTCTCGACCTGGCCCGCCTGGACGTCCACGATCCGAAATCGCGCGCCGCCCTCGTCGCTGACGAGCACGGAGTGGTCCGAGATCGCCACGATCGCGCCGGGCTGATGGAAGGTCGCCTGCCGCAGCGGCCCGTCCGCGCCGCCCCCGGCGCCCGTGCCGGCGAGCGTCTCGACGCGATTGCCGTCGTCCAGGTGGATGGCGCGGATCCGGTTGTTGTTCTGGTCGGAGACGACCAGGATCGAGCCGCCCGAGAGCACCGCGATCCCAGCCGGATCCCGGAAGCGCGCGCGGTAGAACTCGCCGTCCTGGAAGCCCGCGATGCCGTCGCCCGCCACGAGGTCGTGGTAGAGCGACATGGGCGCGATCGCCCGGGCCTCGGCGCCCCGGATCGACGCGGCCCTCGCGCCCAGGCTCGCCGCGGAGGAGAGGGCGAGGGCGAGCAAGAGCGCCCGCGGGCCGAGCCTCAGGGAAACACCTCGAACTTATCGAAGCCGCGCCGTGGCTCGTTGGCGTTAGGCGGCGTGTCGGAGAGCGTCTTCCTGGAGAACTCGAGGTGCGCGACGCGCTTCATGGTGTCCCACTTGGGCATGCCGTACTCGTCCCGCTCTGCCACGAAGACGACGTCCACGCGCATCGCATCGGCCGTCGCGTTCTTCGGGTACTGGAGCGCGATCAGCTGGCGCGCGGCCTCCGCGAGCAGCGCGTCCTTGTCCCTGGCGCTTCCCTGGAAGCGGTCCCTCACGTCGTTCGCGTTCCAGAAGAAGTGGACGTAGCTCTTCTTGTCCGTCACGACCGTATTCTTGGCGAACCAGGCGGGCCAGTCGGGAGCGGCCGCGACGGCCGAAGCTGCGAGCGCCGCAACTTCAAAGGAAGACGCGGCTTCGGTCCCGCCGAGGGAGGGGGCGAAGAGCGCGGCAAGGAGGATCGGGGTCGCCGGGCGGTACGCCTTCACCAGCGAATTATAGCGACCGAGGCCGGCGACCCGGGGCGCCGACGCCCTCGCGGGCCAGCGGCCCTACACGGGTCCGTCAGCGTTTTCCGATGATTCTGGAAGGATCTCGCCCCGCCGACTGTTAAGGCCCCCGCGGGGGCATCACCGCCCTCTCGTACCCGTATCCATCGAACATTCTTCAGGGGGGGTGCGTATTAAGTGGTCGTGGCTCGGATTCTCGGCAACTTTGGGGGGTTTCTCGTGAGAAAGAAGAAGTGGATCGTTCTCCTGGCCGTGGTCCTGGTCCTCGCCGGGGTCGGCCTCGTGGCCGCCAAGAGCCGCGACAAGGCCGATCCCAAGGCGGATAACTCCCCCTTCCGGCTGGGCAAGGTCCAGGCCGAGGATCTTCAGGTCTCGGTCCGCGAGGTCGGGGTCGTCGACCCGGTGACGAAGGTCGACGTGAAGTCGGTCGTCTCGGGGCGGGTCCTCACGCTGAAGGTCCGCGAGGGCGCGGTCGTCGAGAAGGGCGACGTGCTCGCCGAGATCGAGCCGGACGTCAACCAGGCGCAGTCGCTCTCCGACGTGCAGGCGAGCGTCAAGGACGCGGAGCTGAAGCTCCAGGATGCCGAGCGCGAGTACACGCTGCAGAAGAGCCTTTTCGAGCAAGGGCTCGTCGGCAAAGATCCATTTCGGTCCACGGAGATCAAGCGCGACCAGGCCGCGGAGATCCTCCGCTCCTCCAAGATGCGCTACCAGATCGTCGAGGACCGCGGCATCCCCATCTCGGGCAACGCGTCCTCCCAGAACGCGCGCGTGACCGCGCCGATGCGCGGCGTCGTCATCAAGAAGGGCGTCGAGCTCGGCGAGACGGTGACCTCGGGCGTCTCCTCGTTCAACGCCGGGACGGTGCTGTTCACGGTGGCGGATCTGAAGTCGCTCATCATCCGCGTCAACCTCAACGAGGTCGACATCGCCAAGGTCCACGTCGGCCAGCCGGTCCGCGTCTCGCTCGACGCCTACCCGCAGAAGGTCTTCACCGGCAAGGTCACCTTCGTCGCGCCGTCGGCCGAGCTCGTCGAGAAGATCAAGGTCTTCAAGATCGAGGTGACGCTCGACGACCTCGAGGACTCGTTCCGCACGGGCATGAGCGCCAACGTCGAGATCCTGGGCGAGAAGCGCGCGAAGGCGGTCTCGATCCCGCTCGAGGCGCTGCAGAAGCGCGAGGGCAAGACCGTCGCGTACCGCCTGAAGACGGACCTCAAGCCGCAGCAGCTCAAGGCGGCGAAGGATGGGCTGTCGGGCCGCAGCAAGTTCGTCTGGCTGTCGGATCACTGGAAGGACTACTTCGACGTCGTCCCCGTCAGCGCCGGGATCGCCACGCTCGAGCGCGTCGAGATCGTCGCGGGGCTGAAGTCGGGCGAGCAGGTGTCGCTCGAGGATCCGACGAAGAAGCGCGTGGAGAAGGACGAGGAAGACAATTAAATCGTCTTGCCTTCGTAGGGGCGGGGCTTGCCCCCGCCCGGGCGGCCGCAAGGGCCGCCCCTACGACGAGGCGGCGGAGGGCTCATGACACCCATCATCGAAACCCAGAGCCTGACCAAGGTCTTCGGCTCCAACGGCGCGGCGGTACACGCGCTGCGCGGGATCGATCTCACGGTCGAGCGCGGCGAGTTCGTGGCGCTGATCGGCCCCTCCGGCTCGGGCAAGTCGACGCTGATGGCCATCCTGGGCTGTCTCGACAAGCCCACCGCCGGGACCTACGCGCTCGACGGCGAGCGCGTCGAGGGACTGTCGGGCCGCGAGCTCGCCGGGATCCGCAACGACAAGATCGGGTTCGTCTTCCAGCAGTACAACCTGCTGCCCAAGGCCTCCGTCGCCCGCAACGTCGAGCTGCCCCTGCTCTATGCGGGCGTTCCGCGCAAGGAGCGGCGGGCCCGGGCGCTCGAGCTCCTCGAGATGGTTGGCATCCCGGAGAAGGCCAAGGTCCTTCCGGCGGCCCTCTCGGGCGGCCAGCGACAGCGCGTCGCGATCGCGCGCTCGCTCGCGAACCGGCCCGCGCTGCTCCTCGCGGACGAGCCGACGGGCGCGCTCGACCAGAAGACCGGCCACGAGGTGCTGGAGCTCTTCGTGGACCTCAACCGCCGCGGCAACACCATCATCATCGTCACGCACGATCTCTCGATCGCCGCGATGGCGCAGCGCCAGGTCGAGATCATGGACGGGCTGATCAAGATCGAGGAGGCGGCCTAGCCCTCGTCTCCCTCTCCCGGCGGGAGAGAGACGGGGTGAGGGGACCTCTCATGTTCAACGGCGCCTTCCGCGAGCGGGTCAAGAACTCCTGGGTCGAGATGCGGGAGAACCTCACCCGCTCGACGCTGCAGTCGCTCGGTGTGATTCTCGGCGTCGCCGCCGTGCTCGGCGGGTTCTCGATCTCCGACAGCATGCGCAAGCGTTCGATGGAGCTCTACGTGAAGATGGGCGGCCTCGACAAGCTGAACGTGCGGCAGTCGGCGGTCGTCCGCGAGGGCGCTCCGACGGCGCTCCAGACGGCGAACCTCGGCCTGCGCACGGCGGACGCCGTGGAGGGCGAGGAGATCAATTCCTCCGAGGTCCACGGCGTCTCCGTCCGCAAGGACGCGCGGGCGCGCGTGCGCTCGCCCTACGCCGACCGGGAGCGCGACATCCGGGGCGCCGGCGGCGACTTCCTGGCCCTCGACGGCTACGACGTCGCGGAGGGTCGCGGCTTCAGCCAGCACGACATCGACACCGCCGCCCCGGTCGCGATCCTCGGGACCGAGGCGGTCGAGGTCTTCTTTCCCGACGGGCACGCCGTGGGCCGCACGCTCCGCATCGGCGACACGCCCGTCATCGTGATCGGCACCCTGAAGGAGCGCGTCTTCCGGTTCCGCGACGGGCAGCACAACATGTTTCGCTGGCGCAACCGCATCATCGCGATTCCGAACACGCTCGTGACGCGCCGCTTCGAGGGCGACAACTACCACCGCGTGGACCGCGTCACCTTCAAGATCCCGAGCCTCGACGCGATGGCGACCTTCTCGAAGGCGCTCGCCGGCGTGCTCAAGGCGAACCATCGCCAGCAGGACGACTTCCGGCTCGACGACGTGGGCGCGCGCATCCGAAAGCAGCACAGCCAGGGCGACGTCTACGACATCATCTTCCTGCTCTCGGGGTTCCTGTCGATGATCGGCGGCGGCATCGTCAACGTCAACATCCAGATGGCGACGTTGAAGGAGCGCATCCGAGAGGTCGGCGTCAAGATGGCGATCGGCGCGCCCGGCGGCGAGATCTTCAAGGAGTTCATGACGGAGGCGATGCTCCTGACCGGCGTCGGCTCGCTCGCCGGCCTGGTCATCGGCGTCGGGTTCTCCAAGATCATCACCGCCTCGATCGGCGTCCCGCTGCACATCGACCCGAAGAGCTTCGTCTTCGCCTACCTGCTCGCCGCGATCTTCGGCTTCCTGTTCGCGCTCTTCCCGGCGTTGAAGGCCTCGCGCCTCTCGCCGATGGAGGCGCTGCGCTATGAGTAAGCGCGCCGCTGCGCTATGAGTGAGACCGCGCTCCCGATCGCGGCGGCGGCCCCGCGCACGCGGATCCGCGAGCCCCGCCGGCTGTCGCTCGGGGCGAAGCTCTCGCTCGGCTGGGAGATCGTCAAGGGCGGACTCGTCGAGCTGTGGGCGCACAAGCTACGCTCGACGCTGACGCTGACGCTCCTCATGCTCGGCGTCTTCGCGCTCGTCGTCATGAGCTCCGTGCTCGACGGCGTCATGGACAAGATCGCGACGGGCTTCTCGGGCATGTCCTGGGACGGCACGATCATGGTCGCGCCCGATTCGCCCGAGACGACCGAGGAGCAGAAGCGCTTCGCGATGAGCCCGGGGCTGCGCTTCGAGGATCTGCCCCGCCTCACGGCGCCCAACGAAAAGGTGCTGGCATACCTTCCGCGCGCGACCAAGGAGTCGGCGGTCAAGATCGCCGGCGGCACCGAGCGCTGCTGGGTCAACGGCGTCTGGCCTGACTACGCCCGCTGGATGAACCGGACGATCGCGATGGGGCGCGGGCTGACCGACGACGACGAGCGGCGGCGCTCGACGGTCGCGGTCGTGGGCGGGACGCTCGGCTCCAAGCTCTTCGGCGGCGCCGACCCGATCGGACGCGACATCACGGTCGAGGGCGTTCGGTTCCGCGTCGTCGGCGTGCAGGCGCCGAGCCAGATCTTCAGCGAGGACCTCTGGTACGACTCGAACGGGATCACGATCCCTCTCCAGACCTACATGGACCGGATCGACCCGGACCACAAGCTGTCCAGCGTCACCGTCAAGCTCGTCCGCAAGCGCGACAACGCCGAGGTCTCGGCGATGATGGTCGGCCGGACCAAGCAGGCGCACCACGGCATCGAGGACGCCAAGATCGTGGACCTCGAGGCCGAGTCCGTGCGGGCGTGGGCG